>NZ_JBFAOI010000011.1:0-229037 GCF_040675155.1 Micromonospora sp. NPDC049645
TGCCCGCCCCCCCGGGCGCCGCCGGCGCCACCCCCCCCACCCCCCCCGCCCCCCCCCCACCCGGGGGGGGCCCCCCCCGGGGGGGGGCCCCGCCCCCCCCCCCCCCCGCGACTTCATGGAACCGGAGTCGATCACGCCGCTCGGTCAGAGGTCGGTGACCCGGATGCCGGCGTGCGCCTTGTAGCGCTTGTTGATGGCGATCAGGTTGGCGGTGAACGCCTCGATCTGGTGGGCGTTGCGCAACCGGCCGGCGTAGATGCCCCGCATCCCGGGGATCCGGGCGGCGAGCGCGCCCACGATGTCGACCAGCTCGCGGTCCTCCGTGCAGATCAGCACGTCCAGGTCGATCCGGTCGACCTCGGGGTCGGCCAGCAGCGGGGCGCTGACGTGGTTGAACGCCGCGCAGACCCGGGAGTCGGGCAGCAACGCGGCGGCCTGCTGCACGGCGCTGCCCTCGGCAACGGTCAACGCGTACGGTCCCTGCTTGTCGAAACCGAGCGGGTTGACGCAGTCCACCACGATCCGGCCGGCGAGCGGCCCGGCGAGAGCGGCGACGGTGGCGGCGTGCCCGTCCCACGGCACCGCGATGATCACCACGTCGCTGCGTCGGGCCACCTCGTCGTTGGCCGCGCCGGTGACGCTGCCGCCGGCCGGCACCCCGGGGAGGGCGGCGATCTCGGCCGCGGACTCGGCGGCCCGCTCGGCCGACCGGGAACCGATCAGCACCGTCTGGCCGGCCCGCGCGAACCGGTAGGCGAGGCCCCGCCCCTGGTCGCCGGTGCCACCGATGATGCCGACCGTCAGCCCGGACACGTCGGGCAGCGTGCTCGCGTCGTATGCCATGGCCTCATCCTCGCAAACCGCTCGCGAGGTCAGCAGCGGCGAGCGCTGTGACAATCCCCGCTGGCCACGGGTGAAGGAGGCCAGGCGCGCGTCAGGCCAGCTCGAACAGGACGGTGCGGGCCGCCGGGTCGGCGGTGACCAGACGGACCCGGACCCGTTCGCCGAGCGGCAGTTGACCGACGCAGCGGGCGCGTACCGGTGGGGCGTCCAGCGCGACGGTGCCGCCGGGCGGTCGGGGCCGGGACTTGCCGTTGGGCGGGGCGTCGACGTCGAGGACGGCCGCGTCGAAGGTCTCCCCCACCCGGTGCTCCAACACCGCGGCCTCGGCCAGGTCGAGGGCACCCCGGGTGGCCGCCGAGGCGACCCGGTCCGTGCTCGCCATCACCTCGGGCAGTCGGGGCAGCGCGGCACGCGCCCAGTCCGGCACCGGCTGCCCGGCGTGCAGGGCCAGGCAGACCTCGGTCGCGTACCGGTCGGCCAACCGCCGCAACGGCGCCGTCACGTGGGCGTACGCGGCGGCCACCCCGCCGTGTTCCGGCTGCTCCGGCAGCGCCCCGTCGAAGGCGGTGTACGCGGCGCCGCGCATCAGCTCGGCCGCCTGGTCGATGAACGCGGCGGCGCGCGGCTGGGCGGCGTCCAGACCGGCGATGACCGGACCCGGGCCCACGCCGTCCGGCCACTGCACGCCCAGCGGCGCGGCGGCGGCCCGGAGCCGCTGCACCGCCTCCGGTTTCGGCGCCGGCATGGTCCGCAGCAGACCGACCCGACCGGCCAGCATGATGTCGGCGGCGGCCATCCCGGTCAGCAGCGAGATCTGCGCGTTGTGCTCCTCCATCGGCACCGGCGCGCGCAGCACCAGCTGCCAGCCGTCGCCGTCGGGCTCCAGATCCTGCTCAGGAAGCGGCAGGTTGATAGCGCCGCGACGCAACCCGCGGGCGGTCAGCCGGTCGCCGATCTCGGGCAGCAGCGCGATCGGGTCGGGGAGCCGTCCGGCCGCGGCTGCCGCCTGCACCCCGGTGTAGTCGAGTTTGGCCCGGCTGCGGACCAGGGCGCGTTCCAGCTCGACGGCCACGGTGCCGCCGTCGGCGTCCAGGTCGATGGTCCAGACCACCGCCGCCCGGTCGTCGTCGGGCAGCAGGCTGGCGGCGCCCTCGCTGAGAGTGTGCGGGTGCAGCGGCACGTTGCCGTCGGGCAGGTAGATGGTCTGCCCCCGCCGCCAGGTCTCCGCCTCCAGCGCCCCGCCCGGGGTGACGTGCGCGGCGACGTCGGCGATCGCGTACCGCACCCGGTAGCCGCCACCGGGGCGGCGGGCGAGGTGCATCGCCTGGTCCAGGTCCCGGGAGGCGGCCGGGTCGACCGTGACGAACGGTACGTCGGTGCGGTCGACGGGCGGCCGCGGCGGTGCCGCAGCCGCCTCGTCGGCCTCACGCTGGGCGTCGGCCGGAAACTCCTCGGGCAGGCCGAGCTCGCGGCGCAACGCGCCGAAGTCGATGCGGGGCGCGAGTACGCGTCGGATGACCACGGATCAATCCTGACAGCGCCACGGGTGATCCGCTTCCGGAGACCGGCCGAGAATTCCGGCCGGCGAGGGGTGGCCCGCCCTCAGCCGGTCGCCTTCCGAGCGGCGCTGCGCGTGCTCGTCGCGGCGGTGGCTCGTGCGGCGGCCGGACGGGCCGGGGACTTGCGGGCGGTCACGTTGCGGGCCGACGCCTTGGCCGCGACGCTCTTCTTCGCCGGGGCCTTCTTCGCCGCCGCCTTGCGGGCGGTGGTCGACGAGGTGCTGGTCACCTTCGCGGCCGGGGCCTTCTTGGCCGGGGCCTTGCGCGCGCCGCCGCTGGGACGGGTCGACGCGGTCTTCTTCGCCGGGGCCTTCTTCGCCGGGGCCTTCGCCGCCGCCGTCTTCTTGACGGCGGAAGCCTTGGTCGCGGTCTTGCGCGCCGGGGCCTTCGTCGCCGTGGCGGTCTTACGGGCCGGTGCCTTCGCGGCGGCGGTGGTCTTCTTCGCCGCCGAGGCGGTGGTCTTCTTCGCCGCGCTCACCGTCTTCTTCGCCGCGCCGGTGGTCTTCTTCGCGGCGGCGCTCGTCCTCTTCGCCGACGACGCCGGGGTGCGCTTGGCGGTGGCGGTCGTCTTGCGGGTGGCGGTCGAGGTCTTCGCCGGCGCCTTCTTGGCCGCGGCGGTGGTCTTGGTCGTGGCCTTCTTCGCGGGGGCCTTCTTCGCCGCCGTGGTGGTCTTCTTGGCCGGGGCGCGGCCCGCCGCGCCGGCGGCCTTCCGGGCCGGTGCCTTCGCGGCGCCCGTGGTGGACTTGCGTACGGGGGTGGTCCGGCTCGCCGCCGTGTTCCGCTCCGCCGCGGCGGTCTTCTTCGCGGTGGTGCGTCGGGCGGCCGGGCGCGTGGTGGCCTGCTGTGCTTCGGCCATCGTGGTTCCCTCCTCGGGGGACGTGCTCTCGCGTGCGTCCTCGCGGAGCACGAAATATCTCGGCGCGAGCCGTCCCGCGCCGCCTATCTGTCCTCCCCGGCCCAACGAGCGTCCTCGGCATCCCACGCTTCGTTGCGCTCCTGCACCCGTTGCAGGGCGTTCTCCGCGTCGGCCGCCGAGTCGTACGGGCCGAGAACGTGCTTCGCCGGACACACGTCGGCGTCCGTCTCGACCCGGTGATGCCGGGTGCACCAGTAGAACTGCCCACCACGTCCGCTGTCGCTCATGGGAATCACTGTGCACCGCGAACCGGCCGGCCGCCACCGGATCGCACAAGTCGCCGACCCTCTCCACAGTAGATATGCATCGCGTTCGTCGGGCTGAAATGGCGAAACGTGTGGGACTGGAACTCCAGGAGATGCGCAGGTGAGCCCCGCTGCGGGTCGCATCTATGATCGCCGGATGGCGATTCCGGACTACATCGTGGGGATGCGCAAGCACGTCGGTCACGACCTGCTCTGGCTGCCGAGTGTCAGCGCGGTCGTCCGCAACGACGCCGGCGAGCTGCTGCTCGGCCAACGTGCCGATGACGGGCGCTGGTCGGTGGTCAGTGGTTTCGTCGAGCCGGGCGAGCAGCCGGCCACCGCGCTGGTCCGCGAGGTGCGGGAGGAGACGGGTCTGGACGTCGCGCCGGTGCGGATGTCCAGCGCCGTCTCGCACCCGCACACGTACCCGAACGGGGACCGCTGCGAATACCTGAACCTGGGGTTCCTGTGTCGGGTGGTGGCCGGTACCGCCCGGGTCAACGACGACGAGTCGCTGGCGGTGCGGTGGTTCCCGTTGGACGGGCTGCCCGAGTTGGACAAGCACGCTCTGCTGGTCATCGCCTACGCGCTTCGCGAGAATCAGGTGGCCGGTTACCTGGAGCCGGGCATCACCTGGGACGACGTGCCCGATTGAGGCCCGCTGTCAGGCCGGCGTGGGGCTCTCGGTGAGGACGACCGGTGCGGTCGGCGCCGATCGGGCCGCCCGGATGGCGTACGCGAGCGCGTAGGGCGTGCACGCCAGGTAGAGCATGGGTTCCACCAGCACCCGGTTGGTGATCAGGAATATCTCCCACTGGATCGGCCGGGGCAGGCCGAAGTTCCAGTCCGTCCAGCAGGCGAACAGCCACAGCGGCGCGGAGATCCGGTCGACCTGCTCCCGTGCCTCGATCACCGGCCCGACACCGACACCGCCGGGGTACGTGTCGACGACGGCGAGGATCACCGCGAGGTCCGCCGCGACGAGCGCGCCGAGGATGCCCACCCACCAGGCGGCGCGGAGGCGACCTCGGGCGGCGAGGCTCGCCGCGGCCCAGAGGGCGAGGGTCAGGCCGGCCAACCACAGCAACAGCCCGGGTACGGCGCCGGCGAGGCTCTCCGGGTTGGTGACCGACAGGAACAGGATCACGGCCACCCCGACGGGAAGCACCACGCCGAGCGTTATGCGCAGCGGGCCGTCGAGGGTGGTGTGTCGGGCCCAGCGGGCGGCGAGCACCGCCAGCCCCACCCCCAGCACGATGACGACTGTCGTCCAGATCGGCTTCTGCGCCCGCTCCGCCCAACTCGCCCGGACCATCAACCAGTTGTAGATGGGAAACATCGCCAGCGCACCGACGGCCACAATCCCGACGGCGGCGAACGGGGACAGCAGTAGCGCGGCTGCGGTGCGGCGGGCTCGACCGCGAAGCAGGCCGCGGTCGACCAGCGGGGCGCCGGCGCGGCTGACGGCGAGGCTCACCGCGAAGCCCACCATCCTGGTCCGGTGACCGCTCTCGGCGAGCACGTGCAGCTCGGCGGCCCACTCCCGGCGCAGGTCGTCCCGCACGTCGGCGGGCCAGCGGCGGGCGGCCAACTCCAACAGCAGCTCGGCGGCGCGACGGGTCACCACGCCGGCGCGCCGGTGGGCTCGGTGCCGCCCCAGGCGGGGCGCCCGCCGGGGATCGCGGCACGCAGGTCGGCGAGTGCCTGGCGGGCCTGCGTCACCCCGACGGCGGTGAGCCGGTAGTAGCGGCGGGCCGGCCGGCCGGCCGCGACCGGGTCGATCGCCTCCCAGTCGGCGGCCAGCCAGCCGGCCCCGCTCAGCCGGTGCAGCACCGGGTAGAGGGTGCCGCTGGGCAGACCGGTCATGCGCATCAGGTCGAGCCCGTAGCGCTGCGCGTCGGGCTCGGCGAGCAACGCCGAGAGCACCTTCGCGACCGGAATGGTGATCCGCATCCGGCTACTATATCGGAACTCTACATAGGGGTGGGTACCCGTTCCACCGGGATCCACAACTCGGCGTCCGCCTCGGTCCCGTCCGCGGTGACCCGCACCCGGGAGATCTCCGGTCCCGGTCGGCTGCGGTACGGGTTGGACGGAAACCACTGGGTGAACACGTCGCGCCACAGGTACTGCACCGCCTGCGGAAACGCCCCCGACGTGGTGAACACCGCCCACGTGCCGGCCGCCACCGGCAGCGCGTCCAGATCCTCCGGCGGCGCGGCGCCGGTCACCACCCCGTGCCAGTAGTCCAGCTCGGTGCCCTCCTGCCGGCCGTCGGCGAGGTTGTCACTGACGTTGACGATCCCCTTCGGCTCCTGATCGGAGAGCGCCTCGATCCGCGCGGTGGTCTCCCGGTCGATGCTCCGGATGAACGCGACGATCGCCGGGTTCATCCCCTCGTGCACCAGCGGGACCCGAGCCTTGCGCCCCACCAGCGCGAACGCGTCCTTGTCGACGATTCGGTACTCCATGCTGCCGCTCCCTTCCACGGTGAGTCGGAAGGACATCCGGGGCTGGGCACGCAGCGCTGCCCCCGTACGCCGAGCCTCTCCGGGCCCCACGCCGTGCACGGCGTGGAACGCCCGGGCGAACGCCTCGGCGGACCCATAGCCGTAGTGCACCGCGACGTCGAGCAGCGTCCGCTCCCCCGCCAGCACGTCCGCGCCCGCGACGGTGAGCCGACGCCGACGGATGTACTCCGACAGCGGCATGCCGGCCAGCGCGGAGAAGAGCCGCCGGAAGTGGTACTCCGACGTCAGCGCGATCCGCGCCAGCTCGGTCACCTCGATCTTCTGGTCGAGGTGCCGCTCGATGTAGGCCATGGCCTCGTTGAGCCGATCCAGCACCCGGGCCTCCTTCCCTGTCGAGCACCGACGTTAGGTCGCGGGGCCGGTGGCCCACCCGACATCCGCTGCCCGCATCGGTCGGGTGGGCCAGCATGCTTCTCAGCTCCGGTGGCCTCGGCTGTCAGCGGGGCGGCTGCTGCATGATCCAGGTGGGCACGGGCTCCGCCAGGGTGCCCACCACCTCCCAGCCGGCCCGGCGGTACAGCTCGACGTTGCCCGGGTTGCTGGTCTCCAGGATCGCCGGCAGGCCGTCGGCGGCGGCACGAGCCAACCCGGCCCGCATGACGGCCCGACCCCAACCGCGCCCGGCGCTGTCGGGGTGGGTGCCCAGGACACCGAGATACCAGAACGGGTACGTCGGCAGTGCGGTGTGCACGGTGTCGTCGTAGCCCTGCACCCGGGCCAGCACGTCGGCCGGGTAAGGACCTTCCTTCGGCGACCCGTGCACAGCGGTCGGCCCGGCAGCCGGTGGCTCCCAGATGGCGACGGACGCGCCGCCACCGATCGTCCAGATCGACGACCGGTGCACCCGCTTGTCGAAGAGGTGCCCGAAGAAGGCGGCGGCGTAGCGCGGATAGGTCTCCTCGTCGGGGAACAGGAACCGCAGGACGGGATCCTTGACGAACGCGGCGACCAGTGAACCGACCACCGCGTCGCGGTCGGCTGGGGTGGCGATGGTGATCTCAGGCGTTGTCACAGCGGTCGACACTATCCCGGGCCAGCGGTGGGCTAGCCGAAGGTGAAGGCGTACGCCTGCGCGCCGGGCTCGTCGAAGGTGATCTCCAGGGTCCGCTCCCGGACCGCGCCGTCCTGGCGGACGAGCTGGTAGAGGCGGCCGTCCTGGAGTACGCCGTCGCCGTTCTCGTCGACGTCGACGCCGTGCGACGGGCCGGGAGCGTCGCCGTCGAGCAGTACCCGGAACGGGATCGACCGTCCCGCCCCGGGGGCCAGCACGAGATGCGCGTCGCGGGCGTGGAACCGGAAGGAGATGCCGCCACCGGCCCGGTCCAGCACGACGTTCTCCGACCCGATCGTCCACTCCCCCGCCAGGGCCCACTGGTTGAGACCCAGGCTCGCCGGCAGGTCGTAGGCGCGGCGTTTGTCGAGCGCGGGGCCGTTCGGCGACGCGAAGTGGTCGCCGCGACCGAAACCGAGGTACGTCTCGGGCGTGCGCAGGTTGTCCCAGTCGGCCTCCGCCTCCGGGCCGACCCCCCGCACGGGTACGGGGTCCCGCTCGATGCCGAGAAGTTGCTGGAGCACCCGCTCGGACTGCGGGTAGCGTCCCTCGCCGAAGTGGTCGTCGCGGATGACGCCGTTGGTGTCGGCGAAGTAGAGCGCCGGCCAGTAGTGGTTGTCGAAGGCACGCCAGATCGCGTAGTCGTTGTCGACCGCGACCGGGTAGTCGATCGACCGGGCCTCGACCGCCCGCCGCACCCAGCCGACGTCGTGCTCGAAGCCGAACTCCGGGGTGTGCACCCCGACGACGACCAGCCCGTCGTCGCCGTACGCCTGCGACCAGGCCCGCACGTACGGCTCCTGGCGCAGCCAGTTGATGCAGGTCAGCGTCCAGAAGTTCACCAGGACGACGCGTCCGCCCAGGTCGGCGGGGCCGAGTGGCGCGGAGTTGAGCCACTCGGCGGCCCCGTTCAACGGGGGCAGGTGCACGGCCATCTAGCGAAGCGACCGGAAGGCGGCGCGAATCTCGTCGGAGAAGACCTTCGGCTGTTCCCAGGCCGCGAAGTGCCCGCCCATGTCGAGCTTGTTGTAGTGGATGAGGTTCGGGTACGCCTGCTCGGCCCAACTCCGCGGCGCCTCGTACAGCTCGTCGGGGAAGACGCTCACGGCGACCGGGATGGTGACGCCCTTGGTGGCGAAGAACGAGAGCTTGTTCTCCGCGTACAGGCGGGCTGCGGAGATCGCGGTGTTCGTCAGCCAGTAGAGCGTGATGTTGTCCAGGATGTCGTCGCGGGTCAGGCCCGCCTGGGCCCCGTCGAAGACCTGCGCGATCAGCGCCAGACTCTTCGCGTCGTGGTCGAGCAGGAAGGCGGCCAGGCCGACCGGGGAATCCGCCAGCCCGGTCAGCGTCTGCGGACGGGTCGCCATCATGAGGGCGTACGCCACATGTTTCCAGACGAAGTTGACCTCCTCGGCGGCACGCATCTCCTCGGCGGAGAGACCGGATGGCAGCGAACCCATGGCGTTGTTCGCGCCGGTGGTGTCGCCCTGGAACAACAGGTCGATCTCGGGTGGGACCGCACCGGGCATGTTGGTGTGGATGGCGAGCAGTTCCGGGGGCGCCTGGAGGCCCATCTGGTCCACGACGACCGCGCCCCAGTCGCCGCCCTGCGCGACGAACCGGTCGTAGCCGAGACGCGTCATCAGCTCGGTCCAGGCGGTCGCGATCTTCTGCGGGTTCCACCCCGACTCGGTCGGCTTGCCGGAGAAGCCGTGGCCCGGCAGCGACGGGATCACCAGGTGGAAGGCGTCCGACGCGCTGCCGCCGTGCGCCGTCGGATCGGTGAGCGGCTCGATGATTTTCATCTGCTCGATGATCGACCCGGGCCACCCGTGGGTGACGATGAGCGGCAGCGCGTCCTCGTGCTTCGAACGCACGTGGATGAAATGGATGTCCACCCCGTCGATGGTGGTCATGAACTGGGGTACGGCGTTCAGCCGGGCCTCGACCTTGCGCCAGTCGTACTCATTTTCCCAATAGCGGGCGACGGCCTGGATCGTCGCGAGTGGCACGCCCTGCGACTGGTCGTCCACCGTCTCCTTGTCCGGCCAACGGGTGGCCGCGATACGCCTCTTCAGGTCATCGAGGTCGGCCTGCGGAATGTCGACCGAGAACGGCCGAATCTCCGTGGTGCCCGGACGAGTCTTGGTTTTGACAGCCATGCGTGTTTCCTCTCCGTCTCGGTTTCCCGCCGCGCGAGGAGAAATCATGGGTGAAGGCATCGCCCGGACTGTGTGCCGATGTGAATTGGGCCCGCCACCGCCATATTTCGGAGCCTAGAGCGCCGCACCCCGGGCCCGTGGCGATACGGCCGGTCACCGCGTCTGGTCGGGGGCCGGCACGGCGTGCTCGGCGGCGCGGCTGACCTGCTCCCAGCTCGCCCAGGTCTCCATCCGTCGGCGGGAGATGTCGAACGCCAGGTCGTAGACCATGCTGCCGAGCAGGAGCCGCAGCGGCGGGTCGTCGCTGTCGACCAGCCGCAGCAGCGCCTCGGCGGCCAGCCGGGGCTCACTGTCGATCGAATCCTCGGCCCACTGGCGCTCCAAATCGGCACGCAGGGGCGCGTAGTCGTCCAGCGGGGTGGTGCCGTGCACGTTGTAGTAGAGGTCGGTCCAGTACCCGCCCGGCTGCACGATGCTGAGCGTGATGCCGAAGGCCGCCGCCTCCATCGCCAGGGCCTCGCTCATGCCTTCCAGGGCGAACTTGCTCGCGCTGTACAGGCCGGTGCTCGGGTAGCCGCCGAGTGCGGCGATGCTGGAGACCTGCACGATGTGGCCGCAGCGTTGGGCGCGCAGGTGCGGCAGCACGGCCTGGCTGACCCAGAGCGCGCCGAAGAAGTTGACCTCGAACTGGGCGCGCGCCTCGGCCTCGGTGAACTCCTCGATCATGCCCATGGACAGGGTGCCGGCGTTGTTGACGACGATGTCGAGTCGTCCGAAGTGCTCGACGGCGGTGTCGACGGCGGCGCGGACCGCCCCGCGGTCGGTTACGTCGAGCTTCAGGGCCAACAGCCGGTCGGCGTGCCTGTCGTCGAAGTCGTTCGCGGTGACGGTCCGGGCGGCGGCGACCACCCGGTCGCCACGGTCGAGCGCGGCGTCGGCGAAGGCGCGGCCCAGGCCGCGGCTGGCACCGGTGATGAACCAGGTCCGCATGGAGTGTCTCTCTTCCTCTGAACGAGACGAGACGGTCCGTCTCGCGATGCCAGGAGACTAGGGCCGCCGGGCGCCGCCGTCAAGACGAGACGGTTCGTCTCGCTACTGGTAGGCTGGCGCCTCATGACGCCCAACACGGCCCGCCGGCGAGAGACCTCCCGGCGCGCCATCCTCAGCGCGGCCTTCGAACTGCTCCAGGAGATGGGGTACGCGAAGCTGAGCATCGAGGGCATCGCCGCGCGGGCGGGCGTCGGCAAACAGACCATCTACCGCTGGTGGCCGTCGAAGGGCGCGGTCATCTTCGACGCCTTCCTCATGCTCAGCGAGGCCACCGAGGGTGGGCCGCCGACGCTTCCGGACACCGGCGACCTGGCCGCCGACCTCACCCTGGTGCTGCGCGCCACGGTCGAGGAGATGAACGATCCCCGGTACGAGCAACCGATGCGCGCGCTCGCCACCGAGATCGCGCTCGACCCCGAGCTGGCGGCGGCGTACGCCGAACGGTTGGACGGGCCGTTGAAGGAGGCCAAGCGGCAGCGCCTGCGCAGCGCCCAGCAGGCGGGCCAGATCGCCGATGACGTCGACCTCGGCGTGGCGGTGGACCTGATCTGGGGTCCCTTGTTCAGTCGCTGGCTGCAACGCAGCGGCCCGCTCACCGTCGAGTACGCCGACCTCGTCGTCAGCACCGCCCTCAACGGGCTGCGCCCCCGTCGTTCGGCCGGGTGACTAGCCCTGAGGCACCGTGCACGTCCCGGGAACACGCGCGCCGGCGGAGGGCGATACCGGGCAACCCCGCAGGCAGGAGTTGCCGGGCCGGCGGAACTTCAGAGCATTTCGGTGCGGTACACGGGAGCCAGCTCGGCTGCGCGCTGCTGGCGCTCCGCTTTCTCCTCGTCGGTGAGCCGCGGCGGCGGCGCGTCCTTGCTCGCGACTTCGTCGCCGACGCGCAGGAAATATTCTTCCTGAGCCGCCGGGGTGCACATGCACAGCATGCGCGCGGGAGCGCCGGAGACGTTGCGGAAGTTGTGCGGGGCGTTGGCCGGGATGTTCACGGTTGACCCGGCCCGCACGCTGCGCTTCTCGTCGCGGAAAGTGAACTCGATCTCGCCTTCGAGGATGGTGAACATCTCCTCGAAGTCGTGCCGATGTGGCGGCGGGCCGCCGCCGTCGGGCACGCGCATGTCGATCAGGCAATACTGCCCGTTGGTCTGCTTGCCGGTGATCAGGATGGCGTAGTTGCCCCCGGCGAGGGAGATGTAGGTGGTCTCGGGGTCGTCGGGGCTGGTCACCGTCAGCGTTCGGGTCGGGTCGTCGTCCGGGATGCCAGGGGCGGCGCTATCGAAGGCGGTCATGCTGCTTTGTCCCCCTTGGTGTGGTTCTTCGTATCGCATCCTAGGGACTCCGTTACGGCGAGGTACCGCAACCGAACTGAGCGAGCGGCCCGCTTGGGCGTTGTTGCGCTGCCGTGAGGTGCTGCGGCAACATCAGGCGCCGTGACGGCACCAGGCACGGCCCCCGACAACGACACCCCGGTCAGCACGTTCCGGTCGAGTCGGCGGGTCAGGCACTGGCTGGCCGGCGCCGGGGTCACCGCACTGGCCGCCGTACTCGGCATCACCCTCGCCGTGCGCGGCGGCGCCACCCCGGCCTGCGCCGCGCCCCCGACGGGCAACGCCGTCCACAAGGGAAAGGCCAGCTTCTACGACGCGGGCCGCTCTGGCGGCACCTGCTCCTTCCCGGGCCCGCCGGCGGACCGGCTCTACGTGGCCCTCGGCGCGTCGCAGTACTCCGGCTCGGCGGCCTGCGGCAGTTACCTGGACGTGAGCGGCCCGAAGGGCAAGGTCCGGGTCATGGTCATGGACCGGTGCGCCGGGTGCGGTTCCAGCAAGATCGACCTCTCCGACGAGGCGTTCGCCAAGATCGCCGACCGGTCGCAGGGCATCGCGTCCGTGACGTACCGGGCGGTGGTGAACCCCCCGCTCGACGGCGGCCTCACCTTCCGGATGAAGGGCGGCGCTTCGAAGTACTGGTTCGCGGTGCAGGTCGGCAACCACGGCAACCCGCTGCGCTCGGTGGAGGCGAAGGGGTCCAGTGGCGGCTTCCGCAAGGCGGCCCGCCAGGTCGACAACTACTGGACCGTCGACGGCGGGCTCGGCCCCGGGCCCTACAGCATCAGGGTCACCGACGTGTACAGGCGTCAGGCGACCGCCACCGGCATTCGTCTGGTCACGAGGCAGGTGCAGCGCAGTTCGGTCTCCCTTGTCAGCGCCTCCCCCACGCCCAGCAACTCACCCTCGGCCCCGCCGACCCCCAGCGTTGCGCCCTCACCGACTCCGACGGAATCGGTCGCACCGACGACGACTGTCGAAGCTCTCGCCGGCGCCGCCCCACTCGACCGCTCCCGCTGCTGACCACGTGCCGGGCCAGCCGTTGATCCACTCGTCCTTCAGGAAGTCGGCCCATCCCACGCCGCCGGACACCCCGATTTCAGGAAAACCGAGCTGGTAGTCGGGCGCGCGAAAGAGAGAAGGGACACCCTCCAAGATCCGTTGACATGCGTTTCGGGCGAGTGACAGCGTTGTCATCGACTCATTTCCTCCATATGAGACGAGGAGCGCATCTTGCTCTATCGGAACTCACCGCGTCGGCGCGCGACGGCAGCCGCCGCGGCCGGCATTCTCATCACGGGGCTGGCCCTGGCTCCGTCCGCGCCGGCCCAGGCCCGGGCCGACAAAGCCCAAGACGGAGCCGTACGGTCGGGTGACGCACGTTTCGAGGTGCTGTCCCCGACCCTGATCCGCACCGAGTACCAGAAGGACGGCAGGTTCACCGACACCGCCACCTTCAACGCCATTGGGCGCGACGACTTCCCCCGTACCCGTTTCACGAAGCGCATCGAGCACGGCTGGCTCACCATTGAGACCGGCGCGATGACGTTGCGTTACCAGGTCGGCTCGGGCGCGTTCACCGCCGACAACCTCAGCGTGCAGCTCAAGACCGGCAAGCAGGTCGTGCAGGGCCGACCCTGGGCCGGCCACACCGCTCCGACGTGCGCGTTAGGCGCCCTCTGCGAGGCCGAATCGCTGCAACTGAACGGTCCCGGCGTGGCCACCGACCACCGGGGATTCACCGGGCGGGGCTTCGCGGCCGGTTTCGCCGCGACCGGCGACTCGGCGACGTTCGCGCTCGACGCGCCGGCGGGCGGTACGAAGCAGCTCACCCTCCGGTACGCCAACAGCACCGGCGGCGACGGCCAGAACGTGGCCCGCACCCTCACGGTTCAGGTCGACGGCGACGCCGGCCACACGCTGACGCTGCCGCCCACCGCGAACTGGGACACCTGGGGCCTGGCCAGCGTGCCGATCGACCTCACCGCGGGCCGGCACGAGATCAGCGTCGTGCGGGGTGCCAACGACTCCGGCAACGTGAACGTCGACAGCCTCGCGGTGGTCAACCCGGATGATCCGTTCCCGGCGCCGACCCCGCCGCAGCCGCAGCCGCTTCGGTTCGGCACGCTGGGCGAGGCCGAGACCGGCGCGCTGACCGGCGGCGCGCGGCCCGCGAACGACCACAACGGCGCTTCCGGGACGGGCTTCCTGGCCGGCCTGGAAAGCACCACGTCGGCCGTCGCGCTCACCGTGACGGATGTTCCCGCCGCCGGTGACTACCAGGTGCAGATCCGCTACGCCAACGGCCAGGCCGGCTCGCAGCCGAGCCAGGCGCGCACCATGTCGGTCACCCCAGGAACGGCGGCACCGGTCACGGCGACCCTTCCGCCGACCAGCGGGTGGGACTACTGGAACACCGTTTCCGTCCCGGTCCACCTCGACCGTGGCACCAACACGGTGACGCTGGGGTGCCCCACGGACGCCAGCTGCAACGTCAACGTGGACACGGTCGCCGTCACGAGCAAGGACTCACCGCTGCTCGCCCCGCACGCGCCGCTCGGCGGTTACCGCCGCGGCCTGGACGGCGTGACCGGAGCCGCGCTCACCGCGCCGGGCCTGCTCTACCAGGACGGCTGGTACCTGCTCGACGACTCGGCCTCGGCCCTGAGCACCACCAAGCCCCGGCCCGCCCCCGAGCAGGACGGCTACGTCTTCGCGTACGGGCAGGACTACACCCGCGCTCTGCGGGATCTGTCGACCCTGACCGGGCCCACGAAGCTGCTGCCCAAATGGGCGTACGGGGTGTGGTACTCCGAGTACTACGACCGCACCGCCACCGAGTTTCAGAATTTGGTGACCCGGGCCAAGGCCGAGGGTGTGCCGATGGACGTGCTCGTCCTCGACACCGACATCAAGGCGCCGGACAAGTGGAACGGCTGGAGCATCGACCCCACCCGCATCCCCGACCCGAAGGCGTTCTTCGACTGGGCCAGGAAGCAGGGTCTGCACACCGGCATCAACATCCACCCGAGCATCCTCGGCTCGGACCCGAAGTTCGCCCAGGCGCAGGCCACCGCGAAGGGCAAGCTCCAGCGCGTCGGCTGCAACGGCGGCCCCGACTGCTACGCCTTCGACTTCGGCGACCCGGACCAGCTCAAGGCGTACCTGCAACTGCACGACGAGATGCTGCCCAAGGGCAGCAAGGGCCCCGACTTCTGGTGGCTGGACTGGTGCTGCGACAACACGAAGTCCTCGCTCGCCGGGGTCACCGGTGACGCATGGATCAACCAGCAGTACGCCGACAAGACCGGCTTCGCCTTCTCCCGCGCGTACGGCTCGTTGCAGGCCGGCGGTTACAGCAGCCCGACACCGGTGTCCACCGGTCCGTGGGCCGACAAGCGCACCACGCTGCACTTCACCGGCGACACCACCTCCGACTGGTCGACCTTGCAGATGGAGGTCGGCTACACACCGGGTGAGTCGGCCGCGACCGGGTTGGCCGCGGTCAGCCACGACATCGGCGGGCACACCGGCGGCCTCCAGGAGCCGGGCAGCGAACCCGGCAGCACCAAGCTGCCCGACGACCTCTACGCCCGGTGGGTGCAGTTCGGCACGTTCCAGCCGATCGACCGGCTGCACTCCAACCACAGCGACCGGCTGCCCTGGCAGTACGGCCCGGAGGCGAACGCGTCGGCCAAGAAGTTCCTGAACCTGCGTAAGGAACTGCAGCCGTACACCTACGCCGCCGCCAAGGAGGCCACCCGCACGGGTACGCCCATCGTCCGGTCCATGTACCTGGCGTACCCGAATGAGCAGGCGGCGTACGCCACCGCCGGTTCCCAGTACCTCTACGGCCCGGACTACCTGGTCGCACCGGTGACGACGCCGGGCAACACCGCGACCACGTCGGTGTGGTTCCCGCCGGGCAACAGCTGGACCGACATCTTCACCGGGAAGACGTACCGGGGTGGCACCACGCAGAACATCACCACCACGCTTGACACCATGCCGGTGTTCAAGAAGCACTGAGACGGCGTTCCTGAGACCGGCCGGGTGGGGCGACCCACCCGGCCGGTTCGTCTGCCGCTAATGGTGTGGCCGGCGGGCCAGCGACAACCAGCCGAGGAACCTGGCGTGCAGCGCGGGCAGATCCGGGCGCAGACCCAGGCCGTACACGTCGTCGATCGCCTCCTGTATGGACGCGGCAGGTGGCCGTTGCCGCGTCGCGGGCGTCAAGTAACGGGAGTCGGTCGCGGATGTAGCGCTGCATCGCCCCAACGCCAGCCACATCAGGGTGGTGGGTCACCGTCCGGACTGCATTTATTGGTCGGTAACTCCCGCCTATTCAACATAGACATCGAGGTCGGAGATAACGAACTCGCCGAATCCAAACTGCTCGCCGAGCTGGACGAGGCGTTCGTACTGGCCCTTCTTCAGCGGCAGCCCCCAGTGCCGCTCAGCCCGCAGCACCCAGCGAAGGGCCAGATCGGGGGGACAAGTGTCGACACAACGGCGAAGGGCCGAGGCGATTGCGCCATCGGGATCTAGCCGCTCCGGCGCTGCGGCCGTCAACGCAAGGACCTCGACAGTCACCCGCTCGATCAGGTCGGGGGTCAACTCCCTTTCCCTTGGCGGCCAATCGTCGCGCGCCCGAAGCCATTGATCACATCTCTCCACAATCTCGCGCAACCAGTCCTGCCCGGACGGCCACGAGCCGTCCGGGCCGAATCGGAAGTTCCTACCGGTCCCGACTTCCCATAGCGTTTCGATCTCGCCCGTGGTCAGCCCCGCTCGCATCCAAGAGGCGTCTTGACGGAGCGCTCGGACCTCGCGCGGATCTGTCTCGGGACCGAGCAGTCGGGAGAGCAAGTCCCTGGCCGCTCCCTCGTACTGCCAGTCCTGGTGAAACCAGGCGGCGAAACCTGTGAGACCGAAGTCGAAACTTGAAAAGCGGGGGATCATCTGCGTTCCACAGGATAGGCGGTGTACACGTAATAGCCCCCCGGTTCGGTCTTGTCCCGCTTGAGAACCACCACAATCTCGTTGCCAGCTTCTGGCGTTGACCCATCCCTCTTGGCGACGTATCCGAGAGATGTTCCACCAGGAGCCGCTGGCCCTCTGAGTTCCAGGTTCGGTCGGCCCTTTTGATTGAAAGTGCGGAACCACTCCTGAAGTCTCGCGGGCGTAAGTTGCTTCGCGATCAATTGATCGATAGCACGAGTTGCGACGGCCTCGCTCGTCCACACACCATTCACACCCGAATCTTTGCTCCGAGCCAGGGCAATCGCATCATCGCGACTAACATTCACATGATCCCGAAGAGTATGTGCTTGACCCGGGTGTCGCGCTGCCACGCCCGCCAAGTCGCAGGTCTGGGCCGAAGGCGGGGCGTTGTGCACAAGCACCTGGGTCGACCCGGCGAGGATGTAGTACGTGGGCACCTCGGCAATGCTGAGGTTGTACATCATCCGACTGCCGCTAAAAGACGTCACATTAGTGACGCTCGGCCCCGTGCCGACGTCAGAATAGAGCCGGTCGCCTACTCCCAACCGAGTCGCCGGGATCCAATCTTGCCGGGTAGCGTCCCAAAAAGGATGCTCCTGGGTGGTATGAACGGTGACAGTAGCGCCGCCTACCTCTCGGACCTGCACATCGGTCAGCGCCCTGTCCTGGTTCACATGTAACGCCACGACTTCACGGGCCCGCGTATCACCCGTGACAGGATCGGTAGCCTTTACTTGGTCCTTGAGTCGGACCTCGCTGATCGACTTCGCACGACCATCAGCCATCACCACCCGAGTGTCAGCCGAGAAGCTGTTCTTACTGCAGTTCAGCCGCTTCAACAACCAGGCATATCGAGCCATCGGGCTCACTTTCGCACCCAGCAGACGAAGGGTCATTTCGTCGAGCATTCCTTGCGGGTCCTGCTGCGCGGATGGGTCGAGCGGCATGACGGTGGACAGGACCATGAAGCAGGAGGGGAACAGCGCACACGCATTCAGCATGTTCTGGGCCTTGCGATCCAGCTCGAACTGCCGCCGCTCCTCGGGCGTGACGATGGTGTAGCCGCACTGCTTCTGATTCTCTGCCCAGCTCCAGCACAAAATGTCGCCGTCATCTGACTGACGGGTTAGCCCAGGCAAGCTCGGGTAGCAGGACTGGTCTGCGCCATAGCCGGGTGGCCGGTCGCAGTTCCTCGCGTCCTTGGGTGGCGGATTGTCGCGCCGGGCCTGTTCCTCGACGTCGATCAAGTCCAGCGCGACGTCGTACGCGTGATCGTAGGCGGCCTGGGCCTCTGCGGCACTCTTCTGGGCCCCCTCGGCCGACTGCCGAGCTTCATCGGCTGCGAGACGTGCGTCGTCGGCGTGACTCTTCGCACGGTAGGCCGAATAGCGGGCATCGGACGCGGACTGGTCAGCCCGCCGGGCGTCCGCCTTTGCCGCAGCGGAGGCATTACGTGCGGTAACCGCAGAGGCCGCTGCCTTTTGAGCCGAAACCTTCGCCTGATCCGCAGAGGCCCGCGCCTGGGTGGCATACGTGCCGGCCTGGCGGGCGGACTCGGCGGCCTGGTTGGCGTAAGCGGCCGCGTCGTCGGCGGCGTTCCGCGCCCTCGCGGCAGCTTCGGCGGCCTCATAAGCTGACTGCTGGGCGGCTGCAGCGGCCTGAGCGGCCTGAGCGACGGCTGAGTCGACCCGGGCCTGGTGGGTGGCGACTAGATAGTCGCGGTCTTGGGCTTGTGCGCGACCTGCACGAAGGAAACCTCGCATGAAGGATTGCGGTCCGGCCAAGGCGATTTTCGCGGCCGACGTCACCTCTGGCCCAGGCTTCGGATCGTCCGAGAGCACCGCGAGGATCTCGACACGCTCATCGTGCGCTGCGGCGGCGTACTGGCCCCGGGCCAGGAAAGCGTTCCGATCCGCGTCAGTCCCGTCGAGTGCTTCGGAGGCTGCGGCGTGGAGAGCCGGTCCTCCAGACGACATCAGCTGGAGAATCTTTGCGCGATCGTCGTTCTGCTTGCCAGGATAAGAGCGGTTTTCGAGGAAGTCCCGGATGCCCTCCACCGGGCCATCGAGAGCAGCTTCCGCGGCTGCCCGCAGCGCCGGCGGCTCGCCAGTCTCAGCGATGTATTCCACCCGCGAGCGGTCGTCCTGGTCGGTGGCCCGGGTCAACCCGCCCTGCAGAAAGGAACGCATGCCCGCGTCGTTGGTGGTCAGTGCCTCCTCAGCGGCACCCTTGGTCCACGGGCCGCCGGAGGCGACGAGCCTCAGCGCGGCCTCGCGCCCCTTGCCCAACATCACATCGACCGGCGCTCCGGGCGCGCTTGCCGCAGCCAACAACTCTTTGGTTTCCGCATCGCGACGGGTCTGCTCGGAGGCGTCCCAGGCGGCCTTCGCCTCGAACTCCTGGTCTGCGATCAGTGCCGCCTGAGCGGCCTCAATGCCATTGTCCGTGGCGATCGTGAGGCGCTCGTTCTCTGCGGCCTCGGCCACCTCGGCAATGGTGCGGGCCTGACTGGCCGCGGCGCTGGCCGCGTTCGCGGCGGTGATCGCCGCGTTCGCATGGATACGGGCCTGCTCCGCCTTGTCCCCTGCCTGCCCCGCCTCATCGGCTGCGGTATTGGCCGCCGCCGCCGCCGCTTCCGCGTGCGCTGCCGCGTTCCGGGCCGCAGTAGCTGCCTGTCCGGCAGCAGCCGCCGCCTTCGCGGCGAGTGCTGTGGCAGCCTGCGCCGCGCGCCGTGCAGTTGCAGCCGCCCTTCGTGCTTGAGTGGCGTTGCGCTTGGCGCGGTCTGCCTCCGCTCCGGCTGCCTGGGAATAACCGCCCGCCTCGTCTGCAGCCAATGCGGCCGCGTCGGCATGGCCGCTGGCGGACCCTGCAGCGACTGCGGCCTGACCAGATGCTGTGCCAGCGTTCTTCGCCTGGTCCGCAGCGGCCGCTGCGGTCTTGGCTATCTGGGCAGTCGCCAGAGCTGCTGTTGCCGCGTTGCGGGCGGCCCCAGCCTTGTTCTTGTCGAGCGCCGCAGCCGAAGCCTCGTTGTAGGCCCGAGTCGCCGCGTCACCGGCGAGCACAGCTGCGCTGGCGGCCCGAGCAGCCGCGGTGGACGCCGCTCTGGCCGCAGCGTGGGCGTCGCCGGCCGCATTGACGGCGACCCGAGCGGCCTTCCCCGCCTCCGCTGCGGCATCAGCGGCCCGACCTGCCGCCGCTGCCGCCTGCTGCGCCGAATCCTTCGCTGCGGCGGTCTCCGCGGCAGCCTTTTGCGCAGCCGCTTTGGCGCGATCCGCTGCCGCGACAGCCTGCTCCGCGGCATCCTTGGCCGCTTCCGTTTCCGCTGCGGCCTCCTTACCGGCCGCAGTGGCCTGCGCAGCCAGCTCACTCACCGACGCAAGCGTCTCGTCCCGTGCCTCGGCGATCTCGAAGCCAGACGTTAGAAACTCATGGATCGTCTCCGACCCACCGTCGAGGGCCAGCTTGGCCATCTCACGAGTAGCAAGACCGCCTTTCATCATAATCGTCAATGTCTGGGCGCGTTCATCGTGCTGACGGGCCTGGTCCAGGCCCGTCGCCAAGAACTCGATAATCGCGTCTTCGCCTCCATCAAGAGCCCGACTCGCTGCCGCTTGCACAGCTGGCCCGCCGGCAGTCATTGCCTGGAGGGCACGGGCCCGTTCGTCCTGCACGAATGCGCGGTCCCAAGTGCCGTAGACAAATTGGTCGCGGTCCTCATCAGAGCCGTCGAGCGCTGCCGAGGCACCGGCGCGGACAGCAGGCCCGCCGAAGGAGAGCAGCTGCAGGACGCGTAGTCGCAGGTCGGTACTCGCCAGCGGCGGAGCCTCGGAGGTGAGGAAGCGTCGGACCTCCTCATCGGTGCCGATAAGTGCCCGACGGGCGGCAGCCGACGTGGTCGGGCCGCCCATCAGCACGCTCTCAAGGACCTGGCTCCGCAGAGTTCGCATGTCCTCGGGAGCTGGATCCTCTGCGAATGCCGGCGAGGGGACCGACATCGTGGCCAGGACCAGCACTGGGATCGCAACGGTTGCGACAGCCCTACGCAGGAAACGGCTGGGCTTCGACCGGCCGTTGAATCGGTGCAGCAACCGACACCCCTTCAAGAACATGGCGAGTGATGGGCAGGCACCCTCGTGCGGCCCGGGCGGGGTTGCAGGAAGGTGAAGCGTCGATCATCATCGCAGAGAACTCGATCTCGGTGTGTACCTGGCAGGTCACAGGCAGCTCGCACGTCCACCGAGGCATCACCTAGAACTGGAGCAACGTCTCTATGAGAATCTCTCGGCGCACGCGCAGCGTCGGCGCCGTTGGCTCTGCCGCAGTCGTACTGGCCGTCGGCGGTCTGATGGGCGCGTATCCCACGTCGGCGACCGCCAACGCAGACGCCCCTCCATCCATTGAGGAAAACTTCGTCTATCCAGGCGGTGAAACGCTCGACGGCATCCGCCTACTCAAGGGGGATGGGCACGTCCTGCTCACTGGCTGCGACCAACCGGCAAGGTCGATCGAGGTGTGGAGCTTCACGCGAAGCACGCCGTTCTGCTTCGAGGTTCGCGGCACTTCGGGTTACGTGACGCTCGAACTGGCGGACGTATACGGCATCCGCAACTACAACAGCTTCGGGCTGGGCGCGAAGGTCCGCGTCGCCAGCACCGAGAAGACCATTTCGGTCCCGATTGACGACTGGGCGGGCGTCGGGATCGGCGCTGGTGAGGGCCCTGCGGTATTGCTGGAGCTTCGCGCCTAGGGCGGTTGCACTATCGCAGTTCCTAGGCACCGGGCCGTCCGAACGTGCCAGACGGCAACGCAAACCTCGGATCCCGGAACATGCACCGATGCCACGGGCAACGGCGCACTGGGGCGGCTCACCACCTCCACACACCTCTCGATTTGGAAACAGTCATTGATCCGGAAGGGATCACCAGTGTCATTGTCGTACCGCCGGCGGACGGCCCGCAATGTGGGGCTGCTTGTTGCCACCTTGGCTGCGGGCCTGCTTCACGGCGTCCCCTCGCAGGCCATCAGCTCAGGCTCTGTCGTTACCGACGACGCATTCCAGTTTGCCGCCAAGATCGACATCGGGTCCGGACTACGAAGCTGCAGTGGCGCCCTAATCAACCCGTACTGGTCGCTCACCGCGAAGAGTTGCTTCAGCTTTGACGGCCAGCCGGTCGTCGCCGGTGTGCCACCGAAGCCGACCACGATCACCGTTGGTCGGCTTGACCTCACCAAGCCAACCGGTGCTGTTGTTACTGCACTCCGGCTGGTTCCGCATCCGGACCGGGACGTGGTTCTGGTCCGGCTGTCACGCCGGGTGGCAGTCACGCCGGCCTCGATAGGCGCGACCCCGCCAGCTGTCGGCGAGCAGCTGACGGTGGCCGGCTTCGGTCGCACCGCCACCGAATGGGTACCAAACCAGTTGCACGCTGGCGCCTTTTCGGTACAGAGCGCCGACGCAGGGACCCTGGGCCTCGCCGGTGTTGGTCAGGCCACCATCTGTCGCGGTGACCTTGGCGGGCCGACCGTTCGGATGGTCGGCGGCGCGCCCCAACTGGTCGCACTGCACCGGACGTCGTGGCAGGGAGGATGCTTGGGAGAGACTGAGACTCGCCGCGACGCGGTGGAGACTCGGGTCGATGATTTGGGTGCCTGGGTAGCTTCGAACGCCCCGGTTGCCGCTAACGACAGGAACACCGACTTCAACGGTGACGGTCGCGATGATGCCGCAATGCTGTACCGGCACGGCAGTAGCGCGATCGAGCTGTTCACCTCTCTCGGTAACGCCGGTGGCGGCTTCGGTACGTTCACGGGCAGCTACGAGATTCCGAAGAACTCATGGGGCTGGGACTCGTTCAAGACGATCAGCGGCGACTTCAACGGCGACGGACGGGCCGACCTCGCCGCCATGTACGCGAACGGCGGCGGTGTCATCACCATGCACACCGCACTCGCCAACACCAGCGGCGGATTCGGCGCCTTCACCGGGAATCTCACCATCCCCGCTACCGCCGGTCTGCAGTGGGACGGAATTCGGCTGCTCAGCGGTGACGCCAACGGCGACGGCCGTGACGACGCCATCATGCTCCACCGCAACACCGACACCTCGATCGACCTGCTCACCTCCCTCGGCAACGCCAGCGGAGGCTTCGGCACGTTCACAGCCAGCTACAAACTGCCGAAAAACTCGTGGGGCTGGGACTCGTTCAAGACGATCAGCGGCGACTACAACGGCGACGGACGGGCCGACCTCGCCGCCATGTACGCGAACGGCGGCGGTGTCATCACCATGCACACCGCACTCGCCAACACCAGCGGCGGATTCGGCGCCTTCACCGGGAATCTCACCATCCCCGCTACCGCCGGTCTGCAGTGGGACGGAATTCGGCTGCTCAGCGGTGACGCCAACGGCGACGGCCGTGACGACGCCATCATGCTCCACCGCAACACCGACACCTCGATCGACCTGCTCACCTCCCTCGGCAACGCCAGCGGAGGCTTCGGCACGTTCACAGCCAGCTACAAACTGCCGAAAAACTCGTGGGGCTGGGACTCGTTCAAGACGATCAGCGGCGACTACAACGGCGACGGACGGGCCGACCTCGCCGCCATGTACTACCACAACGGTGGGGCCATCTCCATGAACACCGCACTCGCCAACGCCAGCGGCGGATTCGGCGCCTTCACTACGAGCCTGACCGTGCCAGACACTGCCGGATGGGATTGGGGCGCCATCCGACTGTTCTGACCAGCTGACGCACAAGAGCGGGAGGGCCCAATCCGGGCCTCTCCCGCTCTTTGGCTTGCGATCGAGCGCCTCCCGACGCGGCTTGCGCGGATGGTCTTGTGCTCCGTGCAGTGCCGGGCGGCAAGCCCAGCCGTTGACGATGACTGTGAGGTGGTGGGCGACGGACGAGTCGACCTGTACGCCGGATTATGAACGTGAAACATGCCCTGAGCAGTCGTTCCGTGCGCCTGACACCTGCTCAGGGCGTCGCCAGGGCGTCCGGAGAAATCAGGGAGCCTCGACGATGGCAAACCGCTCGGACGCGAGCCGGCGGAATCGCATCGCCACTACCGTGCCGCCGTCGGGCCTAGGAGGTCCGGGGACACGAGGAAGAGGGCCGTTCCGTCCTCGGCCGCTATGCCGTCAGGCTCGGTTGAGACCAGGACCAGCGGCACCGACGAGGCATCGGACTCATCCCGGAACTCCTTGACGACGCACCGCACCGCAGCCGGCCTCGGCAACGCAGACTCGGGATCGAGGTCGGTACCGAAGATCGCCGCCTTGTCGACGAGCGACCATACGCGGCCATGTGCATCAATGAACACGACCCGGACCACGGCAGGGAAGGAGGCCCGGTCCACCCACTCGACCGCCTCGCAGGCAAGCTCGAAGTGATCACCAGGTCGGAGGGCGTATCGGTCCATCTGTTCGAATCCTGCCTGTCGAGGTATCCCGGGTGACGGCGCTTTCGGGCTCTACGATGCCGCGAACAGATCATCAATCGCGCGCCGGGTGCGTTCCTCGCTGGCTGGCATCAGGTGCGTGTAGACCCGGAGCGTGAACCCCGGGTCGGCGTGGCCGAGGTACGACGCGAGCGCCTTGATGCTCTCCCCCGCGTCGAGCAGCGACGAGGCGTAGAAGTGGCGTAGCGCGTGCATCCCGGTGGCCCGGGTCGGCGTGATGCCGGCCGCCACCACGGCGGGACGCCAACTCTTGTTGTCGAAGGTGCGCCGGTTGATCGCACCCCGCCGGGTGGTGGTGAACAACAGCGGCACCGTGACCCGCTCGCCGTCGGCCGGGTTCTCCCACGGCAGCGTGAGCGCCACCGGTTCGCAGTCCTTGATGTGCTGACGCAGCACCAGGGCGACAGAGTCCGGCAGCGGCACCCGGCGGTCCCGGTCGTTCTTGGGTAGCCCGAAGACGAGCCGGGAGCGGACGAGCTTGACCTGACGTGAGACGTGCACCCATCCCGCGTCAAGGTCGATGTCATCGACACCGAGCCCCAGGATCTCGCCCTGTCGCAGCCCGCAACCGGCACCCAGGTCGACCATTGCGCGGTACCGCTGGGCGAGGCCACCGCGGATTGCCGAAACCTGGTCGTACCGCCAGGGCACCACCCGACGCTGAACCGGTCGCGGTGGCTTGACCGACTTTGCCGAACACGGGTTTTTGACGATCCGCTCGTCGTCGACAGCCGCCCCGAGGATGGTCCGTAGGTGGGCGAAGACCACGGCCCGGGTCGCCGGGGCAAGCTTGCCGACCATCGCGGCGTCCCACTCCCGGATGTGGCCCGGCTTGATCTCGGCCAACTTCCGCGAGCCGAAGAACGGCAGCAGGTGCTTGCGTATCCGATACTCCGTGCTCTCCCGGGTCGACTCGTCGAACGATCGTGTCCAGAGCCAGGTTTCGGCGTACTCGGCGAAGGTGATCCGACCGGCGAGCGGGTCGACGTAGGTGCCGCGCAGCTTGTCCGACTCGGTGGAGACGAGGAAGGCGTCAGCCTCGCGCTTGGCCCGGTCCGGGAACGACTTCTTGCGTTCCTTGCCGTCCGGCCCGATGTAGCGCACCCGGTAGCGCAGGCCCTTGCCGAACAGTTCCGTCTTGACTCTCTCTGTTCGCCCTCCCGGGTGGCGCACCGTCTTGTGCCAGCGGTCCTCTACGTGTCCCATCAGGCCGCCGCCTGCTCACGTACCCAGGACCGGACCGTCTCCGGCTCGTACCGCAGGTGTCGGCCGACCCGGGCCGCCGGCGGACCGTACTTGACCTTCCGCCAGCGGTACAGCGTCTCGGTCGGCACCCGCAGATACGCCGCCACGTCCTGGACCGTCCAGAGCCCATCGTTCGCCGCCATCAAAGCCTCTCCCCCGTTGTGCCGTCCGTTCCCGTTTTCGGTTCGGCGGCGGGGAGTTGCGCGGCGCGGTCCTTCGCGGCCAGGAGTTCGGAGCGCCAGCGGGCACGTTCGCTGATCGACCGCAGCAGCCGGTGGGCCATGGCCGGCACGTCGGGGTCGTCGGGTCGGGCGAGTTTCCAGGCGTGCCGGACCGGTTCGACGGTCGCGCCCTGGTCGTCGACGCTATCCAGGCCGACGCTCACGCCGAGCAGCGCCCGCACCCAGGCCCGCACGTCGTGCTTGTGGTCGCTGAGGGTCTTGCCGGACCAGTCGCGGGAGATCAGGATGCGCCGGCCGCCGATGCCGAGGGTGTCGCGCTGGTGAACCTTGCCCTTGCACCGGCCCGGCTTGAGCTTCGCGTGTGCCTTGCGGGGCTGGATCCCGTAGAGCAGCCAGTTCGCGCAGCGGTCGGTGCACGGGGTCAGCTGGAGTTCCTGCCACAGCCGGTCCAGGTGCGCCCGCTGCCGGGCACTGGTCATCGTGTGGACGTCGCCGGTGTGCTTGGTGATGTACTTCGTGACGTACCGGATGGTCCGCTCAGCGTCCTCGGTGCCGGGCATGACGCCGCGTGCGTCGACCTGCGAGCCGAAGCGCACGACGTGCACCGGTTCGGCGTCCGGGTCCTCGTCGATCGCGTCGAGGGCTTCCGACCAGGTCGTCAGCGGCGCTCGGGTGTCCGGATCGACCCACGCCCCCGCCTGCTCGTCCCAGACCGGGAGCCGGTCGAGGGTGTAACGCTGCACGTCGACCGAGGGCCACCAGACCTGGTGGTAGGTCGCCGCCGCCACGGTCCGCAACACGTCGCGGGGAATGGTGCCCCGGATAGCGAAGTGAGCGTGGGGGGCGAGGCGGCGTTGTGGCTCGACGCAGCCGGCGTACTGGACGTTCCAGCCCTCGCAGCGGCGCAGGTTCTGCCAGAACCGGTCCAGCAGCCGGGAAAAGTGCACCGCGTCCCAGGCGGCGCGGCGGTAGTCGTACCTGTCCGGGTTGAGCGGGGTGCCGTCCGGGCGGACCGGGCCGTACGAGTCGAGGGTGAGGGTCAGCCACATCGACGGCCGGTAGGTCGCGCCGTCCGGCGCGGTGTAGGTCTTGCCGACCGTACGGCGCTCGACCTTGCGGCGAGGCAGGTCCGGGGCATCCTGCCGCCGCCGGGTGGAACGCTTGCGGCGCCGGCCGTTGTCCTCGTCGTCCTGGTCCTCGTCGCCGGTCGAATGCGGCGGTGCGATCCGGCCCCGGAGCCCTTCCGCCGCGATCGCCTCTTCTACTTCCTGAATCGCGTCGTCGAGGTCGGTGACCTGGTTCCACTGGCTCGCCCGGGACGCCTCGTCGCGGGAGAACTCCAGGTGCCCGCGTAGCAGGACAAGCGCCTTCTGTTCCTCGGTCGCCGGCTCCGGGGGTGGTAATGGCTCGTCGTCGCGGTGCCAGCCTTCCCGGATCTGCGCCTGCCGCAGTCGGCGGTTCTTCTTGGCGCATGGCGCGCACTTGTCCTCACGGGTCGCCCCACAGGGCAGGTCGATGACCTCGGTCAGACCGGTGGCGAGATCGGTGCGGCGCATGGCGAGCGGCCGGACGCAGACGCCGTACTCGGCCGCGATCTCCTTGAGCACGTCGACCGAGCGGGGTAGCGCGATGCGGGCCGCCCGCGACCCCGGCCGAGGTGCAACCGCGGTCGGGGCGGGTTCGAGGCCGGGCAGGGTCGGAGCGGTCATCGAATGATCCCGACGACGTGCGGCCGGTTGGACGAGACGACCGCGCGCGGAGGCACCACCGCCGGGGCGCTGGACGGCATCGGCTCCGCCGGGCGGACCGGCTCAACGTCGGCGGGTTCCTCGTACTGGTACGCGTTCGGCTGGTCCGGCTCATCGACCGGCGGAGTGGCCGGGGCGTTGGACAGGACGACCTTGACCAGCGCGAGGAACGCCAGCGACGGCACCGCCGCCACGATCCAGCCCCAGACCGACGGTTCGGCCTCTGCGACCTGGGCGGCGAGGGACAGCAGCGCGAACGCCACCAGGAGCGAGCCGACCAGGCCAACCGGGCGACCGGCACGCCGCCGGGCACGGATCTCCAAGCCGAGGTAGATCGCCATCAGCTCGACCGCCACCGCATTGGCCCAGCCGATCCAGTCGGGCTGGCCGTGGGCGACGGAGAGGTCGTGCACGTGGGTGAAGGCGGCGGCACCGGCCATGGTGCCGATGGCGAGCAGTATCAGCAGGCGTACCGCCGATTCGGTGCCGTTGCTCATCGCCATTCCTCCAGCGGCTTCTCGCGGATGGTCAGGTCGATGCGGATGCGTCGGCCGTGCATGTCGGGGCGGCGGTTGACCATGTGCGCCACGCCGTGAAGGGCGGCGGCGGTCTGGTCGGAGGGGCCGACGAGCCGGATGCGCAGCGGACGCCGGAGCCGGTCGATGAGGCGGGTGAAGGGGTTCACGGCGGTTACCTCCGGGCCGGTCGAATGTCGGTGCGGATGTAGTCGGGTGGGGTACCGAGCGCGGCGACCGCTTCGGAGAGGCAGCGCCACAGCGCCCACGCCTCGTCGGGGGTCAGGGCCATCCGTCGCTGGCCGGCACCGACCGCCAGATAGACGGGGTACGGGTCGGGTCGCTCCGGGTCGACGCGGACGGAGACGGCGGTGACCGGCTCGGGGGTACGCAGCCGGTAGAAGCGCCGGCCGTTCGTCGCGGCGTTCATCGGCCGTCGCCCCCGGCGTCACGGTCGAGCAGGTTGCGCAGCGATTCGGGTAGCAACGGCCCGGACGGCTTACGGGGCAGCGGCATCCGGACCGGTTCGGTGGCGGTCTCCCGGCCGACCTGGGCGAGGATGTCCGACGCGTCGGCCGGAGCCGGATACTGCCGGGCCATGTCGCGGATGTCGTCGTCGCTGACGTACGAGAACCGGACCCGCATCGGGTCGGGAGTGCCGTCGAGGATCACGTACCCGACGCCCTTCGCCCACCGGGGCATCTGATCCGCGAGCGCGCCCCGCTTGCGGGCACCGTCGCCAAGGACCATGTCGACCTGCGACGCCTCGGTCAGGCCCAGCGCGATCCGGGTCGGGAACAGATCCCGGAACGGCAGTACGTCCTTGCGCGGGTCCTGCAACGCGGCCACCACCAGGACGCCGACGCCGGCACCCTGGGACAGCAGCAGCCCCAGCGACGACGCGATGCGCTTACGCAGCTCGACGTCTTGGAGGTACGCGGTCAGCGCGGCCATTTCGTCAATGACGACCACGACCAGGGGGTCAGCTTCGGTCGGGGTGTGAACGCGAACCCGGCCGGCAAGCCGAGTCTGCCGCTCTCGCAGCACCTCCACCGCTTCGTCGAGCAGATCGGCCATGGCCTCGAACGACTTGCCCGCGAACCGCGCGAACATCGGGCGGCCGAGCGCGAATTCCATCCCGCCCTTGGGATCGATCACCCAGAGCCGGACGAGGCCGGAGGCGATTCCCCCGCCGAGCACCCGGACCAGCGACCACATCACCGAGCCCTTACCGGACCGGGTCGCTCCGCCCACCAGGACATGTGTGGCGAGTAGGTGCAGCGACCAGGTACGCAGGTCTTCGCGCCGGGCCAGCGGTAGTGCGGTGAAGTCCGGCACCGCCGGTACCGCGAACGGCGGGACCACAGTCCGCAGCGCATCGGTACGGACCAACGCCAGGTAGACCAGCGCCGGACGGTCCCGATACCGCACCCGGTCGACAAGCCGCAGCAGCCAGGCACCCCGACCGGCGCGGGTCGGGGGGTCGCCGGGACGCTCGGAGTAGACCCGCGCATGCCGACGCCCGAACGCGTACGCCAGGTTGGCGCTCACCGCCTGGAACTGCGCCGGCGTCTGCCCCCGAACCATGCGGACGGTCAGCACGTCGAGCGCCTGATCCGAGCGCACCCGCAGCAGCGCGGGCAGGACCGGACGATGGTCGTACACCTCGGATAGTCCGCAGAGGGTCATAGCTTCACGCCACGGCCGCCGGTAGACGAACACCCGACGCCACGAGCCGAGCAGCGGACCGGCCAGCCAGGTCCACCAGGACGATTCGTCACGCCACCGCCACACCGCCGACACCGCAGCCGCCAGCACGAGCGGGACCACCAGGCCGGGCCAGTCGAACTCGGCGTAGAGCCAGAGCCCCAGCATCATCGAAGCCGTGGCTATCGGGTGCCGCACGCACCACCAGAGGATTCGCCCGGACCACCTCAGCAGCAGGCCGAGCAGCACCATCCAGAACGGCAGCTTGAGCTTCTTCGGCCGGATCACCAGCAGATCCCCGGCCGAGGTCATCAACACCTCACCCCGAGGCCGCCCGATCACTTGGCACCACCGGCCAGGTTGAATCGGGTCTGACACACACCGCACCAGGGCCAGCCACGGCCAGCCCGACGCCTACCCTTGGACACGTCTGCACCTCTCTCGACAGAGCAGGGGGAAGAGACACCGGGGCGGGGCTGCCGTCCGCCAAGACCTGACAGCCCCGCCCTGACCAGAACCGGTTACGCGGACGCCTTCTGGTTGACGCCCGCCGGCGCACGCAGCCCGGTCGCCCGCAGCGAGTACGCCATCCGACCGTTGTTCGCCACGTACGGCGTGACGGTCATCCCGTCGAACTCGACCGCCTCGAACAGGCCACCCGTGGGCGGCACCGGCTGGTAGTCGGCCGAGATCTTCACCGTCGTCTCCCGGGACCGCTTGCCAAGCTCAGGGTCGAGATCCATCACCCGGACCTGCCACACCCGCTGGCCGGTCACCTTGTCCTTGGCCGGCGACCGTCGACCGGTCTTCTCGTCGTAGTCCTCGACCTCACCCAGGGACTCGGGCACCAGCGCGCACCCAGCCGGGAACACGTCCTCGAACCGCACGGCGAACCGCGTTCCGCCTCGCAGAGCCATCGCTCAACCTCCAACTTGTTAACTTGTCTGCCAAGTTGCGATTGAAGGTAGACGGCACTTGGCAGACAAGTCAACAGGTTGGTTGAAGTGGGGAAGGTCGGGCCAACTCGGAGCGCCCCGATGCCCAGCGACGCATCGACGTGAAGGCGACAAAGTCTTGGTAGGCCACATTGGACCGAGCGATACTGCCTGGCTCATCACGGTTGGCAACGCAGAGAGTACGGAGAGCCCGTGACCACCCCCCAAGGCGACTCGCACGACCAGGCAAGCAGGGAGTACTACGAAAGCCCTGCCGGCACTCAAGAGGAGTACCGACAACTCGGTAAGGACTACGAGTTAGCTGTCGACCGACTGCGTTCAGCCAGATCCGCGCAGTTCGCCTACTTGCTGGTCTTACTCTCCGCGTTCACGCTAGTAGCACTCCTCGCCTATTCTGTGGTTATCGGACTTTGGCGCGATCAACCTGTCGTGACCAGATACGTCGGACTCATAGCACTTCTCGTGCTATGCATTGCGGCAGGAAATCTCGCAGTCAAGAACCGTCGACGGATCATTGAATTCGACGTGGAGGTAAGGAACCTTAACCACGACCGGCAGAGTGCAGCCGCGAGAATACCTTCCGACTCACTTGAGTCACTTCGAATCTATCGCGAAGCCTCCCAAGACATCGTCACACAATTTCGCGGGCGGGCGACGCGGAACCTGCGAGCACACAACACGGTCCAGGCAATCATTATCATCGGCTCTATCGGCGCTTCGACCACAACCGCCCTCATGGCCGGCGAGCACCCGCTGAGCTGGGTTTCTACTGGCCTTACGGCCTTCATCAGTATTACGGCAGGACTCGCCGCCTACTTCAAGTTCCGGGAGCGCGGATACAACCTGCAATCCACCGCAGACGAGATCGAGAAGCACTACAACGCAACTCAGTTCCGCCTGGGAGAATACGGAACAGCCAGCACTGAAGCCGGAGGCACGGAATCAGATGCCAACACCGAAGCGGAAGCGGCACGCCTCCGGCTATTTGCCGAGAATGTCGAACGTTTGCGGGATGAGCAACGCAAGCGCGAGTTGCAGCTCGAACAATCACCGGGCCAACGTGAAGAGCGCTAGCATCGACCGACGCCGGGTTAGCAGGACCCTTGACAGGGGTAGAGGAGAGCCATGGAGGCAACACGCACATCTGTCGATGAATTGCATTCAAGACCGAACTCCCTTGATGACGCTACGGTCGAGGCGTTAGGTGAGCTGAGCAAAGCCATGGAGACGATCCACCGCGTACGCGGACACCTGTACTCGGCGCACCAGCTCGTCGGCGGCGCGGATCTGACTCTCGATCGAGCGGTGCGGCTGCTCCGCGAGGCGGGACACGACGAGGTTGCCGAACGGGTCGAGCGCGAGCTGGTGGGCCGCAACGTCCTGCCGGGACGGTGGACATTCCAGGTCGTCGAGGAGTTCGACGATGGGTACTACGCCGCGTTCCAGGAGATCGAGCGGGACGCGCGGGAGAAGCTAGCCGGCGGTCGACGGCACATCTACGAGGCGGAGATGAAGCAGCGGCGGCGTACCCATGGGATGCCGGGGCACGAGGCTACGCCGCAGGAGTGAGCGGCAAGCCGTTCGGGAGCATCGAGGCCAGGGCTACGGCTCTGGCCTCGATGATCTTCATGCGGCCTTCGTACTCGACGGGTTCGCGGTGGGCGGCTTGGCTGGTGACCTGGCCGGGCCACTTGCGGTAGAGCAGGCCGTATTCGCGCGTGAAGTAGCCATCGCTGACCGCGCTCGCCGCCAGGAGTAGGCCGGTGTCCTCGGAGGCAGGAAGCGCCATCCAGCCGCCGAGCGCCAGGAGCAGATCCCGGCGGATGCACAGGGTGGCGGGGTGCACCTGGGATCGGTATCCGTTGGCCTGCCAAAAGGCGAGAACAGCACCGCGGGCGATGGTTCCGCCTTCCGGGTCCTTGTCCCAGCCGAGAGTAGATCCGTCGGGCATCAGGTCCAGGACGCGGGATGTCGTCCAGCCGATCTGCGGGTGCGCCTCGAAGGCGGCGATGTCCCGGGCGAGGGCACCAGGGGTGAGCTGGTCGTCTGCATCCAAGACTTTGACGTGTTGCCCGGCGACACGGGAAAGAGCGAGGGTACGGGCAACACCTGGCCCGCCGGGACGACCGCCGCCGATGCTGATGCGAGGGTCGTCCGGCAGGACACCGTTCAACGCGCCGGTCTGCCCGTCCTCCTGGACGAGCCACTGCCAGTCCCACCCGTCCGGCATCTCCTGCTTGACCAGCGAGTCATACGCGCCGGTCAGATGTTCGATGCTGGGCGCGTGAACTGGCGTGATGACCGAGACGAGCTGCGTCAAGTTTTCCACCGTTGCAGTTTGTGGGAGTAGACCAACTCTGTCCGGTCCCCCGGCATCACCACGTCGGCCACCTCGACGACGCGGCCCTTCGTGTCAACCGAGGTCTTGCGCACGGTGAGCACCGAGACGCCCGGGTCGATGTCCAGTAGCTCGGCCTCGTCCGGCGACGGCGGGCGTGCGCGGATCTCGTCATCGATCCGGTCCACCTCGATACCGAGGGTGTGGAGTTGATGCTGTGTGCCGCCCGGCCAGGGCTCCTTGCCCGCGTCGAGCAGGTCCGGGTTCGCCGCCACCAGGTCATACGGCAGGTAGGAGTACGACATGGTCAGCGGCGCGTTCTCGTGCCGCGAGGTGGTCCAGAAGACCCGCCGCAGCAACGGCGTACCCGGCTCAACCTGCAAGGCCGCCGCCATGTCCGAATCCGCTTCCACGCGGGCGTACTCGGCGTGGAACTTCAGATCATCGACGGTCAGGCCGGTGTCGTGCTCGGTGGCCCCGGTCTTCAGCCGCTCCGACTCGTCGAGCAGCGCCCGGTCCTTCTCCCACTGGTAGCGCTCGGCGTTGCGACGCCGTACCCGCTGACGGGGTGCCCGTACATAGGTGCCGCGCCCCTGCTCCGCGCGGACCAGGCCCCACTCGCGGAGCTGCCGGATGGCGTTGCGAACGCTGGTGCGGGACAGGCCGGACGAGTCGGCCAGCTCGGTCTCGCTCGGCATCAGCGTGCCGGGGGCCAGTTCTCCGGCCACGATCTTTGCCCGCAACTCTTCCGCGAGTTGCAGGTAACGAGGGCGCCAGTCCCGGCCTTGCACACCGGTCACCGTACCCCCTAGACGTTCCAACGTCTGCCAGGCGGTCCCGCCTGCGGGCCGCTCAGGCACCGGGGGCACGACGGCCGCCGGACGTTTCACGGGCCGGGTACTCGTCAACGGCATCCGACCGATGGGCTGACACTCAGAGGTGTTCATGGCACCCTTCCAGGGGCTGTCCCTTGGTCATCATCACCAGGCGGGCGTAGGTCAACTCGTAGATGAGCCGGTCGAGCTGAGTCCGGGAGAGCAAGACCGATTCGGTGGCACCGCTGCGGCTGGCGTCGAGCTTCACGGCCAGATCCCGGCGAAAGAATCGGTCGGTCAGCAGTTGCACGCTGATCCAGCCGGTTCGCTCCCGGCCGATGGTCCGCAGCAGGCCCCGGTGCATCGGATCGTTCGGGCCGCAGCCTCGGCACCAACTCGGGCAGTCGGTGGGATTCGCGGACGGAGTCGGTCCGCGCTCGTTCGTAGCCTCGGGTTCAGTCACCGGTGGCCCCCGTGCGGTCGATCGCCTGTGCCGACAAGGAGCAACAGTCGCTCTGCCAGTTCGACAGCCTGTGACGGGGAGAGTTCCACCCAGGCGATCCCGCCCCGGCTCGTCATGTGCACCGCAACGAGGGGCACGCGAGCGTCGGAGCCGACGAGGTACGTGACGACCTGGCCGCTCTGCCGGCTGTCGCCGAGGCGGTGCATCGCGCCACGGTGACGACGCGGCATGTGGGCCATCACCGGCGGCACCAGGTGCCCGCATCGCTCCGGCGCGCACCAGGCCGGGTGGCTGCCGCCGGTCAGCTTGCCCCCGTTGCTCACCGCACCCACCGCCCACCGTCGCCCCGGTAGATCTGGGCCGGTGTCATCAGCGGAGCACCCCTGAGCAGTGGCAGCTTTTGGGTCTGTGCGTTGGCCCACGCCTGCATAGGGGTCCGGCAGCGCGTGCAGCGGCCCGAGGTGACCGCCTTTCCGCCGGGGCTGGACGACAGACGTTTGCGGGACCTCCAGACCGAGAACCAACGCCGCCGACGACGAGAGCCAGACATCGCACCTCCACGGGTAGGCCGGGACCGGCGGTCAGCAACACAGGTGCGCAGTCGGCCACCGGCCCCGGATGAGGGCACGGCGCACCGTCCGAGGCAGACGGGTCGGGTATCGCCGAGCCAGGTTGTACGCGCAGCTACCGCAACCAGTCCGACAGGAAGCTGCGCATTACGTGCGACCAGGAGCAGCGCGACACCACCCCTGACACGAGCCGTCATCCTGACCGCACATGCGGAAACGTACCTACAAGTGGATGAGTTGTCTAGACATCGAAACGTGCTCCCTGGTTGACACTTGATACGACAAGTGCCAGGTACGGTGACCGCGTGCCCACCCCGCACTACGGACAGCCCCGTTACCGCGTGATCGCGGACCAGCTCCGGGAACGCATCGAGAGCGGCAGCATCCCGCCAGGAGCGCTCCTGCCCACGGAGAGCGCCCTTACCACTGAGTTCCGGGCGAGCCGGGGCACTGTTCGTCAGGCCATAGCCGTTCTACGCGAAGACGGCCTAGTCACCACCGAGCACGGACGCGGCACCTCGGCAGCGTCGACCCGCCAAAGGGGCGGCCTAGGGAAAACCGCCGAGTCAGACACCGCAGAACATGAGATAGCAGCTGACTCGGAGCTCGCAGCACTCTTCGGCCTTGAGGTGGGTGCAACCCTGATCGGGCACCAGCGCGTCAATCGACGTAACGGAGTCGTCGAATCAGTCGTCAGAAGCTACCGACTACGCCGCTCAGGACAGTAGGGGCGCGCGCACCTTCTACACCTCTTCAAGCGGGCCCGCAACGGGCCGCACGCGCCGCCGCCTGGGCGCGCGTCCGTCGCTCCGCTGGCGCTCCGACTCCGGCCACGCAACACGCCCGGCGGCTGGCGCGGAAACGGAAAGCCCAAGGGGCCGCCGCAGAACGGCAGGGAGCGTTGGCCAGGTGGTGAGCCGGCAGCCGGCCGGGGCGCGGCGCCCGTGGCACCGCCGCGCCGAAGGGCGACTCACCGTCGGCCGTGGTGGGGATGCGGCGCGGAGGATGCGGGGCGGCTCCTCCGACCTTAAGGGCGCTTCGCGTCGCTGCGCGACGGCCCTGCGGACCGCCCTTGACCCCGGAGCCTCTGCGACCCCTCGGGCCGGCGTTGCCGGGAGGCGGGGGCCTGCCCGCGATACTCGCGCCACATCCCCACCAGAGCCTCGTCGCGAAGCGCCCCACGCCGGCCACTCTCCGAACGTCCGTCGTCAAGGGGAGCTTGACTCCGAGCCGGCCCCCGCCTGCCAGGGTGGCGGGATGCTGCACTTGACCCGCCAGGGGTGTCGTCCGTGATTCATAGCCGGAACCCTACGGTCAGGACCTGTTGCTGAACCTATTATCAATTTCGTAGAGGTAGTACATGTCCTTGCGGCGGACATCTTGCTTACCGGCAAGGGCGTTACGGGTGCCTGAGATGATTGCTTGCGTCGCAGGGGCGGCAAGGGCGGCAGTTGCAGAGACCCAGTTGTTCAGGGTGGTCAGGCTCTCGAATCCGACGTAGAGGGCAGCACCTTGCGGAACCAAGGTCTTAACGTCTTGGCCGACAGACTTGGCGATTTCGCGCACCAATCCGTGTTCCGCGAGGCCATCTTCAATATCAGCCAATGCCGGGCTGACGTCAGTAATCCACAGATCATCTATCTCGGCCGCTATGTCGGGATCGAAGCCTCTTACGGTGAGTCTGGTCGCCATACTTGAGACGGCGGCCCGGTATCTGGCTAGCGGCGCGTTGAGGTCCGATCTCAGATCGAGCAGCTCGCCTAAAGGGGCTTGCGGAAATGCGGGCAGCCTAGCTATTAGCCCGCTTCCGACTGCTGCCTCTCCCGCATGCTTAAGAGTGAGAGGCCCGGCTCGCAGCTCTCCTTGATCTACTAGCCGGTTTGCGATCTCTCCCGCAACATCATCGAAGAGAAGGCGCTTCTTCGAGTCTTCTAAAAGCCATCTGACGAACTCGGCCCACCTCGCCAAGAACTCCACCATCTCACCTTCGTCACGTCCTCTCGTGTTCTGACGCGTAAGAAGGTTGGCGATAGCACTGTCGGGGGCGGCTGGGACAAGCTTTACAATGCCGGACTTCAACGCTGGTACGAGTTCTTCGACTTCGGATTCTCCGACGAGCTTGTCGACCTCCATCTTCACGCTCTCGCTCAGCTCGACTACACGTCGATCTAATTCCGCGACACGCGGATCAAACTTTTGTCCCGTAAGGTACGGGAGTAGCTTCTTCCAACCCGCAGGGAATGAGCCGCGTGTGATGGCTTGGAAGTTGTCATCGGTCAACGAGGCCAAGAATTCCCAAAGATATTTTCTGTCGGATGAGCCTAGGCGCATCAGGACGCCAAGCATTGATGCGCTGAGGCTGATTAGCTCCACTTCGTCCGCATAAAGAATTGATGCGCGAACAAGAGAGAGGTCACGCTTCAACGAGAGCCCGTCGGGTGCCGTCACCACAGCCAGGCTGATGCCCTGCTTGGCAGCAGCCCGTCCCTTCTTGCGGTCGCGTCTTGCCTGCCGTGGCGTCAACTTGTCCAATTTGACCACCTGGGACTTCTAGTCGATCTCGCGGCGCTACCCGGTCCATCAGGGTAGTACAAGCGAGCCTTGGAAGCCGTTCGCGCGCTCCGGCCGGGAGGGCTTGATGGCCCACGACTCCGGTTCAGACCGCATGTTGGCAGTTTGCCAGGGGTACGGACGGTGGCCCATCTCCGGCGGCGTAGGGGCACACACGGGGCACAAGATACCGTCAAACGTCATCAACCAGCCACCAACGTTGGCAGCCCGAGACGGCGTGTGAGCAGGCGTCGGTTGCTGTTCCCGCTGGTGGCGGGACAGCGGCTCTAGGTTCCGCTTCAACTCGTCGGCATCGCCCTGGCTCGGCAGCCCGTCTAGTCATCCTGATGGTGAACCGAGTGTCGGACCGACGACCGGCGGGGCGAAGGTGGCGGCCAAGTCCTGACCCGGGGTGCGGGCACGCGGCCAGAGTGAAGTTGTTTCAGATGCCGGCGACAGCCACCAGGGGCCCGCGGGCCGCTCGGGCATCCGTTGGTCCACGGTATGTATCAATGAAAGAACCAGTCGACTATGTGCCCCTGAGAACTGCGCATTACTACAGCGCCGACAGACGGGAGGCTTCTTTTGCCTAAGTGGTCTTGGCAATGAGCTATGCCGTAGAAGTTGCCCAGATCTCCGCCGGACCGATCCTGAAGCTGATACTTGTCGCCACTCGGCCCGAGGAAATTAACGGATATTCCGCTTCGACTCGCTGACGCCGAAGCGCCGGAGGCGAATCCATTGATCAATACCGCCACCGCAAGGCTTGCCAAAAGATCGAAAGCAAAGGCGACGGATATGTAAGCTATAACTCTGGTTCGAAGTAGTGCGGCGTCCACTGAGATTGTGGAATCGTGAGCTGCCTCGTGACGCCATGCCGCAATTCTGCCGAGCTTCAGCACGCTTCCATTTGCTAGGCCCGCCGCAGCGAAGTCAAACCCTACCTCGCGTAACGTGTCGCCGATTTGGTCGTAAAGCTGAACGGCATCAACCGCTGCCAGAAAATCACGCAGAGTGCCAGCTCCAACATTAGAGGTAGACCACCCGAACGTCCAATCGGAGAACGAGTAAGAGTTAGATCGAGAGGAAGCGATGGCGTCAGCGTGCGATTGAGCGAGAGCGACGATGTCCGGGGTGTCCAAACCTTCGCCCCGCTGACTGAGCCGGAAGCGTACCGCTTCCACTACGCCTTTAGTGGCCGCAATCTGGAGTCCCTTCGGCAATTGGTCGAAGGGCGGGCGATCGTCAGCCGTTGACACGAGTCGAAGCAGTTCGCTAATGCGACCTCTGATGAAGTGTTCGAAGCAGGCGAAAGCGGATACAGAAAGACCGTTCTTGAGAAGTCTGATTGCTTCCGCCGCCGGGGTTCCCGGGAGCGCCGTGTCTTGAATACCGCCGGAGTCGAGGTGGGTGATCAAAGCATTCAAGCTCTTGATTAATCGTTCGCGTGCGTCCATCTCGCTCAGCCTTGTATCAGCTGGGCAATACGCTCTACCCGATAGACCAGTCGCCTTGGCGAGGTGGCTTGATTTAGGCCGAATTGAGGGTCATGGGCTGTTATCTCATCCGTTGCTTCTATGATTTCATCTCTTCGGCTTATAGCCTTATCTACGTCGATCTCAGCGCTGCTAGCGACCGCCAGCATTTGGGCGTCGTACAACTGCACTGATCCGGAAACAGTCCTAGCAAACCCACTCTTGGCCTGGAATGCCCTCTCGCCCCAAATTCTCTGGCATCCGTGCAGTGCGCGACGGAAATCGGCCGCGTATCGCTCTAGCGCGTCTTCCCTATCGTTAGCATGGCGCATCATGAAATGATCGAGGAAGTCCGACACGGGGAGCTGGCGCGGGATCCCATCCGTTGCGAAGGCAATGAAGCGCAAGACATACTCGACGTCTTGCATGCGTCGGTATCGATCAGAATCGTCGGTTATTTTGAATTGAGCACGCAAGAACGGAGCGCTGGACAGCCGTATAAGAAGGTCATTTAAGGGGCCTTCGAAGGCAATATTGCGGACTTCTTGATTGTTAAGCGCCTGCCCCCCTTTGTTGAGGCGAACAAAGACCTCGTATTTGAGGGTAGAGTCTGACTGATTTAGCAAAGTTACCGCTCGGATATGTGGCCGCATATGCAGGGATTTGACTATGGCATCAGGAAGGTCATAAATCCTGCTGCCGTTCAACTCCGGGAAAGCTTGCAGGGACTTCAAGACAAGCTCGCCGCGCATGAAAGAGTGGATGGCGTAGATGCGCTGCGAGCCGTCGATAATGCTGTACCTGAAGTCTTCGGTTTGAGCAAAGTAGAGCGGTGGCACAGGGATATTTAGGAGAAAAGATTCAATTAGGGCCGACTGGCGGGCTTGATCCCAACGGCGACGTCGCCGTGTCTCAACAAGAGGATCTATGTAGCCTTCCTCGACCATCGACGCGATCGTCATCATTGAGAAGTCGCTTGTCTGAGTGACCAGGCGCTCTTGCGCTTGGAAGAACCGGTCGACCGCGTCACCGTGCCACATAGACGGATCCTAGCTAATGCGTCTCCGGCTCCGTCCAGGTAGACCAGCCTGATTGGTACCTGCTCGTCACGGGCCCCGTCACCGCCCTTCAGTCACGCATGGTGTCGTCCGTGCCCGGCCGTCGGCTCCCGCCCTCAGGGATCGGTCGCGGACTGGTCTCTGCTGCCGAATTTCTCTGTTTTGGATCAAGGCACCGCGCTCCGCGCGGTGCGGGGCGGCAAGCCCGGCCGGCGGCAAGCCGCCCCGGCCGCCTACGGCGCCGGGGCGGTGAGCCACCGACAGCCGCCGGGACACCGCCCTCACGGGAAAAGAACCAGTCTCAGCAAGGCGTGACGGAAGCCTGCAAGTCGACCTGGTCGTGTGGTCCGGGCTTCCGCCTGCCGCGCCAGTCCAACCCCGGGACTGGCTTGCCACCGGATTACAGGGTCACGACCAGCTCCACCGCCAGGACGCGCCCGCCCCTCATAACAGCCCGCCGGTCCCGCTCCGGAAGCAACGAGCGCCGACCCGGAGACGGCCCACAGCGGCACAGCCAGCCCAGACGAGACGAGCCAACTGACCGAGCACTCAGGGCGTCTCCAGGGCGTCAGGGCGTCGTCAGGGCGTCAAACGCCGCCCAATGTTGACCATAAACGACCATCGACACCCGAACATAGAACCAGCTCAGAGCCCTGAATAGGTCTCTGAGCTGATGGGCGACGGACGAGTCGACCTGTACGCCGGATTCTGTGCGCGGCGCGTACCCCGAAGGGTTTGCGCCGGCGGCGGCCATCCATCTCGGCCTGCCGTTGCCGACAGGCTCTAGCGGCCTACCCGCAGACATCGGGCGGGCAGCCCTCAAGCGTCTGCGCCGGGTCGTCATCTTGCGGTGACGGCCCTTGCTTGGCCTTGCTCCGGGTGGGGTTTACCGAGCCACCCCGGTCACCCGGGGTGCTGGTGGGCTCTTACCCCACCGTTTCACCCTTACCGTCCCCGAAGGGGTCGGCGGTCTGTTTTCTGTGGCACTGTCCCGCGGGTCGCCCCGGGTTGCCGTTAACAACCACCCTGCCCTGTGGAGTCCGGACGTTCCTCGGCGGCGGGCCGTGGCCCGCCGACGCGACCGCCCGGTCGACTCGTCCGTCGCGCTCTCATCCTAACGACGAGCGTGCTGCCGGTATTGCCGCCCCGCCTGGGCATGATCGCGCAGCTCAACGACGGTCCGGCGAATCCCTCTCGTGGGGCGGCGGCTAGCCTCGTGGGGCTATGGATCTCTCCCACGCCGCGCTGCTGCTCGCCGCCGGTCTCGCCGCTGGCACGGTCAACGCGGTGGCCGGTGGCGGTTCGTTGATCACCTTTCCGGCGATGATCGCGATCGGGTTGCCCCCGGTGCCGGCGAACGTCAGTAACAGCGTCGCCGTCTTCCCCGGTTATCTGGCCAGCGTGGCGGGCAGCCGGCAGGACCTGCCGCGACCTCGCGCGCTGGCCACGCTGGTGCCCACCACCATTGTCGGCACGATCGTCGGGGCGTTGCTGCTGTTGGCCACCCCGGCTCGCGCGTTCGAGCTGGTCGTACCGTTTCTGGTGCTCGGCGCGACCGCGATCCTGGCCTTCCAGGATCCGCTGCGCCGGCTGGTCGGTCACCCTCGGGACCTGTCGCCACGCCAGCGGACGGTCGCGGTGCAGACGATGGTCGCGCTCGGTGCGGTGTACGGCGGGTACTTCGGTGCGGCGCTCGGGGTGATGCTGGTGGCCGGGCTGGCCCTGGTGTTGGACGCGACCCTGGCCCGGGTGAGCGCCATCAAGAATCTGCTCTCCGCGCTGGTGGGCTGCACGACGCTCGTGGTGTTCGCCCTGTTCGGCCCGTTGAACTGGGCGGCCGTCGCGGTGGTCGCTCCGGCCACCCTGATCGGGGGGTACGCGGGCGCCCGGCTCGTCCGTCGGCTGCCGCCGGTGGTGCTCAAGGCGGTGATCGTGGTGTTCGGTACGACGATCGGCCTCTACCTGCTCTGGCGCGCCCTGAACTGACGCCGCCCACCCGCCCGCCCACCAAATCCTCGCGGTTTACCGGGATACCGCTGCATCGGCGCGGGTTGAAGCCGCGACATCCCGGCAAACCGTGTGGATCTTGAATTGACCGCCGGCAATCAGTACGCCTCGCCTACCGGCTCCTCGGCCGTGTTCTCGGCGCTCGCGGCGCTGCGGTTCCAGCGGGACCAGAGCACCCGCTCGCCGTAGCCGGCGGCCATCAGGTGCGCGAAGGCCAGGTAGACGAGCACGCCGACGGCGAGCACCCCGAAGCCGACCCAGAACGGCAGCGACAGCGACTGCTCGGCGAGCTTGCCGGAGATGATCGGCGCCGGTGCGGCGGCGCCCCAGCGGACCAGGTTGAACGCGCCGGTGGCGACGCGCCGGTCGCTGGAGCCGAGGCCGAGCGCCAGGTCGGTGAGGTTGGCGTTGGCCAGGCCCATGCAGAGGCCGGCGAGCACCAGCACCACGAGCGCCTCGGCGGTGCTGGTGGAGGTGGCGAAGAGGACCATGCAGACCAGCAGCCCGGCGATGGCCACGCCGACGGTCTGCACCGCGCCGATGCGGTGGGCCAGCCGGTGACCGATGACCAGGATGCCGGTGGCCAGGCCGAGACCCCAGCCGGTGAACGCGAGCCCCAGCGGGACGATGCCCAGGCCGAGGAAGAGCGGCGTGTAGCCGAGCACCACGAAGAACACGAAGTTGTACGCGGCGGTGACCACACAGAGGGCGATGAACGCCGGCCGGCGGTAGGTGGCGAAGACCTGGCCGACGCGTACCGGGGGCTGCCGGTTTGTGGGTTCGCGGAGTTGTATTGCGGCCACGCCGAGGGCGAGGACCATGAAGACGCCGCAGACGAAGAACGGCAGCCGCCAGCTGACCTGGCCGAGCAGACCACCGATCAGTGGTCCGACGGCGAAGCCGAGACCGAGGGCGGTCTCGAAGAGGCCGACCACCCATTCCCGGTCGACGGCCAGGTTGACCAGCACCACCATGGCGGTGGCGAAGAACATCGCGTTGCCCAGCCCCCAGACCCCGCGCAGCACCGAGAGCTGCACGATGTTGTCGCTGAACGAGGCGAGGATCGCGGCGAGGCCCACCACGGAGACACCGGTGATGAGCACCGGCTTGAAGCCGAACCGGCCGCTGGCCAGCGTGGCCGGGATCATGCCGATGGCCATCACCGCGATGTACGCGGTGAACAGCAGCTCGACCTGCCAGGCGGTGACGCCGATCGCCTCGCCGATGGCCGGCAGGATCGGGTCGACGACGGCGATGCCGGCGATGGCGAGAAAGGCCACCAGCGTGGTGGCGTAGATGGCACTGCGGTTCGGTTCGGAACGCCGATCCACTCCGACTCCTCAATTAGCTGTATCGTACAGGTACTTATTCTGTATGATACAGCTATGAGCGACGACCACGACGAGAGCACCCTCGGCCGGATCGAGACCGAGGTGGCCCTGTTGATGCGCTTCGGCGAGGCCACCCGGCGGGCCACCGGCACCGCCGAGCACCGGGTGCTCGACCGCGCGGCGTACGTCATCCTGCGCCACCTGGCCGACGCCGGCCCGCAGAACGTCTCGGCGCTCGCCGCCCGACTCAACCTGGACGGCTCCACCGTCACCCGGCAGGTGTCCGCCCTTCAGCGGGACGGCCTGATCACCCGCACCCCGGACCCGTCCGACGGACGCGGCACGGTCATCTCCCCCACCACCGCCGGTCTGCAACGGATGGCCGCCGTGCAGACCGCCCGCACCCGGCTCTACGGCGACATGCTGGCCGACTGGAGCACCGAGGACCGGGACACGCTGGCGGCCCTGCTGGCCCGCCTCAACCAGGCCCTGGTGAACCGCAACCGCCGCCGCTGACCGCCCGGCGGCCCCCTCCGGCCGACCGGTTCAGGAGAACGTCCGCCGCGCCCACGTGCGGAAGTCAGTGGTGGGCAGGCCGAGGGCCCGGGTCGTCTCCGGACGGGCGGGGCTCCCGTTCTCGTTGATCTGCTCGACCGCGTTGACCATGGCGGGCAGCAGGCCACGCTCGACGGCCTGCTGCGGGGTGAGCACCGGCGCGGCGATCGCCCGGCCGGTGACCTCACTCAGGATGGCCGCGACCTCGGTCATGGTGAGCAGGTCACCGGCGAGTTCGACGTCCAGGCCGTCGAGCCTCCCCGGATTGGTGAACGCGGTCGCCGCGGCCTCGCCGATGTCGTCGACGGCGATCCACGGAATTCGGGTGTCCGCGGCGAAGCCGGTGATGATCGTGCCGCTGGACCAGTCGCCGAAGAGGTAGGACCAGCCGACGAGGTTCTCCATGAAGGTCGAGGGCTTGAGAACGGTCCAGTGCGCGAAGCCACCAGAGCGCACCATCTCGTCGATGGCCGCCTTGCTCTCCCAGTAGTGCCGGTCCCACCGGCCCTCGGCCCAGCCGGGCTGGTTGCGGTGGAAGTCGCCGGCACCCGAGACGCTGCTGTGCACGACGTGCGGCACGCCGGCCCGGCCCGCCGCCTCGACGACGTTGCGGCCACGGGTCAGCTCGGCGTCGCCCCGCAGGTCGGTCAGATCGGGATACGGGATGGAGAAGAGGCCGTCCATCCCGTCCGCCGCGGCGAGCAGCGACTCCACGTCGTCCAGGTCGCCCTTGACCAGTTCGGCCCCCCGATCCCGCAGCGCCTGGGCGCTGTCGGTGCCCGGATCACGGACCAGGGCACGAACGGGGACGCCCCGGTCCAGCAGCGCTCGGGCCGTGGCCCCGCCCTGCTTGCCCGTCGCGCCGATGACGAGAACAGCCATGATGCCTCCCGAGAAACAAGCGGGGTGGTACCCCACTTCTCGTCGGCTACGATATGGGGGACCACCCCGTTTCTGCAAGGCGGACCATGAGAGCGGACGCGCAGCGCAACTACGACCTCATCGTCACGGCAGCCGCCGAGGCGATCGCCCGCGACGGCGCGTACGCCTCGCTGGAGGAGATCGCCCGATCCGCCGGGGTGGGATCGGCGACCCTGCACCGGCACTTCCCCACCCGATGGTCGCTGCTCCAGGCGGTCTTCCGCGGCTGTGTCCGCAACCTGGCCGCGCGCGCCGGAGACCTGCTAACCGCCCCGGACGCCCTCGACGCGCTGACGACCTGGCTGCACGAGGTCACCGCGTACGCCACGACGACCCGCGGCCTCGCGGATTCGCTCCTGAACGAGCCCACCGAGGAGACCGATGCCTGCGGCGCGATGCTCGTCACCGCCGGTGAACCACTGCTGCGCCGAGCCGCCGACGAGGGTTCGGTACGGCCCGACGTCACCATGGCCGACCTGATGATCCTCGCCAACGGCATCTCGCTGGCGGCGCAACCGATGGGCGCGGCCAAGGCGGAACACCTGCTGACCCTCGCCCTGCAAGGAATCGGCCCAGCGCCCCAACCGCGCTGAAACCCCCGCTCCCGTCGATCATGGAGTTGTGGTGGGGGACGACTGCCGTGAACAGCCGTCAATCGGGCACCACAACTCCATGATCGACGCGTAAGGGCGCGGGGCGCGGGGACGGGGCGGGGTTAGGCGACTGGTTCGGGGGTTGCGTTGGCGTCGCGGTCGGTGCCGGGGGTGACGCGGGGGTCGCCCTCGTCGGCGAAGTAGTCGTCCGGCTGGGTGCCGTCGACTCCCTCCTCGACCTTCACGGCCCGCAGCGCCAACGTCACCAGCGCCGCCACGGCCAGGTTGACCACCACCGCCACGATGCCGACGTAGATGGTCCGGGTGGTGTCGAACCCGAACTCCGACAGCGGGAACGCCGAGCCGCCGAAGTGCTTCCGGGTCGGGCTGGCCACCTGGTAGAGCATCCACATGCCCAGGCCCATGCCGACCGCCCAGCCGACGATCAGGCCGGTGCGGTGGAACCAGCGGGTGTAGAGGCCCAGCGCCACCGCCGGCAGCGTCTGCAGGATGATCACGCCGCCGATCAGCTGGAGGTCGATGGAGAACTGCGGGTCGAGGAACACGATGCAGGCCACCGCGCCGACCTTCACCACCAGCGAGGTGATCTTCGAGACGTTCGCCTCCTGGGCCGGGGAGGCGTCCCGCTTCAGGTACTCCTTGTAGATGTTGCGGGTGAACAGGTTCGCCGCCGCGATCGACATGATCGCCGCGGGCACCAGCGCGCCGATGCCGATCGCCGCGTACGCGACACCGGCGAACCAGTCCGGGAACTGCTGGTCGAACAGCAACGGCACGACGGTGTTGTTGTCCACACTGCCGGCCGAAGCCCCGGGCAACGGCTTCACGCCGGCCGCGATGGCCATGTAACCGAGCAGCGCGATCAGCCCGAGCAGCAGGCTGTACGCGGGCAGCGCCGACATGTTCCGCTTGATCACGTCACGGTTCTTGCTGGCCAGCACACCGGTGATGCTGTGCGGGTAGAGGAAGAGCGCCAACGCCGAGCCGAGCGCCAACGTCACGTACTGAAGCTGGTTGTTGCCGTTGAGCAGGATGCCGTCGTTCGGGTTGGGTGAGGCGTCGAACTTCGCGTCGGCGGCGGCGAAGATGTCCCCCCAACCGCCCAGCTTGTACGGCAGGTAGACGATCGCCACCAGGATCACGATGTAGATCAGGCTGTCCTTGACGAACGCGATCAGCGCGGGCGCGCGCAGCCCCGACTGGTACGTGTAGGCGGCCAGGATGGCGAACGCGATGATGATCGGCAGGTGCCGGGCCAGCGCGTTGTCGCCGGTGACGCCCATCGTCTTGAGCACCGCCTCGATGCCGACCAGCTGCAACGCGATGTACGGCATGGTGGCGACGATGCCGGTGATCGCGATCAGCAGCGCCAGCACCGGCGAGTCGAACCGGTTGCGGACGAAGTCGGCCGGTGTGACGAACCCGTGCCGGTGCGACACCGACCAGAGCCGCACCAGCACCAGGAAGACCAGCGGGTAGATGACGATGGTGTACGGCACGGCGAAGAACCCGGCCGCGCCGGCACCGAACATCAACGCCGGCACCGCCACGAAGGTGTACGCGGTGTAGAGGTCACCGCCGACCAGGAACCAGGTGATCCAGCCGCCGAAGCTGCGTCCGCCCAACCCCCACTCGTCCAGGTGCGCCATGTCCTTCGGTGCCCGCCACCGGGCGGCCACGAAGCCCATCGCGCTGACCAGCAGGAAAAGGAACGTGAAGACGATGATCTCGGTGAGATGGTCACGCCACATCAGGAGTCACCCCGCTTCTTCGTCATCTGGTAGACCAACGTGGTGGTGCCGACGCCGAGCAGGATGAAGGCCAGTTGCAGCCAGTAGAAGCGCGGGAAGCCGAAGACCCGGGGCGAGTCGCCATTGAAGAAGACCGGGATCAGCGGCACCACGATGGGGATGAAGAGCAACCAGTTCCAGGGGCTGTGGTCCTTCGCCCTGGACGGCGCCGTGGCGGGCGCCTCCGGTTCGGGTGCAGTCATCTGACACACCTCCGGGGAGTCGAGGCATTCGCTGTAACGGCCGGAGGCTACGACTCTGTGACGGCGGTCACTGTGCCCGTCCGGAGGGTGCTGCGCCGAACGGCCGGTCGGGTGCGCCGAACGGCCTACCCGGCTCGCCCGAGGGATGAGCGGGTGCGGCTGGCCGTCGACGGCGTGGGGCCCGGGTGCGGTTCGCACCCGGGCCCCGACAACTGCCGATCGCTGGCTCACCCAGCCGGGGTCAGCGCTGCGCCACCCAGAGCAGAGCCCGGCCGAGCTGCGGTTGCAGGCCCTTCGGGTGCAGGCGGAACGTCGGGTCGGTGCCGAACAGCACGACACCGTTGCCGGCGGTGGAGACGCCCCGCACGATGCTGGCCTGGTTGGCCGCCGCGGCCTGCCCGTTGGCACCGTCGGTGGCCCACCAGCCGGAGAGCAGCGGGTCGGCGGCATACGACTGCTCGACCTCGACGCCCGCGCCCAGACCGGTGAACCAGACGGGCTGGCTGATGAACGCGTGCGATATGGCCGAGGTGGTGACCGGTCCCCCGTTGTTGACGATGTTGGCCACCCCGCTGGCCAGGCTTGGCGCGGCGGTGGCGGTCACGGTCAGCAGCGCGGCGGCGTTGCTGAAGGACGCCCCGGCGGTGCCCAGGCCGACCACACCGCCGCCACGGGCGAGGAAGCGGTCCAGCGCCGCCCGGTTCTCGGCGGTCAGGTTCGCCAGGTTGACGTTGTCAGCGACCAGCAGGACGTCCACGTCCTCGGTCAACGTGCCGGTGAGCGTCGCGGCGGTCAGCGCCCGCGCCTCGAACCCGAGGTCGGTGAGGGTGTCGCGCTCCTCGACCGAACCGAGATAACCGACCACGACCCGGTCCAGCCGGGTGCCCCGCCAACGGGCCGGCGCGCGCTCGAAGCTGACCGCGTGGGCGCGGACCTCCGCAGCGGCCAGCCTGCGGTTGGTCGGGGTGCCGGGGACGACCACCGACCCGTCCGCGAGCCGGTGAACCTCGACACCCTTGGCGAGCAGCGAGTTCACCGCGAGCAGATCGGCGGCGTCACGGAGATCCAGGCGCAGGTCGGACCACCCGGCGGGCAGCGCGCCCTCGGCGCGCCCGTCGTAGGTGCGCTCCAGGCGTACCCGGGGCAGGTTGTCCCACACCGTGTCGACCGTGGCGCCCCAGGTGAGCCCCTGGCTCCAGGCGGCCGGGCCGGCGTACAGGTCGTTCACCCGGTCGGTGATGTCCGCGCCCGGTTCGAGCAGCGAGTTGACCAGGCCGCGCTTGGGTTGGTGCAGGTCGACGACGTACGAGCCGGCCTGGTAGCGCTTTCCGCCGGCGGTGAACGCCTGCTTCGCCCGCCACACCCGGCCACCGCTGCTGATCAGCAGATCGACCAGACGGGCCGCGGCCGGCTCGGAGCGCTGGCCGGTGCCGCTCGGAATGACGTACGCCCGGGGGAAGGTGGTGTGGTAGTTGTCCTCCGGCCCCCAGCCCGGCACGTAGCCGTCGGGGATGTCCCGCAACGGCTCACCGGCCAGGCCACGGCGGTAGACCTCGGCCTGGTCGTGCAACACCTCGGCCCGGTGCTCCTGGATGTAGCGCAGCGAGGTGCGGATCGCCACCTCGTGCACGTCGGTGTTGATACCGGAGCGGCGTACCCGCTCGGCCGGGGTGAGCGTGCTGCCGCGCGGGTTGAGCGGCGCCTCGATGGTGTAGGGGATGCTGCTCTGCAACATGGCGAAGGACGGCACGTAGATCGGCGGGAAGTCGTCCCACACGCCGGGTTCGTCGTCGCGGAACGGGATCCGGGCCCGCTGCGTCTCGGCGTACCCGAGGCCGCGCAGGTCCTCCTCGATCGCCAACGCGTTGGGCAGGCCGTGCTTGATGTACAGGTCGTACTCGTTGTTGACGTTGTGCGGTGGGGTGCTGGGGTGCAGCAGGGTCGGGTTGACGTACCCGTGCAGGTCCAACGTGATGATCGGCTTGGTGTCGATGATCAGGTTACGGATGAGGTTGGTCTCGGGCTGCGCGACGATGGTCAGGTCGCGGTTGAGGTCGTAGCCGGCCGAGTTGGCCCGGGTGCCGGCGACCCGACCGTCCGGGTTCGAGGTGATGTTGAAGACCAGCCGGTTACGTCGCAGCAGCTCGGCGACCTCCGGGCTGCGGTCGGTGGCGAACTGCTCGATGACCCGCAGCGCCGCGTCGGTACCCTCCCACTCGTTGCCGTGGATGTTGGCGTTGACGAACAGCGGGGTCTTGTAGCCGGCCAGCAGCTGGCGGTCCCGCTGCGCCCGGGAGGGCTCGTCCTCGATGAGCCGCTTCCAGGTTTCCTGCTGCCGCGCCTCGGCGCGACTCTCCGGCGCGGTCACGGTGACCGCGTACAGGTCGTAGCCGCCGGCGGACTTCCCGGCGACCCGGGCGGAGACCCGGTCGCTGGCCCGCTGGAGCGCGTTCAGCTTCGGCGCGATCTCGTCGTACGGGATCACGCCGATCGGGATGGACGCGTCGGCCGGGTTGTCCGGCCAGACCGGGAGGGTGCTCTGGCGGGGGTAGCCGCGGACATCGGAGAGGTCGACGGGGGTCGGCGGCACCGTGGGCAGCGAGGTGGCGAACGCCGGCCCGGTCAGGGTCACCGTGGCGAGCAGCGCGGTGCTCACCGCGGTCGCGGTGAGCACGGATAAGCGTCGTGCGGACAGCATGAACGGATCTCCTGTCGGAGGGGTACGCGCAGGCGGACGCGCCGCGGGGCCGGAGACCAGCGGGGAATGGGAAACGCCTGCAGCGTGCGAGAGGGAGGGAGGAACCCGGCGTCAGATGGGGCGTCGACAGGCGGCGCTGGCGACGCGCAGGAGGTCGATGTGACCCCGCTTCGTCAGGTGAACGCTTCGCACGAACCGATCGTGAATCGGCGTCCATCCACTGTCAACAGATTCCCCACAGGTTCGGGCCCGTAGGCCAAAACCCTCCCGACAGATGGGAATTAGTCGATCTTGGAGAGATGGGCGGTGTCGTTGACCGTCCGCACGGCCACACCGCCGTCGGGCCACAGGTCGAGCACCGAGATGCCGGCCGCGTCCAGGAAGAGCCGGTGCAGGAAACCGTCGCCGGCCGCGAGGGCGTCGCGCAGCACCAGCTTGATCGGCGAGACGTGCGAGACGACCACCACGGTCTCACCGGGGTACGCGGTGAGCAGCCCGGTGACGACGCGGTGCGCGCGTTCGGCGACGTGGGTGAACGACTCCCCGCCCGGCGGCGCGATCCGGGGTGAGGCGAGCCAGGCGTCCATCTCGCCCGGCCATCCCTCACGTACCTCGGCGAAGGTGCGCCCCTCCCACTGGCCGAAGTCGCACTCGATCAGGTCGTCCTCGGTGCGGACCGGCACGTCGCCGAGCGCCCCGGCGATCGCCGCCGCGGTGGCCGTACACCGGGAGAGCGGTGAACTGAGCACGGCCGCGACGGACGGGGCCAGCTCGGCCACCCGGGCGGCGGTGGCCACGGCCTGGGCCCGGCCGCGCTCGGACAGCGGCACGTCGCCGCGCCCGGAGTAGCGCCGCTGCTCGGTGTACGGGGTCTCGCCGTGCCGGACCAGGATCAGCCGGGTGGCGGTGAAGCTCGGCCGCGGCTCCCAGGAGACCGGCGCGGTCGCCGGGTCGCTGCCGACGATCGGGGCGGCGGACGTCGTCGAGGGCTGCTCCGAAGCCGCCGTCGTCGCGGCACGGGCGGGCGCCGCGCTCGCCGGGGGGCGGCCCGCGGCGGCGTCCATGGCGGCGTTGGCGAGCGCGTCGGCGTGCCGGTTCTGCTCGCGCGGGATCCAGCTGAACCGGACCGCGGCGAAGCGGCCCACCAACGCGGCGGCCTGGGCGGCGAGGGGGCGCAGGCCGGGGTGCTTGATCTGCCACCGGCCGCACATCTGCTCGACCACCAGCTTGGAGTCCATCCGGACGTCCACCTCGGCGGCGCCCAGCTCGGCGGCGGCGGTCAACCCGGCGATCAACCCCTGGTACTCGGCGACGTTGTTGGTGGCCGTGCCGAGCGACTCGGAACGCTCCGCGAGCACCTCACCGGTCTCCGGGTCGCGCACCACCGCGCCGTAGCCGGCGGGGCCGGGGTTGCCCCGGGACCCGCCGTCGGCCTCGACGGAGACCACGCGCGGCGCCACGACCTACAGGCCCGACTCGTTGGTGCGGACCATGATCCGTCGGCAGTCCTCGCAGCGGACCACGTCGTCGGGGGCGGCCTCGCGGATGCGGGCCAGGTCGGCGCCGGACAGCTCCAGGCGGCACCCGCCGCAGCGGCCCGCGGTGAGCAGCGCGGCACCCAGCCCGGTGTCCTCGCGGATCTTGTCGTAGAGGGTGACCAGGTCGCTCGGGAGGTCGGCGGCGAGCGGCTGACGAGCCCCCCGCTTGAACTCCTCCTCCTTGGCGATCTCGGCCAGCGCCTCGTCGCGGCGCTGCTCGGTCGCGGCCCGCTTGTCGCGGGTCTCGGCCAGCCGCTGCTCCACGCCGTCCAGCACGCCCTGCGCGGTCTCCCGCTGCTCCATCAGCTCCAGCTCGGCGTCCTCCAGGTCGCCCTGGCGGCGCTTCAGCGAGACCAGCTCGTGCTGGAGTGCCTCCAGCTCGCGGGCGGGGCCGGTGCCGGCGGCCAGCCGGTTCTCGTCCTTCTCCTTGCGGGCCCGGACCTGCTCGACGTCCTTCTCCAACCGGGCGATGTCCCGGTCCAGGTCGTCGACGGCCACCTGGGCGCGTACCCGCTCGTCCTCCATCGACGACAACTCCCGGGCCAGCGACTCCAGCTCGGCCCGCTCAGGCAGCGACCGCCGGCGGTGGGCGAGCTGGGCGAGGTTGGTGTCGATCGCCTGGAGGTCGAGCAGGCGGCGCTGCACCTGAGGGTCAGCCTTCACGGTCGGGCTCCTTGTCGTCCACAACGGGTGCGGCGGCGTGCACGGTCCACGGGTCGGTGTCCAGGTCGGACACCAGCGTCTCGACGCCCAGCGCCTCCCGGAGGAAGGCGGCCAGGTCGTCCAGCCACGGTCGTTCGGTCGCCCAGTGGGCGGCGTCGATCAGGGCGGGACCATCGGCGGCGAGGTGCTCGCCGGCCGGGTGGTGCCGCAGGTCGGCGGTGAGGAACGCGTCCACCCCGGCGGCGGTCGCGGCGCCGAGGAAGCTGTCCCCCGACCCGCCGCTGACGGCGAGGGTACGAACCATACGCCCGGGATCCCCCGCCGCGCGAACTCCCCAGGACGTGACGGGTAGCACGGCGGCGGCGTGCCGGGTCAGCTCGGCGAGGGTCATCGGCTCGGGCAGCTCACCGATCCGGCCGAAACCGCGGTCGTCGCCGTGGGCGGGCGAGCCGGGCGCGGGCCGCTGGAGCGGGCGCAGCCCGGTGAGCCCGAAGCGCGCGGCGAGGGCGTCGGAGACGCCCGGGGCGGCGACGTCGGCGTTGGTGTGCGCCGCGTAGAGCGCCAGCCCGGCCCGGATCATCTGGTGGATGATCCGCCCCTTGAAGGTGGTCGCCGCGACCGACGACACCCCGCGCAGCAGCAGCGGGTGATGCGAGACGATCATGTCCGCGTCGGCAGCCAGCGCTTCGGCGACCGTCTCGGGCACCACGTCGACCACGCAGAGGATCCGGCGGACCGGGGCGGCCGGCTCGCCCAGCACCAGGCCAACCCGGTCCCACTCCTCCGCCCAGACCGGCGGAAAACACCGTTCCAGCTCGGCCACCACGTCGGCCACGGTCGGGGCGGATCCGCTTGTGCTCACGGCGGGCCAGCTTACCGGCGTGGAGGCCGCTGGACGGTGTCACCCGGCCCGGCCGGCTGGGCGGAAGGTGTGCCGTACGCGCTAGGCGGCGCTCCAGGAGACCGGGCGCAGCGCCGCCAGCGGCATCGCCCAGGGGAAGGTGTGCAGGTGCTGCTCCCCCGTTCCGGGCGGGTGCAGGGCGATCACGTCGTCACCGAAGAGCACCGTGACGCCCCACTCGGCCAACCGGGCCACCCCGGCCCGGAACGCCGGGTGGCAGGCCATCGCCACGTTGGTGTACGGCACGGCCACGATGGGGACCCCCTTGCCCTGGGCCTCGACCAGCAGCCCGAGCGCCAGGGTGTCGGTGATCCCGGCGGCCCACTTGTTGACCGTGTTGACGGTGGCCGGGCAGACGATCATGGCGTCGGCGGGCGGCAGCACGTCCGGGTCACCGGGATTCTTGTAGTGCGTCCGCACCGGGTGGCCGGTCTGCCGGATCAGGGCCGACTGGTCCACGAACTTCGCGCCGTCCGGCGTGGTGACCACGCAGACGTCCCACCCATCCTGTTGGGCGAGGTCGACCAGACGACCGACGTGCCGGGCCAGCGGCGAACCGCAGGCGATGACGTAGAGCACCGCGCGGTGCCCGCTGTTGCGCGTCGCACCGGCCATCACACCGGCTCCGCGCTCATACCCCTACTCCCATGTGCTCAGCCAACTCCGCTACCGGAGAAGGCGGCGCACCACGTGTGCGACGCAGGATGTCGGACATCACCTCGTGCGCGATCGGCCGGCAGCGGATCTCCGACGGAGCGAGTCGATCGCCGAGCAGCAGCATCTCGCCGGCGTTGGCCACGTCGCCCATCTGGGCGTACCCGCGGGCGATGTCGAGCAGGTGGTGGGCGCGACGTTCGGGCAGCAGCGCGTTGAAGGCGGGCTCCGCGATGCGCAGCTGGTGCACCTCCACGGCCCGGCCCCCGTCGCCCAGCTCCACCGCGGCGGCGGCCCGGTGCAGCTCGACGTTGGTCGGGCCGAACGACGTCCAGTAGTGGTTGTGGTCGCCGCCGAGCAGGGTGGCGGCCTCCTGCGCGCAGTTGATCAGGTCGTCGACGCTTGCCGAGTCGCCGATGCGGGACGCGGCCATCGCGCCCTGGAGCAGCAGCATCCCGTAGACGGAGAGCCGGGCCGGGGAGACCTGGTTGCTCCCACCCGGCGCCAGCCGGTTGGCGATCTGGACGTTCAGCTCCAGCGCGGGCCGGGCCCGGCCCATCGCGACCAGGGCGTTGCAGACCCGGGTGGTGGCGATCCCGGCCAGCAGCGGGTCGTCGGCCCGCTGGGCCACCGCCATCGACCGGTCGGCGGCCAACCAGGCCAGCTCGCACTCGCCGAGCTTGCGCAGCACCGAGGAGGCGATCTGGTAGACCTGCCCGAGCAGGTGCGCCGCCTCGGCGGCCTGCTCACCGCCGTAGGCGGCGTCGGCCGCCTGGGCGTCGCGCAGCAGCTTGGGCAGCGCCCGGGTGAGCATGCCGTAACGGCCGTACTGGTAGGTGAGCCAGGCGTGGTTGACGGCCTTGCGCATGTCGTCCAGCGGCGGCGGGTACGGCACCGCGTCGAAGTACGCACTCATCGAGTCGTAGCGTTCCAGCGCCGCCCGGATCTCCTGCACCTCGACCTGGTCGATGCAGTTCAGCGCGTCGGTGCGGCGCTCCGGATCCTTGCCCATGAGCAGTTGCACGTCGACCTGGAGGATGTCGGCGATCTCGTAGAGGACGGAGAACTTGTCCAACCTACGGACGCCACGCTCGACCTTGTCCACCCAGCTCTTGGACTTGCCCAGCCGGTCCGCGAAGACCTGCTGCGACATCTTGCGTCGCCCCCGCCAATAGGCCACTCGCCGCCCTATGGGTAGCTCGTCCATCTCCCCATCCTCCCCTGCCACCGACGACCAATCGAGTCGGGGCGATGTCCGCGGGTGCGGCGGTTGCTGTTCACTTTCACGTTTTCGCTGGTCGCACAGGATGTACGTCAGCCGTACAGCTAGTCCTCGTACTTTTCGTGCAAGTTGCACGAGCCGTTCGTCAACCTCAACGATCGTGGGTTACGGCAGTGACGGTGCTCGACATGCGACCTGGCGAACGCCGGGCCCGACGAGAGGAGTTGGCACACATGTGGGGGAACGTCGGACCGCGCGTTGCCGAACTGTCGCCGCTGGAACGGGTCCGGCTGCGCCGGGTCGCCATCCGGTACGCCGCACACGGCTGGGAGGTGACCCCGGGCGCCTGCCTGGCCCGCAGTCGTTTCGTCTGCGGCCGGGCCGGCTGTCCCACCGTGGGCTGCCACCCCGCCCTGGAGAACTGGGAACTGGCCGCCAGCGCCGACCCGGCCCGGGTGGCGACCTGGTGGCGGAGCCGACCGCACGGGGTGCTGCTTCCCACCGGCCGGGCCTTCGACGTGCTGGAGGTGCCCGCCCACCTCGGCCGGCACGTGCTCGACGCGGTCCAGATCCACCCGGCCGGCACCGGCGTACGCGGGCCGGTGCTGGTCACGCCCACCGGGCGGTGGATGTTCCTGGTCCGCCCCGGCGACCCGCTCCGGCCGGAGTTGGAGCACTGCTTCCACGTGGTCCGGCACGGACCGGGTTCGTGGATCCCCGCGCCGCCCACCCGGCTGCCGGAGGGCACGGTCCGTTGGGCGGTCGCCCCGGAGCAGGCCCGTTGGCAACTTCCGGATTCGTACCTCGTGCAGAACACCTTGATCGGGGCGCTGCGCGCCGCCGGGGTGACGCTCGCCCCCGACCTGCTCCCCGGTCACCTGCCACTGCCCCGACGTGGCATGTGAAACCGCGATTCCATCCGGTGCCCGACAGCGTCGCCGGCACGCCGGTCCTCGTTGAGAGGGAGACGGCGCGAACGCGCGCCACGAACGGGGGAACGATGTCCAGCAACGACAGAGCGCCGCACCCCGGCGGCACGGAGCCGCCCCGGCGCAGCCACCCACGGCACCGCTGGGCCGGCACCCGGCCGTCCGGCTCCCGCCCCGGCCGCCCACGCCCCACCGGCTCCCGCCCCGCCGGCACCCACCGCCCCCTCCGCTAGCCGCCCCACCCCGGCCCCGCCCCGCCCACCGTCGCCGATCTTGCACTTCCTGTCGCGACAATCTCCGCACCAAGGGACAAAAGGACAACCCAAAGTGCAAGATCGCGGGGGCGGAGGTTGCGGGCGCGGAGGGCGGGGCGGGGGGCGGGGGTTAGTCGGTCAGGGGGAGGGTTGTGGAGTGGTACTGGCGGGCGTTGTCGGTTATCGCCGCGTGGGTGTGGTCGTCCAGGCGGGCCAGCCAGCCCAGACCGGGGGTGCCCATGGCCAGGGCGGCGGTGGCGTACGCGTCGGCCACCCCGAGGTCGGTGCCGACCACGGTGACCGAGCGCAGCCCACTGGCCGGTGCGCCCCGGCGCGGGTCCAACACGTGCCGGCCCCGCTCGTAGACGCCGGACGTGGCGACGGCCAGGTCCGTCCCGGTGAGCACCAGGCAGGCCGCCATCGCGTCCCACGGATGGCGGATGCCGATGCGCCACGGCTCCCCGGACGGTGACAGACCCCGCACCCGTACGTCCCCGCCGGCGTTCACGCAGTGGTTGACGGCACCGGCGGCGACGAGGCGGTCCGAGGCGACCTGAGCCGCCCAGCCCTTGACGAAGCCGGACGGGTCGAGCCGACCGGTGGCGTACGCGTCGAAGAACCCGTCGGTGGCCCCCCACAGGTCGGCGCAGGTCTCCAGCACGTACCGCAGGTCCGCGGACGCCTCGGAGAGCAGCACCTCACCCCGGTCGAAACGGCACACCTCGCTGTCCGGCCGGTACGTGCTGAACCGCCCGTCCACCTCGTGCATCCAGGCGAAGACCTCATCCGCCAACTCGCGCAGCGTCGCCAGTGGCAGATCGTCGGCGAGGTCCAGGGTGATCGTCGTACCCATGATCTGTTCGACCCGGCACAGCCCGGGTCGGGTCAGCGTGGCCCGCACGTCAGAACGCCTGCTCGATGGCGGACCGCAGCGACTGCTTGTAGGAGTTGCTGGTCTCGGTGGCCCCGGAGACGGTGTTGAGGTTGGCGTTCTGCTTCTTCACCACCTCGCCGCCGCTGCCGTCGTAGCTGTTGCGGACGTCGCCGCTGTGGATGTCGGATTCGCCGCCGCTGGGCAGTGACAGCGCGACCGCCTCGACGATCCGGTTACCCGAGACCACGATCTGCACCTGCACGTACCCGTACTCGTTCTCGAAGCCGTTGCCGGTGACCCGGCGCGTGGTCGGCTGCGCCGCCTTGGTGGTCCGGGGTGCGGACGGCGCTTTCGTGGTGGTGCGGGTGCCGGACGGGCGGGCGGTGGTCTTGCCGGGCTTGGGCGACACCGGCGCGTCGGCGGTCTTCGACGCCGTGGGCGCCTCGCCCGTCGAATCGGTGACCGGCGCGGCCGGGTCGGCGGTCGGGTCGACACCCGGCGCGCTGGGGTTGACCGGCTGGGCGGTCGGCAGGTTCTGGGCGACCTGGTTGGTGGCCGGGGAGCCCTTGAGCACCACCAGCGCGGTGGTGCTGGCGGCCAGGCCGGTGATCGCGAGGAACGCGCGACGCATGGGGGATGCCCTTCCTACAGCTCGAACGTGGCCAGGTGGATCTGCCGTCGGGGCACGCCGGCCCGCCGCAGCGCACGCACCGACTGTTCCACCAACCCGGGCGGCCCGCACAGGTAGACGTCGCGCCGGGCCACGTCGGGCACCAGTTGACGCAACCCGTCCGGGCTCATCAGCTGCCGGGGGCCGGGGTCGTCGCGGGAGCCGATGACGTACCAGACGGAGGTGTCGCGCTCCTGGGCCAGCCAGTCCAACTCGCGGCTGAGCAGCACGTCCGCCGGGGTGCGGGCCCGGTAGATCAGCGCGGCGCCCGGCGGCAGCTCCTCCAGCATCGCCCGGATCGGCGTGATGCCACTGCCGCCGGCGATCAGCAGCGCCCGTTCGCGAAGCCGGTGCGCGGCGGTGAAGGTGCCGGACGGGCCCTCGGCCCAGACCCGGGTGCCCGGTTCCAGGTCGCGCAGGTCCGCGGTGTGCGTGCCGACCACCTTGACGGTGACCCGCAGCCAGCGACCGTTGGCGGCGGCGGAGACGGAGAACGGGTGCGACTGCCACCAGCAGCCCCGGGTGAGGAACCGCCAGCGGAAGTGCTGGCCGCCGAGCATCGCCAGCCGGCCGAGGCGCTCGCCGGTGAGGTAGATGGAGATGGTGTCGGTGCTCTCGGCGACCACGTCGGCGACCCGCAGCCGGTAGCGCAGGTTGAACGCCAGCGGCGTGATCACGCGGCCCCAGAGCAGGGCGGCGACCACCAGCAGGTAGAGCGCGATCCAGCCGGTGCGCACCGGGCCGGGCTTGTACAGCTGCGCGCCGTGGGCGAACTGGTGGCCGAAGCCGAGCAGCAGGATCAGGTAGCTGGACAGGTGCAGCAGGTGCCACAGCTCGTAGGGCAACGCCCGCCGGATGGCCCGGACGCTGCTGAACCCGACGAGCATCATGATGCCGGTGGCGACGAACGCCGAAACCATGTCCTCGTAGTCGCCGAGCAGCGTGCCGACCTCGGCGAGGATCGACTGGTTACGCAGGTCGGCGTAGCCGACGAGGATCAGCGACATGTGCGCCAGCACGCTGACCAGCAGGGTGGCACCGATGTCCCGGTGCCAGCGGGCCAGGTGCTCGCCGCCGATCCACCGTTCCAGCACGGGCAGTCGGCTCATCATCAGCACCTGCACCAGCAGCAGGTAGCCGGCGATCAGGCCGCTGATCCGGCCGGCCGCGGTGACGGTGGTCGCGGCGCTGCGCAGCGAACCGGCGGGGGTGCCCAGCCACCACGGAAGCACGCTGGCGAGCAGGCCGACCAGGAGCAGCACGCCCAGCAGCCGTCGGCCGCCGGGTCCGCGCCGGGCCGGGATCTGCGGGGGTACGGGTGCAGCCGACCGGCCGCCGTGCCGGGACGAGGTCCCGGTACGACGGCCGGTGGCGTGGGTGTGCGAATGCGTCACGCGTACAGCTTCATCGGGGCGTACTTCTGGCGGGGGAAGACCTTGTCGACCTCCGCGTTGGTGAGCCCGAACCGGCCCTGCGCCACCGCGCCGTAGACGTTGAACATGTTGTTGTACTCGGGCACGTCGCCGGAGTCCAGCTTGTCCAGGCCGTTCCAGGTGCCGAGCAGCGAACCGGCCAGCTTCTTGCCGGACAGCAGGGTGACCACCCCGCCGTGGCCGTGGTCGGTGCCGCCGGTGTTGGAGCCGACCCGACGGCCGAACTCGCTGGACACCATGATCGTCACGTCGGCGGCCTGCGGGCCGAGGTCGGTGAAGAAGGCGGCCATCGCGCTGGCCAGCTCGTTCAGCCGGCGGTACAGCTGGCCGCCCTCGCGGGTGCCCTGGTTCTCGTGGGTGTCGTAGCCACCCATGCCGACGGTGGCGACCCGCACGTTGGCGCCGCCCTTGATCAGCTGGGCGAGTTGCTGGAACGCGTTGCCGACGCCCTCGTACTTGACGCCCTCGACGGGCTGGTACGGCTTGGCGGCGAGCTTCTGCGCGGTGGCCAGCGCGCCCATGCCCTCCTGGACGGCCTCCTCGACCGGGTGGTTGATCCCGGTGAAGAGCCCCTTGATGGCCTTCTCGGTGGCGGCCCGGAACTTCTCGTCACCGTTGAGGCGCAGCGAGCCGACGCTGTTCAGTGAGAGCGCGCCGTTGTTGCCGACCAGCGAGCGGGGCAGCGTGCTGCCGACGCCGACGCTGCGGAACGCGGTGCCCTTGCCCAGGTTGTCGACCAGACCGTCGAGCCAACCCCGGCCGCCGGTCTCGTTCGGCAGGCCGCCCAGGTTGCAGGCGTCCGCGGCCTGGAAGTGGCTGCGGGACAGCCGCTCGTCGGAGACCGCCGGGATGAAGCCCAGTTGACCGGCCGTGAGCCACTTCTCCAGCGGCTTGAACGCGCTGGTCAGCTTGAAGCCGCGGCCCAGGGCCAGCGAGTCGTTGCCGAGCAGCAGGTCGGGCCGTGCCTTGTTGAGCACCGCGTCGTTGTCCGGCGCGACGAGGCTCAGCCCGTCCAGCCCGCCGTAGAGGAAGACGTGGATCAGGGTGCCGGTCTTGGTCGCCGCGAACGACGCCGAGGTGGTGACGAACTGGGCGGTGGCCAGCGCGGTGGCGGTGGCCGCGGCACCGGCGACGAAGGTCCGCCGGGTGACGCCCCGACCGTCCTGCTGGGCCTCCTCCAGGTTCTCCAGCGTGCGGTACCGGTCGAACTCGGCGGCGTTCTCGGCGGCGACGATGTCCGCCTCGGCGCGCAGCAACGCCTCGGCCGGGTTGTCGGCCAGCCGGCGCACGTCGGGGCATTCGGGGTGCAGGGGGAAAGAGTTGTACACAGTCTTCTCCATCGGGTGCCTCACCGGAGGTGGTGCTGGGGGGAAGCGAGGATCGCCCGCGCGACGGCGGTGATGGCCCCGTTGAACGTGGCGTCGACCTTGGCGGTCGCCGGCACACCGGCCACGCCGAGGATGAGGTTCTTCTCCCGCGTGCTCAACTTCTGGCCCACCAGCCGCAGGGAGAGGGCGTCCACGTACGCCCCGGCCGTCGCCGGTGCCTTGGCGACCAACTTCTCCGGCGCCGTGTACGTGAAGGTGGTGCGGTAGCCGGCGAGGATCTCGCCCGCCTCGTTCCAACCGTTGACCATGGTGCCGGCCGAGGTCCAGGCGACGTAGACGTCCGGGTAGCCGTCCGGGGTCGGGTGACCCATCGGGGACTGGCCCAGCTCGCGCAGCTTGTCCTGGATCTGGCGCAGGCCCCGGGCGTACGGGGTGCGCTTGCTGTCGCCGTTGTTGTGCTTCGGCGACGCCTCCGGCGAGACGCCCAGGGTGCGGTACGTGGCGGCCAGGTACTCCATCGGCCGACGCACCTTCTGGCCCACGGCGGCCCAGAACTCCGACGAGCAGAACAGCGTCATCAGGACCGGCTTGATCATGCCCTTGTTGGTGGTGTACGTCTTGGCCAGCCGGTCCACCAGGGACTTCGGCGGGGTGTCCGAGACGAACCGGGTCGCCAGGCTCTGTGCCACGTACTTCGCGGTCGACGGGTGCAGCGCGATGTAGGTGATGTACGCGTCGATCGCCGCTTCGGCCTTCTTCGGGTCGGCCGAGTTGTTCGCGTGGGTGAAACCGAGGATCTTCACCTTGCCGACGTAGTGCTGCTCGGGGCGGAAGACGTACTTGCCCTTGTCGTCGACACCCCGGCCGGTCTGCAGCATGGCGGCCTGCCGGACGTCCGGCTCCTTGTAGCCGCCGTCGACGCCGACCGAGTACAGCTCGAGGTTCTCCCGGGCGAGGTTCTCGTTGATGGCGTCCTTGCGGGAGTCCTTCTGGTTCAGGTAGATCAGCAGCGCGGGGTGCTTGTTCGCGGCGACCAGCATCTCCGGGTAGCTGCCCAGCGCGTGCTTGCGCACGACGTCCTGGTCGAACGAGTTGCGGAACACCTCGCCGCCGTCGAAGTCCGCGGCGACGTGCAGGAAGTCGTTCCAGAAGTCGACCATCACCTCGAACAGCTGGCGCTTGGACCAGATCTGCCGGGCGATGGTGGCGTCGACCATCTCCCGCTCCGGCTGGGCGTCCTGCTCGTTGAGCTTGTCCCGCTGGTCGCGCAGCTGCTGCACGGAGAGCTTCTGGGTGGGCAGCTCGGCGAGCTTCAGCTCGGCCTTGCTCGGCTCCAGCTTGTCCGGGTCCAGTTGGGCCCGGATCCAGGAGTCGATGCCGTCGCGCTTGATGTCGGCGACCACCCCGGGGGTCACCCCGAAGGTGGCGCGCCGGGCCAGGTGCAGGATCGGGTCCTTGGCCAGCACCGTCTTCACGGTCACCTGGGTCGCCGCCGCGGCGGCGGCCGGGCCGGAGAAGGTCCGTCCACCGGTCGGCGCGTTCTTCTTCAGCGCCTCACCGGCCCGGGAGCCCATGTAGCTCTCGTTCTGCTCGGTGTAGGTGCGCACCGTGCTGGGCTGCTGGCCACTGGGCCGCGCCGCGGTGCCGTCGGTCACCGTGCTGCCGGTCGCGTCGCCGGCCGCCGCCTCGTCGCCGAAGAGGCCACGGATCTGCGGGGTCATGGCGAGCGCCGCGCCACCGGCGACGACAGCGGCGGTGCCGCCGAGGGCCACCATCGCCTTGCGCCGACCGACCTTGCGGCCGGACTCGTCGTCATCGTCGAGAGTGGGCAGTCCGGTGCCGGCCGGGCGTGCCGGGCGGCCGAGGCCCTCCGGGCCGACCCACTGCGGGCCGCGCGGGGCGGGGGCGGGCTGCCCGGCATGCGCGTACCCGTCGGCGTACTGCTCACGCGGGTCGGCCTGCGCGGCGTAGCCGCCCTGGTAGGGGTGGTTCGAGTCGTAGCCGTAGGGCGCGGGCGGGTGGGGGTCGCCGTAGCCGTCAGCGCTGTGGTGCTGGTGTCCGTCCCAACCGCGGTCGTCCCGCGGTCGACGTGGTGGCACATTCTGGTCGGCCATGTACCAATCCCGATTTCTGATGAGCGCCGGAAGCTGCGACCGGGCAGGTGCGGCAGGTGCGGCGACTGTTGCCTGAGGGGGTTGCTACGGCAAGGTAACCAAGGCCCCAGGGCCCTTCAAGGTGGCCGGAACCCACTCGTGAGGGCACTTAAGACAGCGCTCAGTGCGACATCGGCCGGGGCCGGTGGGGCGGAGGGGGGTGCGGACCTTCCCAGCAGGGCGTACGCACCGCAGCGGAGCACGGATCGGACCACCTCGCCGTACGCGCCACTTTCGGCCTCGTTCACCACCAAAGGCAAACTTAAGGTTCAGGTAAGCCGGACATGAGGCGACCTCGCGTGCAGCAAAAGTAGCGGGAACAGGCGAGCGTGAGCCACCACCGCAGCGGGTATGCCGCCGAACCGCTGAACGCGTGAGGGGAAGGCAGCGCCATGCTCAGCAAAGAGGATCAGCGCAGATTCGACCAGATCACCCGTCAGCTCCGGGAGAGTGACCCGGCGTTCTTCGCCCGGTTGGACCACCGGGTTCGGGCCCGCAGGGGCCGCTACCTGATGTTGTTGACCATTCTGCTGTGGGCGTCACTACCGGCGATAGCCGTGTTCGCCGGTCGACTGACCGGTGCGATCTGCGCGGTGGTGCTGGTGGCCAACGCCGCGATCATGTGGCGGTTCCGCCGTCGATGGACCTGACGGCCCCACCGCTCGATGGAACGGCTCGACCACTGCCTCGGACGGCTCACCGGTCGGCCGGGCCGAAGGCCCGGTACGCGCGGCGCAACCGTTCGAGCAGGCCCGGCCCACCGATGGCGGGGGCCGGCGCTCCGAGCTGACGCAGCAGCAGGTCGGTGCCGGTCACCAGTCGAGGTGGCCGATCCGGCAGCGGCACCGGCGCGGACCAGAACCGGTCCGCCGCCTCCGCCAACGGGGTGGTCGACAGACCGGCGAGCGCCCGTGCGGCGCCGACCGGCGCGCCGACCTCCACTGTCGAGGCCGTACCGTCCGGTTCGGACGGTGGGTCGACCGGCGGCGGGGTGACGCCGGTCGCCGCGGCCCGCCGGTTGCGCAGTTCGTCGAGCAGTTCCGCGCGGGAACGACCGCGCCAGTGCAGCAGCTCGAACGGGTCCGCGTCGAACGCCTCGGCCAGCAGGTAGAACGTCGCCGCGAGGTGTTTGCACGGCACCGCGAAGTCGGGGCAGTTGCAGCGCTGGGTCAACTCGTCCACAGCGCGCGGGAAGAGCGGTGCGCCGGCGGCGGCGAACAGCTCCTCCAACTCGTCGGGGAGGTCCCCGGCGAGCAGCCGGGCGCTGAAGAACGCCTGCCCGGCCAGCTCGTCCTCGATCCGGGACCAGAGCGCGGCCGGGAACGGCTCCAGCGCGATCGACACCTGGTACGGCTGCGGCCGGGAGCCCTGCACCACCGCGCTGACCCGACCGGGCGTGATGTCGAGCGTGAGCACCTGCCCGGCCCGCGCGTACGACCGGCCCCGGGTCAACCGGGTGCCCAGCGCGAACGACTCCAGCACCTCCAGGAAACGCCGCGACCACCAGGACCGGCCGATCGCGCCCCGGGCACTTCGCGCCCGCAGACCTCCGTCGACCCGACGGGGGCGACCGTAGTCGGCGAACCGGTCGCTGCTCACGCCGGCGCTCGGCTCGCCCACTACTCCACCACCGCCCCGGCCTCCAGCGCGAACAGGTCCCGCAACTGACCGGTGGACAACTCGGTGATCCACTGCTCGCCGGTCCCGACGACCCGTTCGGCGAGGCTGCGCTTGTCGGCGATCATCGCGGCCACCTTCTCCTCGACCGTGCCGGCGCAGACGAACTTACGAACCTGCACCCGCCGGCGCTGCCCGATCCGGAACGCCCGGTCGGTGGCCTGGTCCTCGACCGCCGGGTTCCACCACCGGTCCACATGCACCACGTGGTTCGCGGCGGTCAGGGTCAGCCCGGTGCCGCCGGCCTTGAGGGAGAGCACGAACAGCGGCGGACCCTCCGCCGACTGGAAGCGCTGCACCAGGGCGTCCCGCTCGGCCTTGCCGAGGCCACCGTGCAGGAACAGCACCTCCCGGCCGAAGCGCGCCGACAGGTGGCCGCGCAACATCGCACCGAACTCGGCGTACTGGGTGAACAGCAGCGCCCGCTCCCCCGCCGCCAGCACCTCCTCCAGGATCTCGGTCAGCCGGGCCAGCTTGCCGGAGCGGCCCTCCAGCGGCGAACCGTCGCGCAGCAGCTGGGCGGGGTGGTTGCAGACCTGCTTGAGTCGGGTCATGGTGGCCAGCACCAGGCCGCGTCGCTCGATGCCGTCGCTGGTCTCGATCCGGGCGAGCATGTCGTCGACCACCACCCGGTACAGCGCGGCCTGCTCGGCGGTGAGGTTGCAGAGCACCTCCATCTCCAGCTTCTCCGGCAGATCCGAGATGATCGACGAGTCGGTCTTGAGCCGGCGCAACACGAACGGGCCGGTGATCCGGCGCAGCCGCTCGGCGGCCTCCGCGTCGCCGTGCCGCTCGATCGGCTCGGCGAACCGCTTGCGGAACGTCGCGGCCGGCCCGAGCAGGCCCGGGTTGGCGAACTGCATGATCGACCAGAGGTCGGCGAGACGGTTCTCCACCGGCGTACCGGTCACCGCCACCCGTTGCCGGGCCGGCAGCGCGCGAACCGCCTCGGCCTGCCGGGTCGACGCGTTCTTGATCGCCTGCGCCTCGTCCACCACCACCCGGTGCCAGTCGATGCCGGCCAGGTCGCCGGCGTCTCGGGCGGCCACCGAGTAGGTGGTGAGAACCAGGTCCGCGCCGTGCGCCGCCGCGGTGAACTCCGCCCCGCGCGCCCGCTCGGCACCATGGTGTACGTGCACCCGCAGCTCCGGGGTGAACCGTGCCGCCTCCCGCTGCCAGTTGCCGACCAGCGACATCGGACAGACCAGCAGGGTCGGGCCGGCCTCCGGTGGGTCGCCGGCGAGCAGGGCGAGCAGTTGGACCGTCTTGCCCAGCCCCATGTCGTCGGCGAGCACGCCACCCAGGCCGAGCGAACGCAGGAACGCCAGCCAGGCCAGCCCACGCTGCTGGTACGGCCGCAGCGTGCCCTGGAAGCTCGGCGGCGGCTCCAGCGGGGTGAGCCGTCGCTCGACCGCCCCGGCGAGCAGATCGCCGAGCGCCCCGTCGGCGGTCACCTCCAGCACCGGCAGCGCCCCGGTGGCCTCGCCGTCGGCCAGCCCGAGGCGGAGCAGGTCGGCGACGGTCAACTCACCGGCGGAGCGGAGCAGGCGCAGGCCGGCGGCGAGCCGCCCCGGGTCCAGCTCCACCCACCGGCCGCGGAGCCGTACCAGCGGGGTCTTCAGCTCGGCCAGTGTCGCCAACTCCTCGGCGGACAGCGGCTGGTCGCCGAGCGCGATCTCCCAGCGGTAGTCGACCAGGGCGTCCAGTCCGACACCGCCGTCGGTGCCACCCACCGTGCCCGGCGCGGTGCGGCTGCGCGCCCGCAACCGGGCGCCCAGTCGCGCCGACGGACGCTGCCACCAGGACGGCAGCAGCACCCCGAAACCGGCCGCGTGCAGCACCGGGGCACCCGCGCTGAGGAACCGGTGGGCACCGTCGACGTCGAGTTCCATCGCCTCCGGCGCGGCGGTACGCAACGCGGCGTCCAGGTCCGGCCAGAGCCGGCTGGCCCGGCCCAGCTCCGCGAGCAGCGTCTCCTGGGGGTTGGTGGTACGGCCGGCCAGGCCGCCGAGTGTGTGCGGTGCCCGCCAGACCTCCCCGGCGTCGACGTGCAGGCCGGGCTCGTCCGCGGCCTGCAACCCGAACTCCAGCCGCCAGCGCCCGGCACCGGTCGACTCGTCCGACACCGGCGCGCCGTCGGCGGGCGGCGGCGCGGCGGTGGGCGGTGGCCGGGTGGCCAGGATCGGTTCGGTGACCTCGTCGGGGGCCGGCTCCACCAGCCGGAAACTGGCCCGCACCGGACCCCCGGCGGCGTCGCGCTGCCAGGTGTCCAGCTCGGCGTGCAGGGTGGCCAACCCGGCCGGGTCGATGGTGAAGTCCCGCCGAGGGCCGGCGAGCGCGGCCAACCAGGCCGGCGCCGGCCCACCCGGGCGCAGCCCCCGGGCCAGCGTGGTGGTCGCCAGGGCAGCCCGCGCGGCGGCGTCGGCCAACGCGTCGAGCGCGTCCGCGACCAGCTCCGCCGCGGTCAGCTCGGCGGTGGTCAGTTTCGCAGTGGTCAGCTCGGCGGTGGGTTGCACGACGGCTCGGGCGGCGGGTGGCAGGGCCAGCGCCAGTGACCGCGCCCAGGCGGCGTCCGTGCCGGTCAGCAGCGGGCGCCAGACCGCCTGCGCGGGCACCTGCGCCCCAACACCGGCCGGTGTCGTCACACCAGCGCCGGCCCGTGCCGACGCGCCGGCGCCCGACGGCGTCGTCACGCCAGCGCCGGCCCGTGCCGTCACGCCGGCGCCCGACGGCGTCGTCACGCCAGCGCCGGGCGTCTGGTCGACGGTCGTGGTGCGGACGCCGGGAAGGACGCGGCCACGGGTCACCAGGTCGGCGGCGAAGTCGGCCAACTCGGCGAGGTGCCGCAGGGTGGCCCCGGGGACCGCCGGGAGGTCGTCCAGGGCGCGGAGCAGCGACAGGGCGTCGTCCGGGGCGTACACCAGGATGGGGACCCGCCACGCGGCCAGCGTGAGCCGGCCGCGAGCCGCGGGCGCGACGGTGGTCCGGATCAGCTCGGGTGAGTCGGTCGGCGCGCCCGCCAGGGTGGGGAGGGTGAGCAGCGCGGTGTCCAGCCGGGTTGGCTCGGCGGCGTCGGCGAGGAGGGCGGCCAGGTCGGTGTGCCCGGCGGCGAAGGGGTGCGGGCGTTCCCGGGCCGGCCGGCCCGAGCGCGCGACGGGGATCGGCGCGGCGCTGTCCTCGGCCCAGACGGCGAGGCCGCCCATCGAGCTGTCGCCGGGCAACCACAGCCCGTGGATGACCAGCACCTGCTCCCCCTAGTCGCCGCCCGCGCCCAGAATAGGCGGCCTGCCCGCCCCGGCGTCCGCACCCACCGGCCCACCCTGCGCGATCTTGCAGTTTGTGTCGACGTTCTGCAAAGAATGCACGTTTCGTCGCCGCAGAAAACGCAAGATCGCGGGGCGCTGGAGGTGGGAGCGGCGACGGGTTAGCGTCGGTGCCGTGGTCGATCTGCTGGTTCTTGGCGGGCTCGGGGTGGACGTGCGGGTCCGGGTGCCCGCGCTGCCGCTGCCGGCTGCCGATTCGCACACCGTCGAGCCGATCGAGCTGCGGGTGGGCAACACCGGTGCCGGGGTGGCGCTGGCCGCCCGAGCGCTCGGCCTGCGGGTCCTGGTGGTCGACACCGTCGGCGCGGACCCGGCCGGCGACCTCGTCCGGGCCGCGCTGACCCGGGCCGGAGTTCCCGCGGTGCTGGCCGAGAGCCGGGACGGCACCCGTCGGTCGGTGAACCTGGTGGACCCGGGCGGGCGACGCACCTCGCTGTACGACCCGCGCCCGTGGCGGGGCGCTCCACCGTTTCCCGCACCGGAGTTGGCCGCGCTGGTTCGCGACGCCCGGCACGTACACCTTTCGATCATGGATTGGGTGGTGCCGCTGCTGCCCACCGTGCGGGCCGCCGTCGCGACGGGTGTGGCGCTCTCCACCGACCTGCACGACTGGGACGGCGAGAACACCTACCACCAGCCGTTCGCCGAGGTCGCCGACCTGGTTCTGCTGAGCGGGGTGCGGCTGGGCGACCGGGGCGCATCTCTCGCTGGCCCACTGGCCCCCCGAGCGGTGCTGGTGACCCGGGGCGCCGACGGCGCCGAGCTGTTCCCGGGCGACGGCACGCTGGTGCCGGTGCCACCCGCCACCCCACCGGGGCCGGTGATCGACAGCAACGGGGCGGGCGACGCCTTCGCGGCCGGCCTGATCGCCGGCCGGCTGCGTGGCGAGCCGCTGGCGGAGGCGGCCCGGTACGCGGCGCGGGTCGCCGCCGCGGCCTGCACCCACGACGGGATGGAATATCCGCCGGGCCTGCTGCCCATTGGTTGACGGCGCGCCGCTGCCGTGCGGCGACCTGGGCTCTCAGATCGCGCCGGACTCGCCGTCGGTCAGTTCGCGCAGGATGTCGGCGTGACCCGCGTGCCGGGCCGTCTCCTCGATCATGTGCACCAGGATCCAGCGCAGCGACACCTCACCGAGCTGCGGGTGCGGCACCACGTGGTCGAGGTCGAGGCTCGCGGCGACCGCCCGGGAGCGGGCGCAGGCCCGCTCGTACGCCGCCACCAGCTCCACGACGGTCTCCTGGTCGCCGAGCGTGAAACTGGCAAGCGCGTCCTGCTCGGAGGTGAGGTAGACGTCGCCGGGCTCAGGGGCCAGCAGGGTCGGGAACCAGTTCCGTTCGACCAGGGTCAGATGCTTGACCAGCCCGGCGAGCGTGGTCGCCGAGGGCACCAACCGGCGGCGGGCGTCGGCGTCGGAGAGACCGCGCAGTTTGCGCAGCAGCACGCCACGGTGGAAGTCGAGGAACGAGGTCAGGACGGCGCGCTCGTCGCCGGTGCGGGCGAGCACCGGACCGAGCGTGGGATCTATCGTCTGCTCCATCGACCGACCCTAGCCACGGGCCCGGTCCGCCGCTGCCCCGCTTATCCGCTGCGGGCCGGCGGTGCGACGGGCAGGATGGGCGCATGGCTTCATCCGTGCAGATCCTTCTCGTCGGCGGCGCGGCGGACGGGCAGACCATCACCGTCGAACTGGACAGCAACGGCCGCCCGCCGCTCACCCACCACCACATCGGCTCCGGTGGGCTGGCCGATGCGCAGATCTACGAGTTGGAGACCGCCCGCGAGGAAGCCCGTGAGTGGCGCTACCGGTGGACCGGCCCGGCGGTGTGACCGCCCCGCTCAGACCCGGGTGAGGGTCTGACTGCGCAGGCTCTCCAGCACGCCGCGGGTGACCTCCGAGGTGCCCCGCGCCTGGTCACACACCTCTGCCACCCGTCGTGCGGTGGCCTCGGCTCGTTGCTCCCGTTCGTCCCAGAGTCGGTCTACCTCGGCCAGCAGCGGCCCCTCGACCTCCCGCTCCACACCACGCAGCGCCGGCACACCGAGCCGTTGGGCCAGGTCGAACACCTTGCCGGCGTACGGCAGGGGCAGGAACGGCGTACCGACCATCGCCGCGAAGATCAGGAAGTGCAGGCGCATGCCCACGGCCAGGTCGAAGTGGCGCATCAGCCCCAGCACCTGCTGGGGTGAGTAGGTGCCGTGCAGGATCCGGCCCCGCTCGGCGGCGACCATGTGCGACAGCACCCCGTGGGCGTGCCGGATGTCGTCGCGCTCCATCGGCACGAACAGCACGTACGCGTCGATCCGGTGCACCAGGAAGTCACCGATCTGGGCCAGCAGCCGGTGGTAACCGTCCACGTCGAGGCGTTCCGCGGCCCGCCCCGGTTCCCGCACGCTGATCCCGACCAACCGCTTGCCGACCGGCACACCCTCCTCGGCCAGCAGGTGGGCCGGGAACTCCTCCGGTTGCAGGAGGAACGCCGGGTCGGCGGTGACCGTGATCGGGTTGAGCAGGCCGGCCTCCTCCAGCACCATCCGGGACTCCTGGTCCCGGACGGTCACCTGGGTCGCGCTGGAGAGCGTTTCCCGCACCATGCCGGTGTCCACCCCGTCGCTGAGGGGGCCCACCCCCACCGCGTACGTGATCAGGGGCAGCCCGCGCTCCTGGGCGACCCGGACCACCCGCAGGTAACGGCGGGCCTCCCGGTCGTAGAGGATGCCGCCGCCGCCCAGGATGAGCAGGTCGAGCTGGGCCAGGACCAGGGCCGAGTCGGTACGGCTGACGCCCTCCCAGGGCACCGCTTCGACGTCCGGGTGGGCGGCCCGGGTGTGCTCCGGGTTTCGGGAGAAGACGATGATCCGGGCGTTCGGTTCCTGCGTGCGCAGATCGGTGAGAAGGCCGGTGAGGATCGCCTCGTCGCCGAGGTTTCGCCCGCCGTACGAGCCCAGCACACCGATGGTCAGTCCGGCGCCGTGCGTCATCCGTCGCTCCTCCCCAGGTGCGGTCCGCGCCGGTTTCCCGTTGGGCAGGTGAACAGTCCTGCCGAGGGGACCAGTCGCCCGGTCGCCGCCCCGCTCAGCTCACCGGGGGCTGTGCGGTGGCGCCGACGCGGGCCCGGTGATGCGTTTCGCCATCTGCTGCGAGGTGACCTCGAAGCCCAGACTGCGGTAGAGCCCGATCGCCACGGTGTTCGTACCGAAGACGTTCAGACCCAGCTCGGGCACCCCGACCTGGGCGAGTTCGGCCTCGATGAGCTGGATCATCCGGCGTGCGTACCCGCGTCCCCGGTGTTCCTCGTGCACCTCGATGTTGTGGATCCACGCCTGGTTCGGGGCGGCGGCCGTCGGCAGGGTCACCCAGATCCAGCCGACCTCGGTGTCACCGACCCGGCCCAGCCGCAGCAGCACCCCCTCGCTGGCCACGCCCAGCGGTAGCGACTCCCGGATCTGGCTGACCGACCGCTCGAGAGCCGCCTCCGGGGTCATCCCCCGGTGCGCCACCAGGTCCTCGGCGTACCCCTGCTCCAACGCCCCCAACAACCGGTCCAGCTCGTCTGCCGTCATCGGCGTCAGCGTCAACTCCACCGCGTCTCCCTCGTCGTCGTTCCCGGCCGGTAGTGCAGCAGACCGGACCCGGAAACGGTAGAGCCTCCCCGGCGGGGAAATGGGTTGTCCGATCCCGTGGGCGGGCCGCCCGGTGAGCGGATCATCCGGTGGGTCAGGGCGTCGCGGAGGCCGACGTGAGCTGACGCGCCAGCTGCGCCAGGTCGTCGAGACGCAGGTCGCCGTCGAGGCCCTTCAGCGCGGCGGTCAGCGCGCCGGCCGCCCTCCCGGCCCGCAACCCGACCTCGGCGTCCTCGACGACCAGGCACCGCGCCACGGGTACGCCCAGCAGCGTGGCCGCCCGCAGGTAGCCCTCCGGGTCCGGCTTGCCGACGCTGACGTCCTCGACCGTGACGAGCACCGGTGCCTTGATGCCGGCGGCACCGAGCCGGGCCTGTGCCAGCCGCGCGTCGGCGCTGGTCACCACCGCCCAGGGCAGTCCCAGCCGGGCCAGGGTGCCCAGCAGTTCGTGCGCTCCGGAGGTGGCCGTCACGTCGGACAGGTCGTCGTACTGCACCGCGAGCTGCCGGGCCGCCGCGACGGCGACCGCGTCGTCGTCGAGCGCGGGCAGCAGCCGGCGAATGGTCCGGTCGGCCGGGCTGCCGTGCGCGATCGCCAGCGCCGCCGCCGGGTCGACGGCGTACTCGGCGGCCCACCGCTCCCACGCCCGCTCCACGGCCGCGTCGGAGTCGACCAGGGTGCCGTCCATGTCGAACAACACCGCGCCGATGTGTGCCGCTCCCACCATCACGCGCCCACCCTCCCCCACCTCTCAAGATCCGCGCAACTTCGGTGATCCTGCTGCCCCGTCGCCCGCCGAGGCAGCAGGATCCGGGCAAGTGCGCGGATCCTGAGGGAAGGGTCTTGAGGGTCTCGGGTATCGGACCCCGGAGTGGGAGCGAGGGGTCTGACAGCCGCCAGACCGGTCGGCGTCAGGCGTGGTCGAGCACCTGACGTACGGTGTCGACGAACGAGATCCGACGATTCGTCCGCACCTCGATCGCCGCGAGCCAGCGCTCCCGGTGCCGGTCGCGCAGCGGCGTACTCGCGTCACCCGGCTCGTCGCCGAGCCGGCGCTGGTCGGCGTACTCCGTGGTGAGACTCGTCAACACGGCCCGGCCGCCCGCCGCGACCTCCGTCGGGCCCTCCAACAACACCAGGTTGTACGCCTCGTCCACGGCGCGCATCGCCGCGTACGCCTCGTCGTAGCCGGGCACCGGCTGACCCCCGCCGGCGTCCAGCCACCGCCGGTCCAACTGCCGGTACGCCTGGTCGCAGGCGCTCAGGAACCCGACGTACGCGTTTCGCCGCAGCTCGTCCCGGCGGGTCGCGCGCCGCTCGACGCTCTCCTGCCGGGCGACGGTGAGGTGGTGGGCCAGTTGCCGGCGGGTGCTGAGCGCACCGACCAGCCCGGTCAGGGCGGCGGCGGCCAACGTGGACAGTGAGGTGATCAGCGCGACGGCGACGGTGTCCTGCACCCGCCCATCATGGCGGTGCCGGAGACCGGGGCCATCGCCGGTGGCACCTCGGTCGGTGGCGGTTCAGCAACTCGACACGGCTTTTCGGAAACACGGTGCGCGTGATCAGCGCGGCGGGTCCTCGCCGGTGAGCCCGTCCACTGACTCCCTGATCAGGTCGGCGTGGCCGACGTGCCGGGCGTACTCCTCGATCAGGTCGACCAGGATGCGGCGCAGGCTCGGCACCTGCCCGTCGGGCCACTCACCCCGGGCCAACTGCTCCGGCCCGGCGTCGGCCAGCAACTCGGCCACGGTGGCCCGGGAGCGGGCCACGGCCTCCCGCCAGAGCGTGTAGAGCTGCTCCGGGGTGTCCTCGGCGGCCGACTGCCAGTCCCAGCCGGGATTCGCGTCCCAGTCGACCGTCTCCCACGGCTGTCCGGGCGAGCGCCCGGACAGCTTCAGTGAGAAGTAGAAGTCCTCGACGAAGGCGAGGTGCTTGAGTAGCCCGCCCAGGGTGATCGACGACGGCCCGAGCGTCGCCCGCAGGCCGGCGGCGTCCAGCCCGCCGGTCTTCCAAGCCAGGGTGGCGCGCTGACGGTCCAGGGAACCCAGCAGGGTGGCCGTCTCGTCGCCCGCGATCGGCGGTTCGGGGTGACCGTGCTCGTCCGCGTCGACCATCGATCGAGGGTAGCGAGCCGAACGGTGCGGGTCGAGGTGCAGGGTGGGCGCGGCAGGTTTCGAACCTGCGACCCCCCGCTTGTAAGGCGGGTGCTCTCCCACTGAGCTACGCGCCCGGATCGCCCGTGCGGCGGGCCGGTGGCTGGCAAGCTTACCTTGCTCGCCACCGGCCCGGGCGCACGGCGTACCCCGGTCAGACCGCCGCTTCGGCGATGGCCTTGCGCCAGCCCTGCTGGTCGCGGGCCTCGCCCGGGCCGTTCATCTCGGCGAAGCGGACCACGCCGGTCTTGTCGATGACGAAGGTGCCCCGGTTGGCGAAGCCGGCCACGTCGTTGAAGACCCCGTACGCCTGGGCGACGGCGCCGTGCGGCCAGAAGTCGGCCAGCATGGGGAACTGGTAGCCCTCACGGTCGGCCCACACCTTGTGGCTGTAGGCCGAGTCGACGCTGACGGTCAGCACCTGGACGTCGTCGTTCACGTACTCGCCGAGGTTGTCGCGCACCTCGGTCAGCTCGCCCTGGCAGGTGCCGGTGAAGGCGAGCGGGTAGAAGACCAGCAGGACGGTGCGTTTGCCCCGAAAGTCCGAGAGTCGGACCTCCTGGTTGTTCTGGTCCTTCAGCACGAAGTCGGGAGCCTCGGCACCAACCTTGACGGGCATGCGAACTCTCCTCGGGTCGAGTCGGGGGTGAGTGCAGCAACCTGTCACCCGGCGGGGGCGGGCCGCCGGGCGAGCGAAGCGGCGCTCGCTACTTCTTGGCCTTGGCCCCTCGGCGTAGCACCAGGCGTGCGCCGCTCCAGTCCCGGCCGGCGTTGACGGTCGAGGTCTGCTGAAGGCCGGCGGTGGGCGCGGACTCCGCGACCTCGCTCGGCTCGACGTGCCCCGCACGCCCCGCCTTCGGGGTGAGCAGCCACACGACCCCGTTGTCGGCCAGCGGGCCGAGGGCGTCGACGAGCAGCTCGAAGAGGTCACCGTCGCCGTCGCGGTACCAGACCAGCACCGCGTCGACCACCTCATCGGTGTCCTCGTCGACCAGATCTCCACAGCGGTCGGTCAGGGCGTCTCGGAGATCCTGGTCGACGTCGTCGTCGTACCCCATCTCCATGACGACCATCCCCGGTTCGATTCCGAACCGGTCCGCCAGGCTGCGTACCCCGTCGGCGGCCTGACCAGCGGTCGCGCTCACTGTCGCGTGCCTCCTCATCTCGTCCCTGCTCGCGGCGTCGGTGCGACGCCGTCAGGCAAAGTCCACACAGTTGTGCGTCCGCGCGCAAGTGGCGCACCGGGTGCAACGGAATTTACCGTGCCAGCAGCGTACGGGCACCCTCGGTAATGGCTTCCGTGGAGACCAGAACCTGCCGTGCTGCCGGACCTAATGGTACAAACGAGTCAACTCCCGCCACTCGTCGCGCGGCTCCGACATATCCGGCGTCGACCAGTGCGGCGATCACGCCCTCGCCCACCCCGCCGGAGCGGCGCGTCTCGTCCACGACCAGCACCCGGCCGGTCGCCGAGGACTCCCGGATGATGTCGGCCACCGGCAGCGGGGCAAGCCAGCGCAGGTCCACCACACGGGTGCCCACCCCCTCCTCGGCGAGGACGGCCGCGGCCCGCAGTGACATCCGCACTCCGTTACCGAAAGTGATGATGGTGAGGTCGTCGGCCGAGCCGACCCGGTAGACCCGGGCCCGTCCGATCGGCACGTGACCGGCCACCCACCCGCCCGGCTCCGGGTAGCCGGCCAACCACTCACCGTCACCCTCCGCGTACAGATCGCGGGTGTGGTAGAGCGCGATCGGCTCCAGGAAGACGCAGACACTGCCGTCCACCGCCGCGCTCGCCAGACAGGTCCGCAACATGGGAGCGGCATCGTCCGGCCGCGCCGGCACCGCGACCACCAGACCCGGCACATCCCGGAGTACGGCCACCGAGTTGTCGTTGTGGAAGTGCCCGCCGAACCCCTCCTGGTACGCAAGCCCCGCCACCCGCACCACCATCGGGTTGCGGAACGCACCCTGGGAGAAGAACCGCATGGTGGCCGCCTCCCCCCGCAGCTGGTCCTCGGCGTTGTGCAGGTACGCCAGGTACTGGATCTCCGGCACCGGCAGCATCCCGGCCAACCCGGCGCCGAGGCCCAACCCGAGCACCGACGTCTCGTCGAGCAGGGTGTCGAAGACCCGGGCCGCCCCGAACCGGTCGCGCAGCCCCTTCGTCACCCCGTACACGCCGCCCTTGGCGGCCACGTCCTCACCGAAGACCGCCATCTGCGGGTGGTCGAGCATCCCGTCGGCGAGAGCCGCGTTGATGCTCTGTGCCAGGGTCATCGGCCCGGCCAGCTCCGGCGGCTTGCCGCCGAACGCCTCCGCCCGGACGCCCGCGCCCGGCCCGCTGGCCCGCGCCGCCGCGTCGGCCACCGCCCGCGCCACCCGCACCGGACGCCGGGGTGCCAGTGCCGACACCACGTCGGCCGCTGACGCCAGCTTCGGCTCGCCCAGCACCTCCTCGGCCAGCCGGCGGATCTGCCAACCGGTCTCGTCGTACCGGGCCAGCAACTCCGCGCCGGTCGCCACCCCGGCGTCGGCCAGCAGCCGCGCGGTGGCGGCCACCGGGTCCCGGTCCAGGTCCTCGGCCAGCTCGGCCGGGCTCCGGTACGCCGACTCCGCGTCCGCCCCGGCGTGCCCCATCAGCCGTACCGTGCGCAGGTGCAGCACGGCCGGCCGCCGGGTACGGCGCACCCACGCCGCGGCCTCCGCCGCCACCGCGTACGTCCGCACCGGATCGGCCCCGTCCGCGCTGAAGTAGCGAACGCCCGGCTTGGCCCGCAGGGTCGACTCGACCCAACCCTCCGGCGAGCGGACGCTGATGCCCAGCCCGTTGTCCTCGCAGACGAAGAGCACCGGGATCCGCAGCCCGGCGTGGTCGTACCAGCCGGCGGTGTTGAAGGCGGCGGTGGCGCTGGCGTGGTTGACCGAGGCGTCGCCGAAGGAGCAGACCACGATCGCGTCGGGTGGCCAGGGGGCGTGTGCCGCGCCCGCGCCGCTGCCGACCCGCACCCCGGCCCCGGTACGCCGTCCGGCGGTGTCGAGCCGGCGCAGCCGTTCCACGGCCAGTCCCATCCCGACCGCGCGGGGCAGGTGCGAGGCGATGGTGGAGGTGGTCGGCACGATGGCCAGGTCGGCCCGGCCGAACACCTTGTGCCGACCGCCGGCGATAGGTTCGAGGCTGGACGCGACCATCCCGCGCAGCACGTCCCGGGCCGCGTCCGCGTACGCCGGGAACCCGCTGGCGGCCGGGTTCCGCGCCGGTTCGGGCAGCTCCCGGTCGTCGGGCGGGTCGGCGTCGCGGGTCGACTCGTCGTCGACGGTCGACCCGGCGGCGGACGGCTCGGGGTCGGCGACCGACCCGGGTGCGGGGGTCACCGCCGGGTCGGCGGCGGCCTGGGCGGCGCGGAGGCAGTAGAAGGCGCCGGAGCGGTAGTGCAGCAACGCCGGGTCGGTGGGGCGCAGCGCGGCGGCGAGCGCGGCGTTGCCCTCGTGCCCGGCCGAGCCGATCGTGTAGAAACCCTCCCCGAAGCTGCGCAACCAGCGGCCGGCCAGGTCGAGCTGCCGGCTGGTCACCTGCGCGTCGAACAGGTCCAGCACCTGCGCGCCGGTCAGCGGAGCGTCGTCGGTGACCGGGTCGGCGGGGTCACGCCGCCGCTCGGCGGCGGGCAGCGCCGCCAGCGTCTCCCGGAACCGGTCGTCGAGATCTTGCGGGGTGGTCACGTCGGACAGCATTACCGACGGATGGCCTGCTCGCCCAGTGGGACACGGCCGTCGGCGGTGCGCTCACTCCGGCCCGAAGGACACCGGGCAACCACCGTCGGACGCCTTCCAGACCAGGTCACGAGGGGTGCTCAGCTCCTCGTCGGTCAGCGCGGACAGGAGTCGGGAGTCGGACATCACCTGTCGGCGACCCGGGCTCGTACGACCCGACCCTCCCCGGTCACCAGCAGCCCGCCCGACGGCGGTCGGCGCGGATCGACAGCGGTCATCGGTGTTCGATTGTCGGCGACGAGCAGGGCCACTCACTGTCACCTGTCGGCCATCGGGGCTCGCGAGGCTCCCGGAGTCACGCAGATCGGACTCTGGGGAGGATTCGTGTCACTGTCCCGACGTACCATCCTGCTGTCCGGCGCCACGATCGGCGCCGCGGGCGCGGTCACCGGGCTGCCGGCGGCGGCCGGCGCGGCGGCGGGCCGGCCGCTTGCCTACCCGTTCACCCTCGGTGTGGCCTCCGGCGACCCCGACCACGACGGGTTCGTGTTGTGGACCCGCCTGGCCCCGCAGCCACTGGCCGAGGACGGCCTCGGCGGCATGCCGGACCGCGACGTGCCGGTGCACTGGGAGTTGGCCGCCGACGAGCGGTTCCGGCACGTGGTGCGCCGCGGGGTCGCGGTCGCCCGCCCCCGCTCGGCGCACAGCGTGCACGTGGAGTTGGCCGGCCTGCTGCCCGGGCGCGAGTACTTCTACCGGTTCCGGGCCGAGCGCCACGTCTCGCCGACCGGGCGCACCCGCACCGCACCGGCGCCGTGGACCATGCCGGCCGCCCTGGCGATGGGTTTCGCCTCCTGCTCCCAGTACGAGCACGGCTACTTCACCGCCTACCGGCGGCTCGCCGAGACCGAGCCGGAGCTGATCCTGCACCTGGGCGACTACCAGTACGAGTACGCCCCGGACACGTACAACGTCCCGGGTGGCAACCCGCGTGACCACGAGGGACCGGAGACCCGGACGCTGGCCAACTACCGGCAGCGGCACGCCCAGTACAAGACCGACGCCGACCTCCAGGCCGCGCACGCGGTGGCGCCGTGGGCGGTGGTCTTCGACGACCACGAGGTGGAGAACAACTGGGCCGACGAGGTGCCCGAGGCGCCGGACCCGGAGTTTCCCGCACGGCGGGCGGCGGCGTTCCAGGCGTACTACGAGAACATGCCGCTGCGGCGCACCTCAATCCCCCGCGGCATCGACATGCAGCTCTACCGGCGGGTGCGCTGGGGCCGGCTGGCCACCTTCCACCTGCTCGACACCCGGCAGTACCGCGACGACCAGGCATGCGGCGACGGCTACCGGGACTGCGCGGCGGCATCCGACCCGGCCCGGTCGATCACCGGGGCCGAGCAGGAGGCGTGGCTGCTGGACGGCTTCCGCCGCTCGGACGCCCAGTGGGACATCCTCGGCCAGCAGGTCTTCTTCGCTCAGCGGGACAACAACTCCGGCCCGCTCACCGTCACGAGCATGGACTCCTGGGACGGCTACGTCGCCTCCCGGGACCGCATCACCCGGGGTTGGCTGGCCGCCGGGGTACGCAACCCGGTGGTGCTGACCGGCGACGTGCACGCGCACTGGGCCAGCGATCTGAAGGTGGACTACGCCGACCCGACCTCGCGCACCGTCGGCACCGAACTGGTCTGTTCCTCGATCACCTCGACCGGTGACGGCGCGGACTCGCCGTCCGGCTCGCACCCGTGGTTCGCGTTCAACCCGCATCTGCGCTTCCAGAACAACCTGCGGGGGTACGTGCGCACCACGATCACCCCGGGGCAGCTCACCGCCGACTTCGACGTGCTGCCGTACGTCAGCCGGCCGGGCGCGCCCGCGTACACCCGGGCCTCGTTCGTGATCGAGGACCGGGTGCCCGGTCTGCACCAGACGGCGGACAACCCGATCCCGTCGGCGGCCCGCAGCGCCACGTCGTCCGTCGACGCCGGTCAGCGGACCGTGGACCAGGAGACCGCCCGCCCGTAACCGGCCCTACGCGTCACGATCCGCGCACGGCGCCGCCGTCAACTTTGTCCAGGCGGCAGTTGCGGGGACGCCGCGCGGGTCGTGACGCGGGGCGGCGCCAGCGCGGCTGTCAGCCGGGGAGGAAGGAGAACCGGACCTGGCGGGTCGGGTTGTCGCCGTTGGTGTCGACGAGGCAGATCGACTGCCAGGTGCCGAGCGCCAGCCGGCCGCCGAGCACCGGGAGTGTGGCGTACGGCGGGACGAACGCCGGCAGCACGTGGTCGCGGCCGTGCCCGCGCGAGCCGTGCCGGTGCCGCCAGCGGTCGTCGGTGGGCAGCAGCGCGTCGACGGCGGTGAGCAGGTCGTCGTCCGAGCCGGAGCCGGTCTCGATGATCGCCAGGCCGGCGGTGGCGTGCGGCACGAAGACGTGCAGCAGGCCGTCGCCCTCGCTGGCGACGAATGCCTGGGCCTCCGCGGTGATGTCCCGGACGGTCGGCCTCGACCCGGTCTGGACGGTGATCACGTCGCTGCGCATACGTCGCATTCTGCCGCAGGGAGTGGTCGGTGGCTGCCGCCACCACCGGAGTCGCCGCCGCCCGGCCAGCCGCCACCGGAGTCGGCCGAGGTGACGGCGACCACGCCGGCGACCAGGCTCGCGACCCGCCAACGAGCATGCTCGCGGCGACCGCGACATGTCCTCCGTTCATGGTGGTGGCGGTGGAAGTCCCGGGCAAACCGCTCAGATTTCCTGCGGTCGTCGCGCTAAGTTACCGGCGAGTACCTGTGTTCAGCATCGCGTCGGGGGGACCTAGACGTGACGACGGGTGCCACCAGGGGGCAGGATGACGCTAGAGACCTATCCCACACACAACCGAGGGAACGCCTGTGGCTACGGAACGCAAGCGCCCGGTGATCAGCGACGGCCTACCGAGCCAGCTTCCGGACATCGACCCTGAAGAGACCAGCGAATGGGTCGAGTCGCTTGACGGTGTCATCGACGAACGCGGTGCCAAACGCGCCCGCTACGTCATGCTGCGCCTGCTGGAGCGGGCCCGTGAGCGCCAGGTCGGGGTTCCGCCCCTGACCACCACCGATTACATCAACACCATCCCGTCCGAGCGCGAGCCCTGGTTCCCAGGTGACGAGCACGTCGAGCGGCGGATCCGGGCGTACGTCCGGTGGAACGCCGCGATGCTGGTGCACCGGGCGCAGCGCCCGGAGATCGGCGTCGGCGGGCACATCTCCACCTTCGCCAGCTCGGCGTCGCTCTACGAGGTGGGCTTCAACCACTTCTTCCGGGGCAAGAACCACCCGGGCGGTGGCGACCAGATCTTCTACCAGGGCCACGCCTCCCCCGGCATGTACGCGCGGGCGTTCCTGGAGGGGCGACTCAGCGAGCACCAGCTCGACGGCTTCCGCCAGGAGCTGTCGCACCCCGGCGGTGGGCTGCCCTCGTACCCGCACCCTCGGCTGATGCCGGACTTCTGGGAGTTCCCCACCGTCTCGATGGGCCTCGGCGGTCTGAACGCGATCTACCAGGCCCGGTTCAACCGGTACCTCCAGCACCGGGGCATCAAGGACACCTCCCAGCAGCACGTGTGGGCGTTCCTCGGCGACGGCGAGATGGACGAGCCGGAGACGCTCGGCGCCATCGGCGTGGCCGCCCGCGAGGAGCTGGACAACCTCACCTTCGTGATCAACTGCAACCTGCAGCGGCTGGACGGCCCGGTCCGGGGCAACGGCAAGGTCATGCAGGAGCTGGAGGCGTTCTTCCGGGGCGCCGGCTGGAACGTCATCAAGGTCGTCTGGGGTCGCGAGTGGGACCCGCTGCTCGCCGCGGACACCGACGGCGCGCTGGTCAACCTGATGAACACCACGACCGACGGCGACTACCAGACCTACAAGGCGGAGTCCGGCGCGTACGTGCGGGAGCACTTCTTCGGCCGTGACGCACGGACCCGCAAGATGGTCGAACCGCTCAGCGACGACGAGATCTGGAACCTCAAGCGGGGTGGGCACGACTACCGCAAGCTCTACGCGGCCTACAAGGCGGCCACCGAGCACACCGGTCAGCCCACCGTCATCCTGGCGAAGACGATCAAGGGCTGGACGCTCGGCTCGCACTTCGAGGGCCGCAACGCGACCCACCAGATGAAGAAGTTGACGCTGGAGGACCTGAAGACCTTCCGCGACCGGCTCTACCTGGACATCCCCGACTCGGCGCTGGAGGACAACCCCTACCTGCCGCCGTACTACCACCCGGGCGAGAAGTCCGAGGAGCTGGCGTACCTGAAGGAGCGGCGCGAGCAGCTCGGCGGGTACCTGCCGTCCCGGCGGACCAGCACGAAGCGGCTGGCCATCCCCGGCCCGGAGCGGTTCGCCGACATCAAGCGCGGCTCGGGCAAGCAGAAGGTCGCCACCACGCAGGCCTTCGTCCGTCTGCTCAAGGACGTGATGAAGGACAAGGAGTTCGGCAAGCGCTGGGTGCCGATCATCCCGGACGAGGCCCGCACCTTCGGTCTCGACTCGATCTTCCCGACCGCGAAGATCTACTCGCCGCACGGCCAGCGCTACACCTCGGTCGACCGCGAGCTGTTCCTGTCGTACAAGGAGTCGACGACCGGGCAGATCCTGCACGAGGGGATCAACGAGGCCGGTTCGGTGGCCTCGTTCACCGCGGCCGGCTCGGCGTACGCCACCCACGACGAGCCGATGATCCCGATGTACATCTTCTACTCGATGTTCGGGTTCCAGCGGACCGCCGACGGGCTGTGGGCAGCGGCCGACCAGATGGCCCGGGGCTTCCTGCTCGGCGCCACCGCGGGTCGGACCACGCTCAACGGTGAGGGTCTCCAGCACGAGGACGGGCACTCGCTGCTGATCGCCGCCACCAACCCGGCGGTGGTCGCGTACGACCCGGCGTTCGCGTACGAGATCGCGCACATCCTGGAGCAGGGTCTGCACCGGATGTACGGGGACGCGCAGGAGAACGTCTTCTACTACCTGACGGTCTACAACGAGCCGACGCTCCAGCCGGCCGAGCCGGCCGACGTGGACGTGGAGGGCCTACTCAAGGGCATCTACCGCTACGCGCCGGCACCGCAGGTCGACGGCCCGAAGGCCAACCTGCTCGCGTCGGGCACCGGCATGCAGTGGGCGCTCAAGGCCCAGCAGCTGCTCGCCCAGGACTGGGGGGTGGGTGCCGACGTCTGGTCGGTGACCTCCTGGACCGAGCTGCGTCGCGACGCGGTGGAGACCGAGGAGTACAACCTCCTCAACCCGGGCGCCGAGGCGAAGGTCCCGTACATCCAGCGGAAGCTGGCCGACGCGGACGGGCCGAAGATCGCGGTCAGCGACTTCATGCGCGCGGTGCCGGATCTGATCGCCCGCTGGGTGCCCGGCGACTACACGTCGCTCGGCACCGACGGCTTCGGCATGTCGGACACCCGGCACGCGCTGCGTCGGCACTTCCACGTCGACGCCGAGTCGATCGTGGTGGCCACGCTGCGGCAGCTCGCCCGCAGCGGCGCGGTCCCGGCCACGGTGCCGGCCGAGGCCGCCAAGAAGTACGCGATCGACGACGTCAACGCCGCCCCGGTCGGCGAGACCGGCGGCGACAGCTAGACCCGGTACGACCGAAGGAAGGGCCCGGCGCACCCGCGCCGGGCCCTTCTCGGTGTACGGAGCGGCGGTGGTTCCGGGGCCCTGGCGGGGACCCGGACCACCGCCGTCGCGGGTGACGCCGGGAGGATGGGCGCTCGTCAGCCGACGGCGGCCAGGTCGGTGAGCCGGGCCAGCGAGTCCTCCAGGTCGGCGCCAACCCGACGCAATCCGAGGCGCAGCAGGGCGGCCTTGACCGGACCGGCCGGCCAGCGGACCACGATGAGTCGCACGATGGTCCCGCCCTCCTCCTCGTCTCCGGTGAGTTGGACGTAGATCTCGGTGCGCGCCTCCGCACGAGCACCGGCGCCCCTGGCCCGTTCCCGCCAGCCGATCAGCGTCGGCTCCTGGTAGGCGATCACCTCGGCCTCATGCGCCGAGCCGCGCCCCGCCTGGACCAGTTGTCGCCGGCCGAAGCCCTCTCCCGAGAGCACTTCGGCCGCGCGGACCCCGGCCAGCCAGGCCGGCAACTGCTCGGCCCGCTGCACGACATCCCAGACCACTTCAATTGGCGCCGCCACGTGCGCACTGCGTTCCACGAGGATCATTTCCGTCTTTCCTCCGGTGAGGACATCCCACGATATCGGCACTCTATGCGCTAAATCGGACTTACCCGGACGGGTTCGGAAAAAGACACGCCGATCAACCATTGCGGATTACCCCGGGGCGGCCTATGGCGCATTCACCGAGAGCGCTTTAAAGTCCCGAACACATTTCACGTTGATCGGGAGGGCGCATGTCGACCGCACCGATGCCCCGGTTCCCCACCGGCTTCCGCTGGGGTGTCTCCACCTCGGCGCACCAGATCGAGGGCGCCAGCACCGCCGACGGGCGCGGTCCGTCCATCTGGGACACCTTCGCGCGCTCTCCCGGGCGGATCAGTGACGGCAGCACCGGCGAGGTGGCCTGCGACCACTACCACCGGCACACCGAGGACGTCGCGCTGCTGGCCGGGCTCGGCGTCTCCGCGTACCGGTTCTCCATCGCCTGGTCCCGGATCCAACCCACCGGTGCCGGCCCGGCCAACGCAGCCGGCCTGGACTTCTACGACCGCCTGGTGGACGAGTTGTTGGCCGTCGGCGTCGACCCGGTGGCCACCCTCTACCACTGGGACCTGCCGCAACCCCTCGAAGACGCCGGCGGCTGGCTGCACCGCGACACCGCCGCCCGGTTCGCCGAATACGCCGACCTGACCGGCGCCCGCCTCGGCGACCGGGTCCGGCTCTGGATCACCCTCAACGAGCCGTTCATCCAGATGAGCCTCGGGTACGGGATGGGCGTGCACGCCCCCGGCCGGGCGCTGCTGTTCGACGCCTTTCCGGTCGCCCACCACCAACTACTCGGGCACGGGCTCGCGGTCAGCGCGCTACGGGCCCGCACCGCCAGCCCGGTGGCGATCGCCAACAACTACTCCCCCGTGCGGGTGCTCGGTGACCGCGACGCCGACCGTGCCGCCGGGGCGGCGTACCAGGCTTTGCACAACCGGCTCTTCACCGACCCGCTGCTCGGCCGCGGCTACCCGGAGCTGCCCGGCTTCGACGGAAGCGTCATCCACCCCGGCGACCTCGACACCATCGCCGCACCGATCGACGTGCTCGGGGTCAACTACTACAACCCCACCGGGGTACGCGCCGCCGACGCGGACTCACCCCTGCCGTTCGACCTCGTGCCGCTCGACGGCTACCCGCGTACCGCCTTCGACTGGCCGGTGGCCCCCGACGGGCTACGCGAACTGCTCGGCTGGCTACGCGACACCTACGGCGACGCGCTGCCGCCCATCGAGATCACCGAGGGCGGCTGCGCGTACGACGACGCGCCGGGAGCGGACGGGCAGGTGGCCGACCCGGAGCGGATCGGGTACCTCGACGGGCACCTGCGGGCCGTCCGGGACGCCATCGACGACGGCGTCGACGTCCGCGGGTACTTCGTCTGGTCGCTGCTGGACAACTGGGAGTGGGCCGAGGGGTTCACCAAGCGCTTCGGTCTGGTGCACGTCGACTACGCCACCCAGACCCGGACGCCGAAGTCGTCGTACACCTGGTTGCGGGACGTGATCGCGGCCAGCCGGCCGGGGTCGGCGCGGTGACCACCCTCGACCCGACCCCGACCTCGCTGCCGGCGGCGCTCGCCGAGCCGACGGTGCCGGTGCGGCGCGGCTGGATCGGTCTGATCTTCGCCGCCAACCTCGGCGTCTGGATGGCGTTCTTCACGCCGATCCAGGTGCTGCTGCCGCAGCAGATCGAGCAGATCGCGCCCGGCGACAAGGAGAACATGCTGGCCGTGGTCACCGGCCTCGGTGCGCTGGCGGCGGTGCTGGCCAACCCGCTCGCGGGCGCGCTCTCCGACCGGACCTGCCTGCGGATCGCCGGCCGGGAACTCGGTCGTCGGCACGTCTGGACGGCGGGTGGGGCGGTGCTCGGCGCGGTGGCCCTGCTGCTGCTGGCCCAGCAACGGACCATCCTCGGGGTCGCCCTCGGCTGGGTCGCCGCGCAGGTCTGCTTCAACGCGATGCTGGCCAGCCTCACCGCCGCCATCCCGGACCGCGTTCCGGTGCGCCAACGCGGAGCGGTTTCGGGTTGGGTGGGCATCCCGCAGTCGCTCGGGTTGGTGCTCGGCGCGGTGCTGGTCACCGCCGTGGTCACCGGCAACGGCGCGGGCTATCTGGCCATCGCCGTGGCGATCCTGCTGCTGTCGCTGCCGTTCGCGCTGCTCACGCCCGACGAACCGCTGCCGCGTACGCACCGGCCGGTGCTCCGGACCCGGGCGCTGCTGGCCTCGATGTGGATTAGCCCCCGTCGACACCCGGACTTCGCCTGGGCCTGGATCACCCGGTTCCTGGTCCAGTTGGGCAACGCGCTGGGCACCCTCTACCTGCTGTACTTCCTCAGCGACGGGGTGCGTTACCCCGACCCCGAAGCTGGGCTGCTGGTGCTGATCCTGCTCTACACGCTCGGGATGATGCTGACCGCGGTGATCGCCGGACGCCTGTCGGACCGCTCCGGCCGCCGCAAGGTCTACGTGATCGCCTCCGGGTTGACCATGGCGGTGGCGGCGCTGCTGCTCGCCGTCGCGCCGGTCTGGCCGATGGCCATCGTGGCGGCGCTGCTGCTCGGCGCCGGCTACGGCGTCTACCTCTCGGTGGACGCCGCGTTGATCACCGAGGTGCTGCCCCGGGCCACCGACCGGGCCAAGGACCTGGGCGTCATCAACATCGCCAACTCGGCGCCGCAGGTGCTCGGCCCCGCGCTCTCCGCCCCGCTCGTGGTGCACCTGGGCGGCTATCCCACGCTCTACGCGGTCACCGCCGTGGTCACCCTGGTCGGCAGCGCCCTGGTCGTCAAGATCCGCTCGGTCGCGTGAGCCGGGCGTCGTCCGGGCCCGTCACCGGCCGGCCCGGGGCTTGACACACGCCCTGGGGGGCGTGGCGGAAAGCAGTCGCGCAGCGCCGTAGGCTGGGGGACGTGACAGTACGTGTGCGCTTCGCCCCCTCCCCGACCGGTATGTTCCACGTCGGCGGCGCCCGCTCGGCGCTGCAGAACTGGATCTACGCCAAGCAGCAGGGCGGGGTGTTCGTGCTGCGCATCGAGGACACCGACGCGGCGCGCAACAAGCCCGAGTGGACCGAGGGCATCCTCTCCGCGCTGGACTGGATCGGCATCTCCCGGGGCAGCTACGAGGGCCCGTACTTCCAGTCCGAGAACGCTGGCGAGCACCGGGCCGCCGCCGCCCGCCTGTACGAGTCGGGCCGCGCCTACTACTGCGACTGCACCCGCGAGGACGTGCAGGCCCGCACCGGCTCCCAGTACCAGGGCTACGACGGCTACCACCGCGACCGTGGCCTCGGCCCGGGCCCGGGGCACGCGCTGCGCTTCCGCACCCCGGACGAGGGCGCGACCGTGGTGGTCGACCTGATCCGTGGCGAGCCCACCTTCGAGAACAGGCTCATCGAGGACTTCGTCATCGCCCGGGGCGACGGCTCGCCGGTCTTCCTGCTGGCCAACGTCGTCGACGACATGACCATGGGGATCACCCACGTGATCCGGGCCGAGGAGCACCTGCCCAACACGCCCAAGCAGCAGCTGCTCTGGGACGCCCTCGGGGTCAAGCCGCCGGTCTGGGCGCACGTGCCGGTGGTGGTCAACGAGAAGCGGCAGAAGCTCTCCAAGCGACGGGACAAGGTCGCCCTGGAGGCGTACCGCGAGGAGGGCTACCTCGCCGGGGCGATGCGCAACTACCTCATGCTGCTCGGCTGGGCCCCCTCCGGCGACCGCGAGATCGTTCCCTGGTCGGTGATCGAGGACGAGTTCCGGCTGGACGAGGTCAACCCCTCCCCGGCGTTCTTCGACGAGAAGAAGCTGCGCGCCTTCAACGGTGAGTACATTCGCGCGCTGCCGGTGGCCGAGTTCATCGACGCCTGTCAGCCGTGGCTGACCGGCACCGGGACCATCGCGCCGCCGCCGTGGCAGCCGGAGGAGTTCGACGCGGAGGCGTTCGCCGCCGTGGCGCCGCTGGCCCAGACGCGGATCGCGCTGCTCAGCGAGATCGTGCCGAACGTCGACTTCCTCTTCCTGGCCACACCGCTGATCGACGAGGCAGCCTGGACCAAGACCATGAAGGACGGCTCCGCCGAGTTGCTTGACGACGCCGTCGCGGCGTTCGAGGCGCTGGAGTCCTGGGATGCCGAGTCGCTGAAGTCGACGCTGGAGGCGGTCGGCGCCGAGCGGGGCCTCAAGCTCGGCAAGACGCAGGCACCGGTACGGGTCGCCGTCACCGGGCGCACCGTGGGTCTACCGCTGTTCGAGTCGCTGGAGGTCCTCGGCCGCGAGCGCACCCTGACCCGAATCCGCGCGGCCCGCCTGCGCCTGGTCTAACCCCCACCCCCGCCCCGCCGCCCCACCGCCCCGTCACCCCACCGCCCCGTCGATCATGGAGTTGTGGTGCCCGATCTGGCGCCTGCCGGGGGATTTGTCACCCACCACAACTCCATGATCGACTAGACGCGGCGGCGCCGGCGGCGGAACAGCAGGCCGGCGGTTAGGGCGACTAGCACCACCAGGCCGCCCAGCGCCCAGAGCCACCAGCGACCGCCGGAGTCGGACTGCTCCGACGCCGCCGGCACCGTGGACGCCGTCGAGCTGCCGGGGCTGGCCGACACCGGCCCGGCAGAGGGTGCGCCAGCCGAGGGCGACCCGGCCGACGGAGCAATGGGAGCAGCGGTCGACGGAGAGGCGGACGGGTCGGCTGCGGTGCCGGTGGTCATCGTGAACCGCACCTCGCCCTTCACCGGATGCCCGTCGTTGGACGCGAGCTGGTAGCCAACGATGTAGAGACCCGCGGCGGCCGGCTTGAACGGCACCCGCACGCGACTGCCGTCGAAAACCGGTGGGCCCCCAGCGACCACATTGTCCGGTCCGGTTATTGTGATCTTCGTCGTCGCCGGCGACGGCTTGGCGAGGAACCGAAGCTCGATCCGGGCCGGTGCCGTCGCCACGCGGGCGCCGTCGCGCGGGTTGCTCCCGGTCAGCTCGTTGTGAGCGGCAGCCGGTGTCGGTGGCACCAAAAACGACACACCGAACGCCACGCCGAGCACCACTGGCACGACCCGCACCGTACGTGTAACCCTGCCCCCCATGAACCCCTCCGTAAGGGTACGATCCGCCCGCTGATCAAACGGCTCCTCATTAGTCGAGCAGAGATCGCAGATAGTTCCAATTACTGTTCCGAAAGCTGCAACTCATCGATGTTCTGCGGAGTCTGTAGGAGTGGGTGCGACCATCCGGTCGGTGCCGCACCGGCAGCTCGGTCCAGACGTCACGACGAAGCCATCCATCGAACGGGGCGAGGAGGCGGGATGGTCCGACACATGAGGCGGTTGGCCGCCGTGTTGGCGGGCACGCTGGCGGCGGCGCTGCTGTCGCTCGGCACCGCCGGCTCGGCCTCGGCGGCGCCGAAGCCGCCGGCACCCGCCGGAGTGGACATCACCGGCGTGGGCCTGTCCGCGCCGCTGCGGATGCACGCGGACACGGAGCCCGCCCTCGTGGGCGCGGTCATCGACCAGATCAACTTCCTCGCCCGCACCGGCATGCCGGCCGGCCCGAAGGCGGCCGACCTCGGTCCGAAGTACACGGTCGTGGTGCTCTCGGGGGAGACGGCGAAGCAGACGTACGACCTCTACCCCAGGGCGGTCGGCGGCCCCCGGGTCTACCGGCCGGCGAAGCAGCCGGACGGCCGCAAGACCACCGCCGGGTGGTTCCTGGGTCGGCTCAACATGTCCGAGACGCTGCGCACCGCCGGTGTGCCGCTGGAGCGGCAGTTCGACACGGTCAGCGGTGGTGTCGGCGGCGGCGAGCGGGTGCTCCCGGAGGACACGCTCGACCCGGCGAAGGACCTCGACGAGGCGCTCGGCGACCTGCAACGCCTACTGTTGCTCAACGTCGGCGTGATGGTGACCATCACGGTCGGCCTCGCCGGGATCGCCCTGCTGATCCGCCGCCGCACGCGCTGAACCGCGCCGCACACGCGGAGCTGCACCGCGCGAGCTGAACCGCGCCGCACACGCGGAGCTGCACCGCGCGAGCTGAACCGCGCCGCACACGCGGAGCTGCACCGCGCGCGCTGAACCGCGCCGCACACGCGGAGCTGCACCGCGCGAGCTGAACCGCCGCCGCACACGCTGAACCGCCGCCCGATGGTGGTGAGGTTCAGCACCAGCGGCGCGGTGGGCGTTCCCTGCGGGTGGCTCGCGGACGTGGCCGGACCGGGCCGTGCCGGTGCGCCCCGGCCCAGCCGGGAAGTTCGCTGAGGCAACCACCCGGAACGTCAGTGTCGGGCTCGGCGAGGCCGGCGGGCTCGTTGGAACGCTGCCGGGGCAACACGGGCTCGTCGTCGGCCCGCCCGGCGAGCGGCTCCATCGGGTGTGCGGGCGCGCCGCCGACCGACCGGCGGTGCTTGCCGGTTGCCGGCTGCGGGTCGTGGTGCCCCGGCCGACAGGGCTCGCCCTGGGCGCAGCCGTGCTCGGCCTCCCCGTGCGCCATCCCCGGTCTCCTCACGCTCGCCTCACCCGCGGGTGTCCCCCGACGTGCCCTGTCACCGTACTGGCCGGGACCGACGGGCCGCGCGCAGCGTACCCGGGGTCCGGGCCGGCCGGTTCCGCCGGACGCCGCCGAGTGTGGGACCTGGTTGCGCAGTTCACAGCTTCTTTCCGCACCGTTCATTCGCGGGGCGCACCGGCGGTGGTCGACAGTGCGGTACCTCTTTCGGCGCATGTCGGTGCCGGAGAGGTCCGTCCCCGGTCGGAGTTGGGCGGGCGACGGCTGTGGTGGGATCGGGTCATGCGTCCGCCACCGTGGCTCGACTCCGGCACCTTCGGCCGTGACCTCGTGCTCGCCGGTGCGTCGCTGGCCGGCGGCCTGGTGCTGTACGCCCTGGGTTGGCAGCCACAGGCCCGTCCGGGCGCGCAGGTGCCGTCGGCGTTGTTCCTGCCGCCGCTGGTGGCGGTCTGCGTCGCCGTCGGCCTGCGGCGGGTCGCACCGCGCGCCAGCCTGGCCGTGGGGACGGGCGCGCTTGTGGTCGACACGGTGCTGGGCAGTTCGTTGGGCACGGTGCTGGTCTACACGCAGGTGCTCTACGACGCCTGCGTGTACGGCCCGCCCCGGCTGTGGCGGTGGCTGCTGCGGGTCACCATCGCGCTGAGCCTGATCGGGGCGGTCGTCGGCGTGCTCGGGTACGGCCAGTGGCGCGGTGCGGCGCTCGGGGTCCTGGTGGTGCTCGTCGGGCTGCTGCCGGTCCTGACCGGCATCAGTGTCCGGCAGTACCGCGACCAGGCCGCCGCCGAGCGGGCGCGGGCCGAGCAGACCGCCCGGCTGGTCGAGTTGGACCGCCGGCAGGCGGTCAGCGCCGAACGGGCCCGGATGGCCCGCGAGCTGCACGACGTGGTCGCGAACCATCTCAGCGCGGTGGCCATCCACGCCACCGCCGTGCTCTCCGTACCCGGGTTGGATCGCGGTCAGGTGGAGTCGGCGTTGCGGGTGATCCGGGAGAGCAGCGTGCAGGGCCTGGCGGAGATGCGCCAGATGATCGAGGTGCTGCGCGAGCCCGGACCCGGCGGCGGGTCGGTCGGTGCGGAGGTGGTCACCGCGCGCCTCGCCGAGGCGGACGGGCTGGTCGAGCGAATCCGGGCGGCCGGCCTCGCGGTCAGGGTCCGGACCGATGGCACGCCGGGCACGCTGCCGGTGGGGGTGGACCTCGCCGCGTACCGGATCGTGCAGGAGTCGCTGACCAACGCGTTGAAGCACGGCACGGGTGAGGCGGAGCTGACGATCGCGTACCGGCCGGCCGAGGTCGTGCTGACGGTGGAGAATCCGGTGCGTCGGGGCGAGGCCGGGTTGCCGGGCGCCGGGGCCGGGCTGATCGGGATGCGGGAGCGGGCCACCCTGCTGGCCGGCCGGTTCACCGCCGGGCCGCGCGACGGCCGGTGGCAGGTGCGGGCCGCCCTACCCACCGGGGAGGGCGGGTGACCGGGCCGCGCTGGGCAGCGGGCGACGCGGGCGCGGCGTCGGTCCGGGTGCTGCTCGCCGACGACCAACCGGCGGTACGCGCCGGACTGGCCCTGATCCTGAACGGCTCACCGGACGTCGAGGTGGTCGGCGAGGCGGCCGACGGCGACGAGGCGGTCCGACTGTGTCGGGAGTTGCGCCCGGACGTGGCGGTGCTGGACGTACGGATGCCCCGCCGGGACGGGATCTCCGCGACCCGGGCGATCGTCACCGACGGGCTCGCCGACGTGCTGGTGCTCACCACCTTCGACCTCGACGAGTATGTCTTCGGGGCGCTGCGGGCCGGGGCGGCCGGGTTCCTGCTCAAGGACACCGACGCGGACGGTCTGGTGAGCGCGGTGCGTACGGTGGCGCGGGGCGACGGGTTCATCGCCCCCGCGGTGACCCGCCGGTTGATCACCGCGTTCGCGGCCACCGCGCCGGGCGCCTCGGCGGACACCCGGGCCGCGCTGGGCACCCTCACCCCGCGCGAGCGGGACGTGTTGGCCTGCCTCGGGCTGGGCCTGTCCAATCAGCAGATCGCGGATCGGCTGGTGCTGGCGGAGAGCACCACCAAGACCCACGTGAGTCGGATCCTCGCGAAGCTGGGCCTGCGCAACCGGGTGCAGGCCGCGATCCTGGCCCAGGAGTTGGGCCTGCCCACTCCCCCGCAGCCGTGACCCGGGCCCACCGGTGCCGCCAGGCGCCGCCGCTGCAAGGCGCCGCCGCTGCCGCCAAACGCGCCGCAGCTGCCGCCAAGCGCCGCCAAGCGCCGCCGGGCCCGCCGCGCTGACCGGTGCCGACGTGGATGGCCTGCTCACGACGTGTCAGGCTAGGGCGGTGAGCACGCCAGGCGGTGGAGAGCTGTCGGCCACGCTGCGCCGGATCGAACGATCGGCGGGGGCGTTGGCCACCTCCAGCGTGGCCCGGATGGACGAGACTCTGCCCTGGTTCCGGGCACTGCCGGCCGATCAGCGCTCGTGGGTGATGCTGGTCGCCCAGGCGGGCGCCCGGTCGCTGGTGCAGTGGTTGCGCGACGGCGGTGGCACGGCGGACAGCACCCAGGAGGTCTCGGACGAGGTCTTCGCCGCCGCCCCGCAGGCGCTGGCTCGCTCGATCACCCTTCAGCAGACCGTGGCGTTGATCAAGGTGACGATCGACGTGGTCGAGGAGCAGGTGTCGCACCTGGCCGCCGAGGGCGAGGAGCAGCAGCTACGCGAGGCGGTGCTGCGCTTCTCCCGGGAGATCGCGTTCTCCGCCGCCCGGGTGTACGCGCGGGCCGCCGAGTCGCGCGGCGCCTGGGACGCCCGGTTGCAGGCGCTGCTGGTGGACGCGCTGTTGCGGGGTGACTCGCCGGACGTCCTGGCCAGTCGGGCCGCCGCGCTCGGCTGGGCGGACGCGCCGCCGGTGGCGGTGGCGGTCGGTCGATCACCCGGTGGGGAGGTCTCCGCGGTGCTGCACGTGGTCTACCGACAGGCCCGCCGGATCGGTGTGGAGGTGATCGGCGGCGTCCACGGCGACCGGCTGGTGATCGTGTTGGGTGGCGCACCGGACCCGTTGACCGCCACCGCGAAGCTGCTCAGCGCGTTCGGCGACGGCCCGGTGGTGGTCGGTCCGGCCGTACCGAGCCTGGACGAGGCCACCGAGTCGGCGCGCGCGGCCCTGTCCGGCTTTCGGGCCGCGCCGGCCTGGCCCAGCGCGCCCCGGCCGGTGCCGGCCGCGGACCTGTTGCCGGAGCGGGCCCTCGCCGGCGACGCGGAGGCCCGTCGCCGGCTGCGTCACGATGTGTACGCGACGCTGGTGCGCGCGGGCGGCGAACTGCTGGCGACCCTGGACGCCTTCCTGGCCGCCGGTGGCACGCTGGAGAGCGCGGCTCGGGCACTGTTCGTGCACCCGAACACGGTGCGTTACCGTTTGCGTCGGATCGCCGAGGTGACCGGGTTCTCGCCGCTGTCTCCGCGCGACGCGTTCGCCCTTCAGGTGGCGCTGACCGTGGGTCGGTTGGATCCGGTTGTCCCGCTCGCCTCGCAGGTCCCGACTCAGACAATGACCCCGGGCAGCCGGAAATCCCCCCAAACCGAGGATGATCCCCGCCGATCTTTGTAGGAAACCTCCAAAGGCCCTAGTGCGGTTTGGTCGAAGGCGGCACAGCGTTACCCGCCTTTATCCGGGAGAGTCATAGGGGTGCTCGCCGTACTTAGTCCCGGCCAGGGTTCTCAGAAACCCGGCTTCCTGACCCCCTGGCTCGACCTGACCGGCACTGCGGCGCGACTGCGCGAGTGGTCGGCGCTGGCCGGGGTCGACCTGCTGCACCTGGGCACCGACGCCGATGCCGACGAGATCAAGGACACCGCCCGCACCCAGCCGTTGCTGGTCGCCGCGGCGTTGCTCGCGGCCGAGCAGCTGCCCCTGGACGGCGTCGCGCTCGCGGTCGGGCACAGCGTGGGCGAGCTGGGTGCCGCCGCCGTGGCCGGTGTGCTGTCGGCCGACGCCGCGATCACCCTGGCCGGCGTACGCGGCCGGGAGATGGCCGCGGCGTGCGCGCTGGAGCCGACCGGAATGGCCGCGGTGCTCGGCGGTGACCCCGACGAGGTGATCGCCGCGATCGAGGCCAACGACCTGTACGCGGCCAACCGCAACGGCGCCGGGCAGATCGTCGCCGCGGGCGCCCTGCCCGGCCTCGACAAGCTCGCCGCCGCGCCGCCCACCCGGGCCCGGGTCGTCCGACTGAAGGTGGCCGGCGCGTTCCACACCCCGTACATGGCTCCGGCCGAGACCGCGCTCGCCGCGGCGGCCGCGCAGATCACCCCCGCCGACCCGGCCCGAACCCTACTGTCGAACCTGGACGGCACCGCCGTCGACAACGGCCCGGCCATGGTGCAGCGCCTCGTCCGTCAGGTCACCGCCCCGGTGCGCTGGGACCTGTGCATGCGCACGCTGGCCGACCTCGGGGTCACCGGCGTGATCGAGCTGCCGCCGGCCGGCTCCCTCGCCGGGCTTATCAAGCGAGAGCTCAAGGGCGACGGCGCCCCGGAGATCGTCACCCTGAACACCCCGGACGACCTGCCGGCCGCACGGGACCTGATCGCCCGCATCGGAGGTCGTTCATGACTGGCAGTCGCATCGTCTCGATGGGGCACTACCAGCCCTCCCGGGTGGTGACCAACGACGACATCGCCCAGCTCGTCGACACCAACGACGAGTGGATCCGCGACCGGGTCGGCATCGTCAGCCGGCGGATCGCCGACAGCGAGACGGTGGCCGACATGGCCGCCGCCGCCGCCGACAAGGCGCTTGCCAACTCGGGCCTGACCGCCGCCGACATCGACCTGGTCGTGGTCGCCACCTGCTCCTCCATCGACCGCAGCCCCAACGTGGCCTGCCGGGTCGCCGCCAAGCTGGGCATCACCGCTCCCGGCGCGTACGACCTCAACACCGCCTGCTCGGGCTTCGCGTACGCGCTGGGCACCGTCGACCACGCCATTCGGGCCGGGGCGTCGCGCAACGCGATCGTCATCGGCGCGGAGAAGCTGTCCGACTTCACCGACTGGACCGACCGCTCGACCTGCATCATCTTCGCCGACGGGGCGGGCGCCGCAGTGGTCTCCGCCACCGCCGACGACGAGCCGGCCGGGATCGGCCCGGTGGTCTGGGGTTCGGTGCCGGACAAGAGCGACGCGGTCCGCATCGAGGGCTGGCGCCCGTACATCCAGCAGGAGGGGCAGGCGGTGTTCCGCTGGGCCACCACCGCGCTGGCGCCGCTCGCGCTACAGGCCTGCGAGCGGGCCGGGGTCGACCCGTCGGAGCTGGCGGCGTTCGTGCCGCACCAGGCCAACGCCCGGATCATCGACGGCATCGCCAAGCGGCTCAACATCCCCGACGCGATCATCGCGAAGGACATCGTCGAGTCCGGCAACACCTCCGCGGCGAGCGTGCCGCTGGCCCTGTCCAAGCTGGTCGAGCGCCGGGAGGTGCCCTCGGGCGCGCCGGTGCTGCTGTTCGGCTTCGGCGGTGGCCTGACCTACGCCGGTCAGGTCGTCCGCTGCCCCTGATGACCCCCTCGGGCGCGTACGCGTCGAGGAGTGGCGGTCGGCGACGCCGTCCGCCGGAGAACCCCGATGAAAGGAACCAACCGCAATGACCCGTGACGAGATCACCACCGGCCTCGCCGAGATCCTCGAAGAGGTTGCCGGGGTGAACCCGGACGACGTGGCCGAGGGGAAGTCCTTCACCGACGACCTCGACGTCGACTCGCTCTCCATGGTCGAGGTCGTGGTGGCCGCCGAGGAGAAGTTCGGCGTCAAGATCCCGGACAACGAGGTGCAGAACCTCAAGACCGTCGGTGACGCTGTCAGCTACATCGCGGCGCAGTCCTGATCATGAGTCGTCCCGACGTCGTCGTCACCGGGCTCGGCGCGACGACCCCGCTTGGCGGGGACGTCGCGTCGACCTGGGACGCCATGCTCGCCGGCCGCTCCGGGGTGAGTGCCCTCACCCAGGAGTGGGCCGAGCAACTGCCGGTCCGGATCGCGGCCCAGCTGGCCGTGGAGCCGTCCGAGGTGCTGGACCGGGTCCGCCTGCGCCGCCTGGACCGCTCCGAGGCGATCGCGCTCATCGCGGCGCAGCAGGCCTGGGCGGACGCCGGCCTCGCCGGCTCCGACCTCGACGGGGAGCGGTTGGCCGTCAGCGTCGGCTCCGGCATCGGCGGTGCCACCACCCTGCTCGCCCAGGACGACATCCTGGAGGCGTCGGGGCCGCGGCGGGTGTCCCCGCACACCATTCCGATGCTGATGCCGAACGGTCCCGCCGCCTGGGTGGGGCTGGAGGTGGGCGCGAAGGCCGGCGTGCACTCGGTGGCCAGCGCCTGCGCCACCGGTGCCGAGGCGATCGCCCTCGGTCTGGACATCATCCGTTCCGGCCGGGCCGACGTGGTCGTTGCCGGTGGCACCGAGGCGGTCATCCACGCGCTGCCGATCGCCGGTTTCAGCTCGATGCGGGCCATGTCGACCCGCAACGACGACCCGGAGCGGGCCTCCCGCCCGTGGGACCGGGCCCGGGACGGGTTCGTCCTCGGTGAGGGCGCCGGCATCCTGGTGCTGGAGCGGGCCGAGCACGCCGCAGCCCGGGGCGCCCGGGTGTACGCGCGCCTCGCCGGCGCCGGCATCACCTCCGACGCGTACGACATCGTGCAGCCGCACGCCGAGGGCGAGGGCGCCATCCGGGCCATCGCCAAGGCGATCGCCGACGCGGACGTGGCCAAGCAGGACATCGTGCACGTCAACGCGCACGCCACCTCGACCCCGGTCGGGGACATGCTGGAGATCGGCGGGCTGCACAAGGCCCTCGGCGACCACCCGGTGCTGTCCGCGACGAAGTCGATGACGGGTCACCTGCTCGGTGCGGCCGGCGCGCTGGAGTCGATCGCCACCATCCTGGCGATCCGCGACAGTGTCGTCCCTCCGACGATCAACCTCGACGACCCGGAGCCCGGCCTCACCCTGGATGTCGCCGCGCACAAGGCCCGCCACATGGAGATCCCGGCCGCGTTGAACAACGCGTTCGGCTTCGGCGGTCACAACGTGGCTCTCGTCTTCACCCGGCCGTGAGGGTGGGCGAAGACCCGCACGATCCCGCTTGACGCCAGCAGGGCCCTCCTCATCGAGGAGGGCCCTGCTCGTTTCAGGCCCGGTTGCGCGGGTGCTGCTTCGCGGTGCGTTCGTTGCCGTGCCGGTAGTTGCCGGTCCAGCGGGCCATCACCAGCTGCGGGTCGTCGTCGACCTCGGCGAGGAACTCGGCGGCCCGAGCGCCGCGCAGCGTGCCGGCCACCCGCCCGTGGTGGGTGATCACCACCGTGCCGTCCGCCCGCCGCACGTGCCGGAATCCTTCTGCCACTCCCATGGGGCGAGGTTGGCAGACCGGCCGGGTGCGGGCGACCGGATTTCCGGGGCGCGCGTGCCGGGTCGGGGAGGCCGGCGAGCCCCGGGCGCGGTCAGCTGCGGGGACAGGTCGTCGCCGGCAGGCCGGGCACCGCCACCGGGGACCGGCCGTCCGGCCGGGCCTTCCCGGCGAGCACGGCGGCCAGGGCGGTCATCGACGCCCGGCTGGAGGAGTACGTGGCCAGCAGCGTCGGTGACTTGGCGTCGGCCAGCACGTACGGGGTGTCCATGGCGACCGTGACCGCCGCGTCGGGGCGCAGGTCCTTGGCGCCGTCGCCGTAGCCCACCAGGTGCACGATCGTGCCGCCGCTGGGCTTGACCGGCACCCCGGCGGCGGTCAACGCGGCGGTGAGCGCGGCCCGGGTGCCGTCCCGACCGCCGGACGAGGTGACGGTCACCGGCGTCCGTACCGCTGCCCCGCAGGTGCCCCGCAGCACGGTGACGGCGGCGGCGGCCAGCGCGTCGGCCGCAGCCCGGTGCGCCGGGGTGTCGAGCGTGGACATCTGCGCCGCCGGCAGTTCGGCGAGCCGGAACTTCATGGTCAGCACCCGGGTGACCGCCTCGACCAGCCGGGTTCGGGGCAGCGACCCGCCGCGCAGCGCGGCGAGCAGCCCGTCGTACGCCTGACCGACGTTCGGGGTCATCAGGATGAGGTCGTTACCGGCGTTGAGCGCCCGGACGGCCGCCTCGCCGGGAGCCCAGCGCTTCGCGGGCGGCATGTTCATCCCGTCGGTGATCACCACGCCCTTGAAGCCGAGCTGGCCGCGCAGCACGTCGGTGAGCAGCTTGTGCGAGAACGTCGCCGGGGTCCCCGGGTCGATCGCGCGCGCGTCCAGGTGACCGGACATCACCGCCATCGCGCCGGCCTCCATCCCGGCGGTGAACGGCGGCCACGCGCCGCTCTGCAACGCCGCGACGGACTGGGTGAGCACCGGCAGGTCCTGGTGCGAGTCGTCGGCGCTGTGGCCGTGCCCGGGGAAGTGCTTCAGGGTGGCCGCGACGCCGACCGCCTGGAGGCCACGGACGGCCCCACCCACCTGCGCGGCGGCCTGCTTCGGGTCGGCGCCGTAGGACCGGGAGCCGATCACGGTGCTGCGGGTGGCCAGCACGTCGGCCACCGGGGCGAAGTCGATGTTGATCCCCATCGCGGCCAGCTCGGTGCCGGCGGCCCGCCAGGCGGCCTCGGTGAGCTTCGGGTCACCGGCCGCGCCCGCCGCGAGGGCGCTGGGCAGCACGGTGACCCCGTCGGTCACGCGGGTGACGACCCCGTACTCCTGGTCGGTGCCGATCAGCAACGGCGCGGGACCGGCGGCGAGCCGGCCGGCGGCGGTACGCAGCCCGGTGGTGAGCTCGTGCACCTGCTCGGGGTTGTCGACGTTCGTGGTCTCCTGGTTGCCCTTGGTCGGGTCGTCGGCGCTGAAGCCGACCAGGATCAGGCCGCCCAGCCGGTACTTGGCGATCATCTCGGCCGGGGTGTCGACCCCGGCGAGGGCCTGGTTACCGGCCGCCGAGCCGGCGGAGACCTTGGTCGCCGAGTCGCCGTAGGCGTACGGCATCAGCACCTGGCCCACCAGGTCCTCGTCGGACAGCGTGGCCACCAGCGCGGCGGCACGGCCGGCGGGGTCGCCGGCCGGCGGCGCGGCGGGGACGCTCGGGTCGGCGGACGGGGCGGTCGCGCTGGGCGTCGGGGCGGGACGGGGCGAGCCGCCCGAGCAGCCGGAGACGAGCAGGGCGGTCAGGGCGGCGACAGCGACACGGGCGCGCCACGGGCGATTCGACACGCCGCCTATCCCACCAGTTCCACCTTATCGGGGCAACTTGACCTTACCGCCCGCACGCTCCACCGGCGGCGCGCGTGCACGTCGCCCGCCTCGCCGGCGGTCGGGTCAGCCGACCCGGGTGAGCAAGGTCACCGGAGCACCGTCGCCGGCGTAGCGGTACGGCTCGAGATCAGCGTCCCACGCCGTGCCGAGCGCCTTGTCGAGGGCGTGCGCCAGCGCCTCCGGGGCCCGCGAGGCCGCCATCAGTGCCCGTAGCCGGTCCTCGCCGAGCTGGATGTCGCCGGCCACGCCGACGGTGGCCCGGAACAGGCCACGGGCCGGCACGTACATGAAGCGCTCACCGTCGGCACCGGAACTCGGCTCCTCGGTGACCTCGAAACGGATCATGGGCCACTGCCGTAGGGCAGCAGCCAGCTCGGCGCCCGTCCCCGGACGACCGGTCCACCCGCACTCGGCCCGACGTGCGCCGGGGTCGACGGGCTGAGCCGTCCACTGCAGGTTGACCGGCGCGGCTAGGACGCGCGCGATCGCCCACTCGACGTGCGAGCACACGGCGAGCGGGGTCGAGTGGACGTATACGACGCCACGCGTTGGCACGGTGACCTCCCGGAGAGCGAGGTGCGTCTTCCCCTACGACCTCGTCCACCCAGGTGGTTGCTGCAACACATGATGACTCCTGTGACGCGTGGTGCGCCAGGGAATCGGAAAAAACGCCGGGTGGAATAGCCGGACGGGTGGTCGCCGTTGCCTCTCAGGACACCGCGACGACCAGCATGATGTCGTGGTCCTGTACAGTTCCACCGGCGGCTTCTGCCGCGTTACACCTTCGCGGGCCGAGTCACGTACGACCCGCACACAGCCCCCGGACGTCCAGTCCTCCCGTACGTCTTGCAAGGAGTACCTCCGTGGCGAGCAACACCTCTAAGACCGCGCGCGCGTCCGTCCGGGCCGGCCAGGCTGGCCAGGGTGGCGCCCTCAGCGTGCTGGGCGAGTTCAAGTACCTCATCCCGCTCAACGGCGGCAAGCACGCCTACGTGCGGAACCTGACCAACGGCAAGACCGCGCACCTGCGCACGGACTCCGACGCCTTCGTCGAGGAGATCCGCGTGCTGGCCGCCGCCGGCCACGCCGCCAAGATCCGGGCGGAGATCAACAACCTGGCCGCCAGCCACCCGGGCGACGGCTGGGAGGCCACCGAGAAGCGCCTGGTCGCGGCCGGCGTCTTCGAGGGCTGAGCTCTCCCCCACCGCATCAGCCGAAACCGCCCGCCGGGACTTCCCGACGGGCGGTTTCGCGCGTCCACGGCTGGTTCACCCCGGATCGAACAGGGCTTCACCCCGGATCGAACAGGGCTTCACCCCGGATCGAGCAGGGCGACCTCGCCGGTGGCCAGGTCGTAGAGGCCGCCGACCACGCCCACCCGGCCGGTGGCCACCGGCCCGGCCAGCAGGTCGTCCTCGCGCAGGATGCGCACCGTACGCCGGACGTGCCGCCGGATCGCCAGCGCTTGCACCGCCGGATCGTCGAGCCCCGCCTCGATCACCGCCGGGGCGATCTCGTCGACCAGGTGCGCCAGCGACCCCCCGGGGCGCTCCCCGGCGCGCAGCGCGTCCACCGTGGCGCCGACCGCGCCGCACCGCTCGTGGCCGAGGACCATCACCAGGGGTACGCCGAGCTGACCGACCACGTACTCGATCGAGCCGCAGACCGCGCGATCGAGCACGTGCCCCCCGGTACGGATCACGCAGATCGCACCGAAGGTCTGGTCGAAGATCGCCTCCAACGGCACCCGGGAGTCGATGCAGCCGAGCACCACGGCGTACGGCTGCTGGTCCCCGGAGGCCGCCGCCGCGGCGGCCGTGACGTCGTGCCCGTGGATCGGCTGGCCGCTGACGAACCGCCGATTGCCGGCGAGCAGATCGGCGAGCGCGGCGCGGGGCGTACCGCCGGCCTGGCGTCCCTGCCCCGACGTCCCGCCCATGGGCAATCCCGACGACCCCATGTCGTTCAGCTTGGCCCGCCGCCGATGCGCACGGGCGCGGTCGGGAATGTTCGCCACGGGGCGATTGGCGTGGTGTCATGGCGGGTAGCCGGTGTTACCGCCGGGTATCCCGGTGCTGGTGGTGCGGAGCGGCCCTGGGGAGGTGGCGATGCCGGAGCGGTTCGAGGTGAGTCTGCCGGACGGCGTACGGCTCGACGTCGAGATGACGGGTCCGACGGACGCCCAGGTCACCGCCATCCTGCTGCACGGCTGGACACTGGATCGGCGCGCCTGGCACCGCCAGGTCGACGGGCTCACCGCGACGTTCGGCGGGGCGGTGCGGGTGGTCGCCTACGACGCGCGTGGCCACGGCCGGTCCAGTTGCATGGCGTTGCCCACGGCCACCCTGGCCCAGCTGGGCGACGACCTGGCCGCGGTGCTCGACGCCGTCGCGCCGACCGGCCCGGTGGTGCTGGTCGGGCACTCGATGGGCGGCATGACGATCATGGAGTACGCCCACCGCCACCCCACCCATTTCGCCGCTCGTACCGCCGGACTGGTCTTCGTCTCGACCACCGCCGAGGGGCACACGCACACCGTCTACGGGCTCTCGCCGCGGATCGCCCGGTTGATCCGGCTGGCCGAGACGACCGGAGCGGGCGTGCTGGCCCGGTGCGGCTCGTGGCGGGCTCCCCGCGCGCTGCTGACCGCGCTGCGACCCAGCATCCGGTGGATGCTCTTCGGTGACCGTTGCGATCCGGCGGACATCCGACTGGTGACGTCCGCGGTGGCGCGTGCCTCGCTGCGCTCGATCGGCGGGTTCCGCGCCTCCATCGGCACCCAGCACCGACTGGACACCCTGGCCGCGTTGGCCCACCTGCCGGCCGCCGCACTGGTCGGCGACCGGGACCGGCTGACCCCACCGCCGTGCGCCGAGTCGATCGCGGCGGCCCTGCCGGCCACCGAGCTGACCGTCTGCCCGGGTGCCGGGCACATGTTGATGATGGAGCGCCCGGAGGAGGTCAACGCCGCGCTCACCGGCGTACTGCGGCGGGTGCTCGCCGAATCACCGCCGGCGCAGCGGGGCGCCGCCCCGGCCGGGACGAGTGCCTGAGCACGTTCCCGCACCTCGGGCGCGGCGGGTCGGGCCCGGGGCCGTACCCTTCTGCGGTTGGCCCGCGCGGTTCCCGCCGCCTGCCGGCGACCCTCGAAGGAGCGTGCGTTGACCGACCAGACCGGCCTGGAGCAGGAGATCGCCGTCGAGCAACGACACCTCGACCGGGTGTACGCCCGACTGGCCGAACTGCGACGGTCGGCCGTCCGCGCCGAGCGTGACGGCTACCGGATGGCCCGGGTGGGCACCTTCGGTGCGCTGGTCGAGCGTGACGCGATGGTCTTCCACGCGGCGCAACGACGGCACACCCTGGACGCCGAGCACGAGGGGCTGGTCTTCGGGCGGCTCGATCTGCGCGACCGTCAGGTGCTGCACGTGGGCCGGCTCGGGATCCGCGACGAGGACGCCAGCACGCTGGTCGTCGACTGGCGCGCGCCGGCCGCCGCCGCCTTCTACCAGGCCACCCCGGCGCAGCCGCTGGACGTGGTGCGGCGCCGCACGATCCAGTCCCGCGCCGAGCGGGTCACCCGGATCGAGGACGACCTGCTGGACCCGGCCGCCGCCCCGGAGGGGATGACGGTCGTCGGCGACGGCGCGTTGCTGGCCACCCTGTCCAAGGCCACCGGCCGGGGCATGCGGGACATCGTGGCGACCATCCAACGGGAGCAGGACGAGGCGATCCGCTCGCCCGGCTCCGGGGTGACGATCGTCGCGGGCGGGCCCGGCACCGGCAAGACCGCGGTCGCCCTGCACCGGGCCGCCTTCCTGCTCTACTCCGACCGCAGCCGCTACGCGGGCGGCGGCATCCTGGTGGTCGGCCCGTCGGCGGTCTTCGTGGAGTACATCGGTTCGGTGCTGCCGTCGCTCGGCGAGGACACCGCGACCCTGCACTCGCTGGGCACGCTCTTTCCGGGGATGACCGCCACCCGCACCGACCCGCCGGAGGTGGCGGCGGTGAAGGGCTCGCTGCGGATGCGTCGGGTGCTGGAGCGGGCGGCCCGCGACGCGGTGCCGGGCGGTCCGGGTGAGCTGCGGCTGCTCTACCGGGGCACGTTGCTGCGGCTGGATCGGGCCGCGCTGGACCGCATCCGCGACCGCGCGCTGCACCGCGGCGCGCGGCGCAACGAGGTCCGGCGGGCCGGTTTCGACGGGGTGTTCGCCGCGCTGTGGGCGCAGGCCCGCGAGGTGGCCCCCGGTCGACTGCCGGAGCAGCCGGCCTTCGAGGCGGAGATCGCCGAGCGGTCGGAGTTCCGGGAGTTCCTCAAGGCGTGGTGGCCTCGGCTGCACCCCCGGCACGTGCTCGGCTGGTTGGCCCAGCCGGACCGGCTGCGCCGGTACGCCGGAGGAATCCTCTCCTCGGCGGAGATCCGGCTGCTCAACGCCGCGTACCGCAACCTGGACTCGGCCGGGCTGACCATCGCCGACGTGGCGCTGCTCGACGAGTTGGACGCGCTGCTCGGTAAGCCCGTGCAGCCGGCCCGCGCGCGACGCGACCCGTTCCAGCTCGCGGGCGGCGTCCGTGAGCTGAGCACCCTCGGCGACCGCCAGCGGGCCGCCCGCGCGGCGGCCCGGGAGCGCCCGGAGGACTACCGGGAGTACGCGCACGTGGTGGTGGACGAGGCGCAGGACGTCTCGCCGATGCAGTGGCGGATGATCGGTCGACGTGGTCGGCTGGCCTCCTGGACCGTGGTGGGCGACCCCGCGCAGACCGCGTGGACCGGCGACCCGGAGGAGCTGACCCGGGCCCGCGACCACGCGCTGGGCCGGCGCAAGCGCCACGATTTCACGCTCACCACCAACTACCGCAACTCGGCGGAGATCTTCGCGGTGGCGGCGGCGGAGATCCGGCGGCTCTACCCCGACCTGCCGCTGCCGACCGCCGTCCGCTCCACCGGGGTCGAGCCGGTCGAGCTGGTGGTGCCCCCGACCGGGTTGGAGACCGCGACCGTGGAGGCGGCCGCCGGGCTGCTGGCCGAGGTGGAGGGCACGGTCGGGGTGATCACGCCGGTCCCCCGCCGCGACGAGGTCGCCGGCTGGCTCGGCGCGCTCGGCGCGCCGAGGTTGCAGGTGGTGACCAGCCTGGAGGCCAAGGGCATGGAGTACGACGGTGTGGTGCTGGTCGCCCCGAGCGAGATCCGGGCGGATCCGGGTGCCGGGGTACGCACGCTGTACGTGGCGCTCTCCCGGGCCACCCAGCGACTCACCACCATCGACCCGACCGGCTGATGTCTGCGAGCTGCCGCCGACCAGCGGCGTCGGCCCGTACACTTGCACACATAGCGATGTGAGCATACATTTGACCGGGTCCCGACCAGCGGCGGAAGGTGGTTCTCGTGGGCGCAGGTCATGACCACCACCATGGGTCCGTCGCCAATGCCGCACAGCAGCACAAGGGTCGACTCTGGGCGGCGTTCGGGCTGCTCGCCACCCTCATGGTGGTCGAGGCGGTGGTCGCCCTGCACACCGGCTCGCTGGCCCTGCTCTCCGACGCCGGGCACATGTTCACCGACGTGCTCGGCATCGGGATGGCGCTCGCCGCGATCACGGCGACCCGGCGGGCCACCGGCGACCCGCAGCGCACCTTCGGGCTCTACCGACTCGAGGTGCTCGCCGCGCTTGCCAACGCCGTCCTGCTCTCCGGCGTCGCGATCTACGTGGTGATCGAGGCGATCCGCCGTTTCGGCGACCCGCACCAGGTCATCGCCGGCCCGGTGCTCGTGGTGGCCGTGCTCGGCCTGCTCGCGAACATCGCCGCCTTCGCCCTGCTGCGCGCCGGGGCCCGGGAGAGCATCAACCTCCAGGGCGCCTACCTGGAGGTGCTCGGCGACCTGCTCGGCTCACTCGGCGTCATCGGCGCGGCGCTGCTCATCGCCGTCACCGACTGGTGGTGGGCCGACCCCCTGGTCGCGGTCGCCATCGGTGTGTTCATCCTGCCGCGCACCTGGCGGCTGGCCCGCGCCGCCCTCCGCATCCTGGTGCAGGCCGCCCCGGAGCACCTCCAGGTGACCGCCGTGCACGACCGGCTGGCCGCGGTGCCCGGTGTTGTCGAGGTGCACGACCTGCACGTCTGGACGCTCACCTCGGGCATGGAGGTGGCCTCCGCCCACCTGACCATGGCGCCCGGCGCGGAGGTCGGCGCGGTGCTCACCGCGGCGCGTACGGCCCTGCACGACGACTTCCGCATCGAGCACGCGACGTTGCAGATCGAGCCCGGTGCCGCCTCCGGGGCCTGCGGCTCGATCGAGTGGTGACGGCGCGGTAGTTTTCCGTGGTGCCGCACGCACCGTCCGTCACATTGGCTGCAGCCACCCCAGTGGCACCGGTAGGCTCGGTCCCGGCCACCACCAGGCGGCGCCCTCCCGGCGCCGGTGGCGGCCGCCGCCTAATCGTTCGAATGGGCGAACCGGGGAACCACGTTCCTGGGGTGCATCCGCGTCAGCGGTAGGGATCTTCCGTCCCGAACCCGTCAGCTAACCCGGTCGGCGGCTGACGGAAGGACATGCGCAGTGGCACCAGCACGACCACCCGCCGCCCGACTGGCGGCCCTGATCGTCGCGATGTTCACCCTCGGCGTCGCGCTCCCGGCAGGCACCGCCTCCGCCGCTCCCCCGACCGGCCTGCGGGCCGCCGCACCCGACTCCGACGAAGAGGGCGGCACCCCGTCGTTGCGCGCCCAACTCGAGGCGGCCAGCAAGGGCTACCTGGACGCGAAACGCGCCCTGGACACCTCCGTACAACGGCAGCAGCAGCTCACCACCCGACTCAAGGCCATTGAGGTCGAGCTCGACCAGCGCAACGGCAAGGTCGGCGAGATCGCCGAAGTGGCGTACCGCACCGGTCGACTCGGCACGATGTCGGCGCTGCTCAACAGCAACACCCCGGAAGGCTTCATGGACCGGGCCGCCGCGCTGGACGCGGTCGCCGCCAACGAGGACCGGGTGCTGCGCGACCTCCTGAGCAGCAAGGACCAGGCCAACCGCACCCGGGTCGCCCTGAACGGCGAGATCAACGAACAGCGCAAGCAGGTGGCGGTGATGGCCAAGCGCAAGGAGCAGGCCGAACGGGCCCTGACCGTGGCCACCGCGCCCAAGCCGCAGACCGCCGCCGACACCGGCTCCAACCGGGGCACCTCCAGCGCCAACGCCACGGCGGCGCCGCGTAACTCCGACGGCTCCTGGCCGTCGGAGTCGTGCAGCGTCGACGACCCCACACCGGCCAGCGGCTGCATCACCCCGCGCACCCTGCACGCGCTCAACCAGGCCAAGGCCGCCGGCTTCACCCGGTACGTCTCCTGCCACCGCCCCAGCGGCTCCGGTGAACACCCGAAGGGCCGGGCCTGCGACTTCGCCGCACAGAAGGGCGGCTTCGGCGGCGTCGCCACCGGCGGTGACAAGACGTACGGCAACAACCTGGCCGCGTACTTCATCCGCAACGCGGACCGGCTGGCCGTGCTCTACGTGATCTGGTTCAAGCAGATCTGGCTGCCCAGCAGCGGGTGGAAGTCGTACAGCGGGGCCAACGGCACCCCGTCCACCGACCACACCAACCACGTGCACCTGTCGGTCTACTAGAACCGCCGTCGCCGCTGTCGGGGTGTCCGCGCGACGGGACACCCCGACGGCAGCGATGTCGTCTCGATCATGCGCAGTCGACCCGGCTACGTCGCCGGACGTACCCCGGATGTCGTCGGCGGTCGGACGACCCGGCCGGGGTCGGCGGGCAGCATCGCGGTATGCCTCGGATACGACCCACCGCCCGCAAGGCGCTGCTCACCCTGCACCTGGTCACCTCGCTCGGCTGGCTCGGCACCGACCTGGTGCTGCTCACCCTCGGCATCGCCGTGCAGCGCGGAGCCGACCCGGCGGTGGTCTACCCGGTCACCGCGCTGGTCGGCACGGTGCTGTTCGCGCCGCTGAGCGTCCTGGTCTGGCTGATCGGTGTGGCCAGCTCGCTGCTCACCCCGTGGGGCCTGCTGCGCCACCGCTGGGTGCTGGTCAAGCTCGTCCTCACCACGGTGATGGTCGGGCTGGTGCTGTTCCTGCTCACCCCGAACCTGCGCCACGCCGCGGCGATGGGTGCCGCCCTGCCCGTTCGGGACCGCGCCGATCTGGTGATCGCGCCGGCGGTGTCGACCAGCCTGATGATCGTCGCGACGGTGCTGTCGACCTACAAGCCGTGGGGCCGACGCCCCACCACCCGCCCCACCACCCGCCCCTCCCGCCCCACCGCGACAGCTCCCTGATGCCCAGGACACGCCCCACTGCCCCGCGATCTTGCACTTACTGTCCCGGCATAACGGGCTATCCCCCTGATACCGACAACCGAAACTGCAAGATCGGCGGAGTGGGGTGGGTCAGCCCGGGGGTTGGGGGTTGTCGAGGGCCGCGCCGAGCCGGGTGGCGAGTGCGAGGTGGGCGGCCCGGGCCTGGCGGAACGCGTACCGGAACAGCGGGCTCGGCGCGGTCAGGGTGATCTCGACGTCGATGCGAACCAGCCCGTCCGGCTCGGCCCGCAGTCGGGTGTGGTTGCGCACCGTGGTGGCTGGCCACTGGCGAGCCACCATGACGATCTCGTCGGCCTCGCTGACCAGCACGTCCGCGCAATAGGTAGTCCGGAAGCGCAGCGGGCCGGCGGCCAGCCGATCGTTGATCGTGTAGCTGGCCTGAGCGCCGGCCCGGGGCGGCACCCGACGAACCCGGACGATCAGTGGGTGCAGCTCGCCCTGTCGGGTCAGGTCGCTGAGCAGCGCTGCCGCGTCGGTGGGTGCGCACCGGGCCTGGACGGTGTAGCTGAAGGTATCGCTGCTGAGCACACCGTCTCCCGCCGTCGCTGGTCGCACGATCGTCCCGTACCGGTGTCTGGCTGGCAACGCCCGACGGCCCGCGACATCGCGACGGGCCGGGCCGATAGGAGACCCTGCCACCGCCTGTCCGATTAGGGTCGATTGGGAGCAATTCACCCAACGGTGGCGGAGGCGGACAGCATGAGCGGCGACGATCGGTGAGCGGGCACGTGATGGTCTTCGCGCCCACTCCACAGCTGACGGTGACCGTCGATCAGCCGAACGACCAACCTGAGCTGCACCTGCACCCTGGCGGGCAGGGCGTCTGGCAGGCCCGGATGGTGCTGTCCCTCGGGGTCGACGTGGTGCTCTGCGCCGCCCTCGGCGGTGAGATCGGCCAGGTGCTGGAGCCGCTGCTGGTCAGCGAGGGGGTGGATCTCAAGGTGGTGGTCCGCGACTCCGGCAGCGGCGGGTACGTGCACGATCGCCGGGAGGGCTCCCGGCAGGAGATCGTCGACGTGCCTGGGCAACCGCTGAGCCGGCATGAGATCGACGAGCTGTACAACCTCGCCCTCGGCGAGGGACTGCGGGCCCCGGTGAGCATCCTCAGTGGGCCGAACGAGCCGTGGCTCGTCCCGGCCGACCTGTACCGCCGCTTCGCCGCCGACCTCGGCGCGAACGGCGGCCGGGTGGTGGTCGACCTCTCCGGCGACCACCTCGGTTCGGTGCTGGAGAGCGGGGTGTTCTTCCTCAAGGTGAGTCACGAGGAGTTGATTCGCGACGGCCGCGCCCGCAGCGACGACAGCCTGGAGCTGACCCGGGCCATGTACGAGCTGCACGAGTGTGGCGCCGAGACGGTGGTGGTGAGCCGCGCCGACCAGCCGGCGTTGGCGCTCATCGACGGGGAGTTGTTCGAGGTCGAGATGCCCCGGCTGGAGGCCGCCGACCCGCGCGGCGCGGGCGACTCGATGACCGCCGGGGTGGCCGCCGTCGTGGCCAGGGGCGGAGACATCCGAACCGCCATCCGCACCGGCGCCGCCGCTGGTGCGCTGAACGTGACCCGGCACGGCCTGGGCACCGGACGACTGGACTCGATCACCGGGCTGGTCGACCGGGTCCGGTTGGTCCCGGCGGACACCCGACAACAGGAGCGGACCACCCCGGACGAGTTGGCCGACCGGGTGGTCGAGCGATGACCCTCCGGGTGCTGATCACCAACGACGACGGGATCGCCGCACCGGGCATCCAGGCGCTGGCCTCGGCTGCCGCGCGGCGGGGCCTGGACGTGGTGGTCGCCGCGCCGATGGAGGAGGCTAGCGGCACCAGCGCCGCGATGAGTGCCGTGGAGCGCGACGGGCGAGTCGTGGTGAACGACCACCCGCTGCCGGACCTGGCCGGCGTGCCGGCGTACGCGGTCGCCGGTTCCCCCGGCTTCATCACGCTGATCGCCCTGCACGGGGCGTTCGGCCCGCCGCCGTCGGTGGTGCTCTCCGGTGTCAACCGGGGTGCCAACGCCGGCCGGGCGGTGCTGCACTCCGGGACGGTGGGCGCCGCGTTCACCGCCGCCACGAACGGCTGCCGGGCGATGGCGGTCTCACTCGACGTGCTCTCGGCCGGCGAGGCCACGGCCGCGAGCGGTGGCGCGGCGGTGGATGCCGCCGCCCGGGTACGCGACGCCGAGCGGCACTGGGGCACCGCGGCGCGGGTCGCCCTGGACCTGCTCCCCCGGCTGACCTCCGCGCCGCCAGAGAGCGTGCTCAACGTGAACGCCCCGGACCTGCCACACGGGCAGCTGCGCGGGGTGCGTCGGGGCACTCTGGCCAGCTTCGGTCAGGTGCAGATGACGGTGGCCGAGTCCGGCCACGGCTTCGTCCGCACCTCGCTCGAGGAGCCGGGGCAGGCCGCGCAGCCCGGCACGGACGTGGCGCTGCTGGCCGCCGGGTACGCATCGGTGACGGCCATCCGAGCGGTCACCGAGGCGACCGACATCGACCTGACCGGGCTGGACGAGCGGCCCTGACCGGGATTGCCTGGCCCGGTCAGGCGCCGGGCAGCACCTCGGGGGTGGCGGCGCCGGCGAAGTAGGGCTCGGGGGCACCGAACAGGCCGAGCAGGCCGGTCACCCAGAGCTGCCGGTGCACGAACCGGCTCGGCTCGGTGACCACCAGCTTGACGTCGCTGACCTCGGCGGTCTGGAAGCCGGCAACCATGGCGCTGATGCCGACCGAGTCGATGAAGGTGACCAGCCTCATGTTGAGCTCGATGCGCAGCGGGCGGCCCTTGGCCAGCACCTCTGCGATCGCTTCGCGCACCTCGTACGCTGTGTCGACGTCGATCTCGCCCCGCGGGGCGATCTCCACGACACCACCGGACAGAACCGACTTCACGATCGACAGGCTCACGCGAGCACCTCCACCCGCCCGTCCCCCGGGCGCCTCATCAGTACGCGGGCCGCGACCGAGAGTATTCCTCCGACGGCCTCGGTCGCCACCCCTCGGGATGAGCAATTCGCGGATCCGGACCCACAAAGCCGCCCATATCCGCACTTTTCAGTATCTGATTACTCAAGACTTTTTGTTATTTGACCCGTCGGCGATCGGTCGTGACCGACGCGCCGCCGAACCAGGGTAGCGGTCCGCACCCGGCGCACCCGACAACCGGCCCGCCACCTACGCCTGCCCCGTGTGCCACCGGCGTGTCGCCCGCAGCCGCCCGGCCCGATCCGCGCCCACGGTTGCCGGCGCGCCCTAGCATCGGCCGAGACACCCACCGTGACGGAGAGGATCTTCGATGATCAAGCGACTTGCCGGACTGGCCGGCGTCGGCGTTCTGCTCGCCCTCGTCCTGGCCTGCGGTTTCGGTGGCGGAGACGACGATGACGACGATGACGACTTCGCCCGTGGCGTCGCCGTGTCAGCGGTGCGCTGAGTCGTGGCGCGCTGAACCGGCGGCACGCTGGGACGCGGCGCGTCGACGTCAGTGGCGCGCTGAGTCGGCGGCGCGTCGAGTCGGCGGCGCGTCGACGTGCCGGGTGCTCCGCGGCGGTCGGGTTTGCGCCCGACCGCCGTGGGGCACTGCGGGATAGGCGAAACCGTGACGCGCTGGAAAGACGCCGAAGTCCGAAGTGGCCGGCGGCTTCGGCACCCGAGGAGGTAACCACGATGTTCGGAACCAACCTGCTGGACCGCCGCAGCAAGCCGGAGCGGATCGCGGACCAGGCCTGGGAGCACCTGCTCTCGGCGGTCAACTACGCCGGAGACAGTGTGCGGGACACCGCCCGCTCGGCCCGTCGCAACAGCAATGACCTCGCCGACGAGGCGGGTGACCTGGTGGGATCCGCCGCCGAGGAGGCGCGACGCCGCGCCTCGCTGGCCTTCGACGCGCTCGCCGGACGCCAGCCGGCACTGCCCTGGACGCTCCTGATCGGCGCCGCGCTCGTCGGCGCGGCGGTCGGCTGGGCCGTCGGTTCCGCCGCGCGGGCCGCCGGCAGCCGGGACGACCGTGCCGTCGACGACGTGGAGTTCGTCGACGTCGACCGGCCCAACTCCCCCGCCGTCTGAACGACAGCACCAGCACCCTTACGGGCCCCGCTCGACCCAGGTCAAGCGGGGCCCAACCGTCACCCCACCCACCCAAGGCCCCCGCCCGTCAGGCTCCATTAGGTCGATCATGGAGTTGTGGTGGTGGAGGAATGGGGCAGGCGCGACTATTTCCCCCACCACAACTCCATGATCGACGCGTGCGTGCGGGGGTGGGGTGCGTGCGTGCGGTGGGGGGTGCTTGCGGTGGGGGGTGCTTGCGGTGGGGGGTGCTTGCGGTGGGGGGTGCTTGCGGTGGGGGGGGTGGGTCGGGTTGGGGGTTGGGTGGGTGGGGGCCGGTCCGCCGGGTGCCGGACCCCTCAGGCGACCCGGCGGACCGGTGTTTGGGTGGTGATCCGGGGTCCCGCCCGGATCACCAGCTCAGCGGCTCGCGCCGGTGCTGGCGGCCAGAGCGGAGTGGCCGCCGGCGCGGTGGCCGGAAGCTGTCGGTCGACGAGCCGGCCGAAGTAAACGTCGGCACTGGTGGAGGACGCCGGCCTGCGTCTCCGCATCTGCGGTTCCTCTCGGCATGCAGCCCCGGGGGACGGGGTCGATCGCCTGGTGCCGTCGTGGCCCGGGGGACGAGCACGACGACGGGAACGGACGGAGCTGCCCCTGGCTCCCACGACCCGACGCGACGGCTCCCGCGATCGAGGAACGCGATTACCGTAACCGAAAGCAGCTCGCTTTGGAAGCGCTCCCATAGATGTTCGTTCACACCTTCCACCCGAGCCGCCCAGGTTCGGCCGTGCCGTCACCCGGTCCGGGCGAGGGCGGCTCACCCGCAGCGGCGGCAGGATCGCAGCACGGCGGACCCCGGGCCACAGCCACCACCCGGTCCGCCAACGGATCAGCGGAGGAGGACAGATGGCCATCGCGGAGATCAGCAGCACCGACCAGGACATCCAGTCCGCCGTTCTCGACGAGCTGACCTGGGAACCGCGGGTACAGCCGCACGAGATCGGCGTGACCGTCGCCGAGGGCGTCGTCACCCTGACCGGCCGCGTGGACAGCTACGCCAAGAAGTGGGCCGCCGAACGGGCCGCCCACCGGGTCGCCTCGGTCCGGGCGGTCGCCAACGACATGGCCGTGCAGCTCACCAACGAGACCGAGCGCGCCGACACCGACCTGGCCGCGGCGGCAAGCCGCGCGCTGGAGTGGGACGCGTTCGTGCCCATCGAGAAACTCCAGGTCACCGTCTCGGCTGGCTGGGTGACCCTGCACGGGGATGTCGAGTGGGAGTACCAGCGGCGAGCCGCCGAACGCGCGGTCGCCCGGCTGACCGGCGTACGCGGGGTGAGCAACGGCATCATCGTCCGGCCGGCCTCCCCGCCGGACGGTCGCAATCTGGCCGATCGGATCGTCGACGCCCTCGCCCGGGCCGGAGCGACCGAGGCCGAACGGATCAGCGTCCGGGTGCACGGCGACACCGCGATACTCGCCGGGTTGGTGCACTCGATGCCCGAGCGGGCCGAGGTGGAGCAGGTGGCCTGGTCCGCGCCGGGCATCCGGGAGGTGCAGAACCACATCGCGGTCGCCCCGGTGCTGCGCTGAGCGAGCGGGAACGAGCGCGGAACCACCCGGGGTGGGTGAGGTCGCCTCACCCACCCCGGGAGCAGGCTGGCGGCATGAGTGATCCGAACGGGCTGATCCAACCGGGACGCGCGGCGCCCGGTTTCACCCTGCCGGCCACCCCGGACGGGGCTCTGCTCGGGCCTGAGCAGTTCCGTGGCCGGCCGGTCGTGCTCGCCTTCTACCCCGCCGACTGGAGCCCCGTCTGCGGTGACCAGATGGCGCTCTACCAGTCGGCGGCACCCGTCTTCGCCCAGTACCAGGCGGCGGTGCTCGGCATCTCGGTGGACAGCATCTGGTCACACCGGGCGTTCGCCGAGAGCCAGGGCATCGAGTTCCCCCTGCTGGCCGACTTCGAGCCCAAGGGTGAGGTGGCTCGCCGCTACGGCGCGTACCTGCCACGGGGAGAAGCGGCCCGCGCGCTGGTGGTCCTCGACCCGACGGGAACGGTGGCCTGGAGCTACCTGTCGCCGCCCGAGGTCAACCCCGGCGCCGACGGCATCTTCGACGCGCTGGACCAACTCGCCGCCGACCGGAAGGTGATGGCCGGATGAGTACGCCACTGCAGGTCACCGCCCGACTGCGGGATCCGGTGACCACCGAGGACCACATCCGGGGGCCGGCCGACGCGGCGGTGACCATCGTCGAGTACGGCGACTTCCAGTGCCAGTTCTGCGGCGCCGCATACCCGAACCTGCACGAGTTGCTGCGGCAACGGGCCGACACCGTACGGCTGGTCTACCGCTACTTCCCGATCGCCAACGTGCACCCGTACGCCGAACGGGCCGCCGAGACGGCCGAGGCCGCCGGTGCGCGGGGCCGGTTCTGGGAGATGCACGACTGGCTCTACGAGCACCAGGACCAACTCGACCCGGTGCACCTCTCGCTCGGTGTCGAGCAGGTCGGGTTGCCGCCGGACGAGTTGAACGCCGAGGTGGAGAGCCGTGCGCACGCGGATCGGGTGCGCCGGGACTTCGTCGGGGGCATCCGCAGCGGGGTCAACGGCACCCCCACCCTGTTCGTCAACGGGGTCCGGCACGACGGCGGGTACGACCTGCCCGATCTGCTGGCAGCCGCGGACGCCGCCGCCAACGCCTGACCCGCCGCTGCCGCTCAGGTCGGCCGTACCTCAGATCAGCCGCAACTCACGCGCCCGCCGGACCGCCTCGCGCCGGCGGGTCGCGTCGAGCTTGCGGTAGATGTTGCGGACGTGGGTCTTCACCGTGTTGACCGACAGGGACAGCTCGCTGGCGATCTCCACGTTGGACAGGATGCTCTGCAGGTAGCGCAGGATGGTCAGCTCCCGCTCGGTGAGCGGCTCGTCGAGCGTGCCCGCCGCCCCGGTGGCCGGGCCGGCGGTGCTCTGCCCGGCGCCCCGCACCAGGTCACTGACCAGTGCGAAGTGCGCAGTGCCGGCGTCCAGGTGGGCGGCCAGCAGGTCCCGCACCGGCGGTTCGGCACGGGTGAACACCCGGCGGCAGCCCTGCGGGCCGGCCAGGTCCAGCAGCTGCTCCAGGATCCGGCCGGCCCGACGCCCGTCCCCCGCGCGCTCGGCCAGCACCGCGTCCAGCAGACCCGCGTCCAGGCGTACCGGCAGCGGCCAGGCCGCGGCTCCGGGCGCCTGCCAGTCCGGCAGGGTGCGCTCGGCGGCGGCAGCGTCGCCGGCCCGCAGCTGCACCCTCGCCAACGCCACCGCGAGCACCGGGTCGGCCCCCTCGTCGGTGGCGCCGGCCAGCAGATCCCGGGCGGAGTCCAGGTCGCCCCGCTCGGCGCGCAACTCGGTCTCGGCGGCCCGCACCAGGGCGGTCAACTCGGCCGCGGACGGCCGATCGGCCAGCACCTCCCGGGCCCGGACGAGCAACCGTTGACCGGCCGCCAGGTCGCCGGCGTCGCGGTGCAGCTGGGCTCGGCACAGCGCGGCGACCACCGCCGCCACCGGTTCGCCGCAGGCGGCTAGCACGTCGTCCCCCGCCGCGGAGTCGCCGGCCCGACCGCCCGCGACGCCGAGCGCCGATAGGGCGAGGGCGAGGTTCGCGGTGGCCTCCTCGGGCTGGTCGCGCAGCAGCGCCACCACGGCGAGAGCCAGATAGGCGTAGGCGCAGTCGAGTCGACCGGACCAGCCCGCACAGGGGGGCGTGCCGAGCGCGTCGCGGGCCGCCTGCTCGGCCGCCCGTAGCTCACCGCGCACCGCGAGCAGAAGCGCGGCGCGGCTGGTGTCGACCAGCTCGGTGCGGGGTCGTCCGGCCTCCCGAGCCGTCGCCCGGGCACGGACGAACCGGGCGGTGGGCAGCGCGCCGTCGGCCAACTCGACCAGCCCCAGCGCGGTGCCGGTGAACGCCCGCAGGTCCAGGTCGTCGGCGGTGCCGCCGCCACCGGCCGTCGGCGCGGAACTCGCCGCGCCGGCCGGCGCGTTGGTCGGAACCCGGGTCGGCGTGGCCTGCGGCGGGCGGGTCCGCAGCAGTCGAGCGGCGGCGGCCCGGACCTCCCCCCGGTCGTCGGCGAGCCGGGCCACGGTCAGCTCCAGCGCGGTGATCAACCGCAGGAACCGGTCCCGGCGCGGCACCGGCAGGCCCGCGGCGTGCTCGGCCGCGGCGTGCAGGTGACCGGTGGCGGCCGGCAGATCACCGGCGTACGCCCGCTCGGCGGCGCAGGCCAACGCCACCTCCGGGTCGGCGCGGATCACCTCCGCCGGCGGCGGCGCGGGTGCCGGTGCGTGCACCGGGTCGCTGTCGTAGCGGGTCAGCTCCGGCCAGTGCGCGACGAACAGGTCGCCGGCCAGAGCCCACCGGCCGGCGGCCAGGGCGTGCCGTAGGGCGTCGGCGGGTCGGCCGTCGGCCGCGTACCAGTCGGCGGCCCGTCCGTGCAGCCCACGCAGCTCGTCGGCGGGCAGCCGGGCCAGGTCGGCACGGAGCAGGTCGGCGAGCAGTGACTCGCACCGGTACCAGGGCGGCCGGGTGTCCTGCCGGTGCAGCAGACCCCCGGTCCCGGCCAGGTCGGCCAGCGCCTGCCCGGCGTCGGCGCGCCCGGTCAGCGCCTCGGCCAGGTCGGCGCAGACGGTGTCGACGAGGGCGGTACGCCGCAGCAGGTCCGCCTCGGCCGGGTCGAGCGTCGCGAGGACCTCCTCGTGCAGGTATCCGGCGATCTCCGGCTGGTCGCCGCCGAACTGCCCGATCCAGCGTTCCGGGTCGGACTGTCCGCGTACCGCCAAAGCCGCGATGCGCAGCGCGGCCGGCCAGCCGCCGGTGCGCTCGCGCAGCCGGTGCACGGCGGCGGCCGGCAGCACCGAGCCGTGCGCGGTGAGCAGGTCGGCCACCTCGTCGTCGGTGAACGCCAGCTCGTCCGGCCCGATCTCGGTCAGCTCGCCGGCGAGGCGGAGTCGGTGCAGGGGCAGGTGCAACCCGGCCCGCGCGCCGATCACCAGGCGGAGCCGCTGCTCGGCGTGTCGCAGCAGGAACTCCAGACCGGTCAGCGCCGCCGGCTCGGCGACCCGGTGCAGGTCGTCCAGGATCAGCAGCACCGGCCGGTCCGCTGCGGCGAGCGTCGCGGCCAACGCCTCCAGCTGGTCGGGGCGCGGCGGCCGGTCCGGCACCGGGCCGTCCTGCGCCGAACCGGTCGCCGACCGCAGCGCCGCCGCGAGGTACGCCCAGAGCCGGTCGGAGTCGTCGCCGGCCTCCACCGACATCCACGTCGAGACCGGACCGGCGGCGGACGGAACGGACAGGTCGCCGGAGTCCGGCACGATCGTGCCCGGCTCGGCCTCGGGCGGGGCGCCGCCCAGCCGCACCCAGGAGGCGAGCAGGGTGGTCTTGCCCCAGCCGGCGGGGGCGGCCAGCAGGGTGACCGGTCCCGCGCTGCCCTCGTCCAGCCGGCGCAGCAGGCGGGGTCGGGCCACCATCGGCTCCGGCGGCACGGCCGGGGTCAGCCGGGATGCCAGCAGCGGTGGTCCCGGTGCCGGCTCGACCCGTACGCGATTCTGTTCCGGCACCCGGCCCCACCCCCACCACGCGTTCCGCCCCCGGTCGGCGAGCGGTTACCCGGCGCGGGCCGGTTCACCCCTTCCGGGCGAGCGCGCTTCACCCGGCCGCGACCGACGATCGGGGGACGTGGACCGGGAGGACAGGTGGTACCGATGGGACGGCTGGCGCGGGCGGGACCCGCCCTCGGCGGCGCGGTGCTGACCGGGGCGGCGCGGTTGCTGCGCGTACCCCGGCGGCGGGGTTGGCCGGGCGCGGACGGCGATTCCGGCGCGCGGAGCCGGCGCGGCACGGACGGCGCGCGGAGCCGGCGCGGCACGGACGGCGGACTCGCCGCGCCCGCCCGGTGGGAGGTGGTGACCGTCGACCGGCCGCCGGAGCAGGTGCTTCCCGACGGCCAATGGCCCGAGCCGCTGCGCCTCCTGGACGGGGCGGTCGAGGTGCGGGTGCGACCGGCGCCCGGCGACCGGGGCACCGAACTCGCCGCCCGGCCACGGGCCGGCGTCACCCCGCCCACCGGGTTGGCCGCGCACCTGGTCGGCGACGACCCGGGCCTGCTGGTCCGCCGGACCCTGCGCCAGGTCAAGCAGCGGGTGGAGGCCGGCGAGGTGCTCCGCGCGGACCGCTCCGCGCTGGATCGTCCCGAGGTTCACGGGTGAGGGCGCTGTGTTGGGTGGCCGCCGGTGAGGTGGCGGTACGCGAGGTCCCCGACCCCGAGCTGCGCAACGAGCGCGACGCCATCGTCCGGGTTCGACGCAGCGTCACCTGCGGCGGTGACCTGCCGTTGCTGGCCGGTCGGCACCCGCTGCTGCGCGCCGGCGACGTGCTCGGCGCGGAGTTCCTGGGCGAGGTGGTCGAGGTCGGCCCCGGTGTCCTTCGCCACCGCGCCGGAGACCGGGTGGTCGTCGGCGCGGGCGTCGCCTGCGGCGGATGCTGGTACTGCCGCCAGGGCCTGCACTCCTGCTGCGACAACGCCCATGCCGACCCGGCCAGCGCCGAGCACGACTGGGTCCGCTCGGACGGCGGTTGCTTCGGCCGGCCCCGGGCGGCGGGCGGTTTCGCCGGTGGGCACGCCGAGTACGTGCGGGTGCCCTACGCCGACGTGGGCGCGTTCGCCGTGCCGGACGCGGTCGACGACGACCGGGCGGTGTTCGCCGCGGACGCCGCGCCGACCGGCTGGTTGGCCGCGGAGTTGGGCGCGGTGCGACCCGGTGACGTGGTGGCGATCTGGGGTGCCGGGGCGGTGGGCCAGTTGACCGCCCGAGCGGCGGTACTGCGTGGTGCCGCTCGGGTGCTGGTCGTCGACCGGCACGAGGAGCGGTTGCGGATGGCCGAGCGGCACTTCGGCGCCGAACCGCTGGACTACCGCCGTACCGACGTCGCGGCGGAGTTGCGCGACCGCAGCGGCGGGCGCGGCCCGGACGTGTGCGTGGTGGCGGTCAACGCGCCGCCGGCCCGGTCGTTCGTCGACCGGTTCGGTGGCCAGCACGCCGACCGACCGGACGCGCTGCGGGAGGCCGTGCACGCGTGTCGCAAGAGCGGCGTGGTGGTGGTGCTCGGCGGGACGGACGGATTCGTCGACGCGTTCCCGTTGGGCGCGGTGACCGAGCGGCGGCTCACCCTGCGCGGCGCCCGTCGACCGGATCTACGGGACGTGCCGGTGCTGCTGGACCTGATGGCCCGCGACGAGCTGCGGACCGAACACCTGGCCACCCACCGCCTGCCGTTGGCGCGGGGCCCCGAGGGGTACGCGCTGTTCCGGGACCGGGCCGACGGCTGCGTACGGGCCGTGTTCACCCCGTGACGCCCGACCGGGGAGGCGCTGATCGGCGACCACGAATGGCAGACTCCGGGAATGACTGGCGAGCGAACGTACGACGTGGTGCTCTTCGGAGCGACCGGGTTCACCGGCGGCCTGACCGCCGAGTACCTGGCCCGACACGCGCCGGCCGGGCTGCGTTGGGCGCTCGCCGGGCGCAACCCGCAGCGCCTCGCCGCCGTCCGCGACCGGCTCGCCGCGATCGACCTGGAGCTGGCCGACCTGCCGCTGCTCACCGCCGACGTGACCGACGCCGACTCACTGCGCGCGGTGGCGGACAGCGCCCGGGTGGTGGCCAGCACGGTCGGCCCGTTCATCCACCACGGGGAGCCACTGGTCGCGGCGTGCGCGCGGTCCGGCACCGACTATCTGGACATCACCGGTGAGCCGGAGTTCGTCGACGTCATGTATCTGCGTCACCACGCCGAGGCGACCCGCACCGGCGCCCGCCTGGTGCACGCCTGCGGGTTCGACTCGATCCCGCACGACCTGGGCGCCTGGTTCACCGTCAAGCAGCTACCCGCCGACGTGCCGATCACCGTGGACGGTTATGTGCGCGCGGGCGGCCGGTTCTCCGCCGGCACCTACCATTCGGCGCTCACCGCGTTCTCCCGCACCGGGCAGGCCAGCCGGGCCGCCCGGGACCGCCGGGCGGCCGAGCCGCGCCCCACCGACCGTCGGGTCCGGGCGGTGCCCGGCCGGTTGGCCCGCTCGGCGGAGCTGGGCATCTGGACCGTGCCGCTGCCGACCATCGACCCGCAGGTGGTCCGCCGGTCGGCGGCGGCCCGCCCGGAGTACGGCCCGGACTTCCGCTACCGGCACTTCGCCGCGGTGAAGCGGTTGCCCACCGTGCTGGCCGGCGCGGCCGGGCTCGGCGCGCTGATCGGGCTGGTGAAACTGCCGCCGAGCCGACGTTGGCTGCTCGGCCGGCTCGCGTCCGGGCAGGGGCCCACCGCACAGCAGCGGGCGTCGTCCTGGTTCCGGGTCCGGTTCGTCGGCACCGGCGGTGGGCAGCGGGTGGTCACCGAGGTCGCCGGCGGCGACCCCGGCTACGACGAGACGGCGAAGATGCTCGCCGAGTCGGCGCTGTGCCTGGCGTTCGACGAACTGCCGCCGACCGCCGGCCAGCTCACCCCCGTCGCCGCCATGGGTGACGCGCTGCTCGACCGGCTCGTCCGGGCCGGCCTCACCTTCCGGGTGCTGGAGCCCTCGGCTTGACCCTCAAGCGGGTCGAGGGGGCAGGATGCCCCGGGTGAGCGACCTGCACAGCATCGGCGAGCTGGCCCGGGCCAGCGGCCTGACCGTCAGCGCCCTGCGCTTCTACGACTCGGCGAGGGTGCTGGAGCCGACCCTGGTCGACCCGGTGACCGGCTACCGCTGGTACACCGAGGAGCAGATCGCCCCGGCCCGGCTGGTGGCCGGGCTGCGCCGGATCGGCATGCCGGTTCCGGAGATCGCCGCCGCGGTGCGCGCCGAGCCGGCCGCCGTGCACCAGCTGCTCGACGCGCACCTGCGCCGGCTCGCCGAGGGGCTCAGCGACGCCCGCCGCGAGGTCGCCCGGCTCCGCGCCCTGGTGGACCCGGCCGCACCGGCCACCACCACGGTCCTGTTCTCCCCCGCCGCCCTGGCCGCCGCGCTCGACGCGGTGCGTTTCGCCGTCGGTGTCGACCCGGAGCTGCCGATGCTCGCCGGTGTGCTGTTCGACGTGGAGCCGGACGCTGTCCGGCTCGTGGCCACCGACCGTTACCGGCTCGCGCTGGCTCGGGCCGACGCCGACGTCGACGGGCCGCCGGTGCGGGCGTTCGTGCCGGTGGCCCTCGTCGACCAGCTCCGGCCGCTGCTCGACACCGCCGACACCTGGCCGGTACGGCTGACCGTGGCGGGCGCGGACCTGCGGGTGCGGGTGGCCGAGCGGACGCTGACCGGCAGCGCCCTGCCGTACGACTTCCCGGACTACCACCGGCTGCTGCGCAAGTCCGTCGGTGAGCGGCCGAGGGCGCGGCGGATCCCGGTGGACGTGGCCACGCTGCGCGCCGCGCTGGCCGACCCGGCGGCCCCCACCGTCGCCCTGCACCACGACGGCACGACCCGGGCGGTCACCGTGCTCGGCGTCGACGACCAGGGCGGGCTGCGGCTGCTCCCGGCCGCCGACCTGGGCGCCGACGCGCTGCGGGTCGGGGTGGACGGCGGCTACCTGCTGGACGCGTTGAACGCGGCCGGCGCACCGCAACTGGTGCTGGAGTTGGACGGGCCGATCGCCCCGCTGGCCCTACGCCGACCGGACGACGCGGACACCTACTCGGTGCTCATGCCGATCCGGCTGTAGAAATCCCTCGCGCTCCCCGTCCCCGGGTGGAAACGTGCGCGACGGTAACATCTGATGGTTCACCAGTGAACCCCGGACGGAGGCGTACGGAGCAGCATGCTCGACATGGAGTTGATCCGGAAGGATCGCGAGGCGGTGGCGACCGCGCTGGCGAAGCGTCTGGATCCCGCCGAGGTCACCCGAGCGCTGGACGAGATCCAGCGGCTCGACCAGGAACGCCGCGCCCTGATCACGGAGATCGACGCCGAGCGGCAGCGCCGCAAGGCCGAGGCGCGGGCGTACGCGCAGGCGAAGCGGGCCGGCGAGGAGCCGCAGGCCGCCGCTCCGGAGGCGGAGCGTAAGCAGCTCGCCGAGCTGGAGTCCCAGCTGGACGAGGTGCAGGCCCGGCTGCGCGACGCGATGAGCGAGCTGCCCAACCTGCCCAGCGACGACGTCGTGGCCGGTGGCAAGGAAGCCAACCGGGTGGTGAAGACCTTCGGCGAGCCGCCGGCGATCGAGAAGGTCCGCGACCACGTGGAGCTGAGCCGCGCGTTGGGCCTGGTCGACTACGAGCGTGGGGTCAAGCTCGGCGGGTCCGGTTTCTGGATCTACACCGGGGTCGGCGCCCGGCTGGAGTGGGCGCTGCTCAACTACTTCGTCGACCAGCACATCAGGGCCGGTTACGAGTTCCTGCTCCCGCCGCACCTGCTGCTGGATTCGGCCGGTTTCGCCGCCGGGCAGTTCCCCAAGTTCTACGACGACGTCTACCACCTGGACTCGGCGTCCGCCCCGCGTGGTCAGTTCCTGCTGCCCACGTCGGAGACGGCGATCCTCGGCGCGTACCAGGACGAGATCCTGGAGACCCCGAAGCTGCCGCTGAAGGCGTTCGCGTACACCCCGTGCTACCGGCGGGAGTCGGCCGGCTCGCACTCCGACGAGCGCGGCACGGTGCGGGGGCACCAGTTCAACAAGGTGGAGATCTTCCAGTTCACCCTTCCGGAGCAGGCCGACGCGGCACTGGAGGAGATGCTCGCCCACGCCGAAAGCCTGGTCGAGGGGCTGGGCCTGCACTACCAGCGCACCCTGCTCTCGGCCGGTGACGCCAGCGCCTCGATGAAGAAGACCCTCGACATCGAGGTGTGGATGCCGAGCACCGGCAAGTACAAGGAGGTGTCGTCGGTCTCCTGGGCCGGCGACTACCAGGCCCGTCGGGCGGCCATCCGGTACCGCGAGCCGGGCGGCAAGCAGACCCGTTTCGTGCACACCCTCAACGGGTCGGCGCTGGCCACCAGCCGGCTCTTCCCGGCCATCCTGGAGCAGTACCAGCAGGCCGACGGCAGCGTCCTGATCCCCGAGGTCCTCCAGGACCGCCTGGGCACCGACCGCCTGACCCCCCGCTGACGGTCACCCTCGGTCATCTCCGTCGGGGCGGATGCGGCAGTGCGCGGTATGCCTCAGAGTCATGAATATGCCTCTGAGGCATACCGCTCCTCAGCACATCGACCTGGCGGGCTCCTCACCCCGGCGACCCCGCGGTGCCGGTCTCCGGAAGCCGGGGCTCCGCGGCTTCCGTCCCGATTGGAACGGCACGATCGCGGGGACGGGTGCGGGACCTGGTGAGGGCCGCTGTCAGCAGGAGAGTGGCCAGGGCGGCCAGGAGCAGGGTCGGGCCGACGGCGTCCAGGGCGTCGGCCACCGTGTGTTGGAGCTGGGACGCCGCTCGGATGATCGGGTCCTGGAGCGCGTCGCGCCGCCCGGCGGCGAGTCGTATCTCGTACCAGCCGTACCAGGCGACGTAGCTCCCGGCGAGCAGCAGCACCAGGCCGCTGAGGTGGGGCACCAGCGCGCCCGCGACGCGCAGCCGGGCCACCAGGCCGTCGCGCAGCAGCGCCACGCCGAGCGCGGCGACCGCGACCACCAGACCCATCCCGATGGCGTACGCACCGAACAGCGCCAACCCCTGCGCGGTCGAGCCGACCTGGAGGCTGGTCACCACGATGGCCAGGAACGGCGCGATGGCGCAGCCCAGCGACGCCAGCGCGTACGCCGCGCCGAACAGCGCCATCGACGGCCAGGACCGGGTCAGCCGGGGCGCGCGGGCGGACCAGCCGGGGACGGGCAGCCGCCGGCCGGCGAGCAGCCAGCAGCCGGCCACCACCAGCAGCACGCCGAGCACCACGGTCAGCCACGGCAGCCGGGGTCGCAGCCAACCGGCCAGCGGCGCGAGCGCCAGACCGAACGCGCCGAACACCAACACGTACCCGAGGGTCAGCCCGGCCGCCGCGGTGAGCGCGCGGCCGACCGCGCCGCGGGTGTCCGACCCTTCGGCGACCAGCAGCGACAGGTACGCGGGCAGCAACGCGAAGCCGCACGGGTTGACCGCGCCGAGCATGCCGGCGGTCAGCGCGAGCAGCAGTGCGGCGGTCACGCCCCGGCCAGCGCGGCGACCCGGGCGGTGAGCGCCTCACCGTCCAGGAAGCCCTGGTGGACGACCTTGCCGCTCCGGTCGATGATCACGAAGATGCTCTGTTCGGTCACCGTGAACCGCTTCCAGAGCGCGCCCTTGCTGTCGTCGATCTGCGGCGTCGCGCCGAGGTCGAACTCGGTGACGAACTCCTTCATCGCCTTCCGCTCGCCCAGCCCGGCGACCCCGACGATCGGCACGGTGTCCCGGTAGCGGGGCGCGATCTCGGCCACCGTCCACGCCTGGCTGGCGCAGGTGGCGCACCACGGCGCCCAGAACCACAGCACCACCGGCTTACCGGCGAGTCGCGCCGCGTCGAACGGGGCCCCGCCGAGGGTGGTCCCGGTGAAGCGCAGCACGTCCGGGACCTGCGCCGGGGCGGCGGCAGGTGGCCCGGTCGCCGGCTCGGTCGGCGCGGGCGCGGAGCCGGTCGAGGCCGGAGCCGATCCGGCGACGGCGGGCCCGCCCGGCGCGGTGCCGGTGCAGGCGGCGGCACCGAACAGGGCCACGACGAGCGCCCCGGCGGTGGCGGCGCGGCGCAGCTGCCCGGCCCCTGTCCACGCCATGCCGATCCGCATCCGCTTCTCCGTTCTGGTCAGGAAGCCGTCCTACTCGGCCTTGGCGAGTCGGAGAGCCAGCTCCGGGCACACCTTGACCGCCTTCAGCGCGCCCTCCCGCAGCCAGGTCGGCACGGGGGTGGCCGGGAAGGCGGGATATCCGTTCGCGTCGAGTCGGATGAAGTCCGGTACGACGTGCGCGCACAGGCCGTGCCCGTCGCAGCGCGACCAGTCCAGGGTGAGCTTCTGCGGGTTGTTGTCGGGTGCGCCCGGCAACCCCATCTCGCCCTTGACCCGTCGGCCGCAGCCGTCGCCGGTGCTGTGCAGCCGCAGATCCTCGGCGAAGACCTCGATCGCGGAGAGCGCGAACCGGGCGGTGCCGTCGGGGTGGCTGCACGCCCCCCGGCCCTTCACCTCTCCGGCGGCGGCGCGCACCACGTCCGCCGGTTGGCTGCCCGCGACGGCCAGGTCCACCGCGCGGGCCAGGTCGGGCAGGCCCATCTTGCACGGTCCGCACTGCCCGGCGGACTCGCCGGCCAGATAGCGCACCACCTGCGCGGCCTCGCCGAGCGGGCAGGTGTCGACACCGAGCGGGATGATGATGCCCGCGCCGAGGGTGCCGCCCACCGCGGCCAGGCCCTTGCGGGAGACCTCGGCCTTCTCCGCCGCCTCCGGGGTGATCCACTTGCCGTGGTAGCCGCCCATCAGGATGCCCTGGACGTCCGGCACCTCGCACAGGTCGAGGACGTCGCGCAACGGCATGCCGGCGGTGCACTCCACCACGGCCGGCCGGCCCGCCGCGCCGGTCACGGTGAGCAGCACGGTGCCCGGCTCGTCGTCGGTGCCGAGCGCCGCGTACTCGTACGGGCCGAGTCGCGCGCCGACCGCGAGCTGCGCGTACGTCTCGGCGTTGGACAGCAGGGTGGGCAGGCCGCTGACCCCGGAGTCGCTGGAGCGCTTCTTGGTCCCGGGCGGGATGTGCGGCAGCCCGTTGATGCCGTTGACCAGCGCGCCGCCCTCGCCGGAGATGAACCGGTGCGGCACGGTGACGATGGTCGTCAGCACCGGCATCCGGCGCTCTTCGAGGGCCTCCATCAGCGAGTCCCGGCCGACCCCGTCGTCCGCCACACCGATCACGATCTCGTCGGCGTCCAGCGCGTACGCGGCCAGCGCGGCGCCGTCCAGGATCAGGTGCGGGGCACGGGTCAGCAGCACCTTGTCCTTCCAGCTGGCCGGCTCCCCCTCGCTGGCGTTGACCACCACCACGGCGGCGAGGTCCTGCCGCTCGCAGGACTCCAGCACGGCGCGCAGTTTGCGGGCGAACGGGAAGCCCGCCCCGCCCTTGCCCTTGAGCTGCATGCCCTCGGCGAGGCGGAGCAGCTGCGCCGGCTCCATCGGGCCGATCGGTCCGTGCACCTCCTCGTGGGCGAGCAGGTCGAGGCGGCCGTACTCGGCGAAGCCGGCGGTGAGCCGGGGCTCGCCCACGCAGGCGACCGGTGGCACGGCGGTGCGCATCACTTCGCCTCACCCCGCAGCCCCGCCCAGTACGCGCCGTCCACGGCGTCCGCGCTGGCCTTACGGCGCTTGGACCGGCCCTCGCCGGCCGCCCGTCGCGCGCGCCGGGACGCCAGGTCGACGAGAGTCGGGGTGTCGTCGTCGATGGGCGGCGGGACCTCGTCCGGCACGTACCGGGCCGGCGGACGCCAGTAGTCCGGCTCCTCCGGCAGGTCGTCATCGGCGCTGTGCCGGCCGCTGCCGCTGCGCGGCGCGGACGAGATGGGGCTGCTGGAGACCGGGCCGGCCGAGATCGGCTCGGCGGAGACCGGGCCGGCGGAGATCGGCTCGGCGGCCTGCCACCGGCGCGGGCTGTCCCACGGCTCCTCCGGCTCGGCCGTCGGCAGCGGCGGGGCCGAATACCGGCTGTCCTCGTCCTCGCTGCGGGACCGGCGACGGGACCGCTCGGCGGCCGGCGCGTCGGCGCGTCGCCGCCCGGTCGGAACGCCCTCGTCCCGGGTACGCGAGCCGCGCCGCCGGGTCACCGGCTCCAGTTCCTCCTCGTCGCGTCGGCGGGTGCCGGTGTCCTCCACGCTGCGGCGAGCCGATCGGCTGGTCGTGGTCTCCTCGGCCCGGCGGCTACGCGCGGACCGTTCGGTGTCGCGGCGCGCGGCCGGCTCCTCCTCGCGCCGACGGCGGCTCGGCCGGGTCGACTCGACGAGGGAACCGGGCTCGGGCACCACCGGCACGGTGAACCGTTCGGGGTCGCGGCGCGCGGCCGGCGCGGCCCAGGTGGCGGTGGTGGTGTCCGCCCAGGTCGGACGCTTGTCTGCGGCCTTGCTGCCCCGACCCAACCCGGTCAGCAGCGATCTGGCGGTCTTCGCCTCCTCGGCCCGCCCGGCCATCACCGCGTTGCGGACCGCGGCCTGGTGCTGTTCGCGGCTGCGCCGACCGATGGTGACCGAGAACCGGACCAGCAGGGCCAGCACCACCAGCAGGATGCAGCCGAGGTAGCTGAGCACCACCCAGGACTTCGCGGCCCGGCCGGCGTTGAGGCCGTGCAGCACGGCGAACGGCCAGGCCAGGTACGCGGTGGAGTGCAGCGCGCGCCACAGCCACTTCGGACCGACGCCGGCGAAGCGGGCCCGGATGATGCCGGTCCAGATCACGCTGACCATCAGTAGCGCGGCCACCGTGCCGAGCCCGACGTAGAGGCCCCGGCCGCCGACGAACGGCACCAGCGCGTCGGTCGCCGCCGCCCGTCCGGTCGCGATTTTGGTGAGGACGTGGAAGCCGAGGCCGGCGACGCCCAGCACGCCGGTGGCCCGGTGCGCCGACTGCATCAGCACCCGGTGCGAGATGCGCAGCACCAGCCGGTCGGTGGCGAGCAGACCGAGCATCACGGTGAGGCTCAACGCGACCAGGGAGATCACCCCGGCGAAGAACTCGGTGAAGAAGAAGCCGTACGCGTACGCCGTCTGACCGGCGCCGGTCAGCATGATCGCCGCCCAGAGCGCGGCGAGCACCGACGCGATCAGCAGGGCGGTCGCGGACCGCGACCGGGTGCGCACCCCCCGACTGCTGGCGCTGGTCCGGACGGTCGCCGCCTTCTTGTCCTGCTGTGCCCGGGCCATCTGCTCCTCGATCGTCTCGCGGCGGCGTACCACCGGCCGACCCCTACTCCCCCATCCAGTACGGACCGGTAGGGCGCGCGGATCATTCGCCGCCGGAAATTTCTGGGCCGAAATCGAACCGAGGGGCGCGAGCGTGCGTTGTAGCCGCTCCATTCCGCGACCCGGACAGTGACGGATGTCCATGCATTGACAGTCGCTGCAACACGCTTGTAACCTTTCAGCAAATTTCAGCCTGGGTTGCAAGATGCCGACAACCCGGCGCTCCCCCACCGCACCACCACCCCCGCTCCCGTCAGGAGTCCCCATGCACCGACGTCGACGCGGCTCGGCGCTCCTCGCCCTCGGCCTGATCGCCAGCCTGCTCGTCCCCGCCACCGTGACGGCACCCCCGGCCGTCGCCGCCCCGTCCGGCGGCAAGAAGGTCATCGTCCAGCTCTTCGAGTGGAACTGGCCCTCGGTGGCCAGCGAGTGCCAGAGCACCCTCGGCCCGAAGGGCTACGGCTACGTCCAGGTCTCACCCCCGCAGGAGCACGTGCGGGGCAACCAGTGGTGGCTGGCGTACCAGCCGGTCAGCTATCGGATCGAGTCCCGCAAGGGCACCCGGGCCCAGTTCCAGTCGATGGTGAACACCTGCCACGCGGCCGGGGTCAAGGTGATCGTCGACGCGGTGATCAACCACATGTCCGGTCAGGACAACGGCGGCACCGGCTGGGCCGGCTCGTCGTACTCGCACTACGACTATCCCGGGATCTACCAGACCCAGGACTTCCACCACTGCGGACGCAACGGTGGCGACGACATCGCCAACTACAACGACCGGTACGAGGTGCAGAACTGCGAGCTGGTCAACCTCTCCGACCTGAAGACCGAGTCGGACTACGTCCGCACGAAGATCGCGTCGTACCTCAACGACCTGCTCTCGCTGGGTGTCGACGGCTTCCGGCTGGACGCCAGCAAGCACATGCCGGCCGCCGACATCGCCGCCATCCGGGGCAAGCTGTCCCGCTCGGCGTACCTGGTGCAGGAGGTCATCTACGGCGCCGGCGAGCCGGTCCAGCCGACCGAGTACACCGGCAACGGCGACGTGCACGAGTTCCGCTACGGCAAGGACCTGGCCCGGGTGTTCCGCTCCGAACGGCTGGCGTACCTGCGCAACTTCGGCGAGGGCTGGGGACACCTGCCCACCGGCCCGGCCTCGGTGTTCGTCGACAACCACGACACCCAGCGCGACTCCGGTGGGGTGCTCACCTACCGGGACCGGGGCATCTACGCGCTCGCCAACGCCTTCATGCTGGCCTGGCCGTACGGCTCGCCTACCGTCATGTCCAGCTACACCTTCAGCAACCGGGACGCCGGCCCACCGTCGGACGGCGCGAACAAGACGCTCGACACCACCTGCTACTCCGGTTGGGAGTGCGAACACCGCTGGCCGGTGATCGCCAACATGGTCGGCTTCCGCAACGCGACCGAGGGCGCCGGCGTGGCCAACTGGTACGACAACGGCAACAACCACATCGCGTTCAGCCGCAGCGGCAAGGGCTTCATCACCGTCAACGACGAGGATGCCGCGGTCAACGGCCGCTCCTACTACACCGGGTTGCCCGCCGGCCGATACTGCGACGTCATCCACGGCACGTACGCGGGCGGCACGTGCAGCGGACCGGTGATCACGGTGGACGGTAACGGCTGGTTCGCGGCCAACGTGCCGGCGCACGACGCCGTGGCCATCCACGTCGGCGCGCGAATCTGATGCGACCGGGGCCTCCGGCCGGCGGGTCTCGCCGAACCGGGGGCCCCGAAGCGTCCGCCACCATAGAGTGGTTTCGTGCCGTTTGACCGAAAGACTCCGTACCGCCGCCGCGGCGTCTGGGTGACCGCCGCCGTCGTCGTACCCGTACTGCTGGTGGCCGCGCTGCTGGTCGGCCAGGCCCTCACCCCGAGTTCGACGGCCCCCGACGACCGCAACGTGGTGGCAGCCGACCCGACCCCTAGCAGCGTGGAGCAGAGCCCGGAGGAGTCGATCCCCCCGGCCGCGCCCGCCCCGGACGGGCTGCCGGTGGTCGACTACGACCCCGCGCCCGGAGGGTTCCCCGCCGATCCGGCCACCATGGACGTCGCACCGCTGACCGACGGCGCACACCCGACCAGGCGGATCGCCGCCTACGACGCCCCCGGCGGTCGTCCGAGGGCCTTCCTCGAACCGACCATCCGCGGTGTCGAGCTGACCATGCCGATCGCGCAGCGGCGCGCCGGCTGGACCGCCGTCCTGCTGCCCTCGGCCAACCGACGACTCGCCTGGCTGCCGCCCGGTGGGTTCGAGACCGTGCCGCTGCGCGACCAGATCGTGGTGGAACGCAAGGTCCACCGGCTCACCTGGTACCGGGCCGGAAAGGCGGTGCGCTCCTGGGAGGTCAGCCTCGGCCAGTCCGGGCAGGAGACTCCCCTCGGGCGGACCTTCATCCTGGGCCGCACCCCACCGCCGGAGGAGGTCTACGGCGGGGTGGACATCTACGCCCTCGGTTCGGTGCCCGACGACCCCGAGTCGGTGCCGTCCGGGCTGCGCGGCGCGCACATCGGCGTGCACACCTGGCACAACGACGACGAGTTGGGCGAGAACACCACGAACGGCTGTATCCGGCTGACCCCCAGCGGCCAACGGGAACTGCTCGCCGAGGTCCGCCCCGGCAGCAGCGTCGTCGTGGTCGACCAACTGGCGGCCCCACCGCCGACCGCCTGAGCGCCGGCACCCACGGCCGACGGTCACTCGCCGAGCAGCCAACCGTTCTGCTCGGCGACCCGGATCGCGTCGGCCCGGTTGCGCGCACCGGTCTTGCCGATCGCCGCCGACAGGTGGTTGCGTACGGTCCCCTCGGACAGGTGCAGCGCCCTCGCCAGATCGGCGACCGTGCCACCGACCCGGGCGATCCGCAACACCTCGGTCTCCCGCTCGGTCAGCGGGCTTACCCCGGCAGCCAGCGTCTCCGCGGCCAGCGTCGGGTCGACCACCCGCAGCCCGGCGTGCACCCGGCGGACCGCGTCGGCGAGTTGCCGGGCCGGGGTGTCCTTGACCACGAAACCGCTCGCACCGGCCTCCATCGCCCGGCGTAGGTAGCCGGGTCGGCCGAAGGTCGTCACCACCAGCACCCGACAGGTCGGCAGCGCGACCCGCAGCGCGGCGGTCGCCGCGATACCGTCCAGGCCGGGCATCTCCACATCCAGCAGGGCGACGTCGGGGAGGCTGCGTCGAGCCTCGGGCACCACCTCGTCGCCCCGGCCGACCTCGGCGACCACGGTCAGGTCCTCTTCCAACGAGAGCAGGGCGGCCAGCGCACCCCGGACCAGCGCCTGGTCGTCGGCGAGCAGCAGCCGGATCGGTGCGGGCCCGCCGCTCACCGGGCCTCCCCCGGCGCGTGTACCCGCAGCAGAAAGCCGCCGCCCTCCGGCCGACGACCAACTGTCACCACCGCGTCCAGTCGCCGCGCCCGTTCCCGCAGGCCGACCAACCCGTGCCCGTTCGCGTCCGGAGTGGACGGACCACGGCCGTCGTCACTGATCTCGACCCGATCCGGGTGCACCCGGATGACGCAGCACCGCGCCCCGCTGTGCCGGACCACGTTGGTCACCCCTTCCCGTACCGCCCAGCCGAACAACTGGTCCCACTCCTCCGGCAGGTCCGGCACCTCCGCCGGCAGATCCGCCGAAATGCCCGCCGCGGCCAGCGCGGAGCGGGCGCCGGCCAGCTCCGCGGCGAGGGTGACCTCCCGGTACGCCCCGACCGTCTGTCGTACGTCGGCCAGCGCCGCCCGCGCCAGCGCCTCCACCTCGGCGATCTCGGCGGCGGCCCGCTCCCGGTCCACCTCGATCAGGCGTCCCGCCAGCTCCGCCTTGATCGCCACCACGGTCAGCGAGTGCCCGAGGATGTCGTGCAGGTCCCGGGCGGCGCGGGCCCGCTCCTCGGCGACCGCGAGCCGGCCGATCTCCTGCTGGGCGGCCCGGAGTTCGCTGTTGCGCTGGGCCAGCCGGGAGACCCCGAACATGGCGAACGAGGCGAGCAGCACCGCGAAGGTGATGCCGCCTTCCGCCCCCCATCCCGGCACCAGCCAGGACGCGAGCGCGGGCGTCACGGCGCAGAGCACCACGGCGGCCAACGCCTCCCACGGCGGCAGCAGGAACACCGCGGCCGCCGCCACGTAGACCAGGGTGGCCAGCCAGTCCCCACCGGTGCCCGGGAGACTGGCCAGGCCCACCGCGAGCAGCAGCGCCAGCCCGGCCCGCGCCCGACCCGCCGGGATCGGCAGCAGCGACTGGCGCAGCTTGCGGGCCCACTGGAACAGCAGCACGTAACCGAGGCTGAAGGCGACCAGGGCGGCCACACCGAGGATCCGGCGCCACAGCTCCGGCTGGTGCAGCGCGGTGGCGATCGGCACGTTGAGGAAGAACAGCCAGACGGCGGCCAGCAGCCACCCGGTGAACCGCCAGTGGCGGCTCACCGGCCAGGGCTGCCCGGTCGAGAGGTCCATCGAGTTCACGCTAGCGGTCGCGGCGGGTCAGACCCGCGCGGTGTCCCGACGGAACAGCCGGGCCGCGCCGACGCCGAAGAGCAGCGCCCAGACGACGAGGTTCGCCACCGCCGCCATGCTCACCCCGTCACCGGTGAGTGGGGCGCGGGCCAGCACGCCCATGCCGTACACCGGGGTGAACTTCGCGACCTGTTGCAGGATTTCCGGCAGCACCTCGACCGGGACGAACAGTCCACCGAACATGGCCAGCACGGCCAGGATCGGGCCGATGAACTGCATGACGTTCTCGGCCGGCACCAGGTAGCCGATGAACAGACCGAAGGCGGCGAAGACCAGCGAACCGATCCAGGCGGCCAGCCCGGACAGCAGCCAGACGTCGGCCGGGATGCGGACGCCGGCCGCGGCGCCCACCAGGAATTCGACGGCGACCGCGAGCAGGCCGAGGGTCATCGCGGTGAGCAGCTTGGTGGCCACGTACGCGGCCGGGCGCAGCGGGGTGAGCCGCAACTGGCGGCTCCAGCCCAACGCGCGCTCGGTGGCGACCGCGCCGCCCGCGCTGGTGGTGGCCACCATCGCCGCGTACACGGCCAGGCTGATCATGACGTACGCGGTCACCGGTCGACCGTTGTCCAGGCTCTGCCCGCCCTGCGGCAGGCCGAAGATGAGGAAGAAGACACCCGGCATGATCAGCGTGAACGCGAGCGTGCGGCGGTTACGCAGCACCCGGCGCAACTCGATGCGCAGGACGGCCGGGGAGAACGCGCCCAGGGCGGGCAGCCGACGATCCGGCTCGGTGACAGCGGCGCGAGTGGGGGTGGAGGTGGTCATCTCAGGCTCCGGTCTGCGCGGTGGTCAGGGCGAGGAAGGCGTCCTCGAGGTTCCGGGAGGTGATCTCGACGTCCCGGGCGGCGGTGCGGGTCAGCAGGTGCCGGGCGATCGCGTCCGAGTCGCCGGTGCGCACCAGCACGCTGTCCCCGCGTACCTCCACGGCGTCCACGCCGGGCAGCGCGGCCAGCGCGGCCTGGTCGGCGCCGGGCAGAGTGGCCCGCACGGTACGGCCGGCGGCCAGGTTCTTGATCTCCGCCGTGGTGCCGTCGGCGACGATGCGCCCCTGCCGGACCAACACGATCCGGTCCGCGTACGCGTCCGCCTCGTCCAGGTAGTGGGTGGCGAAGATGACGGTCCGGCCGCCCCGGGCGTCGCGCCGCAGGGCCTGCCAGAAGTCCCGCCGCCCCTCGACGTCCATACCGGTGGTCGGCTCGTCGAGCACCATCAGGTCCGGGTCGGGCAGCAGGGCCAGCGCGAAACGCAGCCGTTGCTGCTGGCCGCCCGAGCAGCGCCCGACCACCCGGTCGGCGATGTCGGCGACGCCGGCCCGCTCCAGCACCTCCGCCGCGGGGCGGGTGTGCCGGTAGAAGTGCGCGGTCATCCGTACCGTCTCGCCCACGGTGAGGTCCTTGAGCAGCCCGCCGGTCTGGAGTACGGCGGCGACCCGGCCCCGGGCCACCGCCTCGTCCGGGGTGCCGCCGAGGACGCGCACGGTGCCCGCGTCCGGGCGGGCCAGCCCGAGCAGCATGTCGATGGTGGTGGTCTTGCCCGCGCCGTTCGGGCCGAGGAACGCCACCACCTCGCCGGGCTGCACCCGCAGGCTCAACCCGTCGACCGCGGTGACCGCGCCGAAGCTCTTGGAGAGGCCGTCCAGCTCGACAGCCGAATGCGTACTGGTCATGTCAACGATGCTCCGGCGACGCGTACCCCGACGCCCGGAGCGGTCGTCACGACCCGGCCGTGACATTTGTCAGGCCGCCGGATTCCGGGCCGGCACAGCGGGTAACCGCCGGGCCGGAGCCGCGACACCGGGAGGACGCAATGGGCGCCACATCGCAGGAAAAGGTCGACACTGTCGTGCTGATCCACGGCCTCTGGATGACGTCGCGCAGCTGGGAGGGGTGGGCCCAGCGGTACACCGAGCGCGGCATGCACGTCATCGCCCCCGCCTGGCCCGGCATGGACCGGTCCGTGGAGCAGTTGCGCGACGACCCCAGCCCGATCGCCGAGCAGAGCATGGCCACGATCGTCGCGCACTACGACCGGATCATCCGGTCGCTGCCCCGACCGCCGATCATCATGGGGCACTCGTTCGGCGGCCTGTTCGCCCAGGTCCTCGCCGACCGGGGTCTCGGCGCCGCGGTGGTGGGGGTGCACCCCGCAGCGGTGAAGGGCGTACTCAAGGTGCCGCTGAATCAGCTGCGCTCCGGCTTCCCGATTCTGCGTAGCCCCGCCAACCGCAGCAAGGCCGTCCCGTTCACCGAGGACGACTTCGCCTTCACCTTCGGCAACACGATGAGCCGCGAGGACTCCGACCGGGCCTGGCGGCGCTACGCCGTCCCCGGCGCCGGGCGGGTGTTCTTCGAGGGCGCGTTCGCCAACCTCGACCCCCGCTCGCCCGCCCGGGTCGACGTCGGGCGCACCGACCGGGCGCCGCTGCTGCTGATGGCCGGCGGGGCCGACCACGTGGTGCCGGCGTCGGTGGTCCGCACCAACGCCGGGCTCTACCAGAAGTCCCGGGCGCTCACCGCGTACGAGGAGTTTCCCGGCCGATCACACTTCACCGTCGGGCAGGACGGCTGGGAGGAGATCGCCGACTACGCGCTGGACTGGGCGCTGCGCGCGGCGGCCCTGCCCCGGGAGGCGACCATCGCCAGCGAAACCCCCCGCCGCTGACCACTCAGTGTCGGTCATCGCCGTGTCAGCCCATGGTGGCCTACATTCTGGTCATCCTCGGTGACATGGGAGGTACCTGCCTGAGTCGACGGCGTAACATGCGCCCGACGCGAGACCAGCGGTACCGTGCACGGTTCGAGGACAGGTCCTACGTCCCGGTGCCTGGCCATCCTCGAGGGCGCGAAAATGAACGCCTCACCGTCGTCACATCGGCCGATGGCTGCATGCTGTCTGTCACGCTCGCCTGAGGTGTCATCGGTGCGTGCCGCACCCCTCGCCCGCTGGCCAAAGCAGCGAGTGGCTCCGGTGCTTGGTGAACTTTCCGACCGAGGGCTGCTCACAGTCTGCGGGGCTGTCGAGATCGAAGTCATTCACAGCGCCCGGACTGTCAAAGATGCGCAGCGCGCTCGGTGGCTGATGGGTGGTTTTCAATGGTTGTCAATGCCTGACGAGGTCTGGGATCGAGCGATCGACGTGCAGGTTCAGGCCCTACATAAGGGGGGTCACCGCGCCCTGTCCACGGCGGATCTGCTGATCGCCGCCACGGCCGAGCGACACGGGGTCACCGTCCTGCATTACGACGGAGACTTCGACTTCATCAGCGCGATCACGGGGCAGCCCAGCGCCTGGGTCGTCCCACCCGGCACCGCCGACTGATCACGCGGTGCCCCTCGCTTCTCGGCATGCCCACGGTCTGGCGGGGTATCTCGGTGAGATGAGGGCCAGTTTCCGGCTTGGCCGGGTCGCGGGGGTGCCGGTCGGCGTCAACTGGAGCGTTCTGGTCATCTTCGCGTTGATCGCGTGGGGGCTGGCGGCCAACCAGTTCCCCCGCTCGTACCCGGACCGCTCGCCGGTGGCGTACGCGATCGCCGGGCTGGCCGCGGCGGTGGTCTTCTTCGTCGGCCTGCTCGCCCACGAGGTGTCGCACGCGGTGGTGGCCAAGCGCAACGGGCTGACCGTGGACGGCATCACGCTCTGGCTGTTCGGCGGGGTTGCCGAACTGAAGGGCGAGCCGCGTGACCCGGGCGCGGAGCTGCGGATCGCGGGCGTCGGCCCACTGGTCAGCCTGCTGATCGGGGCGTTCTTCGGCGCCATCGCGGCGCTGCTCGCGCTGGCCGGGCAGGGCGGGCTGCTGTTCGGGGCGATGGCCTGGTTGGCCGGGATCAACGTGCTGCTGGCCATCTTCAACGTGTTGCCGGCCGCGCCCCTGGACGGTGGTCGGTTGCTGCGCGCCGCGGTCTGGAAGGTCACCGGTGACCGGACCCGGGCGTCCGTGGTCGCGGCCCGGGCCGGCTGGGTGCTGGGCGTGCTGCTGATCGGCCTGGGGCTGTGGCAGTTCCTGTCCGGTGTCGGTTTCGGCGGGCTGTGGCTGGCGTTGATCGGCTGGTTCCTGATCGGCGCCGCCGGGGTGGAGGAGCGGCAGGCCCGCACCGGCACCGCGCTGCGCGGGATCCGGGTGGGCGATGTGATGACTCCGCAGCCGCAGACCGCCTCGGCGGAGATGACGGTCGCGGACTTCGTCGACCACTACCTGTTCGCGTACCGGCATTCGGCGCTGCCGCTGACCGAGGACGGCCGGCCGACCGGCCTGGTCACCGTCGACCGGGTGCGCGGCGTACCGCCCGAGCGGCGGGCGTCGACCACACTGGCCGAGGTGGCCTGCCGGGCCGACCAACTGGTCCTGGCCCAGCCCGGTGAGCAGCTCAACGACCTGCTCCCCCGGCTCACCGAGTGCGCCGACGGCCGAGCCCTGGTGGTGACCGACGACGGCCGCCTGACCGGGATCGTCTCCCCCAGCGACATCAGCCGCGCCGTCCAACGCAGCACCCTCCGCACCCCCACCCCCTCCCGTTGATCATGAAGTTATTGCGCCGACACGCCACGCCGAGTGGCGATAACTTCATGATCAACCGAGGTTGCGGGCGGGGTCAGGCGTGGGGGCAGGTGTCGCGGTATTCCTGAATGGTGGTGGAGGCGGGGGGTGCGGGGCAGAGGAACTGGTCGTAGCGGGTGTCGTCGTCCACGAAGCGCTTCAGCCAGGAGATGCTGTACTTGGCGACCGTCACGTTCGTCGAGGTGGGCGCGGAGTGGCTGGCGTTGTTGAGTTCCAGGTACGCCTTGTCCAGCGTGGACGGCAGGCTGGTGTAGAACGGCTCCGAGTGCGACGAGACCGGCGCCACCGAGTCGTTCTCCGCGCCGACCACCAGCGTCGGCACCCGTACGCCGGACCAGTTCTTGACGGTGTGCCAGCCGGTCAGCGGAATCGCGGCCTGCAACTGCGGTCGTGAGTTCGCCGCCGAGAGGCTGCCACCGCCGCCCATCGAGTGCCCCATGACGGCGAGCCGGTTGCGGTCGATCCGGGTACGCACGCCGCTGGTGTTGGTGAGGTAGTCCAGGGCTGCGAGGAGTTGCGTGCCCCGGCTGGCCGGTTGGTCGTAGCGGGACAACGTGTCGATCGTGATCACCACGAAGCCCTGCGAGGCGAGGCGCGGCCCCAGCCAGGCCACGCTGGACTGGGTGGCGGTGTAGCCGGGTGAGATCGCCACCGCCCCGAAGGTGCCCTCGGCGGTGCTGGTCGGGTAGTAGATCGTCCCGCCCCCGAAGCCGCTGACGCTGGAGGCGGCGACGGTGCCCTGGGCGATGGCGAACGCGCCCCGACTGGCTTCGATGCTGGCCACGGTGGGGGCGGGGCCGCGCTCGTACGGGCTGGCGGCGGCATGGGCGGCCGGCGCGGCGCCCAGTCCGGCGCCGAGCACGGCCACTGCGAGTGCCCACCCCAGACCGCGGCGGGGGCGACGGGTGACGGGGTCGGGGGTGATGGCGGGTAGGGGCTGCATGTCTCGCTCCGAGGGGTGGAGCCGACGGTCCCGGGACGGAAACCGGTCGATGCGACACATCGACGACAATCAGTTTGTTGCTTGGCTGCGCGCCCCCACCAATCCCACCCGACCCATGCCGTTCGCGCTATGGCACGCGATGGGTCAGCGGGGGAAGTAGCGGTCCAGGGCGTCGGTGCGGAACTTCCCGGTCGGGTCCAGGTCGGCCAGGAGCGCGGCGAAGTCGGCGTAGCGCGGGTAGCGGGTGGACAGCTCGGCCGGGTCGGTGACGAAGACCTTGCCCCAGTGCGGGCGGGGCGCGAAGGGTGCCAGGCGCTCCTCCACCGCGGCCACCACCGGCAGCACCGCCGCGCTGTCGTCGACCCAGGTGAAGTGCAGCACGAAGCTGTCCCGCCGGTGGTTCGGGCTGAGCCACAGCTCGTCCGCCGCCACGGTACGCAGCTCGGACACCAGCAGCACCGGGGCGATCCGGTCCGCCACGTCGTCCAGCGCGGCGAGCGCGTCAGCCGCCGCCGACCGCGCGACGTGGTACTCGGACTGCAACTCGTCACCGCTGCTCGGGGTGAAACCGAGCTTGAAGTGCGGCAGCCGCTCGTGCCACGGGCCCGGCTCTCCGAGCTGCGGGGTGCAGTTCTCCGCCGGCATCCCGAGCACCGGGTGCCGGGGCTGGTCGGCGGCGGCGGTGCCGAGCCAGTCCGCCGGGGGCGGCGGCTGATCCGCAAGCTGTTTGCGCCACACCTCGCGCAGCCGGGGCGTCCGGAAGTCGGTGAAGACACTCACGCTGTACGCCGAGCCGAGCGCCTCGTCCAGTGCCACCGGGTCGAGGTCGAGGCGCACGTACTGGCGCAGCGCGAAGGTCGGCACGACGTCCAGGGTGACGCGGGTGACCAGGCCCAGCGCGCCGAGCCCGACCACCATTCCGGCGAACGTGTCCGCGTCGCGGTCGACCCGCAGCAGCTCGCCGTCGGCGGTGACCAACTCCAGGGCGGCGACCGCGCTGGCCAGGTTGCCGTGGGTCTGGCCGGAGCCGTGGGTGGCGGTGGCCACCGCGCCGGCCACCGAGATGTGCGGCAGCGAGGCGAGGTTGCCCAGCGCGTACCCCCGGGTGTGCAGCTGTCGGGCGATGTCGCCGTAGCGCAGCGCGCCACTCACGGTGACCTGCCGCCGCTCGGGGTCCACCTCGACGACCGGCGGCAGCCCGGCGAGGCTGACCAGGTCACCGTCGGTGTCGCCGAGACGGTTGAAGGAGTGCCCGCTGCCCACCGCCCGGATCCGGTCGCTGCCGGCGACCAGCCGGCGCAGTTCGTCGACGGAGGTGGGTCGGTGGAACGCCTTCGCGGCGTACCGCACGTTGCCGGCCCAGTTGCGGCGCGGAACGTCCGTCGTCGACGCGGCCTGCGGTCCCTGCGCGGTCATGTGGCGGTCTCCCGATCGGTGGTGTCGTGGTCGGCCAACGCGGCGACGAGGGCGTCCAGAACGGTATCCGTCTGGAACGTGCTGTAGCCACGCTGGGCGATCGGCAGACCGGCCGTGGTCGCGCGTTCGATCTCCCCCCGGGCCGCCTGCCGGGTCGACGCGTCTCCGGACAGCAGGGCGTCCTGGCCGCGTCGGATCAACCGGTCGACCCGGTCCATCTGGTAGCCGCGCAGGCCGACCGGGAGATCCGGGGCGTCGAAGGCGGCGCGGCGCAGCGCGAGCAGGTCGACGAAACGGCCTCCGGCGTAGCGGGTCAGCGCGGCGGACACCTGCTCGGGCTGCTCACGAACCTGGTCGAGGACGAGCAACTCGACGGCGGGTCGGCCGTCGAGCGGATGGCGGGCGGGCGTCGGCTCAATCGGCACACCCGGCGCAGGAATGAGCAGCAGCCGCGGCGGTTCCGGACGGCCGTCCCGCCGGGGCGGCTCGTCGAGGACCAGCGCGCCGACCTCGGTCCACCGGATCACCCGGCGCAGGCCGGGCCGCCGGATGGTGAGCCCATCCGGGTGGATCCCGAACCGGAACGGACGCAGCGCGCTGACCAGTGCCACCGCGCCGAGCGCGATCGCCCCCACCGCGACGATCGTCCGTAGCAGGGCGCCGTCGCTGGGATAGACCAACAAGAGCACTCCACCGAGTACGCAGACCAGGGCGAGCACCCGGGCGCCCCGACTCCGGCGCAGTTCCACGCTCGGACCCCCGTTCATGACCGTGGCGTCGGTCCCCGCATCTTCCGCGAAAGCGGGCACCGGGGACACCGGTCGATCGGGCACGGTTGTTCTCGTCATCGTCGGGGAACCCTACGCCCATGAGCAGCTACCGTGATCCGGCCGCACGCGGCGACGTCTTCCCCTCCGAGGAGGAGCTGGACCCGACCGGCACCGGGATCGAACAGGCCAGCGCACCGCCGGCCGGCGGGTTGCCGGGCCACCCGTCGCCCACACCCGGCCCTCGACCCACCCCGGCGCCCGCGCCCGCCCCGACGCCGGTGCCGGCGCCCGGCCCGCCGCCACGCGCCCCCGGCGCACAGTCGATCGTGACCCGCCACCTGGACGGCTCGGTGGAGGTGGTCACCGACTTCGACGGTGACGGCGTCGCCGACATCGTCCAGATCGACGTGGACGGCGACGGGATCCCGGACATCACCTATGTGGACAGTGACCGGGACGGGCGGTTGGACACCGTGCTGGGCGACCCGCACGCGGCCGGCACGGGCGCCCACCGCGCCTGACCGGCGACCGCCCAGCCGACTCAGAGCTTCGCCATCACCTCGCTGGCGACCAGCTCCAGGTGTTCCAGGTCGCTGAGGTCCAGCACCTGCAGGTACAGCCGCTCGCTGCCGACCTCCGCGTACCGGCCGATGGTGTCCAGCACCTCGCCGGGCGTTCCCGCCAGGCCGTTGGCGCGCAGCTCGTCCGGTTCACGGCCGATCGCGGCGGCCCGGCGGGCCACCTCGGCGTCGTCGCGCCCGCAGCAGAGCACCAGGGCGTTGGACCAGACCATCCCGGCCGGGTCCCGACCGACCTCGACGCAGGCCGCGCGGACCCGGTCGAACTGCGCCGCCGTGTCCGGCACCGAGGCGAACGGCATGTTGAACTCGTCGGCGTAGCGGGCGGCCAGCCGAGGGGTGCGCTTCGGGCCCGTCCCACCGAGCAGGATCGGTGGGCGCGGCTGCTGCACCGGCTTCGGCAGGGCGGGCGAGTCGCGCACCGGGTAGTACCGACCGTCGTGGTCGAACCGCTCCCCCGCTGGCGTGGACCACAGCCCGGTGATGACGGCGAGCTGCTCCTCCAGCCGGTCGAACCGCTCGGCCAGGGGCGGGAACGGGATGCCGTACGCGCGGTGTTCCTGGGCGTACCAGCCGGTGCCGATGCCCAGATCCACCCGGCCGCCGCTCATCTGGTCGACCTGCGCGACGGTGATCGCCAGCGGACCGGGCAGCCGGAAGGTGGCGGCGGTCATCAACGTGCCGAGCCGGATACGACTGGTGTCCCGGGCCAAGCCGGCGAGCGTCACCCACGCGTCGGTGGGACCGGGCTCACCGGTCACGTCACCCATCATCAGATAGTGGTCGGACCGGAAGAACGCCCCGTAGCCGGCGTCCTCGGCGCAGCGGGCGACGGCGAGCAACTGGTCGTAGGTGGCGCCCTGCTGAGGTTCGGTGAAGATCCGCAGTTCCATGATCCGAGCATAGGGAGCCGATCGGAGACCCCGTGCCGGGACCGGGAGACTGCGGGCTGACCGGACGGCCCCGGGCCCCGGAGCCGCCGGAACCTGGTCAGACGTACGGCCGCTTGGCGTACGCCTCGCGGAGCGCAGCCAACCCGGTCGCCTTCGGTATCAGGGTGCCCCACCCGGAGTTGAAGTAGTTGGTACGCGCGATCCGTGGCCCACCCGCGGCGTTGAGCTGGGCGATCGCCGCCGGCACGGTGGCGATCCACGCCGCCTGGTTCGGGATCTCGGCCGACCTGGCCCCCCACTCGGCGATGATCACGGGCCGGGACAGCGCCACCGGGCCCAGGTCCGCCACCGCCCAGTCCTTGGTGCGGCCGAACCGGGCCAGCGCGGTGTGGCTGGCGTTGGTGGCGTAGGCGTTCCACTGGAGGAAGTCGAGTCGGGACATCAACGACTCCGGGTGGGTGCGCTGAAAGCAGGCCCGGTCGAAGCCGCCGAGCCCGACCGAGAAGGTCGTCCCGGCCGGCAGCGTGCGGGCCTTGAACCAGGTGAGGATGTAGTTGATCGCCTGCACCGCCCGGGCGTCCGACTCGGCCCAGTCGTACGTCTTGCCGTCCTCGGTGGTGCCGAACTCGTGGTCGGTGTCCAACTCCGAGGCGAGCTGGATGTTCACCCCGAAGCCGAGCGTCCGGTACTGGGCCAGCGCGCGGGCCAGCAACCCGTCACACTGCCCCTTGACCACCTGGCCGTACCCGTACGCCTTCGGCCAGGTCGTGCCGGGCCGCTGCTGGATGGTCATCGTCGGCGCCGGCACGGTGTAGCTGGTGCCGTCCACCGCGAAGCTCTGCGCCACGTAGGTGGGAGCGCCGTAGTACTTCAACTCCAGCACCATGTTCATCTGCACACCGGCCTTGCCCAGGTTGACCAGCCAGGGCCGGTTGTAGCCGGGGAAGATGTAGCCGTCGGCGAGGCTGCGGTACTGGGTGAGCGACCGGAAGTTGCCGCCGGCCATGTCGGCGGTCGGATCCGCGCCGCCGGACAGGTAGTAACCGCCGAGCACGGGTTGGCCCAGACTGTAGTCGGCGGCGGCCGTCGCGGTGTTGCCGGCGGCGTCGCGGACCTGGGCGGTGACCCGGGGCATCACGCCACCGACCGGTACACGGCCACGGCGCCGTTGTCGGAAACCCGGGTCCAGGTACGCCCGGAGTTGTCGGAGACGGTCACGGTGAGCGGGTCGATGACCGCGGTGACCTTGACCGGCGCGCTGTTGTTGCCCTGCGCGTCGGTGACCACGATGGTGACGGTCAGCGGTTTGGTGTCGGCGTCCGAGTAGGTGACGGTCAGCAGCATCTGGTCACCCGGCGCGAAGACGGATGCGTTCAGGGCTGCGGTCGCGGTGGGAGTGGCCATGTCGGGCCCTTTCTGGCTCGGTCGCCAGGGCTCGGCGCGCGGTCGGGCGACGCCGGACCCGGCGGGGTCCACAGTGCGAAAGGCCGGCGGGGCACGGGGACGTCAGCAGGGCCGGTCGGCGGCGTCGCCTGACTGCCGGCGGTGCTGACGTCCTTGTCCCGGTGGGCGGAGGCACCGCTGCGGGCGCCCGCAGGGGTGTCGGTGGCAGCCGCGGCCTGTCGTACGCGCGATCGGCACGGCCGCTGTGCCGTGGCCGCCACGGCTTCGAGGCCGGGCTGGGTGAGGGCGGCGCCGATGCGGACGATGTTGTCCCCGCCGGGCCGGAGGATCGGGATGTGGCCCGCCACCCGTCTACCTCCACCTGCCCCAAGGGTGCTCTACCAGGGGCTTTACCGTCTTGTCCGGTTTGCGACAAGGGCCCGGCAAGGCCCCGACAGGGCCCGACGCGACGGCTACCCGGGCGCGCTGCCCCGCACCGCCCAGGCCCGCGCGGCGTAGTCCCAGACCAGTGGCGCCGACCACCGCGCCCGAGGGCTCAGCGACGCCGCCGTGCCGGGTCGAGCAGGGCGGGTGGGGTGTCGGACTTCTCGTGGGCGGCAAGGTCGACGCCCGGTGCGACGATCGCATCGATCGCGTCGAGCACATCGGCGGAGAGCACGGTGTCCGCCGCGGCGAGCTGGGTGCGCAGGTGCTCCATGGTGCGGGGGCCGATGATCGCGCTGGTCACGGCCGGGTGCGCGGTGACGAACCCGAGCGCCAGCTGGATCAGGGTGAGACCCGCCTCGTCGGCGACGACGGCCAGTCGCTCGACGGCGTCGAGCCGGGCCTGGTTGGCCGGGATGGTCAGGTCGAAGCGGTCGGGCAGGAGCGTCGAACGGTTGGTGGTGATCTCCCGGCCGGCACGCACCGCACCGGACAGCCAGCCCGAGGCGAGCGGGCTCCAGGCGAGCACGCCGAGCCCGTACTGCTCGGTGACGGGCAGGACGTGGGCCTCGATCCCGCGTTGCAGGATCGAGTAACTGGGCTGCTCGGTGACGTAGCGGCTCAGGTGGTGCTCCCGCGCGGCCCACTCGGCCTGCACGAGGCGATACGCGGGGAAGGTCGAGGAGCCGAAGTAGCGGATCTTTCCCGCCCGTTGCAGGTCGGTCAGCGCCGACAGGGTCTCCTCGTCGCTGGTGGTGGGGTCCCACCGGTGGATCTGGTAGAGGTCGACGTGGTCGACGCCGAGGCGGCGCAGGCTGTTGTCCAACTCGGTGACCAGCCAGCGGCGCGAGCTGCCCCGTTGGTTGCGCTCGTCGCTCATCGGCATACCGGCCTTGGTGGCCAGCACGACGTCGTCGCGACGGCCGGCGATGGCCTTGCCCACCAGTCGCTCGGACTCGCCCTGGCTGTACCTGTCGGCGGTGTCGATCAGGTTGATCCCGGCCTCCAGCGCGGCGTCGACGATCGCCGTCGCCTCGTCCTGGGTGGTGTGCCCCAGTTCGCCGAAGTTCATCGCGCCGAGCACGAGGGTGCTGACCTGGACGCCGGTGCGCCCCAGGGTGCGGTATCGCATGTCTGTTCCTCCATCGAAGGGTGATGTGGCGCCGGCCCCACCCGCTCTGGCATCCTGAAGCAAGTGGAACCATGTTCCGCTAAGAACTATACGGAACAGCGTTCCGTTTACCAAGTCGAGTGATGGGGGTAACGGAGCGGTGGCCGACATCGACAGCGGATCGGGACGGGCGACCCCGCGGAAGCGGGCCGACGCCCGGCGCAACGAGGCGACGCTGCTGGACGCCGCCGCCTCGGCCTTCGTCGCCTCGGGAGTGGACGTGCCGGTACGCGACATCGCCGCCCGGGCCGGCGTCGGTGTGGGCACGATCTACCGCCACTTCCCGACCCGCGCCGACCTCATCGTCGCGGTCTACCGGCACCAGGTCGAGGCGTGCGCGGAGGCCGGCCCGGCACTGCTGGCCGACAGCGGCACAGCCCATGCCGCCCTCGCGCAGTGGATCAACCTCTTCGTCGACTTCCTGGTCACGAAGCACGGCCTCGCCGAGGCACTACAGTCCGACGACGCGGCCTTCGCGACGCTGCACGCCTACTTCCTCGACCGCCTGGTGCCGGTCTGCGCCCAACTTCTCGACGCCGCCGCCACGGCCGGCGAGATCCGCCCCGACGTGACCGCCTTCGAACTGCTGCGCGGTGTCGGCAACCTCTGCGTCGGCGCCGGCGAACCCCGCTACGACGCGCGTCGCCTGGTCGAGCTGCTCATCGTCGGGCTGCGCCACGGTGCGCCCGCCGGGCCGCGATAACTTAATGATCATGGCGGACTGGGAGTTGCGGCCGGCGTCGATGGCCGACGTCGAGGCGGTGGCCGAGTTGCGGGCGGTGGTGCTGCGGGCCGACCTGGAGCGGCTCGGGCGGTACGACGACCAGCGGGTGCGGCAGCGCCTGCGGGACGGCTTCGCGCCGGCGTACACCTGGGTGGTCGAGGTGGGTGGCGCGTTCGCCGGCTGCGTGGCGCTGCGGCCCGACGCGGACGCCCACTGGCTGGAGCACTTCTACCTGGCCCCGCGCCTTCAGGGCAGTGGCATCGGTACGGCCGTGTTGCGCCGGCTGCTGGAGCGGTGCGACCGCGACGGCACGCTGGTCCGGCTGAACGTGTTGCGGGGCAGCCCGGCCCGGCGGTTGTACGAGCGGCACGGCTTCGCGTTGGAGACCGAGGACCCGGTGGACGTGTTCATGGTCCGCACCCCGAGGAGGATCAGCGCGGAGATCCTGTCAATGTAACGTTGACAGATGACGTCGGAGCTGGCTCGGTTGACGGACGTTCGCGCTGCCCGCGCCCGCCTGGACGAGCAGGAGCTGGAGATCATCGACCGGGCGCGGCACGAGGGCGCCACCTGGGCACAGATCGCGACAGCACTCGGTCTCGGCAGCCGGCAGGCCGCCGAGCAGCGTCGACAACGGCTGCTGGCGGCGCGGTGGTCACGGCGGCAGCAGCTCGACCTCCGGTTGCCCCCGCAGATCGCGTCGCTGCGGGCGGCGGTGGCCGACCTGGGTCGGTGGATCGGCGCCGACCAACGGTGGGATGGCCGTTTTCCTCGCGCGGCACTGGTGCGGAGCACGGTTGACGCCGCCCTGGATGCCGCCCCGGGCTCGCTGTACGCGTTGGCCCTGCACCTCACCACCGATCTCGCCGAGGCGGGCGAGCGATTGCCCGCGCCCGCCCGGACCGCCGCCGCGGAGATCGCCGCCAGCCTGTCAACAGACCGTTGACGCAGCAGCGCAGTATTGTTCCCGCCTAGCTCAAGCTTGAAGATGTGAGTCACCTCGACTCAACTCGGAGTGCTCATGCGTCGCAACGCGGGCCTGCTCGTGGTGATCTCCCTGCTGTCCGGCCTCGGCAGCAGCACGATGTCCCTGGTCGCCGGCATCTGGATCCTCGACCTCACCGGCTCCACCAGCCTCGCCGCTCTCGCCGGGCTCTGCGCGTACGCCCCCGTGCTCGCCGGCCCCTGGCTGGGCGGACTGCTCGACCGCGCGCCACGGCGGCCCCTGGTCATCGCCGTCAACCTCGTGTTGGCCGCCACCCTGCTGGCCCTCCTCGCGGTGCGGGGCCCGGGGCAGACCTGGCTCATCTTCGCCGTCTCGTGCGTCTACGGCGTCAGCTACGTGCTGATCGACGCGGGCGAGACGGCGCTGCTGCCGGCCGCGCTGACGACGGCGGAACTCGGCGACGTCAACGGGTGGCGCTCCAGCGCACAGGAGGGCATGAGACTCGTCGCCCCCCTGGCCGGTGCCGGCCTCTACACGTGGCGCGGCGGCCACGCGGTCGCCGTCCTCAGCGCCGTCACGCCGGCCCTGGTCGCCATCCTGTACGCGGTGCTCCGCCTGAACCGGACACCTACCCACCAGAGCACCGGGCGCGGCCCGCGAACCGGCTCGACGATCCTGTTCGGACAGCGGGCGGTCGGTCTGCCGGTCGTGCTCGCCGCCGTGTCGATCGCCATGTCCGGCTTCACGACCGCGGCGATCTACGCGACCGTCGTCACCGAGCTGCGCCTGCCGACGACGTTCCTGGGCGTGCTGGCAAGCGCGCAGGGAGCCGGCTCCATTCTCGGTGGCCTCATCGTCGGGCGGCTCATCGCGGGGAGGGGATCCGTGGCCGTCGGGGTCGCCGGGACGGCGCTGTTCGCGCTCGGGTGCCTGGCGCGGTGCCTGCCGTGGTGGCCGGCCACGGTCACCGGGGCGGTGATCGCCGGCGTCGGCCTGCCCTGGACCCTGGTCGCGGCGGTGACCGCCGTGCAGACCCACACACCGTCGGCGCTGCTGGGCCGGGTCTCCGCGACGGCCAACACCGCGATGTTCGGGCCGCTCGTCGTGGCGATCCCCCTCGGCTCCGCAGCCGTCCACCTCGGCGCCCGCCCACCGCTCATCGCCGCCGTCGCGATCTGCCTGACAGCGGTGCTGGCCGCCACGTCCATCGTCCGTCGATGCCGCGCGACGTCCGGCGGACCACCGGGCACGATCCCGCAACGCGGTGACCGGCCCCGGCGGACCGCCGGGCATGGTGCCGCAACGCGGTGACCGGGGCCGCCGGGTGGGCTGCCGCTGCCCTCCGCCCGAGCCCGGTCGGGTACGCCGCCGACCGGCCGGCCCGCTCGCGCGCGTGGTTGACTATCGAGTCATGCCGCTCAGTCCGGACGAGGTCGAGCTGTTCGAGCACTCCAGGGGTCGCCTGGAGGCGATCGCCTATCGCCTGCTGGGCTCGGCCAGCGACGCCGAGGACGCCGTCCAGGACACCTTCCTGCGCTGGCAGGCCGCCGACCGGGAGCACGTCGAGACGCCCGAGGCGTGGCTCACGAAGGTGCTCACCAACGTGTGCCTCAACCAGCTGACCTCGGCGCGGGCCCGGCGGGAGACCTACGTGGGCACGTGGCTGCCCGAACCGGTCCTCGCCGGGGACCGGATGCTCGGTCCGCTCGACACCGCCGAGCAGCGCGAATCCGTGTCGGTGGCGGTGCTCACCCTGTTGGAGCGGTTGTCGCCCAACGAACGGGCGGTGTACGTGCTGCGGGAGGCGTTCGGCTACTCGCACGGTGAGATCGCCGAGATCCTCGGCATCACCGAGTCGAACTGCCAGCAGACCTACCGGCGTGCCAAGCAGCACGTCACCGCGGAGCGGGCCCGGGCGGAGGTGGACCGGACGACGGCGCGGAAGATCGTCGCGGAGTTCCTCACGGCGGCCAACAACGGCGAGATCCAGCGGCTGGTCGAGCTGTTGACCGACGACGCGACGAGCATCGGTGACGGCGGCGGCAAGATCCCGGCCCGGACCGCGCCGATCGTCGGCGCACTGGCGGTGGCGAAGTTCATGCGGGGCCTGTTCCGGCCCGCCGACGTCAAGCGGGACCTGGTCGGCGGCAGCCCCGCGCTGCACATCGCCACCGTCAACGGCGCCCCGGCGGTGGTGGTCGTGATCGACGACCGGGTCATCGGCGTCATGTCCGTTCAGGTGACGCCCGACGGTGTCGCGGCCATCCACAACCAGGTCAACCCCGACAAGCTCGTCCGCGCCACCCGCCAGTGGTCCGCCTCCGAGCACGAGGAGCCCACCCTGCACGTCTGGTGACCCAGCTCATAGCCGGCTCCTGTCAGGAATCGGGGCGCTGTCCGGTTCAGGAAGCGACCGCCACCGAGACAGGAGTGCCACCATGAAGCACCGCATCGTCGTCCTCGGAGCCGGCTACGCCGGCGCCACCGCCGCCGGCCGCCTCGCCAAGCGGCTGCACCGCGACGACACCGAGATCACCGTCGTCAACGCCGACGCCGACTTCGTCGAGCGGGTGCGCATGCACCAGCTCGCCACCGGGCAGGACCTCAAGCGCCGCCCGCTCAGGGACATCTACGCGGGCACCGGCGTCGAGGTGCGACTGGCGCGGGTCACCGCCGTCGACGCCGACCGCCGGACCGTCGCGCTCGCCGACGACAACGGCACCGACGAGATCGCGTACGACACGCTCGTCTACGCCCTTGGCAGCGCCGCCGCGGAGCATGGCGTCCCGGGGGTCGCCGAGCACGCGTACGACATCGCCGGCAGGTCCTCGGCGCTGCGGTTGCGCGACCGCCTCGCCCACCTCGCGGCCGGCGGGACCGTGCTCGTCGTCGGCGGGGGCCTCACCGGCCTCGAAGCGGTCACCGAGATCGCCGAGGCCCGGCCTGACCTCGACGTCGCGCTCGCCGCCCGTGGTGGTCTCGGCGACTGGCTCAACGACAAGGCGCAGCGACACCTGCGCGGCGTCTGCGACCGGCTCGGCATCACCGTGCACGAGCACACCGACATCGCACGCGTCGAGGCGACCGGCGCGCTCACCCGCGACGGTCGGGAGATCCTCGCGCAGGTGACCGTGTGGACGACCGGCTTCGCCGTCCACCCCATCGCCGCGGCCACCACCCTGGCCGTCGCGGACACCGGGCAGATCGTCGTAGACGCCACCATGCGGTCGGTCTCACACCCCGAGGTGTACGCGGTGGGCGACGCCGCGATCGCCGAAGGACCGGGCGGCAAGCCGCTGCGGATGTCCTGCGCCTCGGGCATCCCGATGGCCTGGCAGGCCGCCGACGCCATCGCCGCGCGCCTGAGCGGTCGGACGACGTTCCCCAAGGCTCCGCTGCGCTACTTCAACCAGTGCATCAGCCTCGGCCGCCGCGACGGGATCATCCAGTACGTGACCGCCGACGACCGGGCCAGGCCGGCCCAGATCACCGGAGGTCTGGCCGCCCGCTACAAGGAGTTCGTCTGCGCGGGCGCGGCCTGGAGCATCGCGCACCCGATCCTGTACCCGGTGCGCCGCCACCGCGTCGTCCCGACCCGGTCGGCGATCCGCACGCGCGTGTCCTGACCTGACGTGCGCCAGCCCCGAGCTGCCGCTCCGCCTCGCGTCCCGACCGCCGCGGTACCAAACCCGCGCGGACGCCCGAAAATCGGTGGCGCGATCCGGTGAGCAGGTGTCTTCTGACGGCCGCTAGATCAACCGCACTCCGCCCGAGGAGGGTCGCATGATCATTGTCTCCGCAGCGTCCGGAACGCTCGGCCGGCTCGTCGTCCGGCAGCTCCTGACCCGGCTGCCCGCCGACCGGATCGCCGTCGCGGTACGCCACCCCGCGCGCAGCGCCGAGTTGGCCGCGCTCGGTGTTGCCGTACGGCACGGCGACTACGACGACCCGGCGAGTCTCAGGTCGGCGTTCCGGGGCGCGGAGCGACTGTTGCTGATCTCCTCGCCGGAACTGGCTCCGGACCGCCGGATCCGGCAGCATCTGGCCGCGATCGAGGCAGCCAGCGCCAACCGGGTACGCGCCATCGCCTACACCAGTTTCCTGGGCGCCGACCGCGACGGCGCGGGCATGAACGCCGCCCACCACGCGACCGAGCAGGCGATCATCGACAGTGGGCTCGGGTACGCGATGCTGCGGAACCCGTTCTACACCGAGGCGTTCATCAACGCGGGGCTTCGCGACGCGGTCGAGTCCGGCAGGCTCACCAGTGGCACCGGTGGACGTGGACTGAACACCGCACTCCGCGCGGACCTCGCGGCGGCCGCCGCGACCGTGCTGACCGACGACGCGCACCTGGGTCGTGGTTACGACCTGACGGGGCCCCGGTGGACATATCCGCAGCTCGCCGAGGTGCTGAGCGAGACCACCGGCAGGAGGGTCGACTACCGCGAGGCCACCGATGAGACGCCGGGGCCGATGGGCTTCCTGATGGGCCTGGCCCGCTCCGGGGCACTGGAGCGGCAGACCGACGACCTGGCAGGACTGCTCGGCCGCCCACCGGCGACCCTTCGGCAGGCCGTGGCGAACGCGCTGGACGAGGGCTGAGCGGGTCGGGCCGTGGTCGACGGCCCGACCCTGACCACGAGGGGGTCCGGCCCGCACCGCCGTGACGGGACAGCGGTCTGGTCGGCCCGGCAGGGTGCTCAATACCTGACGCCGTCGACCAGGACAGGCGACACGAGGCTCGGCTGGCCGTCGACCTTCGCGCCGGCGAAGGCGAGCCTCGGCGCGAGGTAACGATTGTTGTCGGCCGGGAAGTTGAGCACAGGTGTCGACGCCTCGTCGAGTCGTGCCGTCTGCTCCGCCGACAGCCGTACGTCCACCGCGGCCAGGTTCGTCTTGAGTTGGTCGAGGCGTCGCGCCCCGATCAGCACCGAGGTCACGCCCGGTCGGGCACCGACCCAGGCCAGAGCCGCTGCCGCCGGTGTCACCTCGGCGTCGCTCGCGACCTCGTGGAGTACGTCGATCACCTGCCAGTCACGCTTTCCGGGACTGCCCACCAGGCCGGTGCGCGTCGTGTCCACCTTGTTGTTTCCGCGGACGAACTTGCCGGATAGCCAGCCGCTCTTGAGCGGGCTCCACGGCAGCACCCCGAGGCCGTGCTCGGCAGCCATCGGGATGAGTTCGCCCTCGACCGTCCGTTCGAGCAACGAGTATTCGAGCTGCATCCCGATCGCTGGCGTCCAGCCACGGAAGTGCGCGACGACCTGTGCCTCGGCCGCCTTCCAGGCGGGCAGATCGGACAGACCCACGTACCGGATCTTGCCGGCCGTGACGAGGTCGTCGAGGGCCCGCAGCGTCTCCTCGACCGGGACGCCACGGTCCCAGTTGTGCAGCCAGTAGATGTCCAGGTAGTCGGTGCGCAGCCGGCGCAGCGACTCCTCGGCCTGGGCGACCACGGCCTTGCGCCCGGCGCCGCCACCGTTGGGGTCTCCGGCGAACAGGTTGCCGAAGAACTTGGAACCGAGGACGATCCGGTCGCGCAGACCGGGCCGAGCGGCCAGGTAGTCGCCGATGATCTTCTCGGAGTGCCCGTTGGTGTAGATGTTGGCGGTGTCGATGGAGTTGCCGCCACGTTCCAGATACTCGGTGATCATGGCCTCGGACTCCTCGACCGAGGCACCCCAGCCATGGTCCTCGCCGAAGGTCATCGCACCCAGAGTGTAAGGACTGATACGCAGGCCGGAGCGGCCTAGTGTGACGAAATTGTCGAGTGGCATGCCTCCAGTGGACACCTGCGGGCCTTCGGTCGGGTAGATCAGAACTGGCAGCGCGTTGCCCGATCCTGCCAAAGTCGGCAGGATGAGCCCATGAGCGCTCTGCCCGAGATCCGTGACTTGGTGCTGCGCCATGTTGGCCGACCCGCACCGGCCGGCCTCGTCCTGCACCGCACCGACTCGCCCACCGAGCCGATGCCGTCCCAGTCCGCGCCGGTCTTCGCTCTGGTCGCACAGGGCGCAAAGTACGCGATACTGGGAGAACGGGTCTTCTCGTACGGTGCTGGGCAGTTCCTCGTCGCGTCGATGGAGCTGCCGGTGATCGCCCACGTCAGCGAGGCCAGCCCCACCGTGCCGTACCTGGTGCTGGGCCTCGCGCTGCGCCCGCCTCTGATCGCGGAGCTTCTGCTGGAAACGCCGTCGGCGCGACGCGAGCCGGCGGCGGGCATAGCGGTCAGCACCGCGAGCGACGACGTGCTCGACGTGGTGGTGCGGCTGCTGCGACTGCTCGACCGCCCCGACGACCAGCGCGTGCTGTGGGCGGGCGTGGAACGCGAGCTGGTTTGGCGGTTGCTGACCAGCGAGCAGGGTGGCACGGTCCGACAGATCGGGCTGGGCGACGGCAACGTCGCGCAGATCGAGCGGGCGATCCGCTGGATCCGCGAGCATCACGCCGACCTGTTCCGCGTCGAGGACGTGGCGCGGGCAGCCGGGATGAGCGTGACGTCGCTGCACCGCCATTTCCGGGCCGTCACGACCATGACACCCATCCAGTTCCAGAAGCTGATTCGGCTGCAAGAGGCACGGGCTCGACTGCTGGCCTCACCCGGTGACGTGGCGGCCGTCGGGTTCGCGGTCGGCTACGAGAGCGCGTCGCAGTTCAGCCGCGAATACCGGCGACTGTTCGGACTACCGCCGGGACAGGACGCGGCCCGCCTTGCCCGGGTCGATCCGGCGCAGCTCGCCGACGTGTGAAGATGCGGTCGCGGTCGACGGCTACCCATACCCCCTAGGGGTAGCTACGCTGGTGCCATGCGCGAACGGGTGTTCCTCGTCGTCGGGTACGACGGGGCGGAACTGCTCGACATCGCCTGCGTCACGTCCAGTCTCGACATCGCCAACCGGATCGGCGCCGCGCCGCCGTACCGGGTCGTCCTGGCCACCCCCGGTCAGCGGGATATCAGCTGCGACTCCGGGTTGCGGCTGGCGGCCGAGGCAGGCCTGGAACGGGTCACCGGGCCGGTGCACACGTTGCTGGTGACCGGCGGCCGGGGCCATGAGCGGGCCGCGGCGAGCCCGCACCTCGTCAGCCACGTCCGGCGGCTGGCCGCGCTGGCGCAACGGGTCGCCTCGGTGTGCACCGGGTCGACCGTGCTGGCCGAGGCGGGCCTGCTCGACGGCCGGCGGGCGACCACGCACTGGATGTACGCCGACCGGCTGGCGGAGCGGTTTCCCGACGTGCGGGTCGACGCCGAACCGATCTACGTCCGGGACGGCAACGTCGCCACCTCGGGTGGGGTGACGAGCGCACTGGACCTGACCCTCGCGTTCATCGAGGAGGATCACGGGGCCGCGCTGGCCCGGGGCGTGGCGATGGGCACGGTGGCGTACCTGCAACGGCCCGGCGGGCAGGCCCAGATGAGCATGTTCCTGACCCGCCGAGCCACCGACGACGACATGGTCCGCGGGATCAACGACCACATCGTGAGCCACCTCGCCGACGATCTGGGCACGGCCGCGTTGGCCCGGCTCAGCGGAGTAAGCGAGCGTCACCTGTCCCGACTGTTCGTCGAACACCTCGGGCAGACGCCGGGGCGCTACGTCCGCCGAGTGCGCACCGAGGCGGCCGCGCACCTGCTCACCTCGACCGGGCTGCCGTTGCGGGCCGTGGCACGACGGTGCGGGTTCGGCTCCGCCGAGTCGCTGCGGCAGGCGTTCGTCGACCGGTACGGGGTGCCGCCCTCCCGCTACCGGACGACGCAGGCTGCGGCGCCCACGGGTTGACGCCACGGCTTCGGCCCCACGTCCCAGCGATTCGGACACGTTCGATCCGCGAGCGGCGCCGAGGGCGGGGACGCCGGCAGCATCGTGGCCATGACTCAACAGTTGCCAGCGCGCCGGCCCCGACTGGTCGACCGCTGGCCCATCGCGGTGGCACTCCTCGTCGTTGCGGGCGCGGTCACCGTGATCACGCTGGTGCACGAGCGGGCCGAGCTGTTCGGGCCGGCGGTGGCCACCATGGCCGGGATCTACCTCATGGCGTACGCCCTCGGCCGGCCGTGGACCGCGTGGCTGGCGTTCGTCGTCCTGAGCGTCGTGGTGACCGGCCTGCACCTGCTGGCACGACTGCTCTCGCTGCCGGTCGACCCGGCGGTCGGGATGACGCTGCTGCTGGTGCCGTTGTGGGTGTGGGCGGTGGCGCGGCGTCGGTTCATCCCGGTGCGGACGTTCTCCGTACAGACCGCCGGCACGGTGGCCTTCGGCGCGATCACTCTGCTGACCGCGGCGACGCAACCGCGAGTGGGCGCCGTCGTGGCCGGCGTCGGCTTCCTCTTCCATGCTGTCTGGGACGCCTACCACCATCACGTCAACCTGGTGGTGAGCCGCTCCTGGGCGCTGTTCTGCGCGGTTGTCGATGTCGGCGTGGGAATCGCACTGATCATCGCGGCCGTAGGCTGATTTCTCGCACACACGATTGCCAATGGAGAGTGCGCAATGACCACGCGAAGCGGCAAGGTTATCGTCAACCAGACGATCACCGTCGACGGATTCTCGGCAGGGCTCAACCAGACCGAGGAACGCCCGTTCGGTGACGACGGTGGTGACGGCTGGGGCGGCGGACTGCATGCCTGGATGTTCGACCAGGCTGAGGAGAACCAGGCCGAGGTCGACCAGATCAATGCCGCCTCGGCGGTGATCATGGGGCGCAACATGTTCGGCCCGGTGCGTGACGCCTGGGATCGCCAGTGGAACGGCTGGTGGGGTGACAACCCGCCGTTCCACGCGCCGGTGTTCGTGCTCACACACCACGCGCGGGAGCCGCAGCCGATGGAGGGCGGCACCACTTACCACTTCGTCACCGACGGGATCGAGTCGGCGCTCGCCCAGGCACGCGCGGCGGCCGGCGACGGCGATATCTCGATCCACGGCGGTGCGACCACCATCAACCAGTACCTTGCCGCCGGTCTGGTCGACGAGTTGCGGCTGCACATCGTGCCGTTCACCCTCGGTGCCGGCGTGCGGCTGTTCGAGGGCGTCCCGCCGCTGAACCTCGAACAGGTGACGGCGCGGGCGGCGAGTTCGGTGCTGCACGTGACCTACCGCGTGCTGCCCTGACCCGGAACCCGACACCTGCCTCCCCTGAACCAGCCGTAGGCTTCCGCGCTGAATCGGGGGCCAGCGTCTGACGAGTGTGCGCGGTAGCGTGCGTTGTCATGACGCTGCCGCTCCGCAACGCGGTGCCGGCCGTCACCGATCCTCCCGCCGCCACTGCCGCCGATACCAGGAGACCACGCCGCCGACCTGCCGCGTCCCGGCCTCAGCCCCCGAGGACGCCTCCAGCGCGACGTCGATGGACACTCCGGGTCGCCGCGATGTTGGCGATCACAGTGTGTGCCGGGTATTTGCTGAGTACCACGAGCCATCGCCTCGATCACGGCAGCTCGTGGTGGCACGGAGCTGACGGCGAGTCCCGCATGGAAAACTCGAGGACGGAGATGCGATTCGCTTTCGATCCGGGGCGACAGGTCACGTACGGCGCGTCCATCCGCAATCCCGGTCCATGGCCCGTGACGATCACTGGCATCAATCGCCATCCGGCCGATCAGCAGGTGTTCAAGGTCGCGAAGCTGGCGGTCAACCAACCCGAGGTGGCCACTGATGTCACATTCGACCCGGCTGAGGCAACCCCGTTTCACCCGATCAGGCTAGCGGCGGGGATGGAGCTGCCCGTCTTCATCACGATCACGATGCCGAACGTGACGATGGACGGCGGAGGAGGTGTCTTCTCCGACGGCCTCTCGGTCGACTACGAGGTGCTCGGCCTGCCTCGTCATCAGCGAGTGCCGATGGGTTTCCGCCTGATGGTCTACTCCTGACAACAGCGCCGCATCCAAACGGATGCGGCGCTGCCTTCGTGCGTATCAGCTAGCTGATCTTCTTGCGGTAGATGGCTGTCGCGGCGGCGTAGGCGACCAGGAGCAGGCCGGCGCACCAGGCGAGGGCGATCCAGATGTCGTTGCCAACGGGCTGCTGCGCGAACAGCGCGCGGAGGGCATTCACGATGGACGTCACCGGCTGGTTCTCGGCGAACCACGCGACCGGGCCAGGCATCGTGCCGGTGGGGACGAACGCCGAGCTGATGAAGGGCAGGAAGATGAGCGGGTAGCTGAAGGCGCTCGCACCGTCGACGGTCTTGGCGGACAGGCCCGCTATCACGGCGATCCAGGTGAGGGCGAGGGTGAACAGGATCAGGATGCCGGCGACGGCGAGCCAGTCGGCTACGGACGCGCCGGTGCGGAAACCCATGATCAGTGCAACGCCTGTGACGATCACGATCGAGGCCAGGTTGGCGACGAGTGAGGTCAGGACATGCGCCCAGAGCACCGAGGGCCGTGGGATCGGCATCGACTGGAAACGCTCGAAGATGCCGCCCTGCATGTCGAGGAACAGGCGGTACGCCGTGTAGGCGATGCCGGATGCGATCGTGATGAGCAGGATGCCGGGGAGCATGTAGTTGATGTACGACTCGTCGGATCCGGTGTTGATGGCTCCGCCCAGCACGTACACGAAGAGCAGCATCAGCGCGACCGGGGTGACCGCCGTGGTGATGATGGTGTCCGGGCTGCGGATGATGTGACGCAGGGAGCGGCCGGTGAGGGTTCCGGTGTCGCTGAGGACGTGGGTGGTCATCGGGATTCCTCTCCTGCGGACACGGCCACCTTGTCGGCGGTGTCACTGGTTTCGCCGACGAGGGCGAGGAAGACGTCCTCGAGGGTCGGCTGCTTCTCGACGTACTCGACCTTGGCGGACGGGAGGAGCTGCTTCAGCTCGGCGAGGGTGCCGTTCTGGATGATCGTGCCCTTGTGCAGGATCGCGATCCGGTCGGCGAGTTGCTCGGCCTCGTCGAGGTACTGGGTGGTCAGCAGGATGGTGGTGCCATCCTTGGCGAGTTGCCGTACCGTCTGCCAGACCTCGATGCGCGCCTGCGGGTCGAGGCCGGTGGTCGGCTCGTCGAGGAACACGACCGGCGGATTGCCGACAAGGCTCATCGCGATGTCCAGCCGTCGGCGCATGCCACCCGAGTACGTCGCCGCCCGGCGATTTCCGGCGTCGGTGAGCGAGAAACGGGCGAGCATGTCGTCGGCGATCGCACCCGGATTCTTCAGGTGGCGGAGCTTCGCGACCAGGATCAGGTTCTCCCGCCCGGTGAGCACTCCGTCGACCGCGGCGAACTGGCCGGTCAGGCTGATCGACTTGCGTACGTCGCCCGGAGCCGAGGCTACGTCGAAGCCGTTGACGGTCGCGGTGCCGGTGTCCGCCTTCAGCAACGTCGACAGGATCCGTACCAGCGTGGTCTTTCCGGCGCCGTTCGAGCCGAGCAGAGCGAAGATGCTCCCCGCTGCCACCCCGAAGTCGACGCCGCGCAGCACGTGCAGGTCCTTGTAGGACTTGGTGATGGCCCGCACCCTGATCGCGGGTTCACGCGTCGTGGTGGTCATGCCCTCTTCTCCTCGCCGTTGTCGCCGGCGGCGGCGTCGATCGCGTCGCGGAGGCGAGCGCGTTCCTTGTCGATCCACTGCCTACCGGAGTACGCCTGCACGAACGTCTCGGCGAACTCGACCGGGTCGTCACCGACGATCGCGCGGACCGGTGTCCCGTCGGCCGCCGCACGCTCCCAGAGGTCGACGAAGTCACCGAGCATCGTGACGAGCGTGTCCCCATCGACGATCCCTCCCTGGTACAGGAAGTACCGCTGAAGAGCCTTGGCCGCGCCGCGATAGGGCTCTGGCAGAGCCTCCATGCGGGCCATGTGCTGCTTGTACTGCTTCTTCTGGTCAAGCGACCCGACGATCGTCTCGATCCACTTCGCGGCCATGCTCATGCTCCCTGGTTACGTTGATTGTCGTTGTCGTGGAGTTGCTCGATGCGTTCGGCGAGGACGCTCCACGTCCTCCAGAAGTCGGCGAGTTGCTCTCGCCCCCTCGCGTTGAGCGAATAGACCTTCCGTGGAGGCCCTTTTTCGGAGGGGACCTTCTCCACGTCGACGAACCCGCGCTGCTCCACACGGACGAGCAGCGCGTAGATGGTGCCTTCCGCGATGTCCGAGAAGCCCCGGTCGCGCAGCCACGCGGTGATCTCGTAGCCGTACGCGGACCTGCGGGCCAGGATCGCCAGAACGATGCCTTCGAGAGTGCCCTTGAGCATCTCTGTCATCTGGTTGGCCATGCCATCTCCCCCTCGCTACCAAGCGTCGCTGAGTACCGGTAGACCGTAACACTAGGTACCGCTAGATAGCAACGCTGAATACCAAGGGTCTCCGCACGGTCTACTCGGCGGGACTCCGCGCTCGGATGGCCTCGCGATCCACCGTCTTCAGAGCAGTCGACACGACGGTGCCCGGGTCCCAGGGAGCAAGCAGCTCCGGGTGCATGAGGAAGACGCCGCCGCAGCCGAGCACGATGTTGGCCGGAGCAGTCGTCAGCGGCGGGGACAGCGCAGCATCCCGGGTGCGGTCGTAGACCGCGTGCTGGAAGCGCCGTCGGCATGCTGGTCGTGATCAATGCGCCGAGTCTTCGACGATGCCGACTGGCTGACGGCAGCGTCGGTTCCGGATCGCCGCGCGCGTCAGTCGATCGCGGCTCCGCCGCATGCCACCGGCCCGGTCGATGCTGGCTACTCAGCTAACCGACGCCAGAGGGGTTGTCAGCTCTGGAAAAGGGGTTCCGCCCCCACGTAATCACCGAATGCCGCGACAGTACGCCCGATCGGACCGGACACGCTGATCGTTGCGGCGGCGGTCAAATCAGTCATCAAGCGGCCGGAGTCGAGCGCATTAAACGATCGTGGGAGGACCAGGATTACCGGACGGCCGACTCCGTGCACATCCAGCAACCGGTAGGGCATTTTTCGCGGAGAGAATTTGTTCCGACGGAGCGACAAGACTCGGTTTTCACTAACCGAGTATCTCGGGTCAGAACGTACACCCCACCTGACCGCCGGCTCTGCCCTCGGCTTACTTGATCTGAAGTTCACGCCTCACAGCGGTCCGGAAGGCCGCTACCTGCTGGTGAAAATATGCGAATTCGCCTTCCTCCAGATCACCCTCCTCGTGAAGATGCGATACGCCAATGAACCAGCTACTCAAGTTACCTGCCACCGCTCGAACATCGTCCGACGCAATCAAAACCACCTCTTCCGCCTTGAACATCAGCTCATCGAAGGCCACGGTCAATTCATCAGCTCTTTCCTTGCCCTCCCGGTGAATATAAAACTGCTGGCCCGTGCGCTGAAGCGCCATGATGTAACCAACGTAAACCTGCCGGCGTTCCGCGTGCCATCGCCGAGCGTCTTCTCTTCTGACCTTCACGCGGTCCAGAGCTATCGTGACAACCTGGGATACCACTACACCGCCAATGGCGAACAGGCCGGCCAGGAGTGGCACGCCCCACCAAGGGGTTTGAGTCATACCCGAACGGTAACTGCCGCTGTCATAGCCTTGGTTGGGCAGTCGTCAGTGGACGGGGCCAGGTGCAGCACTTCAGGGGTTTGCGGGCACGGACCGAAGGCACCCGGCATTAGGGCCACCACCCAGACAGAGGGCTGGTGGCCGGAGGTATCACCCCGCGACGATCGCCGGTGATCCGCTTGCAGGCGGTCCCCCCGTCAGGACACCGCGAGCAGTCGGAACTCACAACGGACGCCGCTGGCCTTGGTGAGCCGACCATCACCGGTCACGAGCGGGCAGGCCAACCACTCCGCCGCCGCCACGTAAGCCGCGTCGTACATGGTGACGTTGCCCCGCAACTGCCACATCCGGTCAAGCAGCGTAGGGATGGCAACCTCATCGATGACCAACGAGGGCAGGGTGTCGATTGCCTCCTGAGCCCGGGCAAGGCCCAGCTTCCCACCGAGGACCTTGCCTCTGATCACCGACATGGCCTCGACCAGAAGATGGCTCGGTGCAGCCCAGTGCGGATCGCCGGTCAGCTCCGCCCGCGCCGCGTCACCGACCGACCCATCATCGACCAGGGCATCGGCCAGAACCGACGCGTCCACGACGATCATGCGGCGCCTTCCCATGGTCCGCGCTGCTCCCGCTGGTCGTTCAACTCGGCCGCGCTCTCTCCCGGCAGGGAGTGAGCACCGTCCGATCGGCCGGAAAAGCGATCGAGAGCGGCCGTATTGCGCAGCCGCCGGGCCTGCGTCTCCACCAGATCCAGCAGGTACGCCTGAAGTGACTGCCCGCGCGCCTTGGCTTGCGCCGCCAGAGCGTCTCGTACTTCTTCCGGCACGTCCCGAATCTGGAGAGCAACCATGCATTCATTATGCATGCAGGATCACTCACTCGCCAGAAAAGACTCGGCTTCGACAGCTGTTCGCCTGACGTACTACTGTTGCGCAGCCAAGAATCGCAGGTCAGAGACGTCCGTGGGGCGGGCGGGACTCGAACCCGCGACCGAGGGATTATGAGTCCCCTGCTCTAACCGGCTGAGCTACCGCCCCGAACACCGCGCCGGATCTTATCCCGCTCGGCGATCAGCAGCCAGCATCGAGCCGGCCGGCGCCCACGCCTGCACGAGCACGATGGGCTACAGGAATATAACAGCGTGCTCGGGTACGGCATTCAGCCGGCGCGCAGCTCGTCCAGGACGGCGCCAGCGGCGCGCCAGCCGCTGGCGAGAGCGCCCTGGATCGATGGGCTGTCCCGGTGGTCACCGGCCACGAACAGGCCCTCCCCCAGCGCCACGGGCTTGCGCAGTCGTCCCTGCGGCGGCGGTGCGGCGGGGAGCGCCGCGGGGACGGACACGGTGGTGAGGTGTGTCCAGTCGGCGGTGGAACGGCCGTACAGCCGGGTCACCTCGGCCCGGATGGTCGGTTCGGGTGGGGCGGTCGGGCCGACCACCGACGTGGCGATCAGGTGCCGCCCGGCCGGCGCGTACGTGGCGGCGGCGTTGCTGAGCACCACCGTGTTGGCGACGAGTTCCCGTCGGTCGCCGTCGACGAGCAGGATCGGTTCGGTAAGCGGCGGCTCGGGAGTGCTGTGGTAGTAGGTGGTGTAGCTGTGCATGCGTACCGTCGCCAGCGCCGGCAGCAGCGCGGACGCGGCAGGTGGGTCGACGGCGACCATGACGGCCCGGCAGCGGAGGTCGCCGGCCTGGGTGCGGACCCGGCCGGGGGCGACCTCCGCGACCGGGGTGTCCAGGTCGAGCAGGTCGTCCGGCAGTGGGTCGGCGACGGCCCGGGGCAGCGCGGCCATCCCCTCGGCGGGTAGGCCGATCCGGCCGCGGGCGAAGGAGCGCAGCACCATCGCCAGCACGCGACTGGAGGTGGCCAACTCCCGGTCGATGAACACGCCGGACAGGAACGGCCGCAGCAGCTCCTCGATGATCGCGTCGGAGAGGCCGGCCCGACGTAGCGCCGTCTCGGTGCTGGTCTCCGGCGCGGCGAGCAGCCGGGACGTGGGCAGCGTGGCGCAACCGGTGGCGAGCGCGGCGAAGCGCAACCGGTCGAGCAGCGAGCCGACCCCGGCGAGCGCGGTGCCGGGCCCGCCGGTCGGCTCGCGCAGCGGGTTGACCAACCGCAGCAGGTGGTCGCCCTTGCGCACGAGCACACCGGAGGTGAAGTACCCGAGGTCGAGGCTGTCGATGTCGAGCACGGTGCCGAGCCGGGGGTAGGCGGTGTTGAGCACCTGGAAGCCGCGGTCTATCCGGTAACCGTCGATGACGTCGGTGGCGACCCTGCCGCCGAGTCGGCCACTGGCCTCCAGCAGCCGCCAGGGCACGCCGGCGCGGTGCAGACGGCGGGCTGCGGCGAGGCCGGCCAGGCCCCCGCCGACGATGACGACGTCGGCCTCAGCGGGCATCGCGCGCCCGCCGAATCCTCGCCGGGGCGTGCATGCCGACGGCCGCAGCGCTCATGTCCTCATCCTAGGCGGACCCGCCGCGCCGACCTCGGTGGTTACGACGGGCCGCCAGCATTACCTGAACGCGGACGAACCCCGGGTTCTCGGCAGTTGCGAGGACCCGGGGTTCGGGAGGAACGTCAGCCGACGAGTTCCAGATCGGCGGTCGTGGCCTTGATGCCGCGCATGAGCGTGAGGACTGCCTGCACGGACGGCAGCATCAACGCGCCGGAGCGGGTCAGCGTGACGCCGGCGGAGGTGCGGACGAACAGCTTCGTGCCGAGGGTCATCTCCAGGCACTTGATCTGGTAACTGACTGCGGGCTGCGAGTAGCCCAGGGCGCGGGCTGCCATGTCCATCCGTCCGTGCTCGGCTACCGCGACGAAGGCCTGTAGTTCGCGCTCGTTCACTGTGATACCCCCCGAATATCGACCGACACCGCTTGGCTTGTCATCACCAGGCAGTCATCAGGTTAATGACTTAGGTCATGCCGGTCAATACCCGTCCGGTGGAAGTCCCAGCCGCGTCGCGCCCGGTCAGAGCCTTCTTTCAGGAACTACACAGCCAACTTCAGGCGACTCCGGCCAAGTCATGCGCTAGGAGAAATCTCAGTCATAGTTGATGACTGCATCCGGGTACGGCCGCGTTGGCGATCGGTCATCGGAGCAACGACGACGAGGACCTCCGTCGAAAGTGGAAGCCCCACTTCGGACCGGAGGTCCTCGTCGTCGCGGCTCGTCGGGTACCGCCCTCACCCCACCTCGACCAGCGGGCCTCGGCGGCGCACCCCGGAGCTGGTCACCAGAGCGTCGTCGGCGCGCCGCACGCGGTGCCCGCGCACAGCCGGGCGGTGGCGGAGGGCCGTCCGACCAGGTAGGTCTGGAAGGTCGTGACGAACGACTGCGGGCTCTCACCGGCGCACGTCAGAGGCGACTCCCAGGTCGTACCGGCGTGCTGGATCTGGACGTGGAAGCAGCCGGTGGCGGTGCCGGTCTTGATGATGCCCTTGACCGTGCGCTTCTGACCGACGCCGAGGGGGTCCTGCTGGACCGTCTGGGTGCCGCTCGCCGTCGCGCCGCCATAGGTCGCCTCCCACGGCAGGGGCAGCACCGACGCGGTGGCGGACGGGCGGGCGACAGCCGGCGCGGCGACGGAGACCGCGGCGGCAGTCATCAGCACGGTCGCGGTGACCACCCGGCGAACTTTTCCTGACAGGGACATGAATTGCCTCCGAATGCCGATCGATGGTTCGGGAAGCGGCCCGGCGGAAATGATGCGGCAGGTTACCGATCACATTGCCGTGCTCTCGCCGAAGCAATCTCAGCGATCGGGCGGCGGCGCAGGCAACGCCATATCGAACTCTTGAAAGAGCCGTCACCCCCGGCGTGACGGCGCGCGATTTTAAGGGCAGCGGGCACCTCTGCGCCACCTCCGATCAGCCTGGCTCCAAAAAATTCGAACCAGACTCCACCCGGTGCGGTGCGAGCCACTAGACATAGAGGCATGACGAAGCACACCGCAGCCGCCGCCACTGACGACACCCGCCTCGTTCGCCGCCTGGTGATGCCCGCGATCGCGTTCGCCGCGATCGCGTTCGCCGGCTCGGATCCGACCGACGAGACCACGACCGACAGGTCCCAGACCGGCATCGTGGCGGTCGCCGACGCGCCGGTGCTGGCGGCCCCGGCGTCGGCCGACTGGCCCTGGTGAACGACGACGCCCGATCAGCCGGTCGCGGCAGCGAGGGAGCCGCGGCCGGCTTCGCGCCCTCCATCACCCGTCGGTGGTGGAGGGCTTCCGCACGTGCCCGCCGCTTCTTCGCCGGCGACCCCTCAGGACGCCGGGGCGTCATCCACCTCGCGCCAGATCTGCACCGCCCGCCGGTACGCCGAAGCCGCCTCGGCGAGCTGGGCCGCCCGACGCAACGAGCCGGCGGCCTCCTCGGATCGTCCGCAGCGGCGCTGGGCCCGGCCGACCGCCAGGACGAAACGCACCCGCTCGATGGCCGACAGGTCCGCCTCGTCGACCGCGTTGGCGATCTCCAGAGCCCGCTCGGGTTCGCCGACGGCCACCGCGTACCGGACCTCCAGGCTGGCGGCCGCGGACGGTGCGGCGGCGAGATCGGCTGCGGACATGGCCGCGCGGGCGGCGACCATGTGCGCGGTGATCTCCGACAGGTCGGCTTCGGCGTCCATCAGCGCGGACACCGCCGCCGCCGCGAAGCGCGCCCAGTCCCGCAGGGAGGTGGTGGGGTTCGCCAGCATCTCCCGTGCCGAACGCAGGTGCTCCAGGGACCGCTCGACCTCGCCCATCCGCGCCATGGCGATACTCGCCACCCAGTGCGCGCGACCGGTGATGGCGGGGCTGTCCAGCTCCAGCGCCATCGCCATCATCCGCTCGACGATCCGGATCACCTCGGCCCCGCCGCCGGCGTCGCTCAGCACCGAGATGTGCACCGCGTACAGGCGAATGTGCTCGCTGCCGCGCACGAACGCGGTGCTGGTGATCTCCTGCTCGGCGAGCTCGATGTGGGTGAACGCCTCGTCGAGGCGGCCCACGTCACGGGCCGCGCCGATCAGCGCGATGCGGGCGCGCACGAGCGCCTCCGGGACGCCGGTCTTCTCCGCGACCTCGACAAGTTCCTCGAGCAGGGCGTGTCGGGCGGCCCGGTCGTTGCGCTGCTCCAGGATCCGTTCCAGGGCCAGGCCGTTGCTCAGCATGGCCGCCGCCGCACCGGCCTCGCGGGCGGCACGGTAGGCGCTGGTCAGACCCTGCTCGGCGCGGACCAGATCGCCCTGCTCGATCGCGCTGCTGGTGACCAGTTCCTGCGCGAGCCGGGCGGCCTCCAGGGGCGGTCGCACGCCGTCGTGCGACGGTCGCGGCGCTGGGGCGGGTGCGGGGTCCGGGGCGGCGTCGGCGTCGTCGATCAGGGCGGCCATCGGTACGCCGAGGACAGCGACCAGGTGGGCGACGACCTCCAGGGTCGGCACCCGGGTACCGGACTCGAGCAGCGAGATGTAGGACTGGTTGACCGCACCGACGGCAAGGTCCCGTTGGGACATTCCGCGTTCGGTGCGGAGGCGTCGCAACCGTCGCCCGAAGTCGGGCTGCGCAATCTGCGTGGCCATGCGACTACCTCGTGTGCCTTTCCTAATCCAATTTGACGCGGCCCGGTGTCGGACCACGGAGCAGAATACGCCGAGTCCGCCGACTTATCGTGTCCGCCGAATGGTCCGCGCCACATTCTGTCGGGACCATACCGGTGCACGAGTCCGGGGACGGCGAACGCCCCCGCGAGCAACCCCGGGGGAAGGTGCTCGCGGGGGCCGGGACCCGTCATGACCTGGAGGTGATGACTAGAACGATGCCTCCGGGCATATGACTGGTCCCGGCGACCTGCCCGACAGGTCCGACTGGGCACCTCCGGGCGGGTCTCGCCTGCTCCCTCTATCCCACCGAAACCGACGCAGTCCGACAAGTCGCTATTAAAGATTTCGAATCGACGACCTGCCTCGACGTCTGGTGGGGTGCGGCACCAGCCGGTGGGCGGCTCAGCAACCGGTCCAGGACCGTCCGGGCCACCCGGGCGTCGAACCGGGCCGACAGCCCTGCTCCGGCCGCTGTGACGAGGCGCGCGGCAAGCTCGTCGTCGCGGAGCAACCGGACCAGTTGGCCGGCCAGCTCCGCGGCGGTCTCCCCGCCCAGGACATCGGTGCCGGCCACCAGGCCCATGCCCTCGAAGGCGATCGGCGTGCCCACCACCGGGACGCCGTACTCGATCGCCTCCCCCACCTTGCCCTTCACGCCGGCGCCGTAGCGCAGCGGCGCGACCGCCACCCGGGCCCGCTGGTACACCGGTGCCAGCTCGGGCACCCAGCCGTGCACGGTGACCCGGTCACCGGCCAGTTCCCTGACCGGGGGCGGAGCCGCGTCACCGACCAGATCCACCGTCGCATCCGGTATCTCGGCCCAGACCAACGGCATGATCTCGGTACACAGCCAGCGTGCCGCGTCGACGTTCGGCTCGTGCAGGTAGTTGCCGACGAAGAGCACTGTCGGCGTCGACGCGCGCTCCACCCTGACGCGTGGCGGCCGGTGGATGTTCGACAGCACCTCGACCCACGCGTCGGGCACCAACTCCTCCAGCAGTCGGCGCTCCTCGTCGGAGACCACGAGCGTCACATCGCATTCACGGGTCAGCAGCAGCTCCACCGCTCGCATGCTGTCGGCCCGCGCCCGCAGCGCGTACCGGTCCGGGCCGCCCTGCGCCGCGGCCAGCGCCGCCTGCCGATCGAGTCGACGAAAGTGCACGTCGACCGTGTCGTACGCGACGAGGCAGCCCGGAGCGGCGTCGCGCACCCGCGCCAGCATCTGCACCGCCGGCTCGGGGCGGCAGAGCAGCGCCAGGCCGATCCGGTGCCCCTCGTCGGCAAGGAACCGGGTCTGCTGCCGCCGGTCGATGATGACACCGACGCCGGCGGCGCGCAGCCGGTCCGCGTACGGCCGCTCGGCCCTTGCGTTCTGCGGAAAGAACAGCACCTGACGCCCGAGGGCGAGCAGCTCGTCGATGACCCGTTGCAGGCGCAGCGAACCGGAGTCGCGGTCCGGCGTCGGCAGCTGGTGGTCGACGACGAGGACCAGGTCGGCGGCGGGTGACACGGCTGTCAGCTCGCGGCGAACAGGATCAGGAGCTGCGCCGTGTCCAGCCCGTGGAAGGCGTCCCGCAGCGGGCCGGACGCCCAGCCGGTCCGGGCGATCTCGGCGGCCCGCTCCCGGGTCGCCTCGTCCCGGGCACCGGGGACCGCGCCGATGCCGTGCAGGATCGTGATCAACACGGCGGTCTCCTCGTCGGGCTGGGCGCCGTTGAGGGCGGCCTCGATCGCGGCCCGGATCTCCCGCTCCCGCGAACCGTCAGCGGTCGGGAAGCGCCGGGTCTTCACCAGGCCGAGCACCCGGTTCTCCTCGACCCGGATCGCGCCGTCGGCGGTGAGCAGTTCGAGCAGCGGCTGCCAGCAGTCGTGACCGAGGTTCTCGGCGGCCCAGCCGACCTTCGTCGGCTTCTCCCCCAGCTTCGCCAGCGCGGTGTCCAGGGCGGGGTCGCCGGTCGGGCTGCCGTCGGAGACCACCACCCGCGCCTCCCGGGCGTCGTCCGACGCGGGGATCGAGATGCGACCGGCCCGCACCAGGTCGAGCAGCACGGCACTGCCGACCGCGCGGTACCGGCGGCCCAGGTCGACGGTGCTGCGCCCGCTCTCGTCGTCGAGCAGCAGCAGGACAAGGTCTTCGGCCAGTCGGGACATGAGCACTCTCCTCGGGTGGGAACGGATGAACATCGAACAGCTACGGGTGGATCAGGTCAGGCGGCGCGGCGGCTGAGGGCACGGTCGCGGCGGGCGGCCATCGTGGAACCCGACTCGCGGCGGGCCATCAGGCGCAGCACCACCGGCGCGGCGAGCATGCCCAGCACCGCCCAGCCGCCGAGCGCGGCCACGGTCTCCCAGTGCCGCCACGACTCGCCGATCTCGGCGGCGAGGGCGCTCTCCGGCAGCAGCGCGGACCGGGCCGCCAACCCCAGCCAGTACAGGGGAAAGACCTGCGCGACGACCTGCAACCAGGTCGGGAAGCCGGCGATCGGGTGGAAGATGCCGGAGATGGTGGCGAGGGCGAAGACCGGCAGCATGACCAGCCCGATGCTGCGCGGGCTCTCGATCAGCGAGCCGAAGACCGCGCCGAGGGGCAGCATCGCCAGCAGGCCCAGCGGCAGCAGCCAGAGCAGGGTGAGCCACCGCCCGGCCTCGCCGAGGTGCAGACCGTCGACCAGCAGCGCACCGGTGCCGAGCACCGCGACCCAGGCGACCAGGACCATGCCGGCGACCAGCAGCACCTTGCCGATCAGGTACGACACCATGCCGTGCGGCAGCGCCTTGAGTCGCAGCAGCGTCCCGTCCTCGCGTTCGACGACGAGTTGCTGCGCCAGGTTGAGCAGGCCGTTGAACCCGATGCACATGCTGAGCAGGCTGGGCAGGACGAAGGCTGCCACCGACACGTCGGTGCCGGCGAGCATGTTGTCGCGCAGGAAGTAGATCGGTGCCAGCAGGCCGATCAGCCACACCAGGTTGCTGCCGAGATCCTGGCCGTTGCTGAGCACCTGGCGCAGCTCGGTGCCACCACGGCTCAATCCCTGCCGTACGGCGTTGCCCGTCACGTTCATCGCTTCGCCTCCTCGCCCGCCACCATGGACAGGTAGATCTCCTCCAGACCGGTTCGGTGCACCCGCAGATCCTCGACCTCTCCGCCACCCTGGATCAGCTGCCGGACGAAGGTCGAGGCATCGGCGGTACGGGCGCTGTGCGTCCGGCCGCCGCTGGTCCAGGTCACCTCGGCCTCCCCGCCGAACTGACGGGCCAGCTCGGCGACGGTCCCCCGGGCGGCGATCCGACCGCCGGTCAGGATGAGCACCTGGTCGGCGAGTTTCTCGGCCTCGTGCAGGTCGTGGGTCGTCAGCAGGATCGTCATCCGGGCGTCGGCCAGGGTCCGGAGCAACTCGTGGAACTCCTGCCGGGCCTGTGGGTCGAAGCCGACCGTGGGCTCGTCCAGGAAGAGGACCTCGGGCCGACCGACGATGCCGACCGCGATGTCGAGCCGGCGGCGTTGCCCACCGGAGAGCGCGGCGATCGGCTTGTCGGCCTGCTCGGTCAGCCCGACGGCGGCCAGTAGCTCGTCGACGTCCCACGGCCGGGTCACCCCGTCGGTGGCGTACGGCCGGTAGAAGGAGCCGAAGTGGCAGAGCAGCTCCCGGACCCGCCACTTGCCGTGGTCGCGCCAGGACTGCAGGACGATGCCGAGCCGGGCCCGCCACGCCTCGTCGCCACGGGCGGGGTCGACGCCGAGCACGCTGACCTCCCCGGCGGACCGGAGCCGGAAGCCCTCCAGGATCTCGATCGTGGTGCTCTTGCCCGCGCCGTTGGGCCCGAGCAGGGCGACGATCTGGCCACGGGTGATGGTGAAGTCGATGCCACGGAGGACCTGCTGGGCGCCGTAGCTCATCTGTAGCCCGCGCACCCGCACCACGGGCGGTGGCTCCGCCGGGGCGATCCGGACCGGGTCTGGTGCGGTGACCGTGGTCGTCATGCCGCGCGTCCTTTCTCCATCGGGGTCGCCCCGGCCCGGGGCAGGTGCAGTTCGATGTGGTCGGCGGCGGCGCGAGCACCACCGGCTGCGGCGATCTCGGCGCGCAGTTCGTCGAGCCGTACGCGGGCCTCGGGGCTGGTGGTGACCGCCCGTACCGCGTCGCGCACGGCCGCCGCGTCGAAGGCCCGGGGCGGGATGACCCGGCCGACGCCCAGGGCCTCGACCCGGGCGGCGGTCACGAACTGCTCGACCCCCTGCGGGACCACCACCAGCGGTACGCCCTGGGTGAGCCCTTCGAGGACACTCCCGGTGCCGCCGGCGGTCACGAAGACGCCGGCCTGTTCCAGCACGCGCACCTGCGGCACCCAGCGGTGGACCTCGACGCCGGCCGGCAGGTCGCCCAGCGTGGCCGGATCGACGGTGGCGCCGGTGGCGATCACCACGTGCCAGCCGTCGCCGGCCAACGCCGCCGCGCATTCGGCGAAGACGCCGGGCCGGGTGTTGTACGTGGTGCCGAGCGAGACCAGGGCCACCGGGCGGCCCGGCGGGGCGGTCCAGTCGCCGTCGGTGCGTCGTCGCCACGGCACGGGGCCGACGAAGAGGTACGCGTCGTCCACCTGCGCGGCGTTGACCTGCAACGATCGCGGCATCGCCACCACGCACGGCTTGACGTCGGGAGCGACCCGGACGGGGGCGCCGATCTGCTCCTCGCTGCCCCGGTAGAAGACGTGGGTCGGCGAGAACTGCACCTCCGGCACCCGCCAGTGCCTCGCGAGCAGCGGCGCGTGGGCGGTGACCGTGTCGTACACGATCAGGTCCGGGCGGTCGCCGACGTACGCCGCCGCGACCTGTGGCAGCGCGACGTCGCGCTCGCGGGCGAAGACCGCGGCGGCCTGCCGACCGTCGTCGTCGGTCGCGAGCCAACCGCGGCCCGGCGCGCCGGGCGACGGGAAGGTCGAGGTGTACGGCACCAGGGTGGCGCCCGCCTCCTCGACCAGCGCACCGAAGGCCGGTGCGGTGGCGAAGGTGACGCGGTGCCCCCGGCCGACGAGTTCCGCCACCACGCCGAGCATGGGGTTCACGTGGCCGTGCAGCGGCACGGACATGAAGGCGATGTGGGCTCCGGGCGGCGGGTGGGCTGGCGCCACGGTCGTTCCCCCTCTTCCAGGTTGGCCGCCGCCGGTGCCGCGCGATCAGGTCGCTACGGACGGGGGCGGTCGTCGGTCACCACGCTGTCGGCGACTCGGCGAAGCTCGGCCATGTGCGCGGTGAAGACAGTTCTACCGAGCGGGGTGAGCGCGACCCAAGCGTGGATTCGAGAATTGAATGACTCCTTGCGCAGGGTCACGTAACCGGCTTCCTGCAACACTTTGAGCTGCTTGCTGAGCACCGAGTCGCTCACCGCGAGGGCGTCGCGGATGGTCGCGAACGACAGCGACTCGACGCGGCTGAGCATGGCGCAGATCTGTAGTCGGTTGAGCGGGTGGATCACCTCGTCGAAGCCGGACCTCATGCCCGCCGGCCCAGATCACGCACGAGCGCCGCGTCGATGCGACGGCCGGCGACGATCGTGATGACGAGCATGACGACGCCGCACACCGCCATGCTGCCGCGCAGGTCGGCGCCCCATTCGAGGGCGAGACCGAGCACGATCAGCACGGGCAGCGCGGCGCCGGCACGGACGCTGATCCGGCGGGCGCCGGGGGTCGCGTGGTAGCGGTCCAGCGAGATGCCGGTGACGTGGTTGGCCGCGAGGTTGAACAGCAGCGGCCCGACCAGCAGACCGATGATCACGCCGTACGGGATCCACGCCCAGCCGATGGAGACCGCCGCGAACGCCCACAGCAGTGACAGGCCGATACCCAGGTGGTACCACCACGGGGCGACGGCCCGACCGGCGACGATCTCGCGGCCACCGGCGACCTGGGCCAGTGCCTGGCGGGCTTCCTGCGGGCCTATCCGGTTCATGGTTCCTCCAGTTTCCATGATGGAAAGTCTAGGCTCGACTTTCCATCACGGCAAGTCGATCCGTCGAGAAGTCGGCGGGCGGATCGCCCAGCACGACGGTGTGGCTCAGCGCGCCGAAGAGGTCGTGCGCGGCGGCGGACAGGTCCGTCGGTCGAGGCGTACGCAGCAGCTCCGGCCGTCGCACCACCCAGTCCAGTCCGCGCCCCGCCGCCGTGGTGTGCCGCAGCGCGTCCGCCAACCCCGCCGGCGAGTCGAAGGCCGACAGCAACTGCGCCGAGCAGTACCGGCGCACGACCGCCAGTTCGTCCTCGGACGGCGGCTCGGCGATCAGCGCGGCGATCTCCGCACGGACCCCCGCCACCGCCTCGCCGATCCGGTCCCGGGGCACGGCCAGTCGTACCGATGCCCGCCGGTACCCGGCCAGCACGTCGCGGCGCGCCAGCATGACATCGGCGTGGCCCAGGCGACGACACCGCTCGGCCAGCCTGGCGGTGGTGTGCCCGCCCAGCAGCGCGGTGGTCAGATACCGGGCGGGCTCGGTCGACCCGACCTCGGGCTCACGGCCGGAGAGCGTGAGATGGACGGTGTCACCGGCCGCCTCCCGCAGGAGCAGCACCTGCGGCCCCGGATCGTCCGAGGTGACCGGCTGGGCACCGGGCCCGGCAGACCAGCCGGTCAGCGCGTCAGCGGCCGTGGCGAGAAGCACCTCGGCGTCGGCGGCGCCGACCAGGACCAGCGTGGCGTGCTGCGGACGGAGCACCCGCAGACGCAGCTCGGTCGGATCGGCCGGTGGGCGCCCGGTCCGACCGGCCCAGTGTCGGCGCAGCGCCTCGTCCATCCGCTGCTGGGGCGCGATCGGCGTCGGCCGGGCCGGCGGCAGGGGTCGCCACTCGGGCAGCGGACCGGGGGCCAGCACGTCGGCCACCACGCCGAGCAGCGCCGGCAACACCGCGACCGGCGCCCAGGCGCTCAGGTCCGCCCACTGGCCGTCCTGCGCCAGCTGCAACTCACCGCCGATGCCGGCGACACGCCGGGCCGCGTCGGTGTGCGCGCCGAGAACCCGCAGCAGCTCGGCGACCCGCGACGGATCACGCCAGCCGTCCGGACCGAGCGGCAGCCGCAGCCGCAGCTCCACCAGCTCGGCCCGGCGATCGGGAACCGCGACGACCCGCAGGCCGTTGGCGAGGTTGATCTCCCGCGCCCCGGTCAGCGCCGGTGCGACGGGCTCGCCCAGCGCGGGCATCGGCCGTGGTCCGACCGCACTGGAGCCCAGCTCCGCGGCGGTGCGCCGGGCTCGGCCCGGACGCCGGTCGGAAGTCCCGTCCGCGGCGGGGTCCGGCCTCCGGGTGGTGTGGTCCTCCCCGTGCGGGCCGGCGACGAGCACCGCGCTCGGCGCGGCGGCCAGCGCCGCGGCGGCCCTGGACACCCGCTCGGCCGGAGTGTCCGTGATCAGGCCGGGCAGGTCGTCGACCAGCTCCGCCCGGCCGAACAGCAACTCGAAGCGGCCCAGGGTCCGGCAGCGCTCCTCCAGCCGGGCATGCCGCCGGCGGTGCTGCCCGGCCAGCTCGGCGACCGCCCGTCGAACTCCGGGGCGGGCCCGCGCCGGATCGCCGAGGCGGGCCCACTCGGCCGCCAGATCGCCGACGAAGCCGTCCGGGGTCACGTCGTCCGGCAGCACGGCGGTCACCACGAACACGTCCGGTGCCAGCGCGTCCAGCGGCCCGAAGAAACCGCAGCCGGCGCTGGCCCGTACGCCGGAACGCGGATGCCGCCACCGGTTGGTCATCCACCCCAGCACCATGCACGCCACGTAGTCCGGCAGCTCCCGCAGCGGGTCGGGCAGTCGGTAGCCGAGTGCCAGGGCGGTCCGCTCCGCGTCGGCGACCCGCTGACGGACCTCACGGTCGTGGTGCGGCGCCGGCTCGGCGATCCACGGCGGCGGGTCCGCCGGCCGGGCGGGCACGCTCGCGAAGTGCCGCTCCACCAGCGGCCAGACCGCCGCCGGTTGGTGCGGGGTCACGATCGTGAGAACCGCGTTCGCCGGTACGTAGTGCGCGTCGAAGAAGGCGGCGCAGTCGTCCACGGTCAACGTCCGCAGCCTGCCGATGTCGCCGTACCCGTCGTGGGCGTTGGCGAACGACCGGAACATCACCTCGGGCAGGCCCGGCCACGGCAGTTTTCCGTACAGCCGGCTGTCCCGCATGCTCTCGATCTCGCGGCCCACCTCGACGAGCTGGCTCGCCAACTCGGCGTCGGTGAACTGCGGCGCGCGCATCCGGTCCGCCTCCCGGAAAAGCGCCTGTTCCAGCGCCGCGGCCGGCACCACCTGGAAGTAGTCGGTGTAGTCGGCGTGCGTGGTGCCGTTGGCCGTGCCGCCGAGCGGATGCAGGTCGTCGTAGAACCGCCCGCCCGGCAGGCTCTCGCTGCCCCGGAACAACAGGTGCTCGACGAGGTGGGCGATCCCCTCGCTACCGGGCGACTCGGCCCGGAAGCCGGTGCCGTAGTGGACGCTCACCGCCGAGCGGGGAGTCGGCCAGCCGGGCAGGAGCACCACGCGCAGGCCGTTCGGCAGCGTGCGCCGGTGCAACGGATGAGCGGGTCGTGGCCCAGCCGGGACAGTCATGGGTTTTCCTCAGGGGGACAGCAGGTGCCGGGCGAATCCGGTGTATTTGTCGAAGACCTTCGGCTCCCAGCCGACATAGCTGGTGTAGTCGTGCACGTGCAGCAGCACCCGGAACGCGACCGTCTCGCGCCACCGGTCGTCGAGTTCGCGGCCGTAACCGTCGAGCAACGCGTTGGTCAGCCGTTGCCACGCCGGCCGGTCGCCGCCGAGGTACCACTGCAACTCGACCAGCTCGCCGAGGACCCAGCCGAGGTCGTAGAACCAGGGGGCGCCGCACACGTCCTCGCCGATGAGCGCGTCGGCGCACGCCTGCTCCCCCTCCGCCGGGATGAGCGAGCCCAGACCGGGTGCTCCGTGGCACAGGACGCGCTCGTCGGCGGCGGCGATCCGGGCGGTGTGCTCCCGCACCCGGGCCAGGGCCGCGGCACCGAGCCGGGAGCGCAGCAGGGATTCGGCGTACGCGCTGCGCGGGTGCGGTGAGCGCCCGTCGAGCCAGCGGGTGAAGCGGACCAGCCCGCGCGGCGCTCCCCCCGCCGCGACGTCCGGCGGCAACGGTTGCTCGTGCAGCTCGCGCAGCGCCTGGCCGAGCCCGTGCAACAGGGGCGCCAGCGTCGGCTCGGGACCGTTGCCCAACAGCGCGGCGGCCACCGAGGTCGCGCCCCGGACGTGATAGGTCCGACCGTCGTCGTCCGGCTCGCCCACGACCCAGCGCACCGCCGTCGCGGCCGGTCGTGCGGCGCCGAGCCGACGCGGTCCGGTGCCGGCCGGCGCGAACGGCGCGGGCGCCAGCGGCCCGGGGGCGCGCCGCCACCGGTACCCGCCACCGGGCTCGGGGCGTACCGCGGTGACCAGCAGGCCGGTGCCGAAGTCCCGGCCGGTCGGCGCGGTCAGGGTGGCCGCGGTCATCCGGGCGCTCCCCCGGTCAGGACCGGCACGTCCACCTCGGCCAGCTCGCGGCGGCGGGCCTCCAGCCTGCGCAACGCCTCCGGCAGAGGCGGACTCACCCAGCCGTCGTCGCGGCCGGTGGTGAGGCTGCGCGCGGGCAGCGGAGGGATCAGGGCGAGGTTGCGCCGCTCGGCCAGGGTCGCCCAGTGCCGCTGGAACGCCGGGCTGTCCAGGCCACCCGGTGGCAGCGCGGGCGACAGGCCGACCGGCGCGGAGGTGCACTGCATCGCCAGCAGCGCGGGGCTGTCGGCGAGCCCGAGGGCGAGCCGGGCGACGAAGTGGAACGTCGCCGGGTAGACCAACATGGCGTCCGCCCACTCGACGTGCTCGACGTGCCGGGCCCGCTCGCAGTCCTCCCAGGTGTCGACGAGCACCTCGTGGTCGATCCGCAGGCTCAACGCCTGCCGGGTCACGAAACGCAGGGCGCTGGGAGTGGCGACCACGGCCACGTCCAGCCGCGGGTAGGTCTCCCGGAGCCAGTTCAGCCAGGTCGGCACGTTGCTGGCCGCGGCCGAGCCGGTGACCACCAGCAGCAGCCGCCTCAGCTCCAGCTCCGGCGTCTCCAGGAACTCCAGCGGTGGCCCGGCGCTCATCGCGCCACGTTCCCGAGGATGGTCTCCAACTCCCGCAGGGTGGTCTTGGCCCCGTACGTCACGCAGACCCCGGCCAGGTTGAACGCCACCTCGTCGGCGCCGGCGGCACTGAACTCCTTGATGCCCTGCGTCAGCTCCTCCTGGTCGCCGTAGAGGAAGGCGCCACCTTCGACGAGGGCCTTGCCGCTGGCCCGCGGGTCGTCGGCCATGTCCACGTCGATGCCCGAACGGCTCAACATGTCGATGTAGTGCGGCAGCCGCATGTGCCCGGAGTTGCTGTTCAGGGCGAGGTCGACCGGGTCGCGGCCGGACTCACGCAACGCCATCGGCACGATCGCGACCAGGCGCGGCATCGGCCGCCCGGCCCGCTCCGCACCCCGGCGCAGCGCCGGAACCACCGTGTCCCGCAGGTACGAGGCCGGCGTCAACCAGGTGATCGCCACGTCCGCGACCTCACCCGCCAGCTCCGCCATCCGGGGCCGCAGCACGCCCAACCCGATCTCGATGGGCGGGCGGGGGAAACTGCCCAGCTCCATGCCGCAGGAGAAGAACTCGCCCCTGTGGTTGACCTTGCCGGTCTCCAGCAGAGACCGGACGATCGTCGCGTACTCGCGGACCGCGCCGAGCTGGCTGCGGTACGGGGCACCGAGCGTGCCGCGCTGCAACGACGCGCCACCGGGGCCGAAGCCGGCCACCACGCGGTGCCCGGTGGCCACGGCCAGCGTCTGGGCGCGCAGCGCGGCGTCGTACGGGTGCAGGAACGGCATGAGGTTGACCGAGGTGCCCATCGGGACCCGGAAACCGCTGGCCGCGGCGTACGAGAAGCTGACGTGGGTGTCGCCGACGTTGCCCTGCCCCTGCCAGAGGCAGGATGCCTCGCTCCACTGGGTGAGCGCGGCGAACGGCAGCAGTTGCTCGGGGCGGCGCGGCGCGAACGGCATCATGATCGAGTAGTGCGTCATGCCAGGGCTCCTGTTCCGACCAGCATCTGGCCACGGACCAGATCGGTGTAGTTCGAGCAGTTGCGCAGAAGCTCGTCGTGCGGTCCCTGACCGACGACCTCGCCGGCCTGGAGGATGACCACGTGGTCGGCGTGCTGGATCGTGGAGATCCGGTGCGCCACCACCAGCACGGCCCGGGTGGCGGCCAGGTCGTCGACCAGGTCGCGGAGCTTCTGCTCGTTGATGCTGTCCAGGTGCGACGACGGTTCGTCGAGGAGCACCAGTGGGGCGTCGGTCAGCATGGCCCGGGCGATGGCGAGCCGCTGGCGCTGACCGCCGGAGAGATCCACGTCGCCGGCCAGGACGGTGTCCAGGCCCTGCGGCTTGCGGCGGATCTCGTCGGCCAGGCCGACCCGGTGCAGCACCGCGAACAGCTCCCCGTCGGAGAACGCCGCGTCGCCACGACCCAGGGTGAGGTTGCGGCGCACGGTGTCCTGCACCGTGCTCGCCGCCTGGTCCACGTAGGCCACCTGGCCGCGCAGGTCGGCGAGCGGCCAGTCCCGGGTGTCCCGGCCCTGCACCCGGATGCTGCCCGAGGTGACGTCGGCGAAGCGTTGGATCAGCTCCACCGCGGTGGTCTTCCCCGCTCCGGAGAGACCGACGATGGCGGTCAGTCCCCGGGCCGGCACCTCGAACGAGACGTCCCGCAGGACCGGCGTGCTGCCGTAGCTGAAGTCGACGTGGTCGAACTGCACCGCCGGCACCGGACCGACCGGGGCGGTGACCGGCTGCGCGGTCTCGCCGCCCGACTCCTGGGGCTTCTCGAAGAGGCCGGTGAACCGTTCCCGGGCGACCGTGCCCATCTTCAGCGCCGTGACGCCCGCCGCGATCATCATGAACGGGCCGGTGAGCTGGAGCAGGTAGAGCAGGAACGCCACGAAGTCGGCAAGCGACAGGCTGCCGGCGACCAACCGCGCGCCGCCGCCGGTGATCACCGCGACCAGAGCGATCTGCTGGCCCAGGTTGACCACCGGGGTCATCAGGGCCTCCATCCGGGCGGCGTCGATCTCGCGGCGGGCGACGGTCTCGGCGTGGGTGGCCAGGTCCGCGCTCACCGATTCCTCGGCCCGGTACGCCTTGATCACCTTGACCGCATCGACGGCCGCGACGAACCGCTGGGCCAGGAAACCGGTGGACTCCTGCACCGCGACGTAACTCCGCCGCAGCCGCTTCACCACCAGGGTGATCAGGCCGCCGGCGACCGCGAACGCGCCCACCGTCACGGCCAGCAGAAGCCAGTCGAGGAAGCCCATGATCACCAACGTGCCGATGGCGGTGAGCCCGGCGATCGGGAGCTGGATCGGGCCGACGTCGATCAGCTTCTTGACCCGCGAGGTGTCCGCGGTGATCCGGGTGACCAGGTTGCCGCTGCCCTCGCGCCGTACGTCGGCGAGCGGCAGGCGCAGCGCGTGGCCCATGGTGCGAACCCGCAGCCGGCAGATCATCCGCTGGCCCAGCCGGGAGAGCAGGAAGGTGGCCAGCGTGTTGGCCAACGCGGCGCCGAGCCCGAAGACGACCAGCCAGACCGTCCAGCGGTCGACCGCACCATCGCCCAGCGTGGCGATGAGCCGACCGACCGCCCAGGGCAGCGCCAGGGTGCCGGCGGTGGACGCCAGGGCGAGCAGGCCGATCAGCAGCATCGTGCCCGGGTGCCCGGTGGCCAGGTCGCGCAGGATGCGCAGCGGCCGGTCCGCTTGTTGCCGCGCCTCCGGCGGATGGTGTCGCATGGGATTCTCCGTTCGGCAGCTGTGCTAGTGAGCGGTGAACTCGATCAGGGTCCGGACCGCCGTCGCGGGGCCGCGCCAGGAGACCCGCAGGCCCGCCTCGGCGCCGAGCCGCTCGATGGCCTCGGCCGTCCGCGTCGGCGCCGGCATCATCGACCGCAGCTGAAGCTCCGAGCCGGGGCCGGAGACCGGCATGGCGATGTCGGCGACCAGCACCCTGCCGGTGTCCCCGGCCGCCTCCCGGCAGCGCTTCAGGATGAGGACCGCCTCGTCGTCGGACCAGTCCGCGAGGATCGCGGAGAGCAGGTACACGTCCTTGCCGGGCGGCAGCGGGTCGAAGAAGCTGCCCTGCACCGCCGTCACCCGGTCCGCGACGTCGCTGCGCGCGAAGCGTCGACCGGCCTCCGCCGACACGTTGTGCAGGTCGAGCAGGGTGCCGTGCAGGTGCGGGTGGGCCCGGGCCAGGGCCATGGTCAGGCTGCCCAGGTGACCCCCGACGTCGACGAAGTTGTCGACGGCGCTCCAGTCGTACTCGGAAACGATCTTCCCGGCGTCCCAGCGGAGCACCTTCTTGTCGAGCTGGTCGGCGGCCTCGCCCTGCTCGCGCCACTCGGCGACGAAGGCCGGGTCGGAGTTCACCGCGTCCCAGTAGTCCCGGCCGAACTCGGCGGCGTAGCCCGGCCGGCCGGTGCGTACCGTGTGGTCGAGGCGCAGCAGGCTCAGCGTGATGCTGCCGATCATGCCGTCGTTGCGGAGCACCTGGCGCACGCTCTGCGGATGGTCGGAGCGCAGCGGGTCGCCGAGCGGCGTCAGGGCGTACTCCCCGTCGGGGCCGCCCTCCAGGATCTTGATTTCGACCAGGTAGCGCAGCAGCGTCCCGGTCACGTCGGGGGCGCTGCCGGCGCGGTGGGCGATCTCGGCAGCGGTGGTGGCGCCGGCCGCGATGTGATCCGCGATGCCGAGCGTGGCGGCCGCGCGGACGGCGGCCGGGACCAGAAGGTCGGTCATGGTCAACAGTTGCTGGAAGGGCGGGATCTCGGTCATCGCGGTGCACCTCGCTAGGGGTCGGTCAGGTCCGAGCGGCGGGCCGGCGGGATTCCGGCCCGCCGCTCCGGACCTGGTACTCGTTTCAGCAGCCGTCGTCGATGGTCTTCGAGACCACCTGGCCGCTCATCCAGCTGACGCCGGCGCTGACGATGGCGCAGCCGGGGGTCGTGGCGGGAGCGTCCGAGACAGCCGAGAGGTCGATCTCCTCGGCGGTGCTGTAGGTCTCGTAGCCCGCCAGCAGCTCCTCGATGTTGTTCGCCTTCTCCTGCACTTACCTCTCCTCTGTGTGCGTGCTGTTACCTGACGTCCGCGGGGTCGCGGACGGGATCGGGGAAGAGCTGGTCAGCAGGTCGCCTCGTAGGTGGCGGCGGTGAGGAAGCTGACCGCGGCGCTCGCGCAGTACCAGGTGGTCGCCGGGGCGTCCGCGACGGCGGAGACACCCAGGTCGTCGTCCGCCTCGAGGTAGGTCTCGTAGCTGGACACGAGCTCCATGATGTTGTCGCTCTTGGTGATGTCCGTGTTCACTTCTCTCTCCTTCGGGGAAGCACTGAGCTCCAAACTGGGAACGCCCCTGTTGACCCTCCCAGCAAGCGAGCTCAGGTCTTGGCGATGCGTTTTCGGTCGGTTTCAGACGGTGGTGTTGCGGGCCGGGTTGGTCGGGTCGATGCCGGCCTCCCGGAAGCGCGAGACGATCAGCGAGTCGACCCGCTGGAGGTCGTCGGCGGCCTCCACCAGCGCGGCGGCCAGGACGGTGGCGCGGTGCTGGCCGAAGCTCAACCCCTGCCGGCCGGATTTGCCGTCGACCGGCTCCCAGGCCGTGCCGACGCCGGGGGCGATCCGCTCGACGAACACCGACGTCTCGGGGCCGGTGCCGCGCAGGCCCTGAGCCAGCTCGGCCAGGTCGCCGGCGACGTGCTTCCAGTCGCTGCCCAGGTAGACCACGATCGCGTCGCGTCGCGGGTAGAGCTCCCGGGCCGAAAGCACCTTCGCCCGGTACGGCACCTCGCGTTCTTCGAGGAGGGTGAGCACCTCGCGCCAGGCCCCGACCGCGTGATCCACGTCGAGGACGTTGAGGTAGACCCGCAGGACACCCCGGGAGGTGTCCCGTTGCCGGGAACCGTCGACCAGGAAAAAGCCCGGTGACAACGCGGCCCGCCACGGCGGTACGGCCAACCGCACCGGCTCGCCCGGGGCGTACCCGGTCGTGGTGATGGCTTCGATCGGCGCCCAGATCCGCAGGCCCTCACGTTCGACGAGGATCCGTCCGCGTCCGGCGGCGTCGCGCTGGACGGTGGACCGGACGACCGCCCCGACCTGGATCTGCCGGTGCGGCACGGCCGCGGTGAAGCGTTCCTCGAGTGCGTCCTCCCGCAGCCGGGTCGGCACCTTGCCGTCCGGCTGGCCGGAGTGCAGCACGTTGTAGATCGATTCGGCGAGCAGCCGGCGCAACTCGCGGGGGTAGTCGGCGACGACCTCGCGACCACCGATCACGGCCGTGGTCCGGTCCGGAGAGACGCGGATCTGCCGGACCGCGTCCCGGATCGCGGGGGCCAGTTCCCCGGCCAGGGGTTGGGCTTGCAACGTCATCGGGCACCTCCGAAGCCGAGGGTGGTGGCGAACTTCTCGGGGTTGACCAGCGCGGCGCGGCCGACGCCGGCGGCGGCACGCTGGATGGCGGACAGCCGCGACGAGGACAGGGCGCCGGCGACCAGCCGGTCCAGCAGGTGCCAGCCGGCGAAGGCGGTCGCGCGGACCGCCAGGCCCGGGTCGATGTCCGGCCGGACGTCGGTGTACGCCCGCCAGAACTCGTGCACCAGGGGCAGCAGTCGGCGCATCTTTTCGACACCACGTTGCAGGACCAGCTCGTGGGTGAACTCGGTGTCGACGAACGCCTCGTCGCCCCGGTTGGTGACCAGGTCGAGCACCGACCGGTAGACCCACTCGCCGGCGAACGCGCCGACGTCACGGGCCGGGTCGGCCAGCCGGAACTCCTCCCAGTCGGTGAGGAACAACCCATCCTCGGCGACCAGGAACTGATCCACCCGCAGGTCGCAGTGCGAGGGAACGCGGGGTGCGTCCCGCTCGGCGTCGCGCAGGCGCTGCACCGCGGCGATCAGCTCGGGGTCGTTCTGCAACAGCCGCCAGGCCTCGATCTCGCCGGCACTCGACTTGAGGAACACCGAGAGCGGCAGGCCCTGTAGGAACGAGACCGGCGGAAACCCGGGCGGTGACTCGTCGAGTTCCAGGCCCTCCGGTGGCGGGGTCGCGTGCAGGTGGCCGATCGCCCGGCCGACCTGCCGCGCGTGCGCCAGGCTGAAGGTCTCGTCGACCATCAGCGCGGCGCCGTTCACCGCGTCGTTGATCCGTTCGAAGACGACGATCCGGTGGTCGGGATGACTGCCGATAAATTGCGGCCAGTGCACATTCTCGAAATTGGCCTTCGCGGCGTAAGCCTCGAAATCGAGCAGCCTGCGCATCCTGTTCTTGGTGTCCTCAACCTGCCCGGTGAGGCGCTTGACGAAAACGTCCCGACCGCTTTCGGTGACTCCCGACCAGGCGTCGTTACGGCCGATCGGAGCAGAGACGGTGTCCCGCACGAAGGGGCCGACACCCAGGCCCACCAGCACTTCGTCAACCTCGGGGACCGAGTCCAAGTCGATCGGCATCACATGTTTCGTGACCACCGTCGCCACCTCCAACAATTCTCGGACGGGCACGCCAAGGCGCAGCCAACGTTCAGTTGAATATTCCGGCGAGGCGCCGGACTCGGTCATCCGCCTGCCTTCCGACTGTCTTTCTGTCGCACCGACGAGCGGTGTGGTTGAAGATAATCACGACCGGGTAGGACCCGGCAAGGCATCGATGTTCGGCCGTATTAAATTCGTTTCTACGGGCCGCGGCATTTTGTCCGATGTACCGGTTGGCCACAACGACCAGGGCGGACGGTCGGCTGGCGAAACCCCAGCTCAGAGCGGATCGGCAAGGGTTCGGGACCGGACGTTCCCGGGTTCCAACTTTCGCAACTGGACAATCCGTCGGCACCGCAGCGACGAGGCAGCCGGACCGGCCTACCCGGATGGCCAAAATGGCTGGTCAGGGTGCGTCTACCGGTCGGCGCGACCGCCCGGCGCCAGCGGCGGCCCGATCTCGGGAGGTCTCCCACGTACCCCCGGAGCGGGGCGGTAGACATTTACGATCTTCGCATGCAGACGACTGTGGATCGTGCGGGACTCGGCAGACTCATCTCCGCGGCCGGGGGTACCGCCGACGGCATCACGGCAGTGATCGACGACCTCGGGGCGCAGGCCGTCGCCGCCACGGTGGTCGGCGAGTTGCTGCACCGGGCGGACGTACCGGCGGGCCCCGACGTCGCCGTCCAGGTGGGGCTGCGGCACGGCGACGCGACGATCCGGTACGGGCTCCAGGTCGGGTCGGCGGGGGTGGCGCACCTCCCCGCCCGGGAGGGTGAGCCGGTCGGGGTGCCCGACGTGTCACTGACCCAGGACCTCACCGAGGTGATCCGCAGCCTGTTCGGGCCCCGCGGTGCGCAGTCCAGCGCGAGCCGGGTGGTCCGCTGGGGGCACCTGGAGGATCCCTCGGCGTTCGACCGCCCCCTGCCCGCCTACGACGTGGTCCGTCGACTCGTGGACGCGCTGGACCGGCCGTACGACGTTGGTCTGGCCGAGCTCTGCGTCCGCTACGGCTCCGACAAGTGGGGCCACCACACCTACCCCCGCCGGTACGAGCAGCACTTCGGCCCGCTGCGCGACCAGCCACTGACCATCCTGGAGATCGGGGTGGGCGGGTTCGGCGACCAGCGCCGGGGCGGGGCGTCGCTGGAGGTGTGGCGGCGCTACTTTCCCCGGGCGCTCGTCTACGGGCTCGACATCGTCGACAAGTCGCACCTCACCGGCCAGCGGGTCACCGTGTTGCAGGGCGACCAGTCGTCCCCCGTCGACCTGGCCCGGGTCGTGGAGGTGATGGGCAGGCCGGACATCGTCATCGACGACGGCAGCCACGTCAGCGCCCACCTGCTCGCCTCGTTCGCGTCCCTCTTCCCCGTCCTGCGCGACGGCGGCCTGTACGTCATGGAGGACCTCCAGACGTCGTACTGGCCGACCTTCGGCGGTCGGGCCGGGACCTACGACGACCCGGCGACGAGCCTCGGGTTCCTCAAGACGCTCGTCGACGGCCTGCACCACGAGGAGATCATCGGGCGGGCGCCCGCCTTCACCGACCCGGACATCGGGGGCGTGCACTTCTACCACAACCTGGCGTTCGTCGAGAAGGAGCGCAATCTGGACGGCGGAGCGCCGTCCTGGATTCCGCGGGGGGTGCGGCAGCGCGCCGCCGTACCGGACTGACCGCGGCGCGCGCGGACGGTCTCAGCCACGCTCGCGCGCCTCCCGCTCACCGTTCGCCCGGGACAACCGGCCCGGCCACCAGATCTTCGGCCCGATGTCGTACGCGAGCGCCGGCACCAGCAGCGACCGGACGATGATGGTGTCGATCAGTACCCCGATCGCGACCGCCGTGCCCAACTCGACGAGCACCACAAGCGGCAGCACGGCGAGCGCGGAGAAGGTCGCGGCGAGCACGATGCCGGCGGAGGTGATCACGCCGCCGGTGACGGCGAGGCCGGCGAGCACTCCGGCTCGGGTGCCGCGCTTGACCGACTCCTCGCGGACCCGGCTGGTCAGGAAGATGTTGTAGTCGATGCCCAGCGCGACCAGGAAGACGAACGCGAACAGCGGGAACGACGAGTCCACTCCGGGAAAGTCGAAGACGTGCCGGAACAGCAGCGCGCAGAGGCCGAGGGTCGCCGCGAAGCTGAGCAGCACGGTGGCGATCAGCAGCACCGGGGCGAGCAGCGCGCGCAGCAGCAGGGCCAGGATGACCGCGATGACCAGCAGCACCACCGGGATGATGACGTTCTGGTCGCGTTTCGCGGCGTCCGAGGTGTCCACGTTGATCGCGGTGAAGCCGCCGACCACCGCGTCCGCGTCGGGCACCCGGTGTACGGCCACCCGCAGCTCACGGATGGTCCGCTCGGCCCCGTCGCTGTCGGGTGGGTCGGCCAGGGTGGCCTCCAGCTGCACCCGGCCGTCGACGACCTTCGGGGCGGCGTTCTCCTCGGGCGGGCCGGTCTGCGGTCCGGCGGTGAGGGGGCGGACGTCGGCGACGCCGGGCACGTCCTTCGCCACCTGGGCGACCTGCCGGGCGGTCTGCTCGGTGGTGAAGATGGTGGCCGGGCTGCCGGTGCCGGCCGGGTAGTGCCGGGAGATCACCTCCTGACCGTCGACCGAGTCGGTGCGCTTGGTGAACAGGTCGGACTGGCCGAGGGTCGTGGCGCCGAGCTGGGTGAGACCGAGCGTCAGCAGGGCCAGCACGACGGCGGTACTCAGCCAGATCGGGCGGGCGTGCCGGGCTACGAAGCCGGCCACGCGGCTCCAGATGCCGTGTTCGGCCCGTGGGTCGGCCTGGTCGGCGCGGGGCCGTCGGGGCCAGAACGCCCACCGGCCGCCGAGCACCAGCAGCGCGGGCAGGAAGGTGAGCATCACCAGCAGGGTGGCGGCGATGCCGATGGCGGCGACCGGGCCGAGCGCCCGGTTGGAGTTGAGGCTGGACAGCAGCAGGCAGAGCAGGCTGACGATGACCGTGCCGCCGGAGGCGATGATGGCCGGCGCCGCGCCCTTCCAGGCGGTCTTCATGGCGCCCCAGGGGCGCTCGTGCCGGTGCAGCTCCTCCCGGTAGCGGGCGATCAGCAGCAGCGCGTAGTCGGTGCCGGCGCCGAAGACCAGCACGGTGAGGATGCCCTGGGCCTGCCCGTTGAGCTTGACCACGTCCGCGTCGGCGAGCAGGTAGACGAAGACCGAGGCGAGGGCGTACGACATCCCGGCGGCGAGCAGCGGAAAGACCCAGAGGACCGGGCTGCGGTAGACGATCAGCAGGATGATCAGCACGACGACCAGGGTGACCAGCAGCAGCGGTCCGTCGATGGCGGCGAAGACCTCGATCAGGTCGGCGAGCAGGCCGGCCGGGCCGGAGACGTCCACGGTGAGGCCGTCCCGGTCACCGCCGGTGATGTCGCGGAGTTTCTCGACGACCGCGCCGATCTCCTCGCCCTCGGCGTCGTCCACCGGTACGACCACCTGGAGCGCCTGGCCGTCCTCGCTCGGGATGGGCGGCGGCAGTGGGGTGACCACGCCGGGGATCTGGGCGAAACGGGCGGCGTCGGCGGCCACCCGTTGCCGGTCCGCGTCGGTGATCCCGGCGGGTCGCTCGTAGACGACCAGCGCCGGGATGGTCTGCCGGTCGACGAACTCACCGGCGAGGTCCTGGGCACGGGTGGCCTCGGCGTCGGTGGGCAGGAAGGCCGCGTTGTCGTTGGTGGCGACCTCGCTGAGTCGACCCGCGTACGGGCCGGCCACGCCGCCGATCACCAACCAGGCAAGCACGACCGCCACCGCGATCAGGGTGGCCTTGCCGCCTCGTCCGGACATCCGCACTCACCCCCAGGACCGACGCATCGATCGACGCAGCCAGAGCCTCGGTCGACATCGACCATCCTGCCGGGAGAGCAGGTCGCAACGGACCAAAACCGGCATCCCCACCCCACCGGCGTCGATCATGGAGTTGTGGTGGTGCACAAAAGGTGCGAGCCCTCCGCAACCCGGCACCACAACTCCATGATCGGCGGGCGGGGTGGGGTGGGGCGGGCGGGGTGGGGCGGGCAGGGGCGCGGGCGGAGCGGGGCGCGGGGGCGGGGGCGGGGACGCGGGGCCGGGGACGCGGAAACGCCCGTCGGCCGGGAGGGCTGACGGGCGTGGGTGGGTGGAGAAGCTCCCCCGATTGGACTCGAACCAATAACCTGCCGGTTAACAGCCGGCTGCTCTGCCAATTGAGCTACAGGGGATCGTGCACCGCCCGACATCCGGATCTCCCCGACGCCGTGCGACGGGACAAGAGTACAGGACATCCCCCGGTGGCGGTCCAGTGGGTTCCTCGCCCACCGTCGCATTGACAATTCGGGTAAATCGCCATCCCGGCACAAGCATGCTTGAGCGGAGAGCAGGATGGGTAGTTAGCTGCGGACAGAGGACGCAGGCGCGAACAGGTCGCCTTCCGACGGGGCAACTCGCCGAGGTGACGGCGCGTCAGGTACGGAAGGAGCCGCCATGCGCGGAAAGATCATGTTTCTTGGCGGGCTGGCTGCGGGATTCGTCCTGGGCGCCCGTGCCGGCCGGGAAAAGTACGAAGAGCTCGTGGTCCGGGGCCGCAAGGTGCTCGACCACCCGACCGTCCAGGAGGCGGCCGGGGTCGCGCAGGCCCAGGCCAACAAGCTCTACAGCGAGGGCAAGGACAAGCTCGGCCAGACCAGACTGGGCGAGAAGCTGGGCACCGGCAACGGCAGCACCGGCAAGCAGGAGTTGACCGCCGCCGACGACGCGTTCGCCGGCACGCCCGCCACCGTGGGTGCCAAGGCGGGCACCAGCACGGTCGGCACGACCTCCGGGTCGCCGTCGTCCACCAACCCCCGCACCAAGCCGTCCGGCTCGGGCACGAACGCCAGCACGCTCTGACCCACCGCACGTTGACGGGCCGGTCGCCGCAGGGCGACCGGCCCGTGGTCTGTCCGCGAAGCGGTCAGTCCGGCCCGGGTCTGTCCGCCATGCGGTCAGTGTCCGGCCCGGGGTCTGTCCGCGACGCGGTCAGGTCCGGCTCGGGGTCTGTCCGCGATGCGGTCAGTCCGGCCCGGGGTCTGTCCGCGACGCGGTCAGTCCTTGCTGCTGAACGCCGCGTCGAAGGCGGCGCTCGGCGCGTCGAAGGCGAGCCGGCGGACGAACTGCAACGCCTCCGGGGCGCCGACCAGCCGGTCCATCCCGGCGTCCTCCCACTCGACCGAGATCGGGCCGGTGTAGCCGATCGCGTTCAACGCGCGGAAGCAGTCCTCCCACGGCACGTCGCCGTGACCGGTGGAGACGAAGTCCCACCCGCGACGCAGGTCGGCCCAGGGCAGGTGCGAGGCGAGCCGGCCACGCCGACCATCCCCGGTACGCACCTTCGCGTCCTTGCAGTCCACGTGGTAGATCCGGTCGGCGAAGTCAAAGATGAAGTTCACCGGGTCCAGCTCCTGCCAGACGAAGTGCGACGGGTCCCAGTTCAGTCCGAACGCGGGCCGGTTGCCGATCGCCTCCAGCGTCCGCTTCGTCGTCCAGTAGTCGTACGCGATCTCACTCGGGTGCACCTCGTGCGCGAACCGCACCCCCACCTCGTCGAACACGTCGAGGATCGGGTTCCACCGGTCGGCGAAGTCCTGGTAGCCGCGCTCGATCATCGACGGCGGCACCGGCGGGAACATCGCCAGGGTGTGCCAGATGGACGAACCGGTGAAGCCGACGACCGTCTTCACCCCGAGCTTCGCCGCCGCCCGCGCGGTGTCCTTGATCTCCTCGGCGGCCCGCTGGCGAACCCCCTCGGGCTCCCCGTCGCCCCAGATGCGGCCGGGAAGGATGTCCTGGTGCCGCTCATCGATCGGGTGGTCGCAGACCGCCTGACCGACCAGGTGGTTGGAGATCGTGAAGACCTCAAGGTTGTGCTTCGCGAGGGTCTCCCGCTTGCGCTCGACGTACGAGTCGTCGGCGAGCGCCTTGTCGACCTCGAAGTGGTCGCCCCAGCAGGCGATCTCCAGACCGTCGTAGCCCCACTCGGAGGCGAGCCGGCAGACCTCCTCGAACGGAAGATCGGCCCACTGGCCGGTGAAGAGCGTGATGGGTCGCGCCATTGTCCTTCTCCCCTGATGTGATGGGGATTCCATGTGCGGACCGGGGCGAGGGTGACCGGACGTGCCGGCGCCCGGGACGGTCACCGGTGGGTGCGGAACACACCTGGGCCCGGCGGGTTGCGCCTCCCACCGGGTCACCGGCCACCAGCACGGTCGCCGCCCCCAGCCTATTTCCGCGGTGCCCCATCGGGGAAGCCCCGCAGTCGGCCGATCATCCGACCATTTCCTCTGGCGCGGGCAGGACAGCCCGGACGGTGAAGCCGCCACCGGCGCGTGGGCCGGCGGAGAACGTGCCGCCGAGCCGTTCGGCACGCCTGCGTACGCCGAGCAGACCCCGACCGGTGGCCGGGGTGCCGCCGCCCGACGGCGCGGGACCGGCGCCCTCGTCGCGGACCTCGATGGTGATGCCCGCGGCGTCGTAGCGCAGCCGGACCCCGACCGGAGCGCCCGGGGCGTGCCGGCAGGCGTTGGCCAGCGCTTCCTCGATGATCCGGTAAGCCACCACGTCGACCGGGCCGGGCAGCGGCCGGGGTTGCCCGGCCATGCTCCAGCGCACCGGCTGGCCGGCGGCGAAGCCCTCGACGAGCGCGTCGAGACGGTTCAGGCTGGGCGTCGGCTCGGACGGATCCTCGGGCTCCTCGGCCCGGCCCACCGCACCGCGCAGCTGATGGCCTCGCGCCAGCACCATCTCACGCCATTGCGCGAACCGCCCCATACAGGTCAAGGTACGGCAGCCCGCTGTGAGCCGCGCCCCGCCGCCCCCCATCCCCGCGATCTTGCGCTTTGTGTCGCCCAAACGCCGGGTTTGTGGCATTAGTCCCGACAGAAAATGCAAGATCGACGGGGCGGGAGTGGGGGCGGGCGGGGGCGGGGTGGGGTGGGGGGCGTCGCGTCAGGGGGGTGGTTAGGGCAGCGTCCACTTCTGGTTGGCCGCGTTGAGGCAGGTCCAGAGGTGCACGATGGTGCTGTCGGCGGAGTTGTTGCCGGAGACGTCCAGGCACTTGCCCGACGACGGGTTGCGCAGGGTGCCGTCGGACTGGGCCGCCCAGTTCTGCGCGCCACTGCCGTTGCAGGTCCAGAGCTGGATCTTGGTGCCGTCGGCGGTGCCGCTGCCGGAGACGTCCAGGCACTTGCCGAGCGCCTTGATCGTCGAGTTCGGCGTCACGGTCCAGGTCTGTGCCGTGCTGCCGTTGCAGGTGTAGATCTGGATCTGGGTGCCGTCGGCGGTGCCGCCGTTGCGCACGTCCAGGCACTTACCGGCCAGCCCCTTGATCGGGCCCACCCCGTTCGTGCCACCGCTCCCCTTGACCAGGGTGAAGTCGTCCACGTCGAAGAGCCCCGTGCCGCTACCGGTGAAGGTGAGGTAGAGGTTCTGGGTGCCGGACGGGACGTTGGACAGTGCCGTGGTGACGTTGGCGAAGGTCGTCCAGCTGCCGGTGTTGGGCACCGCGACCGAGCCGAGCACCGGGCCGGCGGCCGAGCCGGTGCGTACCTGGATGGTGCCACCCGCGCCGCCGGAGACCACCCGGGAGGTGAACGAGGTGACCCCGGTCAGGTTGACCCCGTTGTACGCGGCCCAGTCGCCCGGGTCGATGTAGCCGATGGTCTGCCCGCCGTTGGCGCCCGCTTTGGTGAACGCGGAGACACCGTTGGCCGAGCTGAACGTCTCCGCCTGGACGGTGGTGTTCCCGGTCGGCGGCGTGGTGCCCAGCTCCTTGATCCGGATGTTGCGGAAGAAGGCGTCGTCACCGGTGCCGTGGTTCTGGATGCCGATGTGGCCGGCCAGCGATCGGACCGGGTTGGTGTTGGTGAAGTCGTTGATCTTCACTCCGTTGAGGAAGATCTGTAGCCGCTCACCCTCGACCAGCAGCTCGTACGTGTTCCACTCCCCCGGCGCGTTCAACGCCGCGTCGCGGGCCGCGATGTCGGCGGACTTGAACGTGTAGACCGCGCCGGTGGTGCGGTCGACCGCGTCGGTGGCATCGATCTGGATCTCGTAACCGTTGTCCACCGCCGACCACGGGTCACTCGATGGCGGGAACCCGATGAAGATGCCGGAGTTGTCGTCACCGGCCAGCTTCCAGTCCAGCTTGAGCGAGTAGTTGGTGAACTGCTTGGCGCTGTACCAGTAGAGACCCATGCCGCCGACCGAGGTCAGGGTGGCGTCGGAGTTGGTGAAGTTCCCCGGGCCGGCCTGCGACCAGCCGGTCGTCGAGCCGTTGAACAGCGGGCTGTAGCCGGTCTCGGGCCGGCAGTCGGCCTTGCTGCGACCGGAGGCGTACCGGATGCCACCGAGCAGGTGGGTCCGGAACGCCGGCTCCGCGTACGACGCCTGGGTGTGCCCCGCGCCGGTGTAGAAGGACCGGCCACCGTTGTAGCTCTTGCACCAGCTCAGCGGGTGGTCGGCGCCCATCCCGCCGCCGGAGTACGACGACTCGTCCAGCGTGGCCAGCACGTGGGCGGTCGACCGCGGGTTGGTCCGGTAGTTGTACCACTCGTCGGTGCGGGTCCAGGTCTGCGGCAGGTGCCCGGTCGCCGCGTGGCCCCGGTCCTCGACCTTCATGTTGGCCTGCTGGATGGCCGGGTGCGAGGCGAACCACGCGCCCACCAGGTTGCCGTAGAACGGCCAGTCGTACTCGGTGTCGGCCGCAGCGTGCACCCCGACGTACCCGCGTCCCGAGGCGATGTACGACTCGAAGGCGGTCTGCTGGGTGGCGTTGAGCACGTCGCCGGTGGTGTTGAGGAAGACGACGGCCTCGTACTGGGCCAGGTTGCTGGTGGTGAACGCGGCGGCGTCCTCGGTCGCGGTGACGGTGAAGTTGTTCGCCGCGCCCAGGTCGCGGATGGTCTGGATGCCGACCGGAATCGCGTCGTGCCGGAAACCGGCGGTCTTGGAGAAGACCAGCACGTCGTAGGGGGCGTCGGCGGCGCTGGCGGGGGTGGCCGGGGTGGTGCAGGCGATGACGGCGAGTGCGGCCATGGCCGCACCGAGGACGGGTCGCAGGCGTCTGCGCATATCGCTCTCCTAATTGCGGTTAGGAGGGGCCCCTCGGCAACCACACTAGGCGCTGCCGAGGGGGCCCCTCCTCAGCTCAGGGCAGGGTCCACTTTTGGTTGGCGGCACCGCTGACGCAGGTCCACAGGTGGACCACCGTGCTGTCGGCGGAGTTGTTGCCGGAGACGTCCAGGCACTTGCCGGACGCCGGGCTGCGCAGGGTGCCGTCGGCCTGTGCGGCCCAGTTCTGCGCGGCCGTCCCGTTGCAGGTCCAGAGCTGGATCTTGGTGCCGTCCGCGGTGCCCCCACCCGAGACGTCCAGGCACTTGCCCAACGACTTGATCGTGGAGTTGGGGGTGACCGCCCAGGTCTGCGCGGCGCTGCCGTTGCAGGTGTAGATCTGGATCTGCGTACCGTCGGCGGTGGCGGCGTTGCGCACGTCCAGGCACTTGCCACCGAGGCCCTTGATCGGCCCGGCCCCGCCACCGCTCGAGGTGCCGGTGACGAAGCTGAAGGCGTCCAGGTCGTAGAGCGCCCCGGTGCCCGACCCGGCGAAGGTCAGGTAGAGCGTCGTGGTGCCGGTCGGCGGGCTGCTGATCGTCCCGGTGACCGTGGTGAACGTTTCCCAGCCGCCGGTCACCGGGACCGTGGCCGAGCCGAGCACGGTGCCGGTGGCCGAGCCGGCCCGGACCTGGAGGGTGCCGCCGGCGCCGCCGGAGGAGACCCGGGCGTTGAACGAGGTCACGTTGCCCAGCCGGTACGGCTGGAACGCGATCCAGTCACCGTTGTTGATGTCACCGACGGTCTTGCCGCCCTCGGCCGTGGTCTTGCTGAACACGTTGATCCCGGACGAGGTGCCGTAGAACTCGGCCTGCCGGTGCCGCGGCGGCAGCGTGTGCTGGGTGTGCGTGGTCAGCCCACCGGCGTCGGTGTACTCGGCGTCGAAGATCGCGAAGATGTTCGCCGCGTCGTCGTGCTCACCGTCGACCGGGATGGTGATCGAGCCCGAGCAGCCGTTCTGTGAGGTGATCTGGTGCCCGTGCTGGTCGTGCCCGAGCACGTAGGTCATCTTGACCTTCGCGCAGTCGATCGTGCCGTCCTCGGGGTCGGTCACCGTGATGCTGAACGGCACCGTGTCGCCGAAGCTGAACAGTTGGCCGTTGCCGGGGTTGTTGATGGTCACCGTGGGCGCGGTGTTGCCGACGCTGATCTGCACACTGCTGCTGCCGGTGGCGCCCTGCGGGTCCCGAACCGTCAGCGTGGCGGTGTAGGTGCCGTTGGCGCTGTAGGTCTTCGTCGGGTTGGCGGCGGTCGAGGTGGTCCCGTCACCGAAGGCCCACGAGTACGTCAACGTGCCGCCCTCGGGGTCGGACGAGCCGGCCGAGGAGAAGGTCACCGCGAGCGGGGCGGCACCGGAGGTGCGGTTGGCGCTGGCCTTCGCGGTGGGCGCCCGGTTACCGCCGCCGACGTAGTCGAAGCGGTAGAGCGCCGAGTTGGCGTCGCCGTTGAAGTAGCCGGTGCCGTAGTCGAGCACGTAGTACGCGCCGTCCGGGCCGAACGCGGAGTCCATCACCTGCTTGCCGACCCAGGGGAAGGTGTCGATGGTGCCCCGGGAGCCGTCGGAGTTGACGTGGATCGGCTTGATCCAGCCTCGGCCGAACTCGGTGGCGAAGAACTGCCCGTCGAAGGACTGCGGGAATTTGGTGGTGGAGGTCGACGAGGCGTTGTACCGGTAGACCGGGCCACCCATCGGCGACTCGGAGCCGCCGCCGAACTCGGTCGGGGTGCCGGCGTCACCGGCGTACCGGATCCAGGCCGGCTGGGCCGGCGGCAGGGTGGTCAGGCCGGTGTTGCGGAACGAGTTGTTGGTCGGCCCGCCGGTGCAGTTGTACTTCGCGCCGCTGGCGTTGGTGGCGAAGTCCCACTCGTTGTACGTCTCGGTGGAGGTGTTGGTGCCGGTGCAGTACGGCCAGCCGTAGTTGCCCGGCGCGGCGACCCGGTTGAACTCGACCTGGCCGGACGGCCCGCGGGTCGAGCTGGTGGTGCCGGCGTCCGGCCCGTAGTCGCCGACGTAGACGACGCCGGTGGCCTTGTCCACGCTGATCCGGAACGGGTTGCGGAACCCCATCGCGTAGATCTCCGGCCGGGTCTTGGCCGTGCCGGGGGCGAACAGGTTGCCCGACGGGATGGAGTACGTGCCGTTGGCGTTCACCTTGATCCGCAGGATCTTGCCGCGCAGGTCGTTGGTGTTGCCGGCGCTGCGCTGCGCGTCGTAGCCGGGGTTGCGGTTGGTCCGCTCGTCCAGCGGTGAGTAGCCGGACGACTCGAACGGGTTGGTGTCGTCGCCGGTGGACAGGTACAGGTTGCCGGCGGCGTCGAAGTCGATGTCACCGCCGACGTGGCAGCACAGACCGCGGTTGGCCGGGACGTCGAGCACGTCGACCTTGCTGGCCTGGTTGATGGTGAAGTCGGAGTTGAGGGTGAACCGGGAGAGGCGGTTGACCCCGTTCCAGGCCGAGAAGTCGGTGCCGGTGGCCGGCGCGTCGCCGCTGGGGGTGGAGAGCGGCGGGGCGTAGTAGAGGTAGATGTAGCGGTTGGAGGCGAAGCCCGGGTCGACACCGACGCCCTGCAACCCCTCCTCGTCGTGGTTGTAGACCGCGAGCGTGCCGACCACGGAGGTGGTGCCGTTGGCGTCGGTGCGGCGCAGGGTGCCGTTGCGGGCGGTGTGCAGGACCGAGCGGTCCGGCAGCACGGCCAGCGACATCGGCTCACCCATGTCGGCCACCCCGCGCGCCAGCTCGACCTGCTGGAAGTCGGTGGCGACGATCGTGTGCGCCTGGGCGGGGGCCGAGCTGGCGGCGAGTGTGACCGTGCCGGCGGCGACCGCCAGCAGCAGTGCTGATCCGGCGGAGAACCATCGTCGGGATCGATGTTTGGGAGCGTCCTTCATGGACATTTGTGCTGTCCCTTCCTGACGAGTGACTGCCAGGCCGGGCGCGCGCCGTCGCGCCGGATGCCGTAGCGGTGGTGGTGGGGGTCGATGGGTTACCGCGCCGCCGGTTCACCTCGACGAAACATTGTCGTGTTGGTCACGACACTAAGTCGCACGTGTCGATGTGTCCATACCTTCCGGCGGTTCAGCATCAACTTTTGTCGATTTGATCGAAAGTCGCCGGTCAGGCGCGTCGGTCGATCGCCTGCCCGGCCAGCGCAACCAGGGCCGCGCGGGCCTCGTCGGCCACCATCGCGCTCTGCAGAGCGGAGAGCGCGGCCTCGGTGCGGACCCGGATCATCTGCTCGATCCGCTCCCGAGCACCGGTCGACTCGATGATGTCGCGCAGCTCCGCCGCGCCCTCGGCGTCCAACGCCGGGTTGCCGAACAGCTCCCGCAGCCGAATCGTCTGCGGCCGGTCGGCGGCGCTGCGGGCCAGCGCCATCATCACCGTGGGCTTGCCCTCCCGCAGGTCGTCCAGGACCGACTTGCCGGTGATCGCCGGATCGCCGAACACGCCCAGGACGTCGTCGCGGAGCTGGAACGCGTCGCCCAGCGGGTCACCGAACTCGCCCAGCGCGGCGATCAGCTCCGGCCCCGCGCCGGCCAGGGCCGCGCCGATCTGCAACGGCCGGGTGACCGTGTAGCGGGCGGCCTTCATCCGGATCACGGTGAGCGCGCTGGCCACCGAGCCGTCCCCCACCCCCGAGACCAGGTCCAGGTACTCCCCCGCGATCACCTCGGTCCGCATCAGCGCGAACACGCTGTACCCCCGGTGCACCTGATCGGTGCTCAAACCGCACTCGTGGAACATCTGATCCGACCAGGCGGCGCAGAGATCCCCGCAGAGCAGCGCGGTGTTGCGGCCGTACGCCTCGGGGTCGCCGCGCCACGACGAGCGGGCGTGCAGGTCGGCGAAGAGCCGGTGCACCGACGGCTCACCACGACGGCGGTCGCTGCCGTCCAGGATGTCGTCGTGGATCAGCGCGAACGCGTGGAACAGCTCCAGCGCCGCGGCGGCCACCACGATCGGGGTCCCGTCGGCCGCCCCCGCCCCGCGCCAGCCCCAGTAGCAGAAGAGCGGTCGCAACCGCTTGCCGCCGGCCAGCACGAACCGTTGCAGCGCGGTGAACACGCCACGCGGCGCTCCGTCCGGCCAGTCCGGGCCCTGTCGGCTGAGGAACCCGGCCAGCTCGGCGTCGAAGCGCGCCCGCAGCTCGCTGGCGTCGGTGGGCGCGACGGTGACCGTCATGCCCCCTCCCCCGACCCGTCCTCCGTACCACCGCGGCTCAGCCCGGCCAGCTCCAGCAGCAACGCCTTGACCTCGGTCGCCGCGATCCTGTCCCGGGCCGCGGCCGGATCGGAGCAGAGCAGCACCGGGGCGTCGGCCGGGTCGTCCGGCAACCGTCCGTGTGAGCCGCGTACCGCCCGCGCGCCCGCGTCCAGGCCGACCGCGCTCATCAGGTAGCGCATGCCGAGCTTCTTGCGGGCCAGCGCCACCCCGGCACGAGCCTTCGCGGCGCCCGGGTTGGCCGGGTCGAAGAACAGCTCGGCCGGGTCGTACCCCGGCTTGCGGTGGATCTCCACGAGCCGGGCGAAGTCCGGCGCCCGTGCGTCGTCCAGCCAGTAGTAGTAGGTGAACCAGGCGTCCGGCTCGGCCACCAGCACCAGCTCACCGGCGCGCGGATGGTCCAGCCCGTGTGCGGCCTTGCCGTCGGCGTCGAGCACCTCGGCCACCCCGGGCAGGCCGGCGCAGAGCTTCGCCACCGCCGGCACGTCGGCCGGGTCCTTGACGTACACGTGCGCGACCTGGTGGTCGGCGACCGCGAACGCCTTCGACGTCCACGGGTCGAGGTACTCCATGCCCGCCTGGGTGTGCACCCGCAGCAGGCCCTCGGCGCGCAGCAGCCGGTTGACGTCCACCGGCCGGGACACGTCGGTGATGCCGTACTCCGACAGCACCACCACTGTGGCGTCCCGGGCCCGTGCGGCGTCCAGGAGCGGACCGAGCACCGTGTCCAGCTCCGCCGCCGCCGCGGCGGCCTCGGCCGACGAGGGACCGAAGCGTTGCAGGTCGTAGTCCAGGTGCGGAACGTAGACCAAGGTCAGGTCGGGCGACACGTCGGCCAGGATCTGCTCGGCCGCCTGACAGATCCACCGCGACGACGGCAGTCCGGCCGTCGGCCCCCAGTAGGTGAACAGCGGGAACGTGCCGAGTCGCCCGGTGAGCGCGTCGTGCAGCTCCGGCGGATCGGTGTAGCAGTCCGGCTCCTTGCGCCCGTCGGCGTAGTAGACCGGGCGGGGGGTGACCGTCCAGTTGACGTCCGCGCCCATGGCGTACCACCAGCAGACGTTGGCCACGGTGTAGTCGGGCTCGGCCTTACGGGCCGCCTGCCAGAGCTTCTCCCCACCGACCAGCGCGTTGTGCTGCCGCCACAGCAGCACCTCCCCCAACTCCCGGAAATACCAGCCGTTGCCGACGATCCCGTGCCCGCTGGGCGGCTCGCCGGTGAGGAAGGTGGACTGCACCGAGCAGGTCACCGCGGGCAGCACGGTGCCCAGTTCGGCCCGGAAGCCGCCGTCGGCGACACCCCGCAGTCGAGGCATGTGCGCCAGTAGTCGGGGCGTCAGCCCCACCACGTCGAGCACCACCAGTCGCCGGCTCATCGCGTCACCCCCACGGTCACGGTGTTCTCCGGGGTCAGCCCCAGGCCGACCAGTTCATCTCGGGCGAAGGCCAGTTCCGCGGCGATGCCGACGGCCAGCTCCGCGTCGGTGCCGGGCCGTCGTGCGGCCGGCAGCACCCCCCAGGTGTACGTCTCGACGTCGAGGTGGTCGCAGCCGGCGGTCGGGCCGTCGAAGAGCGCTCTCAGAGCCGCACGCAGCACCGGCAGGGTCGAGCCGAGCGGTTCCTCGGGTGGGGCGTGCAGGGGCACGTGGTAGTGCACCCGCCACGGGCCGGGTAGTGCCCGGTCCAGCGCCTCGTCCAGGTCGTCGGCCGCGTACGCCGGGTCGGCCGGGTCGCCCAGGCCGGCGCAACCGGCGCCCCGGGTCTGATGCAGGAAGCGCGGCTCCACCCAGCGGCGTAACGCGTCGGCCCCGCCCTCCGGGTCGGCGGCCTCGACGGCGGCGGAGACCTGCACCTTCACCACCGGCAGACCGGCGGCACGCAGCCGTTCCAGCGCCTCGGTCGGCTCCTCCCAGGCGCACGCCAGGTGGGCCAGGTCGAGGCAGACACCCATCCGTTCGGTGTCCATCCCGGACAGCAGTGCCGCTGCCTGGCCGCTGCTCTCCACCACACAGCCGGGCTCCGGCTCGAAGGCGACGCGCACCTCGCGGCCGGTGTCCCGCTGCACCTCGGCCAGGCCGGCGGCCAGCTGGTCGAGCCGGCGTCGGGCCGCGTCGGCCCGGTCGGCGTCCCACGGCTGCCGCCAGGCCAGCGGCAGGGTGGAGATCGAGCCCCGGGCCGCGTCGTCGGGCAGCAGGTCGGCGAGCACCCGGGCCAAATCCAGGGTGTACGTCAGGCGCTGCTCGGTGGTCCAGTCCGGGTGGTACACGTCCTGCTTGACCACGGGTGCCTGGAACGCCGCGTACGGGAAGCCGTTGAGGGTGACCACCTCCAGCCCGCGCGCGTCCAACTCGGTGCGCAACCGGCGGCGCAGCGTCGCGTCGGCGGCCAGCTCGGCGGCGACCGGGGCGGCCAGCCACAGGCCGAGGCCGAGCAGGTCGCTGCCGAGCGCCTCGCGGACCGGCACCGCGTAGGTGTCCAGTTGACCGAGGATGCCGGCGAGGTCCTCGGCGGGGTGCACGTTCGTGCAGTAGCCGAGGTGGACGGTGTCGCCGCCGGCATGTCGCAGCCGCATCAGCTGCCCCCGCGCAGGATCGAGTTGCCGGTCTGCGGGTCCACGGCGGCGGCGACGTCCAGGTCGCTGAGGTCGAGCCGCCCGGACTGCCCGTAGAACTCCACCGGGTTTCGCCACAGCACCTTGTCGACGTCGTCGTCGCTGAACCCGGCCAGCAGCATCGCCTCGCCGGTGGCCCTGGTCAGCAGCGGGTCGGAGCGCCCCCAGTCGGCGGCCGAGTTGACCAGCATCCGTTCGGTGCCGTACTCCCGCAGCAGCTCCACCATCCGCTGCGGGGTCATCTTGGTGTCCGGGTAGATGGAGAAGCCCAGCCAGCAGCCGCTGTCCCGGACCAGCTTGACGGTCACCTCGTTGAGGTGGTCGACCACCACGCGACCCGCGTCGATGCCGGATTCGGCGACCACCGCGAGGGTGCGCTCGCAGCCGCGCGCCTTGTCCCGGTGCGGGGTGTGCACCAGCGCCGGCAGCTCGTACGCCACCGCGAGGGCCAACTGCGCCGCGAACGCCTCGTCCTCCTCGGGCGTCATCGAGTCGTACCCGATCTCGCCGACCGCCACCACCGCGTCCTTGTCGAGGTAGCGGCGCAGCAGGTCGAGGACCGGGCGGCAGCGCGGGTCGTTGGCCTCCTTGGGGTTCAGCGCGATGGTGGCGAAGTGCCGCACCCCGAACTGCCCGGCCCGGAACGGCTCCCAGCCGATCAGCGAGTCGAAGTAGTCGGTGAACGAGGCGGCGCTGGTGCGCGGCTGACCCAGCCAGAACGCGGGCTCGACCACCGCGCGCACTCCGGCGGCGGCCATCCGTTCGTAGTCGTCGGTGGTGCGTGAGGTCATGTGGATGTGGGGGTCGAAGATGCGCATTCACGCCTCCCGGGGCAGTGCGGCGGTGAGCCGGTCGAGCAGGTCGGTGGCGTCGGCGGGCAGCTCCCGGCCGGCGGCGTGTCGTTCGGCGGCCAGCGCGGCGAGCATCGCGGCCAGCTCACCGTCGGCCCTGGTGTCCAGGTCGGCCACGGCGACGAGGGGGACGCCGCTGAACACGCACTTGAGCACCGCCTGCCGCCAGGCGGCCGGGTCGAGGTGACGCGCGTACGGGCCGAGCGCGGCGGCCACCAACCGGGTGTCGTTGGTGCGGATCGCGTCGTGCAGCAGCGGCACCCCGGCCGCGCCGATCGGCAGCAGCGGCAGGGCGCGCAGCACGGCGCGTCGTTCGGCCGCGTCACCGTGCTGGTAGAGGCGCTCCGCGTAGGCCGCGTGGTCGGCGGGCAGGCTGGTGAGCAGCAGCACCCGGGCCGCGTCGTCGGCGGTCCAGCCGGGGGCGTCGGGCAGCGCGCCCCGACCGCACCGTCGGCCGACGGCGGGGAAGAGCCGGGTGATCGCGGCGGGCTCGGCCGCGACCCGGCGCAGCGCCGTGTCCAGCCATTCGGGATCGGGTACGCCTCCCAGCGCGGCCCGTAGTGAATCCGGTGTCATCCCGTCTCCTCCCTCTTGCTGCTCCGGGCGCGCCCGTCACCCTGCTCTGCACCTACCTGTGCGCCGGGACCCCTTGCCCGGGTGTCGCCTCGACGGACGCAGAGCGAAGGGTGCTGGCAGCGTGGTTGTCGGCGGCCGTCGCGGCGGCGGCACGCAGGAACTCGATCGACCGGGCGGCCACGGCGGGCGCGGCGTGTGAGTCGCGGGGCAACTCCACCGCGACCAGCCCCCGGTAGCCCGCCGCCGCCAACGCGGCCAGGACCGGCGGAAAATCGATCTCGCCGACGCCGAACTCCAGGTGCTCGTGCACGCCCCGACGCATGTCGTCGATCTGCACGTTGACCAAATGTCCGGCCACCTCGGCGACGCACTGCGGCACCGGCCGGGGCTCCAGGCAGCGGCAGTGCCCGATGTCGAGGGTGAGGCCGAAGCGGGCGGGCTCACCGAGGGCGGCGTACAGCCGACGCCAGTCGGCGATGTCCTGCACCAGCATCCCCGGCTCCGGCTCGAAGCCGAGGGTGACGCCGGCCGCGTCGGCCGCGTCGACCACTGTGGCGCAGCCGGCCACCAGCCGGTCCCAGGCACACTGCGGTGACACCGCCTCGGGCCGCACACCGGCCCAGAACGACACCGCCTCCGCGCCCAGGTCGGCGCCGATCCGCACGGCCCGGCGCAGGAACTCGACCCGCCGGGTCGGGTCGTCGTGCAACAACGTCGGGGCGTGCTTCTGCCACGGGTCGAGCAGGTAGCGGGCCCCGGTCTCGATGACCACCGCCAGGCCCAGCGCTTCCAACCGTCGACCGACCGCGGCGACCCGGCGGGTGAGCCCGGGCGCGAACGGGTCCAGGTGATCGTGGTCGAGGGTGAGCGCCACCCCGACGTAGCCGAGATCGGCGATGACGGCGAGCGCGTCGTCGAGACGGTGGTTGGCGAAGCCGTTGGTGCCGTAGCCGAGGCGCAGCGTCGTGGCGTCGGCGGCGGCCGGCTCGGCCGGTCGGGGCTCCGGAACCGTCATGTCGGGGAGACCTTCCGGGCCAGCCGTCGACCCAGCGGCGCCGCCGCCGCGACGGCCACCCCGAGCAGACCTGCTCCGCCGCGCGCGGTGAGGGCCCCCTGGAGGGCCGGCAACCCGGTGATCCCGGCGCCCACGGCGGCGCGGACCCGCCCGGCCGACGGGTCCCGGACAACCTCGGCCTGGGCCGCGCCGTACCGGGCGGCGTACCAGCCGGCAAGCACGGCGGGTAGCACCGCCGCGAGCCCGGCCGACCGCCTCACGCGGCCACCGTCCCCGTCGACGGCCCCGGCCCGGTCGGTGACACCGGTCCGCTCGACCGCTCGGGCCGCTGCGCGTCGGGCGCCCGGCACGGCGACGGCGGCGCTGGCGGCGACCAGGGCGGTGCCGGCCAGGGTGCGCTTCGGCAGGGCGGCGTCCGCGCCGGTGACCTCCCGGCGGGACAACGCGGTGACCGTCCAGGTGTGCGCGGCGACGGTCGCCGCCGCCGGCAACGCCCGGGTCATCCGGCCGCCGGACGCGCCGAGCAGCACGTCCAGCCCGCGGCAGGCGGCCATCACGGCCGGACCGGCGGCGGTGTTCTTGGCCATCAGGTCGTACCCCCAGATGGTGGCGGCCAGCGGCACGGCGAGCGCGGCGGCGCGGCGACCGCCCACGGCGGCGGCCAGGCCCACGCCGGCGGCGGTGAGGCCCGCCGCGAGACCGACCGCGGCGGCCGGGGTGACCCGCCCGCTCGGGATCGGCCGCTCGGGCCGTTCCACCGCGTCCAGGCGCCGGTCGGCCCAGTCGTTGGCGGCCATGCCGGCCCAGTAGAGCAGCACCGACGCGCCCGCCAGGGCGGGGGTACGCGGGCCCAACGCGCCGGCCGCCGCCGCACCGGCCACCACGTCACCGGGCACCGAGAGCGCGGCCGGCGCCCGGACCAGCTCGGCGAGATCAGCCAACGTTGTCATGGGCACCGTCCCCGCCGTGTAGTCGCCGGGCGAAGGCGGTCAGCCGGGCCCACTGCTCGCCCAGCGAGTGGGTGGGCGCGCCGAGCGGGTCCTTGAAGAAGAAGCCGAGGTCGGCCAGCGGCCCCACCTGCCCGGCCGCGTGCGCGGCGGCGGTGAGCCGGGCCAGGTCGAGCACCAGCGGCGCGGCCAGCGCGGAGTCGCAGCCGTGCCAGGTGAACTCCATCCGCATGCCGGTGCCGAGGAAACCACTGAAGGTGATCAGATCCCAGGCGGTCTTGAAGTCGCCCAGCTCCTCGACGTACTCGATGCGGGTGCCGCCCTGCGGGACGTAGCCCAGCGTCTCGCCGAGGACCCGCTGCTTGCTCTGCACCTTCGCGGCGTTCGCCGCCGGGTCGGCGAGGGTGGCGCCGTCGCCGCCGCCGAGCAGGTTGACCCCGGACCAGGAGCCCACGGCCAGGTTGCGCATCGCGAACATCGGCGCGAGCACCGACTTGACCAGGGTCTCCCCGGTCTTGCCGTCGTGCCCGGCGTACGGCAGTCGGGCCTCTTCGGCCAGCGCGGCGAGCGCCGGCAGCCGCAGCCCGGTGGACGGGGTGAAGTCGACGTACGGGCAGCCGGCGAGCACCGCCGCGTACGCGTACAGGGAGCTGACCGGCAGCACCTCGTCCGGCCCGTCGAGGGCGGCGCGCAGCGCGGTCGGGTCGGCGTGCCCGGGGTGCGGCTCCGGGGCCGGCTCGGTGGCGGAGACGTTGACCACCACCACCCGGTCCAGTTCGTGCCGCTCCCGGAAACTGGTGAGATCGCGGACCACGGCGGCGGCCCGGTCCGCCTGGGTGACGCCGGTCGGCGCGGGGCGCAGCTCCTGCTCGACCACGCCCAGCTCGTCGCGGAGCGCGGCGACCAGCCGCCAGGGGATGACACCGGCGTCGGCCAGCGCCTCGGCGCGCTTGCACAGCGGGGTGGTGGCCACGTCGTGCCCGCCGAAGACCAGGTCGGCGAAGGCCGGCAGGGCTGGGCCGCGCAGGTCAGGAAGCTCGGTGACGCAGCCGGTCGGCCCGGCCAGGCCGGCCCGCAGCGCGAGCCCCCCGACGATGCTGGTGGTCGCGACGGACCCGCGCGCTCCTACCAGCCAGACACCTGTTCGCATGGTGCTCCTTCCCCGTCCACGAGGAACCGTCGGTACCGCTAAATATAGGAATATCAGAATATGTTTCGGAAAGATACGGCCCGGTTTCGGAAACATCCCGGGTGGATGGGCCCCGTCCGCCCGCCCCGCACCGGAACGGCACCGGCTTCCGACGTCGGCGTCGGCGGCGACGACGCCGGACCGGTTCCCGGTACGGGTGCGAGCAGACGGGGCTGGTAGGCAGGGTCGGGTCGGCGTCTCGACCCTGCCTCCCCCGCATCCGCCGGTCGGGGCGTTGGCATGCCCCCGACCGGGCGTCTCAGGCCGCCGCGCCCACCAGGGCACCGAACACACCACGACCCGCCGGGAACCGGCGAGCGGATGCGGTACGGATGATGGTGGTGGCGGCGGGCGGTGTCATCAGGTCCTCCGGAATGTCTACCGGTGGTGGCGGTCCTCCGGTGCGACCGGGGAATCCCGGTCCGGTCGCACCGGACGACCGTCCTGCTCGTGCGCCACCGGGCCGTACGGCCCGGCTGCACGCTCTCCGCTGCCGGCCTCTGTCCCGGCCACGGGGCGCAATCCGTGGCTGGTCCCTCGCCGGTCGGCTTCGGAAAGCCGGTCGGGCGACGGCGGTGCGATCACCGCCGTCGCGGATGGTCGATGGTCAGACGGCCGCCGCGGTCAGCGTCGGTTCCACCTCGGCCCAGGACGAGCCGAGTTCCGCCGAGCGGGCCACCGCGTCCAGCACCAGCTGGACCTGCAACGCGTCGGCGAACGAGGGAGTCGGGTCGACACCGGTGGCGACCGCCTCGATGAAGTCGCGCATCTCGTGCGTGAACGAGTGCTCGTAGCCGATGATGTGACCCGGGGGCCACCACGCCGACATGTACGGGTGCTCGCCCTCGGTCACCAGGATGCGGCTGAAGCCCTGCTCCGCGGTGGGTCGGGTGGCGTCGTAGAACTCCAGCTCGTTGAGGCGCTCCAGGTCGAAGACCACGCTGCCCAACGAGCCGTTGATCTCGACACGCAGCGCGTTCTTACGACCGGTGGCGAACCGGCTCGCCTCGTACGTGGCCAGGGCGCCACCGTCGAGCCGCGCCACGAAGACCGCGGCGTCGTCGACGGTGACCAGCCCGGTGGGCGCCGTGCTGCCGTCCACCGTGGCCGCCAGACCGCTCGACTCGGCCGGCAACGGCCGCTCCTTGACGAAGGTCTCGGTGACCGCGCTGACGCCGCTGATCCGCTGACCCGTGACGAACTGGGTCAGGTCGATGATGTGCGCACCGATGTCACCGAGCGCGCCGGAGCCCGCCCTGTCCTTCTGCAACCGCCAGACCAGCGGGAACTGCGGGTCCACGATCCAGTCCTGTAGGTACGTCGCACGGACGTGTCGAATCACCCCGAGCCGACCGTCGGCGACCAACTGGCGCATCATCGTGACCGCGGGGACCCGGCGGTAGTTGAATCCGCACATCGACCGCACACCGGCGGCCCGGGCGACGTCCGCCGCGGCGGTCATCGCCCGTGCCTCCTCCACCGAGTTGGCCAACGGCTTCTCGCACAGGACGTGCTTGCCGGCGGCCAACGCGGCGAGGGCGATCTCGGCGTGACTGTCGCCCGGGGTGCAGATGTCGACAACGTCGATGTCGTCCCGGTTGATCAGGTCACGCCAGTCCGTGGTGTACGCGTCCCAACCGAGCGTGTCGGCGGCCTCGGCCACCTTCGCTGTGTCTCGGCCGCAGATCAGCGCCATCCGGGCCCGCGCCGGCAGGTCGAACACGCGGTTCACGGTGCGCCACGCCTGCGAGTGCGCGGCGCCCATGAACGCGTAGCCGACCATGCCGACCCGCAGTTCTTTGTCTGTCGTGGACAAGGTGGGTCTCCCCCCGGTATGTCAGAACCCGAGCTTGTCGTAGCTGCTCGCGTTCTCCTTGGTGATCGTCTCCGAGGCCAGGGTCACTTCCTTGGGAACCTGCAGCTCCGTCAGGTCGCCCAGGCCCCGACCCTGCGCGATGAGCCGCGCGAGGGAGACCGCCGACGAGGCCATCGACGGGTTGTAGGTGACCGTGGCCTTCAGCACGGTGTTGTCGGCCTTGATCGCGTCGATCGCGAGCTTGGAGCCCGCGCCGCCGACCATGAAGAACTCCGACCGGTTGGCCTGCTTGATGGCCGCGAGCACACCGATGCCCTGGTCGTCGTCGTGGTTCCAGATCGCGTCGATCTTCGGCAGCGCCTGGAGCAGCTGGGCCGCCTCACGCTGACCGCTGTCCGAGGTGAACTCGGCGGAGCGGCGGTTGCCCACCTTGAACCCGTACGTCGCGAGGGCCGCGGCGAAGCCGGCGCTGCGCTCGACGGTCAGCGGGATCTCCAGACCGGCGATCTCACCGATGACCGGGTTGGTGACGCCCTTGTCCTTGAGCTGCTTGCCGATGAAGTGACCGGCCGAGACGCCCATGCCGTAGTTGTCGCCCTTGATGACCAGCCGCGAGGCCAGCGCGTCGGGGAAGGCCCGGTCGAGGTTCACGATCGGGATGCCCGCCTGCATCGCCTGGAGGGCAACCGCGTTGACCTCCTTGCCGTCGTGCGGCAGCACGACGATGATGTCCGGCTTCTGGGCGATCAGGGTGCCGAGCGTGGAACGCTGGGCCTCGGAGTTCGACCCGCCGTCGACCTCCTTGAACTCCACGTCCGAGTAGGCCGCGGCCTGAGCCTTGGCGTTGGCGTGGATCGCGCCCATCCAACCGTGGTCGGCGGCCGGGGCGGAGAAGCCGATGACGACCTTCTTGCCCGGGGCGTTGTTGCCTTCGGTGTTTCCGGCGGCCTTGGTCTGGGTGCTGGCGGCCGGGGTCTCGTTGCTGGTGCAGGCGGTGAGCAGGGTGGCAGCGCCCACTGCGGCTCCACCGAAGAGCAACCGGCGGCGCGACAGGTCGCGACTGTGCTGGGTCATGAACGACCTCCTGGGAGCGGGATTTGACTTGATGAGGGTGTGCGAGGCCCGGCCACCGTCGAAGGTCTCGACGTCGCCAGGACAACGGTGCGGTGCGTCAGGTTGCGGTGGTGACCCTGTTCCGCGCGAGGAGCCGAGTGACGGACTTGAACTGGAACTGCTGGATCAGGACGGCGGCGACGATGATGCCGCCCTTGACCATGTTCTGCGCCTCGATGGAGAGGCCGTTGATGGCGAAGAGGTTCGTGATCGTGGCGAAGATGATGACGCCGAGCAGAGAGCCGACGATCGTGCCCCGACCGCCGCTGAGCAACGTGCCACCGATGATCGCCGCGGCGATCGCGTCCAACTCGTACAGGTTGGCCATCGCCGCCTGCGCCGAGGTGGCCTGCGAGGTGAGCATGATGGCGGCGATGCCGCAGCAGAGACCGGAGAGCGCGTAGAGCAGCATGGTGTGCCGCCGGACGTTGATGCCCGCCAACCGGGCCGCCTCCGGGTTACCACCGACGGCGATGGTGCGCCGGCCGAAGGTCGTGCGGTTGAGCAGGACCCACCCGGCCAGCACGACCGCGCCGAGGATGTAGACCAGGATCGGGATGCCGATCACCTTGCGCGCCGCGATGTCGTTGATGAAGGTGCTGCTCGACACCTGGGTCTGCTTGTTGGAGATCGATGCCGCGAGGCCGCGCGCGGCCACCAGCATCGCGAGCGTCGCGATGAAGGGGACCAGCCGCCCGTACGAGATGAGCACGCCGTTGACGAGGCCGACGCAGATGCCGACCACCAGGGCGGTGAAGATCATGCCGCCGGCGCCGTAGCTCTGGGTGGCGACAGTGGTGCACCAGACCCCGGCCAGCGCGACGATCGCGCCCACCGACAGGTCGATGCCGCCACCGATGATCACGAAGGTCATCCCGACCGTGACCACGCCGACGACCGAGGCCAACTGGAGGATGGCCAGGACGTTGTTCCAGACCCAGTTCGGGTCGCCGTACAGGTCGGGCTTGGTGACCGCGCCGACCACGATGAGCGCGGCCAGCACCCCGATCAGACCGAGGTTGCGTTTGGCGCCGTCGCCACCGTCACCCCGCCACCAGGAAAGCTTGCCCGTGGATTGCGCCTTGTCACTGGCCACCGCCGTCTCCGCCGGATCCACCGGCGGCGACTGCGCCGGAAGCTGCGGGCGCTCCGGTGTCGCGGTAGGAGTGGGAGTCGCGTCGCTCATGCCGGTGCGCCTTCCATCAAGGACCCCGCCATCACGAGGTCAAGCACAGTGTTCTCGTCGAGTTCGCCGGCCGCGGCTTCGCGGACGACGCGCCCTTCCCGCATCACCAGCACCCGGTCGGCCAGGCCCAGCACCTCGGGCACCTCGCTGGAGACCAGCAGCACCCCGACGCCCTGCGCGGCCAATGCGCGGATGACCTGGTAGAGCTCGGCCCTGGCGCCCACGTCCACGCCCCGGGTCGGCTCGTCGAGCAGCAGCAACTTGGTGCCACCGAGCAGCCACCGCCCGACCACCACCTTCTGCTGGTTGCCGCCGGACAGCGTGCGTACCGGCCGGTCGACGTCCCGGGGCCGCAGCTCCAGGGTCTCGGCGATCCGGTCCGCCTCGGCGCGTTCCTTCGCGGCGTTGGTGAAACCGAGCCGCGCGTACCGGCCGAAGGTGGCAAGCGTGACGTTGCGGTAGATCGGCTCCCCGAGCAGCAACGCCTGGCTCTTGCGTTCCTCCGGGGCCATTCCCATGCCGGCCCGCACCGCCGCGCCGACACCGGGACGCAGCACCTTTCCGTCCATCCGCACCGTGCCGGTCTCGGCGAGGCGGGCGCCGTAGATCGTCTCCAGCAGCTCGGACCGGCCGGACCCGACCAGCCCCGCGATGCCCACGATCTCCCCGGCCCGCACGTTCAGCGAGACGTCGGCGAACTCGCCCGCGCGGGTCAACCCCTGCACCTGGAGCAGGTCGGCACCCTCGGAGTCGTCGGTCGGCCGGTCCGGGAAGACATACTCGATGGTGCGGCCGGTCATCCGGCTCACCAGGTCACGGGTCGGGGTGTCGCGCGCCGGCAGGTTCGCCGCCGTGGTCCGGCCGTCCTTGAGTACGGTCACCCGGTCGCCGATCTCGCGGATCTCCTCGAGCCGGTGCGAGATGTAGATGACGGCGATGCCCTGCGCGGTCAGCTCCCGGATGATCCGGAACAGGTTGCCCACCTCGTCGTGGGCCAGCACCGCGCTCGGCTCGTCCATGATGATCAGTCGGGCCTCGTGCGACAGCGCCCGCGCCATGCTGACGATCTGCTTACCCGCCGCCGGCAGCGACCGGACCATCCGTCCCGGCGGAATCTCGCCGTGGCCGAGCCGGCCGAGGATCTGCCGGGTGTGCCGGGCCATCCGACCGCGCCGGACGAACCCGAAGCGGCGGTACTCGTGCCCGAGGAACGCGTTCTCCGCCACCGACAGGTCCTCGACGAGGTCGAGCTCCTGGTAGATCGTGGCGATGCCGGCCCTCATGGCAGCCTGCGGGTTGGCGAACGTGGCCGGCTCGCCGCGCCACTCCACCTGCCCGGAATCCGGTTGGTGCACCCCGGCGAGCACCTTGATCAGGGTCGACTTGCCGGCGCCGTTCTGCCCGAGCAGGCAGTGCACCTCGCCGGCACGGACCTCCAGTTGCACGCCGTCGAGCGCGCGTACGCCGGGGAAGGTCTTGACCAGATCGGTGAGGCGCAGGACCACCTCGCCCGCGACGGTGTCGGCGGGAGCCTCAACCAGCGGCGCCTCGGCGACGGCCTCGGCCGACGCGGTGGCGGGGTCATCCTCGGGCAGGGCCACAGTCTCCTCCTCGCTCACGACGGAATCTCGAACAGTTTCATGCGGCTTCCCCGAAGGCGACGTCGCTCGCGAGCACCGCCGCGCCGGTGACCCCGGCCCGACCGCCCAGCTCGGACAGGACGACGGGAAGGTTGCCGGTGGCCAGCGGCAGCGACCGGCGGTAGACCACACTGCGGATCTCGGCCAGCAGGATGTGCCCCAACTGGGCCAGCCCACCGCCGATCACGATCATTGACGGGTTGGTGAAGCTGACCAGGCCGGCGAGCACTCCGCCGACCCGACGTCCGCCGTCGCGGATCAACTGGATGCAGGTCACGTCGCCCTCGACGGCGCCCTCGGCGACGTCCAGGGCGGTCACCACACCGCGCAGAGCCAGCCGCTCGGCCAGGGCCGGCGACGCCCCGCTGCGGGCGGCGGCAGCGGCGTCCTTGGCCAGCGCGGCGCCGCTGAACAGCGCCTCCAGGCAGCCGACGTTGCCGCAGGAACACATCGGACCGTGCGAGTCGACCTGGATGTGGCCGATGTCGCCGGCACAGCCGTCGGTGCCCCGGTAGACCTCGCCGGTCAGGTAGATGCCGCACCCGATGCCGGTGCCGATCTTCACGAAGAGGAAGTCGTCCACCGAGTGCGCGACCCCACCGTGCCGCTCGCCGATCGCCATGATGTTGACGTCGTTGTCGACCACCGCCGGGCAGCCGTGCTCCCGGCTGAGCAACTCGCGCACCGGGTACCGGTCCCAGCCCGGCATGATCGGCGGTGAGACCGGTACGCCGTCGCGGAAGCTGACCGGGCCGGGCACGCCGATGCCGACCGCGTCCAGTCGCTCGTACGCGCCGTCGACCCGGGCCTTGTGCAGCAGCTCGTTGACCCGTTGCAGGGTCACCTTCGGGCCGTTGCGGATGTCGGCCACCTCGGCGTAGTGGGCCACCGGTTCGAGGCGGCCGTTGACCACCTCGACGTCCATCGAACTGGCACCGAGGTCGACGGCGGCGAAGCGGAGCTTCGGGTTCAGCTCGACCAGCGTCGAGCGACGCCCACCCCGGGACGCGGCGAGCCCCGCCTCGGCGACGTAACCCAGCGCGACCAGGCGATCCAGCTCGGCCAACATGCGCGGACGCGGCATCTGGAGCCGGTCACCCAGCTCGGCCCGGGACACGGCGCCCTCGTCGCGGAGCAACCGCAAGAGCCGCACGTGCAGGGGGTCGACCGTCCGCACCGGGAGCCCCCCTCTGAATTGGCATCGTTCACATCGACGCAATGCCGATGTGTTGTGTCCGACACAGTAGGAGCGTTCCACGCCGCCTGTCCAGAGCTTCAACCGTTCCGAGACCAACTTTTGTCCGAAAGAACAAAAGCTACTAGTCGATCAAGGAAAGAATCACCGGCTGCCCGCGCGCCCTTGCCCGCGGTGCCATCGACGGACACGAAATCGCCCCGCCAGCCGATCCGAGGTGGCGGGGCGATTGGCGCTGAGCCGGGGGCGGTTTCGGGCCGAGCCGGGCGGGACGGTCCCTGCCGGACCCGTCAGCGGCGGCCGGCGGAGTTGCGCTTCTTGCGGAGCTTGCGATCGTCGCGCAACTCGACGTAGGGCTCGTCGTCGACCGGGTGGCCGGCCGAGATCGCGCGACCCCGCTCCAACTCCGCGTCGAACTCGGCGCCGAGCAGGATCGCGATGTTGCTCAACCAGAGCCAGACCAAGAAGATGATCACCCCGGCCAGCGTCCCGTACGTCTTGTCGTAGGAGCCGAAGTTGCTCACGTAGAAGGCGAACAGGCCGGAGATCACCAGCCAGATCACCACGGCCAGCACACCCCCCGGGCTGACCCAACGGAAGCCGCCGTGCCGGGCGTTCGGCGAGGCCCAGTAGAGGATCGCGAACATCAGGCTGACCAGGATCAGCAGCATCGGCCACTTGGCGACGTCCCACACCGCGACCGCCGTCGAGCCGACCCCGATCACGTCACCGACCGACTCGGCGAGGCGACCGGTGAAGACCACGATCACCGCGCTGGCCAGCAGCAGCACCCCGATCACCGCGGTCACGCCGAGGCGGATCGGCAGGGTCTTCCAGATCGGCCGCCCCTCTGGCACGTCGTAGATGGTGTTCGAGGCCCGCATGAACGCGCCGACGTAACCGGAGGCGGACCAGAACGCCGCCACCAGACCGACGATCGCGGCGATGCTGGCGAGGCCACCGTTGCGATCCGCGGTGCCGATCGCGTCGGTGATGATCTGCCGGATGCTGCCGTCCGGCACCGCCTGGTTGACGGTGTCCGTGACGCCCTGGGTGGCGCTCTCACCCAACAGGCCGAGCAGAGAGATCAGCACCAGCACGCCAGGGAAGATCGACAGCACCCCGTAGTAGGTCAGGGCCGCCGCCCAGTCGGTCAGGCTGTCGTCCTGGAACTCGGTGATCGTCCGGCGCAGCGCCGCCGCCCAACCACTGCCGGGCAGGTCGGTGGGGCTGTCCGGCCCGGCGTCGGGCCCGACCGGCCCATTGGCGCGATCACGGTCACGTTCCCGCTGGGCGGAAGACTCGTCGGAGGCCATCGCCCCTCCTCCTGGTCGGCGGTGTCACCTCCGGACATGCCCCGCCGACGGGCACGAGTAACCCCTACTTGTAGAGCAACCTGCCCATCCGACGGGAGGCCACCAGCAGGCCGAGCGCCAGCATCGCCAGCAGGTAGAGCACGTCGAGCAGCCAGAGCCAGCCACCGCTGCCCAGCGTGACGCCGCGGATCAGGTGCACCGAGCGGTACAGCGGGGTGATCTCGACGAGCCAGTGCAGCACTGTCGGATACGCCTGCGCCGGCACGAAGGTGCCGGAGAAGAGGAAGAGCGTGAACTGCGCGGAACCCATCAGGTCGAAATCCTGCCAACTGCGCATGAAGGTGGAGATCGCCATGCCGAGCGCCCCGAACGCGAACCCGACCAGCACCGCGGCCGGGAGGGCGGTCAGCGCGCGGGCGACGCTGGTCAGATCCAGTGCGACCATCACCGCGAGGAACGCCGCCGAGTAGGCGCTGCCCCGCAGCATCGCCCAACCCAACTCACCCACGGCGATCTCGAACGGCCGTACCGGGGTGGCGATCACCCCGTCGTACAGCTTCATGTACTTCATCTTGCCGAAGAAGTTGAACGTGGTCTCCGCCAGCGCACCGGTCATCGCCGAGGAGGCGAGCATCGCCGGGGCCACGAAGGCGGCGTACGAGACCAGCCGCCCGTCGGGCAGCGGCAGGTCGCCGACCAGCGCCCCGACGCCCACCCCGATGGAGAGCAGGTATAGCAGCGGCTCCACGAAGCCGGAGAGCAGCACCAGCCAGTAGACCGACTTCAGCGCCGCGACGTTGCGCTCCAGCACCGACGCGGAACGCCGGGACGCGGCGGAGACGTCGACCAGCCGGGGCAGGATCAGCGTGACCACGACAGCCTCTCTGCTTGCTGTTCGGACGACGGGTTGCTCGTCAGACGACGAGTTGCTCTTCAGACGACGAGCTTGCGGCGGAACGCGCGCAGCGCCAACAACCAGCCGGCGACCGCCCAGCCGCCCAGGTAGAGCAGGTGCCCGACGATCGACCACTGCGGGGCGACACCGAGCGTGGCCGCGCGGCACAGGTCCACGGCGTGCCACAACGGCGTCAGGTACGCCAGCCAGCGCAGCGCCTCCGGCAGGGACTCGACCGGGAAGAACACCCCGGCGAAGAGCGTCGTCGGGATGACCGCGAACCGGAACAGCAGGGCCAGCCAGCTGTCGCTCGACACCGACGCCGCGTACGCGAAGGTCGGTGCGGCGACGGCCAGCCCGAGCAACGCCACCACCGGCAGGGTGGCCACCGCCCACGGCGAGCGCAACGCCCCGAACACACCGGTGACCAGCAGGAACGCCACGATCGTGAGGAGCACCCGGAACAGCACGAAGGCCAGGTGCCCGGCCACGATGTCAGCCACCCGCAGCGGCGACGCGCCCTGCGCGAAGTAGGTCTTGACCCACTGGAAGTTGCTGAACACCGGCCAGGTGGAGTCACCGACGGTCACCTGGAGCGCGGTCGAGGCGATCAGCCCGGGGACCAGCCAGTCGAGGTAACGCACCCCACCGACGCCCTGGTCGATGTAGGCGCCGACACCCAGCCCGAAGCCGAGGACGGTCAGCACCGGCAGCAGGAACGAGGAGAACACCCCGGCCCGCCAGGTGCGCCGCAAACCCACCAGGTAGTGCTCGAACACCGCCCACGCCGGCACCCATGGGAACCGCGCCGATCCCGTCACACTCACCAGACCACCCCGCCCCGCCGCGCCGGCCACCACGACCTGTCTACCTTTCGGGTACGACAGAACGCCGGCCACCCTACGACGACCCGGTCGACGTGTCGCCCGGGTTTCGCCGAGGTCGCCCTCGGCTCCCGCTCGTTGGGTCGACTCGGTGCGCGGGGCCGAGGCTCGCCGGCTCCGGCTCCGGCTCCGGCTGCGCTGCGGCTCCGGCTCCGGCTGCGCTGCGGCTGCGGCTGCGGCTGCGGCTGCGGCTGCGGACACCGACCCGGTGGGCCGACGGGGTGACCCAGCCGGTCACCGTCGGCAACCTTCGTCGGGGCAGATGCGGCATTGGGCGGTATGACTCAGAGGCATATTTATGCCTGTGAGGCATACCGCTCCTCGGCGGATCGACGGGGCGGGCCAGGCGGGCGCACCGCCGCCGTCTACCGGCCGGCGGCGTCGGACTCCATGAACGCGCGCCAGGCTTCGGGCGTGAAGACCAACACCGGACCGGTCGGGTCCTTGGAGTCACGGACGGCCACCAGCCCGGGCAGATTGCCGGCAACCTCCACACAGGCACCGCCACTGCCGTTGCTGCGGGTGCTCTTGCGCCACCGGGCGCCGGTCAGCTCCATGTCTCCGCCACTTCCGCGATCAGGTCGAGGGACTGCTGCTGCGATAGTGCCTCACCCCGGATCGACTCCCACACCTCGACCATCTGCCGCACATACTCGGACCGGTCGATCACCTGCCCGTGCCGCTGCCCGTCCAGGTAGACGACATCCTCACCGGTGGCTGCGGTGGCGATCACGAAGGGACCATCGAGCCCAGCGTACGCACCGGCGGACAGGGGTACGACCTGGATTCGGACCCGGGGCAGGGCAGAGCCGAGCTTCACCAGATGGCGCAACTGCTCGCACATCACCTCCAGCCCGCCGACGCGGCGGCGCAGCGCGTACTCGTCGACGACCAGGCTGAGCAGCGGCGGCCGGTCCCGGGTGAGCACGCCCTGCCGGTCGAGCCGGGCGGTCACCTGCTGCTCGACCTCGTCCGCCGCGAAGAGCCCGGCGCCGGCCAGGATGGCGCGGGCGTAACCCTCGGTCTGCACCAGGCCCGGCACGTAGAGCGGCTCGAACCACCGCAGCGCGGTGGTCTCCTGCTCGATGCCGGCCCAGTCGCGGAACCACGGCACCACGGCCTCGCGGCTGATCCGCCGCTGGATGCGTTCGAAACGACCGTCAGCCCTGAACACGGCATCACAGCGGCGGGCGAAGTCGAGACTCGGCCGGCGCTCGGACGTCTCCACCTTGGCGACCAACGCCCCGGAGTAGCTCAACGCCTCGGCCAGCGCCGCCTGGGACATCCCACCGGCGGCCCGAGCCAGCCGCAGCTCCTCGGCGAAGTGCTCCAGCATGGACGAACTCTCCACGGACAACCCCCGTACATCCTCGTACCGTGCCGGGCCGTTCGCCGTACGCCCTGGTCGTCGGCGTGCGGAACCTCCCACCGTAGTCGGACCTTCAGCAGACTGTCACGCAGCGGAACCGCTCACGGGATCGGACGGCGGGCGGAACCAGGCCGGGAGCGCCCCGTGACCCCCGATCCGGGGCGCTCCCTCCCCACCCCGACGGAGGTTCCCCCGTGCGACTCATCCGGTCGACTCGCGACGGCGGCGGGCACTGATGCCCCGGTACCGCCCACATGTGGCGGCCCGCCCTTCCTGGCGCTGCCGGGTCTGCGGCGCCGCGTGGCCCTGCTCGCCGGCCCGCCTGGCGTTGCTCGGCGAGTACCGCGAGAACCGGATCGGCCTGCTCGTCTACCTCGCCAGTCTGCATTGTGAGGCGGCCGGGGACCTCGCCGGGCACGACGGGCTGACCGACCGTTTCCTCAGCTGGGCCAGAGCCCGTTGATCCGTAATCGGGTCAGGCCGGTCGGTACCCGCGGACCAGCGCCTGTACGGCGTAACCGAGCAGCAGCACTCCCGCGCCGACGCCAACCACCAGGCCGGCGGAGACCGCCGAGGCGAGGCCGGTGACGAGCCCCGCCGCCGCCACGGCGCACAGGGCGAACCCGAGCGGCCGCAGCAGCGGGTCACGCAGGAGCGGGGCGAGCGGGAAGAAGTGCAGCCCGACCACCAGGCAGACCAGCACCGGGACGTACTCGGACCAGCCGGCGGCGATCAGCACGGCGGCACCCAGACCGGCGGCGGCGAATTCGGCGACGACGATGAGCAGGTACGGGCGGTCGGCGGCCCGGTTCCGAGGACTACCGACGCCCCGAAGCCGGGCCGACAGCACACCGCCCGCGACGGCGGTGAGCAGCGCGACGATGCTGCCCACCACGAGCAGGGCGCGCAGCGGTTGCCCGGCCGCCGGCACACCGAACCAAACCATCGCGAAGATGCCCAGGTAGAGAGCGGTCAGCCCGGCCTGACGTCGGTTGGCGGTCACCAGATCGGACATGAAACTCCCTTGAGGTACGAAGGCGGCTTGATCGACCCAGCTTTCTTGATCGACTCGGCTTTCAGGAAATCGGGTTGTCCGACCCGCCGCGTCACCCCGACTTTCAGGAAGCCGAGTGGATTGTGACGAGCGCGGGACGATCCGCCGGAAATGTCGCGACCGAGGCGGTCAGTCGACCAGGGTGCGGCCGGTCAGGTGCAGGAAGACGTCCTCCAGGCTGCTGCGGCGGACCAGCACGTTGACCGGCTGGAGCCCCAACGCGGCGACCTCGGCGACCGCCGCGTCGCCGTCGGGCACGTAGAGCAGGATCCGGTCGGGCAGCACCTCGACCCGCTCCCCCAGCCCGTCGAGCTTGCCGGCGAACGGCTCCTGCGACTCGGCGGCGAAGCGCAGCTCGACCACCTCGCGGGTCGAGTGCTGCTCGATCAGCGCTCGGGGCGAGCCCTCCGCGACGATCCGCCCGCCGTCCATCACCACCAGCCGGTCACAGAGCTGCTCGGCCTCGTCCATGTAGTGCGTGGTGAGCACCAGCGTGACGCCCTGCTGCTTGAGCCGGAACAGCCGCTCCCACACCAGGTGCCGGGCCTGCGGGTCGAGGCCGGTGGTCGGCTCGTCGAGCAGCACGATCTCCGGATCGTTGACCAGCGCGCGGGCGATGGTCAACCGGCGCTTCATCCCACCGGAGAGCGGCTCGACCTTGCTGTCGGCCCGCTCGGTGAGCTGGACGAAGTCGAGCAGCTCGGCGGCACGCTCCCGGGCCGCCCGGCGGGAGATGCCGAAGTAGCGCGCGTAGACGGTCAGGTTCTCCCGGACGGTCAGCTCCGGGTCGAGATTGTCCAACTGCGGGCACACACCGAGGCGCGCGCGGATCGCCGGCCCGTCGGCCACCGGATCCATGTCGAGGATGCGCAGCTCACCCCCGCTGGGCGGGGAGATGCAGCCGACCATCCGCATGGTGGACGACTTGCCCGCGCCGTTGGGGCCGAGGAAGCCGAACGCCTCACCCGGGCGGACCTCGACATCGATGCCGTCCACGGCGGTGAAGTCGCCGAACCGCTTCACCAACCCACGAGCCTCAATCATTGGTCGCCCCGAAGTCACCGCCCGACCCTAACCGCCGGGTCCGACAGCCCTCCACGCAAATACCCCGCCCGCGCCACCAACCCCCCACCCCACCCCCACCCCCACCCCACCAACGACGGAACCCACCCGGCATCACCAAAAGTGCAAGATCGCCCCCAGCCACTCCCTCGCCCGTCGATCATGGAGTTATGGTGCCGGGTTTCACCCCAGCAAGATGTTTTGTCACCCACCACAACTCCATGATCGACGGGGCGGGCCGGGCCGGGGCGGGGCGGGCCGGGCCGGGGCGGGCCGGGCCGGGGCGGGCCGGGGCGGGCCGGGCCGGGGCAGGGCGAGGCAGGCCGAGGCAGGCCGGGGTAGGGCCGGGAGCGGGAGAGGGCGGGGCGGTTAGTCGGGCGGGGCGGTTAGTCGGGCGGGGCGGTGGCGGCGCGGGCCACGCCGACCAGGCGGTCGGTCTCGGCGAGCAGGGCCTCGTCGTCCGCCGGGGTGCCGGGGTCGAGTCGGACCGTCCAGGTCAGACCGTCGACCCCGGCGACGCGCCGGGCCGCGACCCGTGCCGCGCCGCCGGGCACCGGCTGGTGCTCGGTGTACGCGACCGAGCGGGTCACCCGGGCTCGCACCTGGTGCGGCAGCTCCCCCGGGTCGAGCAGCAGGTACGTCTCGGCCGGGCCGTCGGCGACCATCGTGTAACCGTCCCGTTCGACGACGGGCTCGGCGGGCGTGACGGTCAACTCTCGGCCGGACCAGACCGCCTTGAGGATGGTGTGCCAGCCGAGCCGGTGCCCGCGACCCGGCAGCCACAACCCGAGGTTGGTGGCGACCACCACCCCGTCGCCCTCGCCGTTGCCGGCGGCGGCCCACGCCAACACCCGCTCGTCGGCGGTCAGCGGCGGCCGGTCGGCCGGTGGCAGCTTCGGTTTGCGGCTGAACAGTCCCATCTAGAGCCCTCCCGCGGCCTGCTCGCGCAGCGCTCGGGCGTGCTGCTCCAGGGAGAGCAGCTCACCGAAGGCGGCGAAGTACTCGTCCTTGTTGTTGACCGGGTTGATCCGCTGGATGCGTGACTTGAGGTCCCGGACCCGGGCGGTCACCGACCCGAACTGCACCCGGGCCATGGTGATCGACACGTAGCGCGGGTCCGCTTCGCCGTCGATCCGCAGTGGTTCGACAGCCAACTCACCGACCAGCGCGGCGGCCGCCAGGTCGTCGCAGGCGTCGCGGACCGACTCGATCCAGACCGCGCCGCCGGTCGCCGACGCGGCACCGCCGGCCGCCGTGATGGCCGTACGCACCGCGACGTGCACCGGGTGGCGGTATTCGGTGGCTTCGACCGCGTCGAACATCGGCCCGGCCAGGACCGGCTGCTGGAGGGCGAGTTTCAGCGCCTCCCGCTCGACCATCGACTGCGGGCTGTCCACTGCGGGCTCGGGGCGGGCCGAGGTGGGCCGGGCGGCGGGGGCGGCGTCGCGGTTGCCCGATGGTGGGGTGTTGGCGGCGGCGAGCACCGCGCGTTGCACCGGCTCGATCTCCATGCCGAGGTCCATGGCGAGCTTGCGGACGTACTCGGGGCGTTTTTCCCGGTCCTTGAGTCGCGCGACCAGCGGCGCGGCGTGCCGCATCGCCTCGACCCGGCCGTCGACGGTGTCCAGGTCGAAACGGCCGATCACGTGCCGCAGCGCGAAGTCGACAAGTGGCTCGCGGCGGGCGACCAGATCACGCACCGCGAGGTCGCCCTTGGCGAGCCGCAGATCGCACGGGTCCATGTTGTCCGGGCTGACCGCGATGAACGTGCGCCCGACGAACCGCTGGTCGTCCTCGAAGGCGCGCAGCGCGGCCTTCTGCCCGGCGGCGTCACCGTCGAAGGTGAAGATGATCTCGCCGGCCACCTCGTCGCTGTCGAACAACAGCCGCCGCAGGACCGAGATGTGGTCCGCGGCGAAGGCGGTGCCGCAGGTCGCCACCGCCGTGGTGACCCCGGCGAGGTGGCAGGCCATCACGTCGGTGTAACCCTCGACGATCACCGCCCGACCCTGCTTGGCGATCTCCCGCTTGGCCTGGTCGATGCCGTAGAGGACGTGTGACTTCTTGTAGATCGGCGTCTCGGGGGTGTTCAGGTACTTCGGGCCGTCGTCGTCGTCGAAGAGCTTGCGGGCGCCGAAACCGATCACGTCACCGGCGAGGTCGCGGATCGGCCAGAGCAACCGGCGGCGGAACCGGTCGATCAGGGTGCCGGAGCGGGCCTCCCGGGACAACCCGGCCGTGACCAGCTCCTGGTGGGTGAAGCCCTGCTGGCGCAGGTGCTTGGTGAGCAGGTCCCACCCGTCCGGCGCGAAGCCACAGCCGTAGCGTTCGGCGGCGGCCCGGTCGAACCCCCGTCGGGCGAGGAACTCCCGTGCCGGCCGGGCGCCGGCGGTGCCGAGTTGCGCCCGGTAGAACTCGACCGCGGCGGCGTGCGCGGCGACCAGGCGCTGCCGCTGACCCTGCTGCGGGCGGGGGCGCGGGGTGCCCTTGTCGTCCTCGATGTAGCGCAGCTGGATGCCGGCGCGGCCGGCCAGCCGCTCGACCGACTCCACGAAGCTGAGGTGGTCGGCGTCCATCAGGAACTTGATCGCGTCGCCGCCGGCCCCGCAGCCGAAGCAGTACCAGACGTTGCGGGCCGGAGAGACGTTGAACGACGGGCTCTTCTCGTCGTGGAACGGGCACAGCCCCTTGAGGTTGCCGCCACCGGCGGACTTCAGGGTGACCGTCTCGGAGATCACATCCCCGATCGAGGTGCGTTCCCGGACCAGTGCGATGTCCTCGTCCCGGATCCGCCCAGCCATGCGCCACCCCCTCGCCGTACATCCTGCCCTGCCGGACCGACGACACGCCGGCCGGGGGACGCGGGTGTGGCGGCGACCGCTGTCGGCTGGGCGGTTCCGGCCCGCGGGCCGGGCCCGCCCGGGGACCATGACCAGATGCGCAGGGTACGAACCGGAGCCCCCCGCCTGCCGAGATGGTTGGCCACTCGGATGGGGCTAGGCGAACTGACCCCGCAGGCCGACGAGGCCGGCCACCGCCACGCCACCTGGCTGGAGCTGTTCCTCGACCTCATCTTCGTGTACGCGTTGGCGGCGGTGGTGGCGCGGCTGGGTAACGAACCGAGCCCGTCGCCGACGGCCGTGGTGGCCGTGATCGGGCTGTTCGTGGTGATCCAGTGGGCCTGGATCGGGCAGGTCTACTACGACACCCGGTTCGACCCGGACGACGCGCTGCACCGGGTGCTGGTGCTGATCGCGTTGATCGGCGCGGGCGCGATGACCCTCGGCGTCGACGAGGTTCCGGAGAGCGTGCTCCTGCCGATCGGGTACCTGATCGTGCGGGGCGTGCTGCTCCTGCTCTACCTGCGTGCCCGTCCGACCAGCCCGATGGCTCGGATGGTGACGACGGTCTACCTGATCGGCTTCGGGTCGGGCTGGCTGATCTGGCTGGTGTCGCTGACCGCCCCCACCGAGCTGCGCCCGGTCCTGTGGATCATCGCGATGGTCATCGAACTGTCCACCCCCTGGGTCGGTCTGCGCTGGCTCAACCGCTGGCCGGTGGACAACCGGCACCTGCCGGAACGGATCGGACAGTTCACCATCATCGTGCTGGGTAGCGCCCTGGCCAGCCTGCTCTTCGCGGTGCCGGACCACCCTCCGCCCCACATGATCCTCACCGCCGCGCTGGCCTTCCTGATCCCGGCCGCCGTCTGGTGGGTCTACACCACCTTCGTCACCACCCGCCTGACCCAGCGGCGGCTGCGCGGCGGACAGGCGTACAGCTACCTGCACGTTCCGCTCGGCGGTTCGCTGCTGCTGCTCGGTTGGGCGCTCGGGCAGGTGGTGCGGCTGGTCGATGCCAACGCGACCCGGCTGCCGCTGGAGCTGCGGCTGCTGCTCGGCGCGTCGATGGTGGTGTGGACGGCGTGCGGGCTCGGCCTGTACTGGCTGTGGGCGCGACCGAGCGCCGCCCGGTTGGCGATCGCCGCCTACGCGGTGGCCTCGATCACCCTGGTCACCACGCTGGTGCACCGACCGAGGCTGATGCTGGCGCTACTCGCCCTGGCCATCGTCGGGTACGCCGTCATGGTCAGCCGGCGCCTCGTCCGGGCCGGCCAGGAGGAGAACACGCTCGAGGGATGAGCGGCGCTCAGGCCGCCGCGGCAGCCTCCGGGACGGTCGTCTCCTCGGCTACCACCTGCTGGTTCCAGTCGGCCTTGGTGGAGCGCCAGCCCTCGTCGTCCATGCCACGCCGCCAGTAGCCGGAGATGGAGAGCCGATCGAGGGGTACGCCCCGCTCGCCGCGCAGCAGCCGGCGCAGGTCCCGGACGAAGGCGGCCTCGCCGTGCACGAACGCGTGCACCCGGCCGGCCGGGAACTCCAACGCCCGCACCGCCGCGACCAGCGCCTCGCCCACCGGGCGTTCGCCGCGATGCAGCCAGGTCACCTCGATCGCACCGGGGCTGAGCAGCTTCTGCTCGTCCGCCGGGTCGGCGATCTCCACGAAGACGTGCGCCGGGGCACCCAGTGGCAGCCGCTCGCACGCGGCGGCGATCGCCGGCAGGGCGCTCTCGTCACCGACCAGCAGATGCCAGTCCGCGTCCGGGCTCGGGGCGTACGCCCCGCCGGGGCCGACGAAGTGCACCGGATCGCCGGGGCGCAGCGCGGCGGCCCACGGACCGGCCAAACCCTCGTCGCCGTGGTGGACCACGTCGACGGTCAACTCCCCGGCCAGCGGGTCCCACCGCCGCACCGTGTACGCGCGCAGCCGGGGCCACTGCTCCCGAGGCAGGTCCCGCCGGATCGCGGCGAGATCCAACGGCTGCGGGTACGCGACACCCGACTGCGGGAACACCACCTTGATGTAGTGGTCGGTGAACTCGCCCACCGGCAGGCCGGTGAGTTCCTCCCCACCGAGGACGAGCCGGATCAGATGCGGGGTGGGCCGCTCGGTGCGCAGCACCCGGGCCGAGGTGACGTTCCTGGAGCGTTCCGTCATACCAGTTAGGCTAGCCTAAGCTGACGCGTGATCGGTCGGCGGTGCACCGTCGCCGACCAGCCGGGTGTGCCAGGTCACCGCCGCCGAGTCGGTGAGGGAAGCGACCTGGTCGATGACCACCCGCAGCCGGGCCGCGTCGTCCGGTGCGCCCCGCCACAGCGGCGCGAAGATCGGGTCGAGCCCCTCCGGCGCGCGCCGGACCAGCGCGGCGACCAGCTCGGCCAGCATCGTGCGCTGCCGCTCGTAGCGGCCCCGGAACCCGCTGCGACGCATCACGTACCGCAGTGCGATGCCCTTGAGCAGGGCGCACTGCGCCCGGACCAGTCGGGGCACCACCAGGTCGGCGCCGTAGCGACGGTGCGGGCCCGGACCGAAACGCTCCTCCGTGGCAGCGACCGCCGCGGCCACGAACAGCCCGGTCACCCCGCTGGTGGTGGCCTTCAACGCGACCTGCGCGCGATGACTCCCGTCGTACCCGACGAGCGGGGCGAGCAGCGGGCCGGCCAGCAGATCCACCAGCACCTCGGCCAGGTCGTCCGCGGACTCCCCGGAATAGGCGACGGCCACGTCGGCGCAGAGCGCCGCGCGCTCGTCGGCGTCGCCGAGCAGCGGGTGCAGGGTGACGTACCCGCCGTGAATGCCGTCCTCCACGTCGTGCACCGAGTACGCGACGTCGTCGGCCCAGTCCATCACCTGGGCCTCCAGGCAGCGCCGGTCACCGGGCGCGCCGGCGCGGATCCAGTCGAAGACGGCTGCGTCGTCGGCGTACACCCCGAACTTGCGCTCCCCCGGCCGACGCGGCCAGGGGTACTTGCCGATCGCGTCGAGCGACGCCCGGGTCAGGTTCAGCCCGGCGGACGAGCCGTCCGAGGCGAGCACCTTCGCCTCCAGCCGGGTCAACACCCGCAACGTCTGCGCGTTGCCCTCGAAGCCACCGCACGGCGTGGCGAGCAGGTCCAGGGCCGCCTCGCCGTTGTGCCCGAACGGCGGATGCCCCAGGTCGTGAGCCAGCCCCGCGACGTCCACCACGTCCGGGTCGCAGCCCAGCCGGGCACCCATCTCCCGGGCGATCTGCGCCACCTCCAGCGAGTGCGTCAGCCGCGTACGCAGGAAGTCGTCGGTGCCGGCGGTGTGCACCTGGGTCTTGGTGGCCAGTCGGCGGAACGCGGCCGAGTGCAGCACCCGGGCCCGGTCGCGCTCGTACGGCGACCGGCGGTGCCCGGTGTCCTTGGGCGGCTCTTCGACCAACCGCGCGTCCGCCGCCCCCGGCTCACTCCTCACGCAGCCGCCGCTGTTCGCGACTGCGGGGCTCGCAAAACCGGCTCACTCCTCGCGCTCACAAGGCTGCTGTTGTTCGCGACTGCGGGGCTCGCAAAACCGGCTCACTCCTCGCGCTCACGCAGGACGCAGAACTCGTTGCCCTCGGGGTCCGCCAGCACCGTCCACTCGACGTCGCCCTGACCGATGTCGACGTGCCGGGCGCCCATGTCGACCAGGCGTTCGACCTCGGCCTCCTGGTTGGCCGGGCGCAGGTCGAGGTGCAGCCGATTCTTGCGCTCCTTGCCCTCGGCCACCGGGCCGAAGAAGAGCGCGGGTCGCTGGTCCGGGGACTGGCGGATCTCCACGCCGCCCGGCTTCTCGGTGACGATCTGATAGCCGAGCGCCTCGGCCCACCAACGGGCCAGACGGGCCGGATCGCGGGCGTCGACAGTCAGGCTCTCCCAGACGCTGGTCATTCAGTCACCCTTCCCGTTCGGCGCCGTGCCCAATCGGCCGTGTGGCGAGCGAGCCAAGATTACGCCCGGTACGGCCGCTCGACCGGGCCGCGACGCATCGATGAGGGGCACACAACCACCGATTGGCCCGCAGTTGTCAACCGATCGCCGAGGGTTACGGGCTCGCGGCCGGAAGTGGCCACCGGTAGCGTTCCCAGCGCGGAACGTGACCAGCCGACTGACACGCAGAGCCGACCGGTGGGGGTAACGCTCGTGGACGCAGACACGGTGATGGGAACGGAGCTACGCGGGCTGCGCCAGCGCCGACCCGACATCGCCGGCACGGTGCTGGCCGGCACCGACGGACTGCTCATCTCCAGCGATTTACCCAGCACCGACGCCACCCATCTCGCCGCGCTCGCGGCGGCCAGTTTCGGGCTGGGGCACCGGGTGGCCGACACCGTCCGGCGCGGCGAGTTCCGGGAGTCGGTGGTGTGCACGACCGCCGGCTGCGTGGTGACCTACCCGGCCGGGCGCAGCGCCCTGCTGACCCTCGTCACCGTGTCGGCGCCGGAGGATCTGGGAGCGTTGCACGAGGAGGCACGCGCCGTGGCCCGTCGGGCGGGTTCGTTGCTGGACGTTCGCGGCGGGGGCATCGGCGCGACCGCCGTTCCGGACGCGCACGCCCCGCTGGCCACGCGTACCCCGATGGCGACCCTGCCGGCGCAGTTGCGCCGCTCGTCCCGACCCACCTGGCGTCGTCCGCCGATCTGAGCGCCGGCGGCGGCCGGGTGACCGCACCGCCGCCGGCGTGCGTCAGCGACTGTCCGACCCACCGCTCTCCACGACCGCCCGACCGGCCTCCAGCCGCGCCACCGGCACCCGGAACGGCGAGCAGGACACGTAGTCCAGGCCGACCTCGTGGAAGAAGTGCACCGAGTCCGGGTCACCCCCGTGCTCACCGCAGATGCCGAGCTTCAGCCCGGGCCGGGCGGCCCGACCCTCTTCGGCGGCGATCCGCACCAGCCGGCCCACGCCGTCGCGGTCGATCGACTCGAACGGCGAGATGCCGAAGATGCCCAGCTCCAGGTACCGCCAGAAGAACGCGCCCTCGACGTCGTCGCGGGAGAAGCCCCAGCCCATCTGGGTCAGGTCGTTGGTGCCGAAGGAGAAGAACTCGGCCGCCTCGGCGATCTGCCCGGCGGTCAGCGCCGCCCGGGGCACCTCGATCATGGTGCCGATCAGCACCTCGACCCCGCTGTCCCCGACCACCTCGGCGATGATCTTCTCGGCTTCGGCGCGGACCGTCTCCAGCTCTTGCACGGCCCCGACCAGCGGCACCATGATCTCCGGCTTCGCCACGCCACCGTCGCGGGCGCAGCTGACCGCCGCCTCGGCGATGGCCCGGACCTGCATCGCGAACAGACCGGGGATGACCAGGCCGAGGCGTACCCCTCGCAGCCCGAGCATCGGGTTCTCCTCGTGCATCCGCCGGACGGCGGCCAGCAGCGCCTCCTCCTTGGCCACGTCCTCGCCGCGCTCCTGGGCGACCGCCACGTTGACGGCGAGCTGCTCCAGCGGCGGCAGGAACTCGTGCAACGGCGGGTCGATCAGCCGGACGGTGACCGGCAGGCCGTCCATCTCCCGGAAGATCGCTTCGAAGTCGGCTCGCTGCAACGGCAGCAACGCCGCCAGTGCCGCCTCCCGCTCCCCCTCGGCCCGCGCCAGGATCAGCCGCTCGACCAGCTCCCGCCGATCGCCGAGGAACATGTGCTCGGTGCGGCACAACCCGATGCCCTCGGCGCCGAAGCGCCGGGCTCGGGCGGCGTCCGCACCGGTGTCGGCGTTCGTGCGGACCGCGAGCCGCCGCTTCCCGTCGGCGTGCGTCATGATCCGGTGTACGGCCCGAACCAGCGCGTTGTCGATGTGCTCGGGGTCGAGGCTGCCCTCGAAGTACTGCACGACCTCGGAGGGCATCACCGGCACCTCGCCGAGGTAGACCTTGCCGGTGGTGCCGTCGATGGAGACCACGTCGCCCTCGGTGACGGTCTGCCCGGCCACGGTGAACCGCTTCGCCGGCACGTTCACCTCGATCTCGTCGGCGCCGGAGACGCAGGTCTTGCCCATCCCCCGCGCCACCACCGCGGCGTGGCTGGTCTTGCCGCCGCGCGAGGTGAGGATGCCCTTCGCGGCGATCATGCCGTTCAGGTCGTCCGGGTTCGTCTCCCGGCGCACCAGGATCACCGACTCACCCTCGGCGGCCAGCTCGACGGCCCGCGCGGAGGTGAAGACCACCTTGCCGGACGCCGCGCCGGGCGAGGCACCGATGCCCTTGGCGACCGGCTGGAAGTCGTGGTCGAGCTGGAAGCGGGGGAACATCAGCTGGGCCAGTTGCGCGCCGTTGACCCGGTGCAGCGCCTCGTCCAGGTCGATCAGGCCCTCGTCGACGAGTTGCCCGGCGATGACGAACGCGGCGGCGGCGGTGCGCTTGCCGACCCGGGTCTGCAACATCCAGAGCTTGCCGCGTTCGATGGTGAACTCGATGTCGCAGAGGTCCTTGTAGTGCTCCTCCAGCCGGGCCATGATCGACAGCAGCTCGTCGTAGGAGGACTTGTCCATCTGCTCCAACTGTTGCAGCGGCACGGTGTTGCGGATGCCGGCGACGACGTCCTCGCCCTGGGCGTTGGCCAGGTAGTCGCCGTAGATGCCCTGGGCGCCGCTGGCCGGGTCACGGGTGAACGCGACCCCGGTGCCGGAGTCGGGGCCGAGGTTGCCGAAGACCATGGTCACCACGTTGACCGCGGTGCCGAGGCTGGCCGGGATGCGCTCCTGGCGGCGGTAGAGCACCGCGCGTTCGGCGTTCCACGACTCGAAGACCGCGCGGATGGCCAGGTCGAGCTGTTCACGCGGCTGCTGCGGGAACTCCCGACCGGTGTGCTTCAAGAAGATCTTCTTGTACGCGTCGACCAGCCCCCGCAGGTCGTCGGCGTCCAGATCCAGGTCGTTGTGGGTGCCCTTGGCGTTCTTGGCCTCGTCGAGGGCGTGCTCGAACTCCTCGCCCGGCACCTCGCAGACGGTCTTGCCGAACATCTGGATGAGCCGGCGGTAGGAGTCCCAGGCGAACCTGTCTGCGCCGCCGGAGGCGGCCTTGCCGGCCGAGCCGCCCGCCTGTCGTGCGAGTCCTTCCACGCTCTGGTCGTTGAGACCGACGTTGAGGACTGTCTCCATCATGCCGGGCATGGAGAACTTGGCACCGGAGCGGACGGAGACCAGCAACGGGTCCTGCGGATCGCCGAGGCTCTTGCCCATGGCGCGTTCCAGCGCTTCCAGGTGCGCCTCGATCTGACCGGCCAGCCCGTCCGGTTCCCGTCCCGTCGCGAGGTACGCCTGGCACGCCTCGGTGGTGATGGTGAAGCCGGGCGGGACGGGCAGGCCCAGGTTGGTCATCTCGGCGAGGTTGGCCCCCTTGCCGCCGAGCAGGTCCTTGAGATCCTTGTTGCCTTCGGAGAAGTCGTAGACGTACTTGTGATCGACGGTCTCTTGCGCTGCCACCAGAGCCTCCACAACACACGCGCCGGATTGACACTTAACGAAGGTTCAGTTTTCTTCTTCCCCGGGACGGACCACCGGTAATCCCGGGGTCGACGCCGTTCGGTGGGCGAAGGTTAAGCGAACATCGAGCGACCTGGGCCCGTTCGGTGACAATTGGCACAGCTATCACGACTATCCGTGTTCGTACCGGTTTTTGGGAACGCTTCCATGCGCACCATCACGCATCCCGGCCGAGCGTCGTACGCTTGACGCCACGCCAGCCGGTGAACCTCACTTTTGCCATAACCGACGCGAATACACCCCCTCGGAGTCGCCGCCGTGTCGACCACCCCCTCCCCCGGCCCCACCGCCGCCCCCGCCACCGGCGGGGTGCCGCTGCCGGCGCGGGAACCGGACGCGGCCACGCTGGCCCAGGCCGCCGAGCGGGCGGCGGGCAACCTGCTCGCCCCGTCGGCCCCGCACCGGCTGGCCGACGTCGTCCCCGCGCCGCGGCAGGTCCAGCCGGACCCGACCGAAGACTGGACGCTGCCCGCCGAAGCGGTCATCGTGGCCACCGCCGACCCCGCCGCGCTGGCGGTCGCCGAACAGCTCGCCCAGCTTCTGCGTCCGGCCACCGGCTACCCGCTGCCGGTCACCGACGCCACCGCGCCGGAGCCCGCCGGGGGCGTCGCGCTGGTGCTGGACGACACCGCCGGCCTCGACGCGGAGGGCTACCGGCTGGACATCACCACCGATGGGGTACGCGTCACCGCGAGCACCGCCGCCGGCCTCTTCTACGGCGTGCAGACGCTGCGCCAGCTGCTGCCAGCGGCGATCGAGAGCCCCGTTCCGGTCACCGCACGCTGGGCGGTGCCCGGCGGGACCATCACCGACGCGCCCCGGTTCCCCTACCGGGGCGCGATGCTCGACGTCGCACGGCACTTCTTCTCCGTCGACGACGCGTTGCGGGTGCTCGACCACCTGGCCCGCTACAAGCTCAACCACCTGCACCTGCACCTCACCGACGACCAGGGTTGGCGGATCGCGGTCGACTCCTGGCCGAAGCTCACCACCATCGGCGGGACGACCGAGGTCGGCGGCGGCCCCGGCGGGCACTACACGAAGGCCGACTACACGCGGATCGTCTCCTACGCGGCTGCCCGCCACATCACCGTCGTCCCGGAGATCGACCTCCCCGGGCATACCAACGCGGCGTTGGTCGCGTACCCGGAGCTGGCACCCGACAAGGTCGCGCCGCCGCCGTACACCGGCACCGAGGTCGGCTTCAGCTACGTCGACCCGGCAAACGAGCGGACGTACGAGTTCGTCACCGACGTACTTCGCGAGGTGGCCGCGCTCACCCCCGGCCCGTGGTTGCACATCGGCGGCGACGAGGCGTTCAAGGTCAAGGACGAGGTCTACACCGGTTTCGTGGAGCGGGCCCAGCGCATCGTGGCCGACCTCGGCAAGACCGTCGTCGGCTGGCACCAGCTCGCGCCCGCCGCCCACCTCGACGGGCGGGTCCTGCAGTGGTGGGGCACCAACGGCGAGGATCCCGCCACCCTCGACGCGGTCCACCGGGGCTCCCGACTGATCCTCTCCCCCGGCAACCACGCCTACCTGGACATGAAGTACGCCCCGGACACCCCGATCGGGCACGACTGGGCCGGCCTCATCGACGTCCGCAAGGCGTACGACTGGGATCCGGGCACACACGTCGCCGGCGTACCGGCCGAGGCCGTGCTCGGTGTGGAGGCCCCGCTCTGGACCGAATCGGTCACCTCGCTGGCGAACATCGAGCTCCTGCTCCTGCCCCGCCTGCCGGCCATCGCCGAGCTCGGCTGGTCACCCCGGGAAACCCACGACTGGGCCGACTTCCGCGACCGCCTGGCCGCCCAGGGCCCGCGCTGGACCACAGCCGGCATCACCTACCACCGCGCGCCCGAGATCCCCTGGTCGGCCAATCCGTCCATCCCGGCCCAGCGCAATCTGCCACAAACCGACACCGCCACGCCCTGAGCCCCCGAGGTGAGACAGGTCCACCCGGCCCCTTGATCCAGCAGGCGTAACGCCCAGCGGCCCGAGAGTCGCCCCGGACCGCAGTGGGCCCGACAGCCCACCCGGACCAAAGTGGGCCCGACAGCCCCACCCGGACCGAAGTAGGCCCGACAGTCCACCCGGACCGGGGTAGGCCCGAGAGTCACACCCGACCCGACCCCAGTCGCACCCGGACCGCAGTGGGGCCCGGGGGTCGCACCACCGCCCTGCTGGGCGACCCAAAGACCGAGTCGCGCAGGCCGCCGCCGGCCCAGGTGACGCGGCTGCCCCTCGCTGTCGGCGCGTCGCCTCCGCCGCCCGGCCCGGACGCCCGCCGGTCGGCGGCAGGTTCCCGTTGAGCGTTATGACACACCGGCATAAATATGCCTGTGTGTCATAACGCTCCTCGCGGTGTCCGCGCGCCCACGGCCGATCCCCCGCTGCGCGTCAACACGCTGACTTGTCCCGTTCGCCCAATGATGGGTGGCAGTGCCGCGCAATGATGGGCGACGGCCGCGTCGCGCGATGATCGCGCTCGATCCTTGTTGTAGTGGCCTCACCTCTCGGGGAGGGGCCTCTTTCCTGGGTCAAGCACGATCTTGGGTGGCCACGGAGTTCGGTTGGCCACGGCAGGACGGTCCGGCCGGCACAGGCCGACCCGACCGGCACAGGACGACCCGGCCGGCACTGGACGGTCGAGGACGACACCCGATGGTGGTCTGACCGAGTTGTTGCCAGGCCAGACCGAACGGTGCCGCCGCGAAGGCTTCGCTCACACCGCCGTTTTGCTCTGGGTGGGGTCCACCGGTAAAGACGGGATTGTCCGGTTGTCGCCGCCTTGAGCAGATCGCGTGTCGTTCACCCACCGGGCTGCGGATTAGCACTGGGCAAGCTGAGTATTTGTCTGGTTTGGCTGGTGATGTCGGGTGGTCGGGGGCACCCCGACGGCGGAATCGGCGGCCGGGCGGGGTCGTTATACCTGACAGGCCACGCCGCCAGTCGCCGTAACGAGCGGCCCCGCCGGGAACACCCGACCGGCCGGCCTGGTTACCTCCCCGGCACGGCCGAGCACCAACGGTCGACCCCCCGGGGCCGGCGGAATGACCCGCCGCACCGAACGGTTACACCCTGTCCCGACGCCGACCCCGCTCAACGGGTCGCCGGGCAATCCCCTTCGAACTTTCCCCGCACCGACGCGCACCCCCCGAATGTCGTGCGGGCACCCCCGACAGGCAGAGGAGCACGCCATCATGCGTACCGATCTGATTCGTAAGACCGCCCTGACCGCTGCTGGCCTCGCGTTCACCGGTGGGGCCATCGCCGGTCCCGTCACCGCCGCGTACGCGGCGTCGGACGCCAAGCCGGCCACCCAGACCCAGACCCAGGGCGACCGCAAGGGCGGCCACGGTGAGCGTCAGCTCGGCGTGCGCTACGA
>NZ_JBFAOI010000012.1:0-168469 GCF_040675155.1 Micromonospora sp. NPDC049645
AACGACGAGCAGACCGCCAACGCCAAGGCGATCATCGCCGCCACCAAGAAGGCCGGTCTCCCGGAGCGGGCCGCGGTCATCTCGATCGCGACGAGCCTGCAGGAGTCGAAGCTGGAGAACCTGGGCCACCTCGGCGACATGAACGACCACGACTCGCTGGGCCTGTTCCAACAGCGCCCGAGCTCGGGTTGGGGTACGCCGGAGCAGATCACCGACCCCGAGTACTCGACGACCGCGTTCCTCAAGGGCCTGCGCCAGGTTGACGGTTGGCAGGACATGCCGCTGACCCAGGCCGCCCAGACCGTGCAGGTCTCGGCGTACCCGGACGCGTACGCCCAGTGGGAGCAGCAGGCCGCCGACCTCGTCGGCCAGTACTGGAACAGCTGATACTGGAACAGCTGACCCACACGAGAACAGCAGGACACCGACCACTGGCCGGCACCCACCACCGGGTGCCGGCCAGCGGCCTCTCTGCTGTCGTTCTGGCCCCCCGCCGGGTGTGCGCTGGTCGCCGCGGACCGTGCGTCGGGCGCCATGCACGTACACCTGCGTTGGTTGCCGACGCCGTTCGCTGGCCGCATGACGAGCGTGTCGCCGTATCGCGGCGGCCTCAACGGAGATGGATGGCGTCTGGTCGCCCGCTGTTCGTAGATCTTGGACACTTTCCGTTCTGTGTGAACGGAAAGTGTCCAAGATTCACTTCGACGACGTAGCGGAGTGAGGTGATCGCCGCCGAGTGATCCGATCGGCTGGCGGGTACGTACCCGTGGACGGGGACCGGCGGAGGGACAGAGGCATGGCCGCAGTGGGGTACGGCGTGGATCGCGAACCGGAGTCAGACCCGGAACCCTCCGGTGAGGCCGCCCCACGACGGTGGTCCACCGGTGCTCGCCTGTTGGTGGTTGCTGCCGCTGTCGTGTTGCTTCTGGGTACGGCGGCGGTTGCCGTGATCATTGCCGATCCGGACCGACTCGGCATGACCTACTCCAGCCAACCCGACGGCACTCGTCCGGACGGCACTCGCCCCGATGACCTACGGCCCGGTGGCGGCGGTCGTTCGGGGGGCGCCGCTGACCCGGGCTCGGCTGGAGGTCGCCGCGGTGGTGCGGGTGCCGCTGCCGAACAACTGTTGACAGCGCCGCTGGCAGGTCGGCAGAGAGGCACCTTCGTGCTCGCGGATGGGTTGTCCTCGTTCGAGCTGCGGGTGGCCGAGTTGGGCGATGACCTGTATCGGATCAGTACCCCGGCCGGCTCGGCTGTGGCGGGCCGACCGGCGGTGCAGGGGGAGACCGTGCGGCTTGACCTCGTGGAGTCCGGTACGCGCGGTCCGCGGGCCGTGCGGGTGTTGCTCAACGAGCGGGTCGCCTGGCGTCTCCAACTCGCTGGCGGGGTGAGCGCCCAGGTGTTGGATCTGACCCGGGCTCGGCTGCTGGGCGTGGAACTGGCCGGCGGCTCCAGCCGCACCCAGCTCCTCCTGCCACCGATCACTCCGGCCGGGCCCGCCGAAACGAACCCCGGCGGCACCCTGACCGTGCGACTCACCGGCGGGACCAGTCAGCTCGACGTCCGCGTTCCCGGTCAGATCCCGGTACGGGTTCGGGTGGGAGCCGGCGCCGGCTCGGTGGTGGTACGCGACGACCGCTGGGACGGGGTGGCCGCGGGTTCGGTGCTGGGCACACCGGGTTGGGACCGGGCGGCGGCGCGCCTGTACCTGGACCTCGTCGCGGGCGCCAACAGCGTGCTGGTCTCCAGCAACCAATAAGGCCGCGCCGCCAGACCCCACGCCGCCAGACCCCACGCCGCCAGACCCCACGCCGCCAAGCCCGCGCTGGTGAGCGCGCCCGCACCTGCCGGGAAGCGCGGCAGTGGCGGGTGGGCGTGCGCGTACAGTCGGGCGGTGGAGCGTACTGAATCAATGCTGGCGCAGACCCGACCACCTGGCGTGGCCGACGTCGATCCCGGCAGTGTGTTGTTGCCCGGCCACGACGTGCCGTTGGGCCGGTACACCACGGTGCGGCGGCTGTTGCCGCAGCGCGCCCGGCGGATGGTCGGCGCCTGGTGTTTCGTGGACCATTTCGGCCCGGACGATGTGGCGCAGCGGCCCGGCATGGAGGTGCCGCCGCACCCGCACACCGGCCTGCAGACGGTGACCTGGTTGCTCGACGGTGAGATTCTGCACCGGGACAGCCTCGGCAACGTGCAACCGATCGTGCCCGGTCAGTTGAACGTGATGACCTCCGGCAACGGCATCGCCCACTCGGAGCGGTCGCCGGCCACCCATCCGCCGGTCATGCACGGCGTGCAGCTGTGGGTGGCGCTGCCGGACCCGGCGCGGGCCGGCGCGGCGGACTTCGCGCACCACGCCGACCTGCCGCGCTGGCGGGACGGTGACCTGGACGTCACCCTGCTGGTCGGCGAGTTCGCCGGGGCGCGGTCACCGGCGGTGGTGCACACGCCGCTGGTGGGTGTGCAGCTGGAGCTGGACGGTACGGCGCCGGCGACGCTGCCGTTGCGGCCTGATTTCGAGTACGCCGTGCTGGCGATGTCCGGGTCCGCGGAGGTGGCCGGGGTCGGGTTCGAGCCCGGGGCGCTGCTGTACCTGGGCTCGGGTCGCCGGGAGTTGACCGTGCGGGGCGGGGCCGGGGCCCGGTTGTTGCTGCTGGGCGGTACGCCGTTCGAGGAGCCGCTGGTGATGTGGTGGAACTTCGTCGGCCGCTCACACGAGGAGATCGCCGCCGCCCGGGAGGACTGGATGGCCGGCGACGGACGCTTCGGGGTGGTCGCCGACGATTCGGCGCCGCCGCTGCCGGCGCCCGCCCTGCCCACGACCCGGCTGAAGGCCCGCGACCGCACCGGCGGCCTGCACGGCTGACCACGCCGGGCCTGCACGGCTGACCACGCCGGGGCGGTCGGCTGGTGTGTGGCCGTTTGTGGTGCGGGTAGTCGCCGGCATGGCGACCACTCTGATCAATCCGGTGGAGGATCGTAAACGTCTGGCGCGCCGGCTCGCCGGCAGCGGGCGGGGCTTCGCCGAACAGTACGGGTTTCGGGTGACCAACAACCCGGCGAGCCTGTTCCAGGTGCTCTATCTGTCGGTGCTGCTGGCCCGCCGTGGTGACTTCCGGCGGGCGTTGGACGCGGCGGGGGCGCTGCGGGACGAGAGGTGGGACAGCGCGGCCCGGCTGGCGCGGTCGCTGCACGAGGACCGGGCACGGGTGCTGCGCGCCAGCGGCCAGCGTGGTGACGTGGACGGGTTGGCCGATGTGTTGGGTGACCTGGCCCGGACGGTCGTCGAGCGGTACCGGGGTGATCTGCGGCGGTTGCGGTCGGTGGCGCATCACGAGCCGGCCCGGGAGCGGGCTCTCCTCGCCGAGCTTCCCGGCGTGGACGACGCGGTAGTCGACCTGTTTCTCCGCGAGGTGCAGGCGCTGTGGCGGGAGGTGGCCCCGGTCGCCGACCGGCGGGCGTTGGCTGCCGCCCGTCGGCTCGGCCTGGGCCGGTCGGCGGACGACCTGGCCGGCCTGGCCAGTGGCGAGTCGGAGCGGCTGGCCTGGTTGGTGGGGGCGTTGGCCCGGGTCGACCTGGAGCACCGGTACGCGGAGGTGACCGGCCGCCCGTGACGTGCCCTGGCCCACACTTCGCCAAATTCTGACCAAACGGAGGATGTTCTGCCGTATGGTTGGACCCGGCAGTGCTGGCCGCTCGGTTCGAGCGGACCTCCACCGCCTGGTGGTCGCGACCGGTTCGGACGCGGCTTACCGCCTGGGCAGGCTTGCGTGGCGCCCTAGGTCGCGGTTCGTGACCAGGGCGCCCGCCTGTCCCGGCCCTTCGTTCGGCCCACCCCGTGTCGCCCCCGGGACCGGCCCGTCGCACCCAAGCCTCAGCGCGCCAGACCCGCCAGCAGGTTCACCGTGACGGCGATGATGAACGCGCCGAACAGGTACGACACCATGGAGTGCCGCAGCACCGTGCGACGCATCTCGTTGCTGGTCAGGTTGGTGTCGGAAACCTGGAACGTCGTCCCGATGGTGAACGCCACGTACGCGAAGTCGGAGTAGCGCGGCGGTTCGGGCTGGTTGAAGTTCACCCCGCCGTCCGGGCCGGTGTAGTAGATCCGGGCGTACCGGGCAGCGAATACGGTGTGCACCACGAACCAGGAGAGCAGCACGCTGAGCACGCCCAGACCGCTGTGCAGTTCCCGGGCCAGGCCCGGGGGTGCGCTCTGCGCGCTGGCCACGACCAGCCCCACGGCCAGCAGGCTCACCAGGCAGGCGACGAGCAGCAGCGCGTCCCGGACCGCCCGGTTCGGGTCCTCGTGCACGGCCAGTTGGGCGGTCCGCTCGGCGTCCATTGGCCAGAGTTTGTGCCAGACCAGTACGAGCCAGCTCAGCGCACCCACGTCCCAGCCGCCCAGCGCGGCGAGTGGCAGCGGCAGCACCAGCGCGAAGGCGCAGCCGGCGACGAGCCCGACCACCGCCACCACGGCGAGCTGCCGGGAGGCGGGAAAGCGCACCTCCACCGGGCGGGACGGGCCTCCGGTGTAGGTCATCGGTGCGGATCCTGTCTCCGGAGTGTGGGCGCCACCGCCGGATCAGATGCCGCGCAGGTGCTGCGAGACCCGGTTGTGCTTCTTGTCCCGGGCCTGCTCGGCCCGCTGGGCGGGGCCCACCTCGGGAGCTGCCTCGATCCCGGCCGACCGGGCCACCTCGGTCCCGTTGGCGTAGTCCACCGGGGGCAGGGCGCGTAGCGCCTTCAGCACGTCCGGCGGGGCGCCCTCTCGTTCGGCCTCGCGGACCACGTCGTCCTTCTCGGCCGGGTAGTCCAGGCTCGACAGGTACTGCAGGACGTCGGCGTAGCTCGCCATGGCGTGGGCTCCCTCGGGCATCGATGTGGTGACGACCGGCGGCGGTTACCCGCCCCCCGGGCGGTCACGCCCACCCGGGGGAGGAATCCCGGCCCGTTTCCGCTCCGCCACGTCGGGTACCCGCAGGCGCCGACGCGAGCCCAAGGGAGTACGCGATGAACTACGACACCTTCATCGACCAGGTTTCCCAGCGCACCGCGACGTCGTCCGAGCGGGCGGTCGAGCTGACCCGGGCCGTGTTGGAGACGTTCGCCGAGCGGCTGACCGGTGGCGAGGTCCTGGACCTGGCGGCCCAGTTGCCCCAGCCGTTGCAACTGGTGCTCAAACCGAGCCCGAGCACCGAGCAGGCGGACCGGTTCGGCGCGGCGGAGTTCGTCGCCCGGGTCGCGTCGCGCGCCGGTGTGCGGGAGCCGGCCGCCCGGGATGCCAGCCGGGCGGTCTTCACCACCCTGCGTGAGGCGATCACCGGCGGCGAGTTCGACGACGTGGCTACCCAGTTGCCGCGTGACTACCGGGACCTGGTGGAGCAGGCGATGGCCCCGGGCGCGACGCTGCGCCGGGGCTGACAGCGGCGGCTCAGCGCGTCCGTCGCGGGCACACAGCGGTTTACCAGGGCAACCATCGATGTCCCGCTTGGCATGAAGATTCAGCCTGGCCTAACCTTGTCGTGCGAGGGGAGTACTTCCCACGAACCATTCCGGTCAGTACGGCGCGCCCGGCGCGCGCCTCGGGTGGTTGCCCATCAGGTGGTGGGTGAAGGAGACCTCGAACATGACGGTGTTCGAGGAGACCCCAGATGAGCGAAGTGTCATATCTGTCCGCCGCCAGCGACCTGTCGTCGGTGGGCACGCCCACGCTGTGGGCGGTCACCATCATCGGCGTCATCCTGCTGTTGGTGCTGGACTTCCTGGTCACGCGCCGCCCGCACGAGGTGTCCATGCGGGAGGCCATCGGCTGGTCGGCCTTCTACATCGCGCTGCCGCTGGCGTTCGGCGCCTGGATCTGGTCCCGCTTCGGCAGTCAGCAGGGCGTGGAGTACCTGACCGGTTACCTGGTCGAGAAGTCCCTCTCGGTCGACAATCTCTTCGTCTTCATGTTGCTGCTGGCGGCGTTCGCGGTGCCGGCGGTGCTCGCCCAGCGGGTGCTGCTCTACGGCATCGCCGGCGCGCTGGTGCTGCGGGCCGTCTTCATCGCCCTCGGCGCGGCGGCGTTGCAGACCCTCGACTTCGCCTTCCTGCTCTTCTCGATCATCCTCATCGCCACCGCGGTGAAACTGCTGCGCGATGCCATGTCCGGGCATCAGCAGGAAGTCGACATCAACAACATGCGCTCGGTGAAGCTGCTGCGCAAGGTCATGCCGGTGGTCGACGACTACCACGGCACCAGGATGACCGTCCGCCAGGGCGCCAAGCGGGCACTCACGCCGTTCGCCCTGGTGGTGGTCGCGGTGCTGGCCACCGACGTCGTGTTCGCGGTCGACTCGGTGCCGGCGGTCTACGGCATCACCGAGGACCCGTACCTGGTGTTCGCCACCAACGCGTTCGCCCTGCTCGGCCTGCGGGCGCTCTACTTCGTCCTGCACGCGGCGCTGAGCCGGTTGGTGCACCTCAGCTACGGCCTGGCCATCATCCTGGCGTTCATCGGCCTGAAGCTGGGTCTGCACTGGGCACACGGCATCTGGGACAGCGTGCCGCAGATCCCCACCCTGGCCTCGCTCGGCGTGATCATCGGTGTGCTGGTGGTGGTCACCCTGACCAGCCTGCGCGCCACCCGGGGCGGCGACCTGCCCGAGGACCGCCAGGTCGTCGCGGATCGGCACTGACCGCGCCGCGCCGCACGGCGAGGGGGTACGCGGGAAAGCTCCCGCCCCGACCGGCGCGGGTGGTACGACTGTGCAATGGGAATCGTGTCACCGGGCTTCCAGGGTCGGCCCCGCACGCAGGAGCCGGCCCTGCCACCCGGCCAGTATCTGACCGAGGACTTTCCGGTGCTCTCGGCCGGCCCGACGCCCCGGGTGTCCCTGGACACCTGGGAGTTCGTCATCTCCGCCGAGAACGGCAGCGAACACCGGTGGTCGTGGCAGGAGCTGATGGCCCTGCCGCAGGAGACGCCGATGGTGGACATCCACTGCGTCACCCGCTGGTCCAAGCTCGGCACCAATTGGCAGGGCGTCTCACTGGACACGCTGCTCGCCGACGTCGACACGGGGGCGCACTTCGCGCTGGCGCACTCCTACGGCGGGTACACCACCAACCTGCCGCTGGACGACCTGCGCGGTGGCCAGGCGTGGGTGGTGCACACCTTCGACGGCGCCCCGCTGCCGGCCGAGCACGGCGGGCCGGCCCGACTGCTGGTGCCGCACCTGTACTTCTGGAAGTCCGCCAAGTGGGTGCGTGGCCTCCGGCTCAAGACGATGGACGAGCCGGGGTTCTGGGAGACCGCCGGGTACCACGACTACGGCGACCCGTGGCGCGAACAGCGGTACCAGGGTGACTGAGCGCGCCGTGGCGACGAGCACGCAGCGTCGGACGCCCAACCGCTGGCAGGTCGGCCGGCTGGTGGAGCGCCGGGTGGAGACCCCCACCGCGCAGACCCTGGTGCTGGAGGTGCCGGACTGGCCGGGGCACCTGCCCGGGCAGCACGTCGACCTGCGGCTCACCGCGTCGGACGGCTACCAGGCGGCCCGGTCGTACTCGATCGCCGGGCCGGCCGTGGACGGCCCGAACGGCCCGCGCATCGAGGTGACCGTGCAACGGGTGCACGACGGGGAAGTGTCCCCGTACCTCCTTGACGTCTTCGGGGCCGGCGACCCGGTGGAGGTCCGCGGACCGCTCGGTGGCTGGTTCATCTGGCGGCCGGAGGAGACCGCGCCGGTGCAGCTCGTCGCCGGTGGCTCCGGCGTCGTGCCGCTGATGGCGATGATCCGGGCCCGGCGGGCGGTGGGCAGCAAAGCGCCGTTCCGGCTGATCTACTCGGTGCGCACCCCCGGTGACGTGATCTACGCCGACGAGCTGCGCCGCCGGGGCCGCGACGACTTCGGCCTGGACATCGCCTACGTCTACACCCGTGAGGCGCCCGAGGGGTGGCGCGGTGAACCGCACCGCATCGGGCTGCCGGACGTCAACACGCACGGATGGCCGCCGGACCTGGAACCGCTCACCTACGTCTGCGGCCCGACCGCGTTCGTGGAGACCGTGGCCGACCTGCTGGTGGGGCTGGGCCACCCGTCGCGTCGGGTCAAGACCGAACGCTTCGGCCCCACCGGCTGACCGCCCGCCCGCTCACGCAGTGTCGAGGAGATTCGATGACCGAGATGTCGTACCTGGACGGCAACATGCTCGACGGCCCGATGCGTGAGCTGTTCACCGTCGACCTGAGCAGCGCGATGGGCCGCTGCGAGAACTGCGGGATGACCGGGTCGATGGCCAGCCTGCACGTCTACTCGCACGCCCCCGGCCTGGTGGCCCGTTGCCCCTCCTGCGAGGAGGTGATGGTGCGCCTGGTGCGCGGGCCGGACCGGGCCTGGCTGGACATGCGCGGCACCACCTACCTCCAGGTGCCGATGCCGATGGAGCAGACCTTCCCCGGTCCGCTCTGACCGGACGCTGGGCCGGCTGAGGGACGCTGCGGTCCTGCCTCCAGCGGGTCTCCTCGGCACGGCGCTTCTCGGCCGACGTCAGCTCGCCGGGGTACGCGTGCTCTGCTCGCAAACGACAGCCTTCAGGGGCGGAGGAGATCGTGTGCCCGGGCGAGGTCGTCGGCCCATGGCGAATCATGATCACGTTCCCACGCGCGGTACAGGCGGTCGCGGGTGGCCTCGCGGCGTAACCAGTCGCCGAGTGCGCTCGACCGCTGGTCGGCGAAGTTGAGTCCGGTGACCATCTTGGCCAGGTGGCGGTCTGCCGACGAGGCGGGCGAGGCGTCCCAGACATCGAGGAATCGCTCGACGCGCTCACCGGCGGCGCGAGCCGCGCCGAGAAAGGTCGCCGGATCGGTGAACGACCCGAGCGACGGCGCCGCCGTCAGCTTGTTCCCCACCGGTCGATTCTGGCATCGACGATTTCCGGGGCCCTCCCGGCGAGCAGCCACCGCCGGCCGGGGACCTCCAACAGCACAGCCGAATACTCGGGTGCGGCGGTCGCGGCTCGTCCCTAGGCTTCCGCCCCAAGGACCGCACGGCGGTCTGTCGGATCGGAGATGACCAGCGCGATGACGGCTCACCTGTTCGCGATCAGCTATGACGCAGCCCAGCCCGAACGCCTCGCGCGGTTCTGGTCCGAACTGTTGGGTCGGGAGATGGTCGAGGACCCGCGCGACGGCGTCCTGGTCCTGCCCGGGGCCGACACCGAGATCCGAGTGCGTTTCGTGCCGTCTGGGCAGCCGAAGGTCGTCCAGAATCGGATGCACTTCGATCTGACCAGCAGTTCCCTGGAGGACCAGCGGCGGACGGTGGCCAGGGCTTTGGAGCTTGGCGCGCGGCACGCCGACATCGGGCAGGGCCCGGAGATCGATCATGTGGTGCTCGCCGACCCCGAGGGCAACGAGTTCGACGTCATCGCGCCGGGCAACAACTTCCTCGCCGGCTGCGGCTTCGTCGGTGCGCTGGCCTGCGACGGATCGCAGCAGGTCGGGTACTTCTGGAGCCAGGCGCTCGGGTGGCCGCTGGTCTGGGACCAGGACGAGGAGACCGCGATCCAGTCGCCGCACGGCGGCACGAAGATCAGCTGGGGTGGCCCACCGTTGATGCCGAACGGCGGCCGGGACCGGGTGCGTTTCGACCTCACCCCGGCTGCTGGCGTCGCGTGGCAGGCCGAGGTCGACCGTCTGCTCTCGCTCGGGGCGACCCGGATCGACACCGCCCAGGATGGGCCGGGCCGGCTGGTGCTGGCTGACCCCGACGGTCAGGAGTTCAGCGTGCGGACGCCCCGCTGACCCGGCCGACGCCCGCATGATCGTGCTCGATCACTGATGTAGTGGTTACGTGCGCTGAGCCATGCAGTTGTGGTGCCCGATTTGGCAGCTTTTGGGCGTTTTGTTGCCCACCACAACTGCATGATCGGCGAGGCGATGCCGGTTGACGAACAGCCGTCAGCCCTAACGCAACGACGTTGACATCCTTGTTCGAGCGCGATCGCTGCTCAGCCTGGTTGGACAGCGGGCGTGCCGGTCGGTCAGAGTGGTCCGCCGTGAGATACCTGCGTTCCGGTGGTCCCGCCGCGATCCGGCGACCCCGGCCCACCGACGCCGACGAGTTCGTGGCCGCGGCGCGGCGCAGTCGGGACCTGCACCACCCGTGGTTGGCTGCGCCGGCCACCCCCGAGGAGTACGAGCTCTACCTGCGCCGGATTCGCCGCCGCGACAGCGCCGGCTACCTGATCTGCGACCGGGCCAGCGGCGCGATCGCCGGTTACGTGAACATCAGCGGCATCGTGCTCGGCGCGCTGCGCGGTGGGTACCTCGGCTATGCGGCGTTCCTGCCGTACAGCGGGACCGGGCACGCCTCGGCGGGCGTCGCCCTGGTGATCGACCACGCGTTCACCTCGGTCGGGTTGCATCGGCTGGAGGCGAACATCCAGCCGGGCAACGAGCCGTCGCGGCGGGTGGCCCGCAAGCTCGGTTTCCGGTTGGAGGGTTTCTCCCCGGACTACCTGTTCATCGACGGCGCCTGGCGCGACCACGAGCGTTGGGCGATCACCGCGCCAACCCCCGCCTGAGCGGTGGCCCGCCGGACCGGGTGGTGTGTCGGACGTTTGTCACGGGCTTCGACGGGAAACGGCCCGCAATGACGAAACCTCGTGTGGTGATCGTGGGGGCCGGGTTCGCCGGTTACCACGCGGCGAAGACGTTGAGCCGGATCGCCCGGGACCGGGCCGAGATCGTGGTGCTGAACTCCACCGACTACTTCCTGTACCTGCCGTTGCTGCCCGAGGTGGCGGCCGGGGTGGTCGAGCCCAGACGGATCGCCGTGCCGTTGACCGGAACGCTGAAGGGCGTACGGGTGGTGATCGGTGAGGCCGACCACGTCGACCTGCAGAACCGCTGGGTCGGTTTCACCCAGGCGGAGGGGGAGCAGAACCGGCTGGCGTACGACCGGCTGGTGCTGGCCGTGGGCAGTGTCAACAAGCTGCTGCCCATTCCGGGGGTGACCGAGTACGCGCACGGCTTCCGCGGTCTGCCCGAGGCCGTCTACCTGCACGATCACATCGTCCGGCAGCTCGAGCTGGCCGAGCAGGCCGAGGATCCGGCCGAGCAGCAGGCCCGCGCCACGTTCGTGGTGGTCGGGGCCGGCTACACCGGCACCGAGGTCGCGGCGCACGGGCAGCTGTTCACCGACGCCCTGCACGCCCAGCGGCCCCGGCTCACCATCCGGCCGCGCTGGATGCTGCTCGACGTGGCCCCCCGGGTGCTGCCCGAGCTGGACAAGCGGATGTCGGACACGTCGCACAAGGTGCTCAACCGGCGCGGGGTGGACGTGCGGATGGGCACCTCGGTGGCCGAGGCGACCTGCGACGGAGTGAAGCTCACCGACGGGGAGTACGTGCCGACCTGCACCCTGGTGTGGTGTGTGGGGGTGCGCCCCGACCCGTTCGTCAACGAGCTGGGCCTGCGCACCGACCGGGGGCGGCTGGTGACCGACGAGTACCTCAACGTCCCCGGCTACCCGGAGGTGTTCGCCATCGGCGACGCCGCCGCGGTTCCCGACCTGGTGAACCCGGGGAAGGTCTGCGGGATGACGGCGCAGCACGCGCAGCGGCAGGGCAAGCGCGCGGCACACAACATCGCCGCGTCGTACGGTTTCGGTCGGCGCAAGCCGTACAAGCACCACGACCTGGGCTGGGTCGTGGACCTGGGTGGCAAGGACGCGGCGGCGAACCCGTTGCAGATCAACCTGGCCGGGCTGCCGGCCAAGGCCGTCACCCGGGCGTACCACCTGATGGCGATGCCGGGAAACCGTACGCGGGTCAGTGCCGACTGGGCGTTGGACGCCGCGTTGACCCGCTCCGCGGTCCAACTGGGGTTGGTGCCAGCCAACGCGGTGCCGTTGGAGAGCACCACACCCGAGGTCGCGAGCCGTTCCCGCTGAACGGGCACCACGTCGGTCAGTCGGCGTCGCCGGCGGCCGGCCGCTCGGACCGCGCGGCCGGTCCGGCCGGCGGGGTCGGCCGGAGCCGGCGCGGGCCGTACTCGCGCAGCAGGGTCTGGACGATGCCGGCGGCGGGGATGGCCAGCAGCGCGCCGAGCAGACCGGCCAGCTCCGCCGCGAGTAGCACGCTGACCAGCACGGTCAACGGGTTCAGCCGGACCGCGCGGGACAGGATGAGTGGCTGGAGCAGGTGGTTCTCCAACTGCTGGTAGACCACGAAGAAGACCAGCACGACCACTCCGGCGGTGGGGGAGTGCAGGAAGCCGGCCCCGGCCGCGATCACCGCGCCGAGGGTCGCCCCGACCAGCGGTAACAGGTCGGCGACCGCCACCAGCAGGGCGATCACGGCCGCGAAGGGCACCCCGGTGAGGGCCAGCACCGCGTAGGTCAACAACCCGCAGATCACGCTGATCAGCAGGTTTCCGGTGAGGTAGCCGGTGACCGTACGGGACACCTCCCGGCCCACCCGGCGTAGCCGCTCGCCCTGACCGTCCCCGCCCGCCGCGAGCAGGCCGCGGGTGATCCGCGGCGCCTCCAACACCATGAGGTACGCGAGCACGATGACGGTGAGTAGCCCGGCGACCGTCTCGATGATGCCGCGCAGCACGCCGACCGCGGGTTGGCGCAGCCGGCCGCCGAACTCGCGCAGTTGGTCGGAGTGCTCGCTGACGTAGCGTCGCGCCCCGGTGCGCTCCAGCACCTGCCCCACCGGTCCCCGACCGGCGCGGGCGTCGCGCAGCAGCTCCGGGGCCCGATCGGCGAAGCGGCCCAGCTCCCCGAACAGCGGCACCACGATCAGCGCGGCCAGGGCCGCCAGCAGCACGAACGCGGCGAGGAACACCAGCAGCGTGGCCAATGCCCGATGCCGGACGAACCGGCGTTGCAACCCGTCGACGAGGGGCTTGAGCGCGACGGCGAAGAACGCGGCGACCACCGCCCAGACCAGCACCCGGCGGGTCGCGTAGACGAATCCCAGTGCGAGTACGGTGGCCAGCGCCAGACCGATCACGATCAGGGTTCGGCGGCTGGTCTGCCGATCGTCGGCGTTGCTCATCCGACGCGCCTTCCCCGCCCACGCCGTCGGAAACCCGGCATTGCGGTCGCGGCGGTGATCAGGGGCGCGAGCTGGCGTCCGCGTCGGTGACGGGCTGGGCGCCGGCGACGAACGTGGTGAGCGCGTCGGCGTGCAGCAGACCGCCGGGCACCGGGTCACGCAGGGCGGCCACCGCCAGCCGGGCCACCGGCAGCCCACCGGGGCGGGAGGTCGCGGCGAGCACCAGGTTGCCGTAGCGCCGGCCGCGCAGCATCCGCCGGTCGCCCAGCACGCAGACGTCGGCGAAGACCGCCCGCAGGGTGGCCACCTGCCCCCGGGTGCCGACCAGCGGCGGCAGGTCCGTGACGTTGACCAGGTACAAGCCGTCGGGGCGCAGGGTGCGGGCCACCTCGGCGGCGAACTCGACGGTGCGGACGTGCCCCGGCATCCGGGCCGCCCGGTAGATGTCGGCGATCACCAGGTCGTACCGATCGGCCGGGGTTTCGGCGAGCGCGTCCCGGGCGTCGGCGACCTCCACCCGCACCTCGGGGGGCAGCGGCGGCAGCTCCCGGGCGACCAGCTCCACCACCGCCGTGTCCCGCTCGACGACCCGTTGCGGAGAGCCGGGCCGGGTGGCAGCCAGCCAGCGGGGCAGCGTCAACGCCCCGCCGCCCAGGTGCAGGACGGTCAGCGCAGCGCCGGCCGGAGCGGCCACCTCCACCGCCGAGGCGATCCGGCGGACGTACTCGAAGTGCAGGTGGCGGGGATCCTCGACGTCCACGTACGACTGCTCGACCCCGGCGGACAGCAGTGTCCGCCCGGTCCGGCGGACCGGGTCGGCGACCAGTTCCAGCCGGTCGGCGGCGCGGTTCATATCCGGCACGCTAGCCCAGCCCAGGGTGCGGCCCGCCGGTGGCCCGGCACGGCAGACGGGCCGGCGGAGCCGGGGTTGTCCCCGGTCCGCCGGCCCGTCGATGTCGTGACGGCCGTCAGCCGCCGGCCATCCCGGCCCCCACCTCGTCGATCGCCGCATCGATCTGGCGGGCGAGATCCACGTCGAGCGCGGTCACCCCGTCGGCCTGGTTGGTCCGCACGGTCAGTACGGCGGCGGTGTCTCCCGGACGTCCGATGCTGGGGCCACGGCCGTTGTCCTGGCGCAGCCGGTCGAGCCGGGCGAGCACCCGGTCCAGGTTGTCCGGCGGCAGCGCGACGACCCGGTAGAGGCCCTGGCTGTCGCCGGCCCAGTACGGCAGGTCGTCCAGTGCCGCGCTGATCTCGTCGGCGTCCAGGGTGGGTGTGGTGGTGGAGGCGCCCACGAGGCCGCCGCCGGCCTCCGGCGGGTTCAGCAGGTCGCGCAGCCCGTCCGGTACGTGCAACGACTCGACCAGGTCGCCGTCCTGCTCGGCGAGCGCGGCCATCGTCGCCTCCGCCTGATACCGGGCCTGCTCCGGGGTGTTGCCGCTGATCCGGCCCACCTCGGCCAGGAAGCCGGGAAGGTCCTGGTGCCGCTCGATGCCGTCGACCGGCAGTACGTCGTGCAGCGACGCGGGCACCGCCGCGAGCAGCCGCTGCCGCTCGGCGGTCCCCAGGGCGAACGCGAGGACCAGCACGGTGGCCTCGGTGCCCACCTTGGCCGTCTTGAAGTCGACCCCGGCGCGCCGCCGGACCTCGTCGACCAGGTCGTGGTACCCCATGCTGCGCACGCCGGCCGCGCCGCTCGGCGGGGACGGTTGGGGCCTCGGGTTGTCGGCGCTGCCGACCGCCGGCGGTGCCGGCCCGCCGCGCGTGGTGTCCGGTTTGTGCAGCCCGGCCGGCGGTGGGCCGGCACGCTTGCCCTGGTCGAGGCTGGTGAGCTGCTTGGAGGCGCTCAGGCTGGCACCGATCTCGCTGGGCTGGCGATTCTGCTCGCGGGCCTGCCGGGCGAGCGCCCGACGCCGCTGGTTGTCGCCCTCCATCTGCTTGCGCATGGTGGCACCCCTTCCGCTGGGGATCGTGGCTGCGCCAGTCGCCTTCCCGCCGTCCCGGAGAACGAAACGGAGGCCACCGGCCCGGGTCCACCCGGCCCCCGCCACGCTTCATCCGGCACGGGTGAGGGGTGCTCACCCGCCCGGCCCGCACGATCGGGTCAGGACCGGAGTTCTTCCGAGGTACGCGGAAGGAAGGTCGTCATGAAGGAGATCGTCGAGATCGTCCCCGCCCGACCCGGCTGGTACGCCCGCTGGCAGGTGACGCCCGAGATCACCAGGTGTTACCCGGTGAGCCTGTGGGCGCTGCTGGAGGAGGCCGACGGGACCGGCCGCGAGGTGATCGGGATGGACTGCATCGGTCAGTGGCCCGGCGCGGACGACAACGAGGCGAGTGGGCAGTTCGTCCGCTACCTGTACCAGACGCCCGATTCGGGGAAACCCGATGACGTCGACTCCGCCCCCACCGGCGAGCTGCGCGAGAGCGGCCCCCGGCTCCAGCAGATGACGGCGCCCTAGACATTCCTCCGGCCCCCGACCCCAGGTCCCAGGGTCGGGGGCCATCCCCGTTTCGCTCCCGGGATGGCCGCGGATCAGCCGATGGCGCGCACGTCGTCGTCGGCGTAAGCCTCGGCCAGCAACTCGCTCAGGCCGGTGCGGTCGAGCATCCGTTGCAGCTGTGGGCTGACTCCGGTCAACCGGATCGTCCCGGCGGCGCGGTGCACCACCAGCAGCGCGCTGAGCCCGGAGGAGTCGCAGAGGGTCACACCGGTCAGGTCGACCTGGACCGGGGCGTCCCGGTCGCCGCGCAGGTCGGCCGCCGCAGCGATCAGCTCGGGGGCGGTGTCGTAGTCGAGTTCACCGCTCAGCCGAAGTCGGACGTGCCCGGCGGCGAGCCGGGTTGTCTCGATGGTCAGCAGCTGGTCGGGCATCCCTCCATTTTCCCGGTCGCGGAACAAAACGCAAAGCCAGGGCGACTGACGCGCGCGCGTCAGCCGCCCGCGCGCGCGTCAGTCGCCCGGCGGCGTGCCGATCCTCGGGCGACGGTGCCGCCGCCGACCGGCGCGGCGGGTACCGGTCGCGGTCGGTGCCGACCCCCGCCACCTGCGGTGAGATGCCGCCAACAGTGTTCGGGCGTAGGGTGGGTTGGAAAGTTTTGACCGTAGACGCCGGTTCCGGCACGGGTTCGGTGGACGACAAGGAGTGAGGCTCAGCTGGTGACTGCTTCCGACGTCAGGGACACGGACCCGGGCGACGGACGGCTCTCCACGCCGAGCACGACACGACCCCCGGCGTGGTCCGCCGACGTCCGCCCCCGCCCACCAGCGGCCCTGCCGCCGCTGGCCCCCGACCGGGGTCAGGCCACGCCCGACTGGTTCGAGGTCGTCGAGCACTTCCGGGAGGGCCTGGTGGTCTGCGACGCCGACGGCGTCGTGCGGCACGTCAGCCCGGTGGCCGAGCGGTTGCTGCCGGAGGTGACACCCGGCGAGCTGCTCAGTGCGGCAGGCGTGCCGGGGCTGACCGAGAACGCCGTGGGCGCGTTCACCCACCGCGGGCGTCGGCTCAGCGCCCGCCAGGTGCCGCTCTCGGGAGCCCGCTGCTGCTGGTACGTCGAGGATGTCACCGACAGCGCCAGCCGCGCCGACGCGCTGCTCGCCGAGCGGGCCCGCTCGGCGTTCCTGGCCGTGGTCGGTGACAAGCTGGGCAACCCCCTGCACCCCGACCGGGCCGCTGCCGCGGCGGTCCGACTCGCCGTGCCGACCCTGGCCGAGGTGGCGGTGCTGGTGCTCGCCCCACGCGCCGGCCGATCCCGCTGGTGGCGGGCCTCGCGTGCCGACGACGAGGCGCCGATGGTGGACAGCGGCGTGTTGGCCGGCGGTGGGTTGCCCTCCGCCATCGCCGACGCGCTCACCGGGGCCGAGCCGCACGCGGTGGACTGGCTGGTCGAGCAGGCGGTCGACGCCGGTTGGCTGCCGGGGCTCGCCGGCGCGGAGAGCGCCGCCCGGGTCGTTCCACTGCCGGGTCGGGACGCGCCGGTCGGTGTGCTGCTGGTGGCCCGCCGCGCCACCCGCTGGTACGACGACGCCGACGTGGAGCTGATCCGCGCGTTCGCGGCCCGTGCCGGCGCGGCGTTGACCACCGCGCTGCTCTATCGCGACCAGGCGGAGGTGGCCGACACCCTCCAGGCCAGCCTGCTGCCGGTCGAGCCGGTCGAGGCCGTCGGCGTGCAGTGGGGCACCGCGTACCGGCCGGCGCAGGCGGGATTGCGCATCGGCGGCGACTTCTACGGCTCGCACCGGCTCCCCGACGGGGGCTCGGTGTTCTTCCTCGGCGACGTGTCCGGCAAGGGCGTCGAGGCCGCCGTCTTCACCGGTCAGTTACGTCAGTGCCTCCAGGCGCTGCACCGGTTGGAGTCGCACCCCGCACGGTTGCTGCGGTTGCTCAACGACGCGCTGCTCGAGACGACCCAGGCGCACGGCCAGGGCAGATTCGCCACGATGGTGCTCGGCGTGGCCCGCCCGGAGCGCGACGGTGGTCTCACCCTCACCATGGCCGGCGGCGGGCACCTGCCGCCGCTGGTGCTGCGCGCCTCCGGTGAGGTGGAGGCGGTGCCGCTGCGCGGCATGCTGATCGGCGTGGTGTCCGACCCCCGGGTCGGCGAGGTGACCGTGCGGCTGGCACCGGGCGAGACCTGCCTGCTCTACAGCGACGGGGTGACCGAGGCCCGGGGTGGCCGGCGTGGCGACGAGCAGTTCGGCCCCGAGCGGCTGGTCAGTGCGCTGACCGGCTGCCAGCGGATGCCCGCGCCGGCCCTGGCCGAACGGGTCGAGCAGATCACCTGCGACTGGCTGGGGCACGGCGACCACGACGACATCGCCGTGCTGGCGTTGCGAGCTGCCGGCCTGGGTGGGCGCGGGGCGCGGCATCTGCACGCGGTACCGCCGGCGTCGACCGGACCGAAGGGAACTGACGCGTGACCGCCGCCACGACCGACGCCGACCTTGGTAGCGCGTACTCCGGCTACCTGGACTGCCTCGCCGACGCCGACGAGTACGCCGCGACCGACCTGGCGATCGACCTGCTCGACGCGGGCGTACCGGCGGAGCGGGTGCTGCTCGACCTGGTCGCGCCCGCACAGGCCGAGGTGGGCGAACGGTGGGCGCGTAACGAGTGGAGCGTCGCCCAGGAGCACGCGGCCACCCACATCAGCGAGCGGGTGGTGGCGGCGGTGGCCGCGCACGTCAAAATTCGGCCGACCGGCGGGCGGGTCGTCGTCGCTTGCATGGACGGCGAGTGGCACGCGCTGCCGCCCCGGCTGGTGGCCGAGGTGCTGCGGTTGCGCGGGTGGCAGGTGACCTTCCTGGGCGCCAGCGTGCCCGCGGCGCACCTCGTGTCGTACCTGCACCGTTACGACGCGCACGCGGTCGCGTTGGCGTCCGCGCTGCCGATGCGGCTGCCGTACGCCCACCGCATGATCGAGGCTTGTCGCCGGTCGGACGTGCCGGTGGTGGTCGGAGGGCGCGGTTTCGGCGCGGACGGCCGGTGGGCGCGGCGGCTCGGCGTGGCCTGGGCGCCGGACGCGCCCTCGGCGGCCGAGTTGATCGCTGACGAGCGGGCGCTGCGCGGGGTGCCGCCGGCGCGGCTGACCCACCTGGCCGACGACGAGTACGCCAGCCTGGTGCGCCGTCGGGGTGAGCTGATCGACAGCGCGTTGGCGGAGCTGCGGGAACGGGTGCCGGCGGCACGGGCGTACACCGCCGCCCAGCTGGACGCGACGATCAGCGACCTGGGCCACATCGTGGATTTCCTGGCCGCTGCGGTCTACGTCGACGACGCCTCGTTGTTCACCGAGTTCGTGCAGTGGCTGTCGGGGATTCTGCGCAGTCGTGGGGTGCCCGCGGGGGCGATCGCCCTGCCTCTGGAGCACTACGCCGCCGCTTTACGGGACTTCCCCCGGGCGGGGCGGGTGTTGGCGCTGGGATGCGCGGCGCTGACCGCCGCCACCCGCTGACCGGCCTCCGGATCGATCACCGCGCCCGGCGGCGGTGGAGGCAGCCCTGCGTATACTTGCCGCACTGCAAACGTCCCACCCCGAGGGTGGAGCGAGGGGGAGAACGGTGACGTTCAGCGTCAGCTACGTCGAGCGCGACGGTGGTGGCGCCTGCCTGCGGCTCGCGGGCGAGCTGGACCTGAGCACCGCCCCCGAGCTGACCGCCGCGATCGACCGGCTCACCGCGGCCGGCGAGACCAGGGTGCTGCTCGACCTCACCGACCTCACGTTCTGCGACTCCACCGGGATGGCCGTGTTCGTGCGGGGCGACAACCAGGCGGCGGCCGACGGGGGTTGGCTTCGGCTCACCGGCGCCAACGGCCGGGTCGAGCGGGTGCTGCGGGTGACCGGCCTCGCCGACGTGTTGCGCTACGAGCCGGAGTCGGTCGACCCCGCGTCCCGCAGTGCCCCCTGATGGGCTAGATTTCCCCGCCAGCATTTTCCCGCCAGCGCGGTGACCGTCAGGGTCCCGTCCCCGCCGACCCCGAGGCAGGTAGTGATGGGCGCAGACAGCCCGCAGCCGGTACGCATCCTGGTGGTCGACGACGACCCGGGTGACGTGCTCATGATCGAGGAAGCACTGGCGGACTCCGACGTCGAGAAGATCATCGACGTGGTCAGTGACGGCGAGGAGGCGATGGAGTTCCTCCGCGCCGAGGGCCGGCACGAGCAGGCCCGCCGGCCGGACGTGATCCTGCTGGATCTGAACATGCCGCGGATGGACGGTCGGCAGGTGCTCGGGGCGGTCAAGCAGGACGAGGATCTGCGGACCATCCCGATCGTCGTGTTGACCACCTCCAACGCCGACACCGACATCGTCGGCAGCTACACGTTGCAGGCCAACGCGTACGTCACCAAGCCGATCGACCTGGACGACTTCAACGACGTGGTCCGCCGCATCGACGAGTTCTTCGGCCGGGTCGTCGTGTTGCCCAAGCGCACCTGACCTCAGCGTCACCTGCGCGCATGCTGAACATTTTCCCCGAACCCCCTCGGTGGTCGTCTCCGCGGCCGAGGATCCAGGTGGGGAAGTAACAGCAGCTGCCTGGGGGGCGACAGTATGAGGTTCTCCGTCGTTGACACCGGTTACGACCAGCGGCAGGTGGATCACTGCCTGGACGAGTTGGGAATCCGGTTGTCCCGGCTTGCGGCGCGGGCTGAGGGCGCGGCCGGGGCGGCCCGGGAGTGGGACGAGATCCGCCAGGAGGCGGCCTGGCTCAGCGGGCTGCTGGACCGGCTGGACCTGGGCGACGCCGCCGTTTCCCGGTACGCCGGTGACGCGGTGCCACGCGAGGCCGCGCAGATCCTGGCCCAGGCCCGCGTCGAGCTGGACGAGGCCCGCGAGGAGGCGCGGCGGGTGCGCGAGCGGGCGTACGCGGACGCCGTGCAGGCCCGACGTGACTTCGAGGCGGCGCTGGATGCCCGTCGGCGGCGTGCGGCGCAGGTGGACGAGATCCTCGGCCAGGTGACCGTCGACCAGGTGCCCGCCGACACTCCGACCGCGGCCGCCGGCGTACCGGGCAGTCGGGTCGGAGCCGGCGGGCTGGACGCGGGCGCGCAGCCCCCACCCGGTCGTCGCTGAGACGCGCGGGCGCCGGGTCCGGTGCCCCGGCTCAGGCGGTGAGCGCCGCCGCGACCGTCGTCGCCCGGTCCTCGTGCTGGGCGTACGCGTCCGGGTAGGCGGAGATCTGCACGGCCTGGGCGGCGGCGGTGACGCTCATGTCCTGCCAGCCGGGGATCTCGTTGAGCGCGGTGTAGAAGGCCCGCGCGGCGTACGACGGGCGCATCAGCTGGGCGACCGTGCCCCAGCCGCTGCTGGGCCGCTGCTGGAACAGCCCGACCGAGTCGTGGTCGGAGCCGCTGCCCTGGTTCGGGTATTCCGCCGACTCCGGGAGCACGTCGCTGGCCAGGTTGTAGAGGTTGCTCTCCTGCATCGCGGTGGCCAGTGCCACCACCAGGGCGCGACGCGGCATCTTCATCTCCAGGCCGACGTCCACGATGATCTTCGCGTTGTCCATCTGCGCCTGGTCCAGGCCGGCGACCGGCCGGGGACGGCGTGGCTTCACCGGCTTCTTGGGGGCCTTGCGGACGGCGGTGGGGGTGGGCGTGGGCTTCGCCGTCGGGCTGGGCAGGATCCGTGCCGGGGCGGCGTCGCGGTCCAGCGAGCGGGAGGCGCGCTCGTCGGCGATGGCGGCGCGGTCGGCCACCGCCTCGGCGAGCGGCTCCACCGTGCGGGCCGCGTCGTCGTTGCCGCGCGCGGTGGCGACCGCGACGAGGCTGAGGCAGCAGGTGACACCGGTGGCCAACGCCACCCGCACCGGAGTCGAGCCCAGCAGGGCGCGCCGGGGCGGTTCGGGGGCCCGGTGACGGCCGATCGTCCGTTCGGTTGATGCGGCGTCGTCCGAAGGGGTGGTCGGGCGGGCGTCGGTCAGCTTCTGGTCGGAGGGGTCGTCGGGATGCACCTGCCGAGGCTAAAGAGCTGACCGTCCGAAGCCATCAGTCCATACGGTGGCATGCGCCACAATTTGCCCTGATCATGGCGACTTTAACCGGCAAAATGGCGGTGACGCGACCCAACCTCGCGGATCACCCCAGACGGTTATTCCCGAATTGCCGGGTGAATGCGGCCGCCTCACCGGCCCGGCCGCCGCGCACAATGTCACTCCGCGCCCTCAACCGAATGGTCGACCCGCACCTCCACCGGGCGGCCCCCGGGCCTTACCCGACCCCGGGCCTTGCCCAAGCCGTCAGGCACGCGCAGATCGTGCTCGATCCAGGAAGTCGGGGCCTTGAGGCGGGCTAATGCCACGACAACCAGGATGGAGCACGATCATGCGAGGCGCCGCGCTTGCGGCGGCTGGCTCCGCGACGGTCAGTGTCGGCCGTTTTCGGCCGGGGTAACGGTCAGTGTCGGCCGTTCTCGGCCGGGGTGACGGTCAGTCGGTGTCGACTGGCGTCGCTGCTGGAGAACGGCCAGAGCCGGTCGGCGTACTCGACCAGGTCGGCCAACTGATCTCGGCTCAGGCCGGCCGAGGAGATTTCCGCGTGCACGTCGGCCCGGTACCGGCCGTCGGTGTCCCGCCCCAGCTTCGCCTCCGCCCGGACCTGGACGGTGTGCGCCTCGTCGGTGATCTCCCCGGCCACCTCCACCGCCGCGTGGTGCAGGCAGGAGGCGAAGGCCGCGGCCAGCAACTGTTCCGGGGTCAGCCCGGTGCAGTGCGGCGCCAGCGGTGAGGCCAGCGCGGTGGAGAGCCCGCCATCGTCGGTGCGTACGTGACCGCCCTCGGCGGTCGCTGTGGCCTCACGCAGCCAGGAACTCTGATCCGGCATCGCGTTTCTCCCGTCGCTCACCAGCCCGGCTACCCGGCCGCCGCCCCGCGAAACGCCGCGCGGCCCCGCGATGCGGCCCGAGCGCTGGCCGGCGCGCTGGCCGGAGCGCTGATCTGCCCGCCCGGCGCGGCGGAACGCGGTGGGCCGGCACGGTCAGCGCCCGGCGGCCCGGTTGGGCTCGTCGACGACCGCCACCGCCTCGGTGACCTCCGCGGCGGCCCGGTCGGTCCACGGTGACGTCGGGGCCGGACGGCGGGCCGTCGGGATGGTCATCGGCACGTACACCCGGGCGTCCACGGCCTCGGCCAGCACCAGCGCGGCGACCAGGCTGGTCGGGCGCTGCTCGGGGTCGTCGGCGAGGCAGGAGTGGCACAGCTCGGCGACCTCCGGCGGGAGCCCGTCGATGTCGGGCAGCGGCTCCGGTGGCTGACAGCGGCGTACGCCGAGTAGTTCGTTGGCGGTCTGGGCGCGGTACGGCAGACGGGCGGTCAGGCTGTAGTAGAGCAGCACCCCGAGGGCGTACATGTCGGCGGCGGGGGTGGCCGGCGCCTCGTCCAGCTGTTCGGGTGCCAGGTACGCCGGGGTGCCCAGCACCATCCCGCTCGGCATCGGGTCCGGTGTTCCGGCGGGGATGGCGATGCCGAAGTCGAGCACCTTCACCCCGGCCGGGGTGAGCATGACGTTGGCGGGCTTGATGTCACGGTGCACGATGCCCTCGGCGTGCGCGGCGGCCAGCGCGGCGGCGACCTCCGCGCAGACCCGCACCGCGATCCGCCAGTCCAGTGGCCCGGCACGCAGGTGCGCGGCGAGTGTCTCGCCCTCGGCCAACTCCATCACGATGTACGGCATCGGCTGGCCCGGCCAGGTCGAGGAGGTGCCGAAGTCGTGCACGCTCGCCACGTTCGGGTGCACCAGCCGGGCCGCCGAGCGGGCCTCCGTGCGGATCCGGTCCACCGGGCCGTGCCGGTCGTCCGGACCGGGGGAGATGAGCTTCACCGCGACCGGTCGGTCCAGTACCTGGTCGTGCGCCCGCCACACCTCGGACATTCCGCCGACGCCGATCCGCTGATCGAGCCGGTACCGCCCGTCCAGCGTGCGCATCGACCACTCCTCGTCCTCGCCCCGCCGACGGCGGGGTGCTCACGTCGCGGTACCCGGGCTCCGAACTGGGCAAACCGTCGGCCGGTCGCGAGCGGGCCGGCCGGGGCAGCCCGCTGCGCCGCGGCGACCGGTGCGGTAGCTTGCGAGCCAGAGCCGGTGTCACCGATTGTGCCGGCACGGTCACCCGAGGGGGCGCCGCGATGAGCGAGGTCACCGTACGCTTCGTCGGCGGGCCCGCGGACGGCCTGGTCCGGCTGCTGCCGGCCGGGCCGGACGGTGCCCCACCCCACCGATGGATCATGCGGCATCCCGACGGCACCGGTCCGGTGCAGCCCGGCCCCGACCATCTCTACGAACGCGACCGGCTCGACGAGGCGGGCGGCTGGAGCATGCGGTTCGTGCGTACCGACGCGTACGGGGTGTCCGAGTGACCACGAGGCGGGGCTGACCGGTGGTGTCGCCGGCGTCGCGTCGGCCCGGTCGCACAGCTGGCACACAGCCTCCGCAGGGGCGCGGTACAGGTGACGCGGCCACGATGGGCCACATGGTTATGAACGGGCAGGCCGCGCCGAGCCGGATCGAGTTGCGTCGCCCCGACGGCGAACCCGTCCGGGTGCTGGTGGTCGACGACGAACCGACGCTCACCGACCTGCTGTCGATGGCGCTGCGCTACGAGGGCTGGCAGGTCCGCGCCGCCGGCAACGGCATGGCGGCGTTGAGCACCGCCCGCCAGTTCCAGCCGGACGCCGTGGTGCTCGACGTGATGCTGCCCGACCTGGACGGCTTCCAGGTGCTGCGTCGGCTGCGCGAGCACGCCCCCACCGTGCCGGTGCTCTTCCTGACCGCCCGCGACGCGGTGGAGGAACGCATCGCCGGGTTGACCGTGGGTGGCGACGACTACGTCACCAAACCGTTCAGCCTGGAGGAGGTGATCGCCCGGCTGCGTGCGCTGCTGCGGCGCTCCGGGCTCGCGGTCGCCGCCCGGGAGGAGGCGGTGCTGACCGTCGGTGACCTCAGCCTCGACGAGGACAGCCACGAGGTCCGCCGGGGCGGCCAGCTCATCACCCTCACCGCGACCGAGTTCGAGCTGCTGCGCTACCTGATGCGCAATCCGCGCCGGGTGCTCAGCAAGGCACAGATCCTCGACCGGGTGTGGAACTACGACTTCGGCGGCCAGGCCAACGTGGTGGAGCTGTACATCTCGTACCTGCGCAAGAAGATCGACGCCGGTCGGCCGCCGATGATCCACACGCTGCGCGGCGCGGGCTATGTCCTCAAGCCCGCCGAGTAACCCCCGCCCGCTGCGCGCCGCCCGCCGCTGGCTGGCCGGACGCTCGTTGCGTACCCGATTGGTGTTTGCCCTGCTCGCGCTGCTGGCCCTGGTCAGCGTCGCCATCGGTGGCCTGACCACGGTGGCGCTGCGGCACTTCCTGATCGACCGGCTCGACGCCCAGCTGGCCCCCGCCACGGCCATGCGGGGCGACCGTCCGGGACGGCCGGCCTTCCCCGGCAACGGACCGGCCATCCCAGCCGGGTTGCCGTCCGGTGCGGTGGTCGCCGAGGTCACCGACGGTCGGGTGACCGGCGCCCGGACCCTGACCAACAGCTCGTCCAGCGCCGATCCGTTCCCGGACGAGCAGTCCGTGCCGGTGGGGGAGGTCGCCGCGTTGGCGGAGCTGCCGGTCGACGCCAGGCCGCGCACCGTCGACCTCGGCGATCGCGGTGACTACCGGGCCGTGGCCCGCAGGTACTGGGACGGCCGGGTGCGCGTCGTCGCGGTCCCCCTCTCCGGCGTCCAGGAGACCGTCTGGGCGCTGGTCGCCGCGCAGGCCGGGGTGGCCGCCGTGGGGCTGGTCCTCGCCGGCGCCGCCGGTGCGCTGATCGTGCGGGCGACCCTGCGACCGCTCAACCGGGTGGCCGCCACCGCCACCCGCGTCACCGAGCTGCCCCTGGACCGCGGCGAGGTGGCCCTCGCCGTCCGGGTTCCGGCCCCGGACACCGACCCGCGCACCGAGGTCGGTCAGGTGGGCGCGGCGCTGAACCGGATGCTTGGCCACGTCGCCGACGCGCTCTCCGCTCGGCAGGCCAGCGAGACTCGGGTACGCCAGTTCGTCGCCGACGCCAGCCACGAGTTGCGCACCCCCCTGGCGGCGATCCGCGGTTACGCCGAGGTGGCCCGGCGGGGCCGCGACGAGGTTCCCGCCGACGTGGCGCACGCGCTGCGTCGGGTGGAGTCGGAGAGCACCCGGATGACCAGCCTCGTCGACGACCTGCTGCTGCTCGCCCGCCTCGATACCGGCCGTCCGCTCGCGGTCGAACCGGTGGACCTGACCGCCCTGGTGGTGGACGCGGTCAGCGACGCGCACGTCGCCGGCCCCGACCACCGCTGGCAGCTCGAACTTCCCGAGGTGGCGATCCGGGTGCCGGGTGACGCCGCCCGGCTGCACCAGGTGGTGGCGAACCTGCTGACCAACGCCCGGGTGCACACCCCGCCGGGCAGCACGGTCACCACCACCCTCGCGGTCGACGCCACCAGCGCCGTGCTCACCGTCGCCGACGACGGGCCCGGGGTGCCGGTGGAGCTGCAACCGGAGATGTTCGAGCGGTTCGCCCGGGGCGACAGCTCCCGGTCGCGCGCGCATGGCAGCACCGGCCTCGGTCTGGCGATCGTCGCGGCGGTGGTGGAGGCCCACCTCGGGACGGTCGGAGTGGACAGCCGCCCGGGCCGGACGGTGTTCAGCGTCCGGTTGCCGAATCCCACAGTTGACGCCTAGTCGGCACACGGCTCGGCCTCCGGCCGGTCAGTCGCCCAGCATCTCGGCGAGGACCTCGACGACGCGCCGTGTGTGCCGCCCGTCGGGGTCCTCGTCGGTGTTCAGGTCGGTCACGCTCATGCCGAGCAGCCGGTCCGCGCGGGCCAGCGGGGTGACCAGCGCCATCAGGTCCGCCCAGGGCAGCCCGTCCGGCTCGGGGTAGGTCACCGCCGGCAGGTCCCGCGGGTCCACCACATCCAGGTCGAGGTGCAGCCAGGCCGGCCCCTCGCCGTTGGCGGCCAGGTGCGTTCCCACCGTCGCCGCGCCCCGGCGCCGCACCTCGGCGGCGTTGACCTGGTGAATCGCCGGGTCGATCCGGCCCGCCTCGAACCGGCTGCTCTCGTCGGTGGCCGGGCGATGCCCGAGCAGGTGGACGCGGCTCGGCTCGATCAGCGCGCCCTGCGGGCCGACGGCGGCGGCCGGACCGTACCCGGTGACCACCGAGAGGTCCATGTCGGCGGCCTCACCGGTGGGCGAGGTCGCGCCGTCGAGGAAGTCCGGATGGGCGTCGACGAACCACAGGTCGGTCGCCGGGGGCAGGGCCCGGCAGATGCCGGGCAGGATGGCGCAGTCTCCGCCCAGCACCAGCGGTCGGTGCCCGTCCGCGATCAGCGCGCCGACCCGCGCGGCGATGGCGCCACCGGCCCGGACCAGACCCGCCGCGCCGATCACCCCGCTCTCCGGGTCGCGGTTCGGGTCCCGTAGCCGAGCCTCGTCGATCCGTCCGTCGTCGTCGGCGGCCAGGGCCTCGCGCAGGCCGGCGCGGCGCAGCGCGGAAGGGGCCCGCTCCTCGCCGCGCCCGGAGCCGGAGGAGTCCAGCGGCGCGTCCACGATCATCCAGCGCACGTCCGCAGCGTACCGGCGCGGTACGCCCGTTCCGGCCACATTCTGTGGCGAGGCTGGGAGTACGCCGATGTGCCCGCGACGGCGATGACGACCGGCGTACGGTGATGGACAAGTCCGGCTTTCTGGGTTAAAAGCCTCATCGGTGTACGCCCGGGACGCCGGTGTCGAGACGGCGAGGGCAAGGAGCGATCGGTGGAACATCTGGCCTACCTGGACGCGGGATCCGGCAGCCTGATCGTGCAGGCGGTCGTCGGCGGGGTGGCCGGCGCCGCGGTCGCCGCGAAGCTCTACTGGCGACGGCTCGTCGACCGGTTCCGCCGGCAACCCACCGACCAGCGCTGAGCGGACCGATCCCCACCATGGCGATCTCACCCACCCAGGTACGGCCCGAGCCGGCCTCCTTCCGCGACCCGGCCAACCGGGTCTTCCACGTCGGCGACGAGGTGCTGCGCGGGCTGGACACCCAGGCCGCCGAGCACTGGCGGGCACTGGCCGGCAGCACGTTCTTCCCGGCGCTCGTCGCCGCCCGCAAGGTCTGCGCCACCGAGGACGCCCCGCCCGCGCTGGTGCCCGCCGCGACCGGTGCCCCGTGGGCGGCCGTGCTGCGCCACGAACGCATCCCGTTCGTCTCCCACCCGTACGAGTGGTCGTTCAGCATGCTGCGCGACGCCGCGCTGCTGCACCTGGAGATCCTGAAGGCCGCGCTGCGCGAGGGTTTCACCACCAAGGACGGTTCGGCGTACAACCTGCAGTGGCGCGGCGCCCAGCCGGTCTTCATCGACATCGGCTCCTTCGAGCCGGTGCGCGACGGCGAACCGTGGGCCGGTTACCGGCAGTTCTGCCAGACCGTGCTCTACCCGCTGATGCTCACCGCCCACCTGGGCGTCGACTTCCAACCGTGGCTGCGCGCCCGGGTCGACGGCATCGAGGCCGACGAGCTGCGGCCGCTCTTCACCGGGGCCCGCCGGCTGCGCCCCGGCGTGCTCACCCACCTGCACCTGCACCGGGCCATGCAGCACAGAAACGCCGCCACCAGCACCAGCGACGTCCGCGACCAACTGCGGGCCGCCGGCTTCTCCCGGGAGTTGCTGCTCGCCACGGTACGCGGCATCGAGAAACTCGTCCGCAAGCTGGACCGCCGCGCGCCCGAGACCCACTGGTCGGACTACCAACGCACCTGCGGTTACTCGGCCCGCGACCGGGTGGCGAAGGAACAGTTCGTGGCCGCCGCGGTGGCCGCCGGCGCCCGCCCCCGCCTGGTGCTCGACCTGGGCGCCAACGACGGCCGGTACTCCCGACTGGCGGTCGGGCACGCCGACTACGTGGTCGCCGTCGAGCAGGACCCGACCGTGGTCGACGAGCTGTACCGGAAGCTGCGTGCCGAGGGGCAGCGCCGGATCCTTCCGCTGGTGCTGGACCTGGCCGACCCCTCGCCGGGGGGCGGCTGGCGGGGCGTCGAGCGGGCCGGCTTCGCCGAGCGGGCCCGCGCCGACGTGGTGCTCGCCCTGGCCGTGGTGCACCACCTGGCGATCGCACGCAACGTGCCACTGCCGGAGGTCATCGACTGGCTGGCCGGGCTCACCGCGCCCGGCGGCGCGATCGTGGTGGAGTTCGTCCACCCGGAGGACCCGATGGCGACCCGGCTGCTGGCCAACAAGCCCGCCGGTCTCTTTCCGGACTACCGACGCGACACGTTCGAGGCGTTGCTCGCCGCCCGGGGGCGGATCACCGACCGGCTGGAACTGCCCTCGGGCACCCGCACGCTCTACCGGACGGTGATGGGTGGCTGAACCGCGGTGGAACCGGGGCTGGCGAGGCGAGCTGGGCCGGCTGCTGGAGATCATCGCGCTGGTCGGGCTCGTGGCCACCCAACCACTGTTGGACGTGCTCGGCCGCAGCCCCGACTTCTTCCTCTTCCACCGCGCCGACCCGGGCCAGATCCTGCTGCTGGTCGCCCTGGTGACGGTGGTCCCCACGACCGGGGTGGCGCTGCTCGGCGCGCTCAGCCGACTGGCCGGCCGCACCACCCGGGCGTTGACCCACACCGCGCTGGTCGGGCTGCTGGTCGCCGCCCTCGCCGTGCAGGTGGGCCGGCACGTGACGCCACTTCGGGGCGTACCGCTGCTGCTGGTGGCCGTGCTGACCGGAGCCGCCGGCGCGACCGCGCACCGGCGGTGGCAGGCCCCGGGCCGGGCGCTGCGACTGGCCGCCGCCGGCCCGGTGGCCTTCGTGGCGCTGTTCCTCTTCGTCTCACCCACCTCGGCGGTGGTGCTGCCGCGCGGCGACGGAGGTGCGGCCGGCACCGCGCAGGGCTCGGCCGTGCACCCGCCGGTGGTCATGCTGATCCTCGACGAGCTGCCCCTGGTCAGCCTGCTCGGCGCGGACGGAAAGATCGACGCCACACGCTACCCGCACTTCGCCGAGCTGGCCGGGGGCTCCACCTGGTACCGCAACTCCACCGGGGTCAGCGGGTGGACGCCGAACGCGCTGCCGGCGATGCTCACCGGCCGCTACCCGGCCCACTCGGTCGCCCCGCACTACTCGCAGTACCCGGACAACATCTTCACCGCCTTCGGCGGCCTGTACGACATCCGCGCCGAGGAGAGCATCACCCGACTCTGCCCGCCCAGCCGCTGCGAGCAGCCGGCCACCCCGCAGCGCGGGCTCGGCGTGCTGGTCCGCGAGACCGGCAAGCTGCTCGGCCAAATCGCCGGACCGACCCAGAGCGCGGTCGACCCGGAGGACTCGTACCGGGAGCAGACCCGCGCCGAGGCCGGCCTGGACGCCGCCGAACCGGTGCCGGCCGACCCGAAGTTCCGCTGGGACAGCCTGGACGACAACCAGCCGGCCCGGTTCACCAGCTTCCTGGCCGGGCTGAAGCCCACGTCCCGGCCCACCCTGCACTTCCTGCACCTGCTGATGCCGCACTCACCGTGGGCGTACCTGCCGTCCGGGGCACGCTACGACGCCCCGGAGGACCTGCCCAACGACGGCGCCGGCTGGATCGACCTGGCCCGGCAGCGGCACCTCGCCCAGCTCGGCTACACCGACCGGTTGATCGGCGAGACGCTGCGGACGCTGCGCGCCAGCGGCCTCTACGACCAGGCCCTCGTCGTGGTGACCGCCGACCACGGGGTCAGCTTCCGGCCGGGGGCCCAGGGCCGGGGCATGGACGCCATCAAGGCCGCCGCCGGTGAGGTCGCCTGGGTGCCGACGTTCATCAAGGAGCCCCGGCAACAGACCGGCCGGGTGGACGACCGCAACTGGGAACACGTCGACCTGCTGCCGACCGTGGCCGACGAGGCCGGCATCCGGCTGCCGTGGCGGGTCGACGGCCGTTCCGCCCGGCAGGCCCCGCGCACCGACGGCACGAAGCACTTCTACGACCGCCCCGGCGAGCCGGTCACCTTCCCCGGTGGGGTGCCCACCCCGCCGGCCCTGCCGACCCCGCACCCCCTGGTCGGCACGGAGGTACGCGCCGGCCCGTCCGCCGGCAGCGCCCGGGTGGCCGACCTGGCCGCGTTCACCGCCATGGACCCGGACACCGGCAGCCTCCCGGCGCTGGTCTGGGGGGACGTTCCGGACCAGATCCCGGACGGCACCCTCCTTGCGGTCGCCATCAACGGCCGCGTCGGGGCCGTCGTCCCGGTGGTGCCGGCGGACCCTGGCGGACGCCGGTTCGCCGCGCTGATCACCGACGACAAGCTGTTCCACGCCGGCACCAACAAGCTCGACGTCTACCAGGTCGCGACGAACGGTACGCTGCGACGCCTCGCCCTGTCCTGAGCTGGCTGCCCGGTTCGGTGCGGCCTGGTCCCGGCTGGCGAGATGCCGGGTTTCCCGGCGGCCGGGTCGGGAAACGGGTGACGCATACCTCACCGCCGAACCACGGCGGGCGGTGTCCCCCGAGCCGCAATTACGGTAGAAGCGAAGGCAATTCAACGTAGATCTGCCGGCGAAGCGAGGAACCACATGACGGAAGTCAAGCTCGATCACCCCGGTGGGCAGCTGTCGATGCCGGTGCATCCTGCGGTCGAGGGCCCCGCCGGTATCGGGGTGAGCAAGTTGCTGAAAGAAACCGGGATGACCACGTACGACCCGGGTTTCGTCAACACCGCCGCTGCCTCATCCGCGATCACCTACATCGACGGCGACGCGGGGATCCTGCGTTACCGGGGATACCCGATCGAGCAGCTGGCCGAGAAGTCCTCCTTCCTGGAGGTCTCCTACCTGCTCATCTACGGTGAGCTGCCGACCGAGCAGCAGCTGACCGAGTTCACCGAGTGGATTCGGCGGCACTCGCTGCTGCACGAGGAGATGCGCCGCTTCTTCGACGGCTTCCCCCGGGACGCCCACCCGATGGCGGTGCTCTCGTCAGCGGTGAGCGCCCTGTCCACCTTCTACCAGGACAGCCTGGACCCGTTCGACTCCGAGCACGTGGAGATCTCCACGGTCCGGCTCATGGCGAAGGTGCCCACCATCGCCTCGTACGCCTACAAGAAGTCCATCGGTCAGCCGCTGCTGTACCCGGACAACTCGCTGGGGTACGTGGACAACCTGCTGCGGATGACCTTCGGCGTGCCGGCGGAGCCCTACGAGGTCGACCCGGTGATGTCGAAGGTGCTGGACATGCTTTTCGTCCTGCACGCCGACCACGAGCAGAACTGCTCCACGTCGACCGTGCGCCTGGTCGGCTCCAGCAACGCCAACCTGTTCGCCTCGGTCTCGGCCGGCGTGAATGCGCTGTTCGGCCCGCTGCACGGTGGCGCCAACCAGGCGGTGCTGGAGATGCTCCAGCAGATCCACGCCGGCGACGGCGACGTCCGGTCCTTCGTCCGCAAGGTCAAGGACAAGCAGGACGGCGTCAAGCTGATGGGCTTCGGCCACCGGGTCTACAAGAACTACGACCCGCGGGCGGCGATCGTCAAGAAGGCCGCGCAGGACGTGCTGGGCCGGATGGCCAAGCCCGACCCGCTGCTGGACATCGCCATGGAGTTGGAGGAGATCGCGCTCGCCGATGACTTCTTCGTCTCCCGCCGGCTCTACCCGAACGTGGACTTCTACACCGGCCTGATCTACAAGGCCATGGGTTTCCCGACCAAGATGTTCACCGTGCTCTTCGCGCTCGGCCGGCTCCCCGGCTGGATCGCCCAGTGGCGCGAGATGATCTCCGATCCGGAAACCAAGATCGGCCGTCCGCGGCAGGTCTACGTCGGCTCCGCCGAGCGGGACTACGTCCCCTTCAACGAGCGCTGACCCGCTCGTCGCTTCGCCGGCAGGCCGTCGACCCCATCGGGGTCGACGGCCTGCCGCCTTGTCCGGCGTAGCCGCCCCGCGCTGCCGTGCCGCGCCGTGCCGGGCTGCCGTGCCGCCCCGCGCTGCCGTGCCGCGCCCTGCCGGGCCGCGCGGCCCTGCCGGGCCGCGCCGCGCTGCCGGGCCGCGCCGTGCCGCGCTGCCCTGCCGCGCCGCGCTGCCGGGCCGCGCCGCCCTGCCGGGCCGTGCCGCGCTGCCCTGCCGCGCCGCGCTGCCGCGCCCCGGCCGCCGTGGCGCACAGCTGTCTGGTTCGGCGCCTGTAGAGCTGCCCCACAGGTGGGGCAGTGCTGACATTGCCTTCTCGGTGAGGCGTTGCCGACCCGGCTGCCCTACATTCGGACCTGCGCCCCTGCTCGACGGCCCAACATTGCACCTACGCCCCGTACACCCCTTGCGTCCCGTGCGCCCCCTTGCTCCCTTGCTCCGTGCGCGCCGGGCGTCCGTTCGTCCGTGCGTCCGTGGTTCCTTGCGTCCCGTGCGCCCCCTTGCTCCGTGCGTCCTTGCGTCCGTGGTTCCGTGCGTCCGTGCGTCCCTTGCGCCTCGTGAGCACCTTGCGCTCCTTGCGCCTCGTGCGCTCCTTGCGCTCCTTGCGCCTCGTGCGCTCCTTGCGCTTCGTGCGCTCCTTGCGTCCGTGCTTCCGTGTGGCCTCGTGCTCTCCCTGTGCCCTCCGCTCTGTCCTCGAATCGCGCTTGCCCCGCTTCTGGGGCAGCTCGACAGGGCCCGTGGGAGACGAATGGATGGCAGCGGGCTCAGTCGGCTCAGTCGGCTCGGCGGGCTTGGCGGGCTCAGCCGGTTTGCTGGGCGTGGCCGGTTCGCCGGGCCTACCCGAGGCCGTCGGCACACGTCAGAACGCGGAGATGTTCCGTGCGCGCTCGCTGCGGCTCAGGGCGCTGATCAGCGCGGACTGACCACGACGGCGTACGGCCAGTCGGACCAGCAGGTCGCGGACGGGGTCGAAGACCTCTGCCGGAAACTCCGGCGTGGGCAGGCCAACGCTCACCGCGAGGTCGTCGGCGTGCACGACGATCTCCAGCTGACGGGTGAGCAGGAAGTCCCCGCGCCGCAGCGACCAGCCCTGCCACGGGATCGGCACGACGTCACGTACGGCACCCCTGGAGAGCAGGTCGCCGACCGCTTCCAGGGCGTCCGCGGAGCGGCCGTGCAGGTCGGCTGGTCCGCGTGCCGCGTCCGCCTCGTCGGGGCCCTCGACGACCGACTCCTCGTCCGGCGTGCCCTCGCTGACCCAGGGGGCCTGCTCGTAGTGGTCGTCGGCCGAATCCAACGTGGGTAGGTCGGTCGGCGTCGGTAGCAGCTCGGCCGCGCGGACCGCCTGACGCCCGAGGTGGCACGCCAGACCTCCGACGGACAGGTGCGGCAACGCGCTCGGACTCGACCACTGCGCGGACACCTCGGGGCGTCGGATCAGGTCCAGCGCGATTGAGGCGGCGATCGGAAAGGTGGAATCCAGAGCGTCGACAGGACGAGACATCCGCACATCCTGACAGGCCCGGCCGACCCGCTGCACGGTGGCACGGCTGCCGCTGCGCATTGGCGATACCATCCACGCGCTTGAATGCATCGATCGTTTCCCATAGGGTCTTCCAAACCGCTCACCAAGATCGGGCGGTATACCACGGGGAGAACAAATGCGGAGATCCAAGCCAATTGTCGCGCTCGCGCAGGCGGCGCTCACCCTGGTCGCGGCGGCCGGGATCGTGGCGGTCACGTCGGCGCCGGCGAGCGCCAGCTGTAGCCATGCCTGGTCGGACAAGGACTACGGCAGCAACCAGGTGCAGGACGCCGGAAGCACCGGCCTGGCCCTTCGCACCGGGCCGCACACCAGCTGCGGGCTGGTCACCCGGATCCCGACCGGGCACTGGGTGACGTTGGACTGCCAGGGCTACGGCGACTACATCAACGGATGGAACGGCTGGACCCACGTGCGGTATGGCAACGGGGGTCCGACCTACTCGGGCTGGGTGTTTGATCACTACCTCGACGACGGCGGGTCGTACATCGACTGCTGACCCGTCCACCGCGATCGACTCGGCTTTGAGGAAATCGGGGTGTCCCAGCACCGGGACACCCCGATTTCAAGGAAGCCGAGTCGATCGACCGCGAACGGGCCGGGCGGCGAGGGTCAGCGCAGGCCGGCGGCGGCCAGCAGGTTGCCCTCGGGAAGCGCCGGGAGCGCCCGCCCCTGCGACATCCGCTGCTCCGCCCGCTCGGCCGTGAACGCGGCGTCGTGGTGGATGGCGGCGGCGTAGCTGGCGGCGGTGCGCTGGGCGATCGCCGACCAGCCGTACTGGTCGTGGACCATCCGGCGGGCGTGGCGGGCCATGACGCGGGAGCGGTCGGGGTCGGACAGCAGCGCGTCCACGGCGTCGGTCAGGCTCTCCGGGTCGTGTGGGCGGAAGGTCATCCCGGTGGCGCCCGGCTCGACGATCTCGGCGAGACCACCGGTGGCCGCGACGGCCAGGGGAGCGCCGGCGGCGGCGCCCTCCAGGGCGACCATGCCGAACGGCTCGTAGATGCTCGGCACGGCGAAGCAGTCGGACGCGGCCATCAGCGCCGGCAGGTCGGTGCCGCCCAGGAAGCCCGGCATGGTGACCATCCCGCCCAGTCCGCGGCGGTGCACGTCGGCCTCCAACTCGGCCCGGTACGGGCCGTCGCCGGCGATCACGACACGCAGCCCGGGGTGCCGCTCGCGCAACCGGGGCAGCGCGGCGATCAGGTGCTGTACGCCCTTCTCGTAGACGAGTCGGCCGGCGAAGGTGACCAGCGGGCCGTCCCCGGCGAACCGGGCGCGGGCGGCGGCCACCGCGCTGGCGGGCACCCGCCAACGGTGCGGCTCCACCCCGTTGGCGACCACGTCGACCCGCCCGGCCGGTACGCCGAACAGCGCGTTCACCTCGTCACGCATGTAACCGGAGCAGACGATCACCCGGTTGGACTCGCTGCTGAGCCACTGCTCGACGCCGTGGATGGTGCGGTTCATCTCCTCCGGCAGCCAGCCCTGGTGCCGACCCGCCTCGGTGGCGTGGATCGTGCTGACCAGCGGGATGTCCAGGTGGTCGCGCAACGTCATCGCGGTGTGCGCGACGAGCCAGTCGTGGGCGTGGATGACGTCGTAGGAACCGGCTTGGGTGGCGCGCAGGGCGGTGCGGGTGAGGGTGTGGTTGAAGGCCATCGTCCAGGCCAGCAGGGAGCTGGTGGCGAGGGGGAAGGTGACCGGGTCCTCTGGGGCGCGCAGGATGCGCACGCCCTCGGCGTACTCCTCCAGGGGTGCGCCCTCGCTGTGGCGGGTGACGACGGTGACCTCGTGGCCGGCGGCGGCCAACGCCACCGACAACGCGTGCACGTGTCGACCGAGACCGCCGACGAGCACCGGCGGGTACTCCCAGGACAGCATGAGGATGCGACGGGTCTGCGGGGGCACCCCGGGGCCGGCCTGCGTCGGCACGGGCGTGCCGGGCTGCACGGTGAGGCCGGAACCGGGCTGGGTCGGAAGCTGGGGCCGGGAGGTCACGGTGGGCCGGTGGGCCCGGTCCTTGGTGGCAGCGAGCTGCTCGTCGACCCGCAGGGTCGTCACATCAATCTCCGTCCATGCATGGTGGTACGCGCCGGCGTCAGTGGCGGCGGAGCGAGAGGTGTAAGGGTGGCTGAGGGCCTGGCGGGACGCGCGCGGACGCTTGCCCCCGAACAAGGAAAGTGCATCCGGGCCAAGAACGCATCTCGAAAGGGGTCATCGTGACGGAGGACACCCGATCGGTGTAGCACGCATCAGACAGGTGGTTTTTGGTCATCGCCTGGAAGGATGGATTGGCGCGCCCGGCCGGGGGGCAATACCCGCCTGCGCGCGGGCGGCCTCCGCCGGCGCGCTCGTGGCGCGGGCGCGCACATGACCATGGTCTGAAGGAGCGACATGCAGGTCTGGCCGGGCGAGCGGTACCCCCTGGGCGCCACCTACGACGGGATGGGCACCAACTTCGCCATCTTCTCCGAGGTGGCCGAGCGGATCGAGCTGTGCCTCTTCGACGAGTGGGACACCGGCGCGGAGCGCCGCGTCGAGCTGCGCGAGGTGGACGCGTACGTGTGGCACGCGTACCTGCCGGGAGTCGAGCCGGGACAACGCTACGGCTACCGGGTGCACGGCCCGTACGACCCGGCGAACGGGCTGCGGTGCAACCCGCACAAGCTGCTGATCGACCCGTACGCCAAGGCCATCGACGGTGACGTGGAATGGGACCCGGCGGTCTACGACTACGACCTGGCGGAGCCGGAGCGGATGTCGGAGACCGACTCGGCGCCGTTCATGCCGAAGTCGGTGGTGGTCAACCCGTACTTCGACTGGGGTAACGACAAGCCGCCGCGCACCCCCTACCACCACTCGGTGATCTACGAGGCGCACGTGCGCGGGTTGACCATGCGCCACCCGGACATCCCGGAGGAGTTGCGCGGCACGTACGCGGGCATCGCCTCCCCGCCGATGATCGACTATCTGACCCGGCTCGGGGTGACGGCGATCGAGCTGATGCCGGTGCACCAGTTCATCCACGACAACCGCCTCGTCGACCTGGGCCTGCGCAACTACTGGGGTTACAACACCATCGGCTTCTTCGCCCCGCACCACGGCTACTCGGCGCTGGGCCGCCTCGGCCAGCAGGTGCAGGAGTTCCGGGGCATGGTGAAGGCGCTGCACGCGGCCGGCATCGAGGTCATCCTCGACGTGGTCTACAACCACACCGCCGAGGGCAACCACCTCGGCCCGACGCTGAGCTTCAAGGGCGTGGACGCCCCGAGCTACTACCGGCTCAGCGAGGAGGACCGCCGCTACTTCGTCGACTACACCGGCACCGGCAACAGCCTCAACGTACGCAGCCCGCACTCCCTGCAACTGATCATGGATTCGCTGCGGTACTGGGTGACCGAGATGCACGTCGACGGCTTCCGGTTCGACCTGGCCGCCACCCTGGCCCGCGAGTTCTACGAGGTGGACCGGCTCTCCACCTTCTTCGAGGTGGTGCAGCAGGACCCGGTGGTCAGTCGGGTGAAGCTGATCGCCGAACCGTGGGACGTCGGCCCCGGCGGCTACCAGGTGGGCAACTTCCCGCCGCTGTGGACCGAGTGGAACGGCAAGTACCGCGACACCGTGCGGGACTTCTGGCGCGGCGAGCCGGCCACCCTCGCCGAATTCGCCTCGCGCATCTCCGGCTCCGCCGACCTCTACCAGGACGACGGCCGCCGCCCGTTCCACAGCATCAACTTCGTCACCGTCCACGACGGGTTCACCCTCAACGACCTGGTCTCCTACAACGACAAGCACAACGAGGCCAACGGCGAGGAGAACCGCGACGGCGAGAGCCACAACCGTTCCTGGAACTGCGGGGTCGAGGGCGACACCGACGACGAGGCGGTGCTCGCGCTGCGGGCCAAGCAGCGGCGCAACTTCCTGGCCACCCTGATGCTGTCGCAGGGCGTGCCGATGATCGGCCACGGTGACGAGTTGGGCCGCACCCAGCGCGGCAACAACAACGTCTACTGCCAGGACAGCGAGCTGGCCTGGGTCGACTGGGACAACGTCGACGAGCAGCTGCTGGAGTTCGTGCAGACGCTCACCGCGTTCCGCAAGAGGCACCAGGTGTTCCGGCGTCGCCGGTTCTTCACCGGCCTGCCGGTGAACGGCCGCGGCATCGACGAGCCGCTGCCCGACCTGGCCTGGCACACCCCGGACGGGCGGGAGATGACCGGCGAGGACTGGGGCAACGACTTCGGCCGCTCGGTGGCGCTCTTCGTCAACGGCGAGGGCATCCGCGAGCGCGGCCAGTACGGCCAGAAGCACCACGACGCGTCGTTCCTGCTCTGCTTCAACGCCCACGACGCGCCGCTGGACTTCACCATGCCCGGCAGCGAGTACGGCCAGAAGTGGGAACGGGTGATCAGCACGGCCGAACCCGAGCCGGACGACGCCACGGTGATCAGCGCGGGCGGCACCATCCGGGTGCCGGACCGGTCCCTCGTCGTGCTGGAGAGGACGATCTGACATGCCGGCCACCCCTCCACGGGCCACCTACCGCATCCAGGTGCGCCCCGGCTTCGACCTGGACGCCACCGCGGCGATCGTCGACTACCTCGACGCCCTCGGCGTCAGTCACCTCTACAGCGCCCCGCTGCTGACCGCCACGCCCGGCTCCCAGCACGGCTACGACGTGGTCGACCACCGCGCCGTCAACCCGGAGCTGGGCGGGGAGGCGGCCCGGCAGCGGCTGCTGCGCGCGCTGCGCGACAGGCAGCTCGGACTGGTCGTCGACATCGTGCCCAACCACGCCGGGGTCGCCGTTCCGCCCGCCAACCCGCCCTGGTGGGACGTGCTGCGCCGGGGGCGCGACTCGGCGTACGCCGACTGGTTCGACATCGACTGGGGCCGGGGCCGCCTGCTGCTGCCGGTGCTTGCCGACGACGAGGCCGCCCTGGACGACCTCAAGGTGGTCGACGGGGAGCTGCGCTACCACGAGCACCGCTTCCCGATCGCCGACGGCACCGGCGACGGCAGCGCGGCGCAGGTGCACGACCGGCAGCACTACCAGCTGGTCTCCTGGCGGCGTGGTGACGCCGAGCTGACGTACCGCCGGTTCTTCGCCATCGCGGGCCTGGCGGGTCTGCGGGTGGAGGACCCGGCGGTCTTCGCCGCCACCCACGAGCTGATCCTGCGCTGGGCCGCCGACGGGGAGGTCGACGGCATCCGCGTCGACCACCCGGACGGCCTGCGCGACCCGGCCGGCTACCTGACCCGGTTGCGGGAGGCCGCGCCGCACGCCTGGCTGGTGGTGGAGAAGATCCTGGAGTACGGCGAGGAGCTGCCGGACTGGCCGGTGGACGGCACCACCGGCTACGACGCCCTCGCTGCGGTCAGCGGGCTCTTCGTCGACACCGACGCCGAGGGCGACTTCACCGCGCTGGACACCCGACTGGCCGGGCGGCACACCTCCTGGGAGGACCTGACCCACGCCACCAAACTGGCCGCCGCCACCCGGCTGCTCGCCGCCGAGCTGACCCGACTGGCCGCCCTCGCCCCCGAGGTGCCCACCGAGCAGGCCCGCGCGGCGCTCGCCGAACTGGCCGCCGCGTTCCCGGTCTACCGGGGCTACCCGCCGCACGGCGCCCGGCACCTCGCCGCCGCCCGTTCCGAGGCCGGTCGCCGCCGCCCCGACCTGGCCGGCGCCCTGGACGCGATCACCCGCCGGCTGCGCGACCCCGCCGACGAGCTGGGCATGCGGTTCCCGCAGCTCAGCGGCGCGGTGATGGCCAAGGGCGTGGAGGACACCGCGTTCTACCGCTGGACCCGGTTCGTGGCGCTCAACGAGGTCGGCGGCAGCCCCGCCCACTTCGGGGTGCCACCGGCGGAGTTCCACCGCTTCGCCGCCGCCCAGCAGGTCCGCTGGCCGGCCAGCATGACCGCCCTCTCCACCCACGACACCAAACGCGGCGAGGATGTCCGGGCCCGGCTCGCCGTGCTCAGCGAGCTGCCGGGCCGCTGGGCCGAGCAGGTCAAGAGCTGGATGGCGTACGCCCCGCTGCCCGACCCGTCCTTCGCCCACCTGCTCTGGCAGACCGCCGTCGGGGCGTGGCCGATCGAGCGGGAGCGGCTGCACGCGTACGTCGAGAAGGCCGCCCGGGAGGCCGGGGCCTCGACCAGTTGGGCGGACCCGGACCCGGCCTTCGAGCAGGCCCTGCACGACGTGGTCGACCGGATGTACGACGATCCGAGCCTGCACGACGAGCTGACCGAACTCGCCGCCGCGATCACCCCGGCCGGCTGGTGCAACGCGCTCGGGCAGAAGCTGATCCAACTCACCATGCCCGGGGTGCCGGACACCTACCAGGGCACCGAGCTGTGGGACAACTCCCTGGTCGACCCGGACAACCGCCGCCCGGTCGACTTCGACGTACGCCGGGAGTTGCTGGCGCGGATCGACGGCGGCTGGCGTCCCCCGATCGACACCGACGGAGCGGCGAAGCTGCTCGTCGTGTCCCGGACGCTGCGGCTGCGGCGGGCGCACCCGGAGCTGTTCACCACCTACCGCCCGGTGCCCGCGCACGGGCCGGCGGGCCGGCACGTGGTGGCCTTCGACCGGGGCGGTGTGATCGCCGTGGCCACCCGCCTGCCGCTGGGTCTCGCGCGTGCCGGCGGGTGGTGTGACACAGCCCTGTCACTTCCCGTTCACGAGATGAAGGACCTGTTCACCGGCCGGGTCTACAGTGGCGGGGAGACGTCGCTGGACAATCTCCTGGCCGACTATCCCGTCGCTCTGCTGGCTCCTCCCACCGCTGCCGAGGAGGCCCTTTCATGACCGAATTCTCCGTCTGGGCGCCGGACGCCAGCCGGGTGCGGCTGCGCCTGGCCGGCGACACCGACCACGAGATGCGCGCCGCCGCCGACGGCTGGTGGAGGGTCGAGGTGCCCGACGCGGGCGTCGACTACTCCTTTCTGCTGAACGACGACGAAACCCCACTGCCCGACCCCCGGTCACCGTGGCAGCCTGCGGGAGTGCACGGGCCGAGCCGCCGCTACGACCATCTCGCGTTCCAGTGGAGTGATTCCTCGTGGACGGGCCGGCAGCTGCCCGGCAGCATCCTCTACGAGCTGCACATCGGCACCTTCACCCCGGACGGCACCTTCGACGCGGCCATCGACCGCCTCGACCACCTCGTGAACCTCGGCGTCGACCTGATCGAACTGCTCCCGGTCAACGCCTTCAACGGCGAACACAACTGGGGGTACGACGGCGTCTGCTGGTACGCCCCACACGAGCCCTACGGCGGCCCCGACGGCCTGAAACGGTTCGTCGACGCCGCCCATGCCAAGGGGCTGGGGGTGATCCTCGACGTTGTCTACAACCATTTCGGGCCCTCCGGGGCCTACGCGCCGCGGTTCGGGCCCTACCTCGCCGAGCAGAGCAACAGTTGGGGCCGCTCGGTCAACCTGGACGGCCCGCACTCCGACGAGGTACGCCGCTACATCATCGACAGCGTGCTCATGTGGCTGCGCGACTACCACGTCGACGGGCTACGCCTGGACGCCGTACACGCCCTGCCGGACACCCGCGCGGTGCCGCTGCTCGAAGAGCTGGCCATCGAGGTGGAGTCGCTGTCGACGCACCTGGGCCGGCCGTTGTCGCTGATCGCCGAGTCGGACCTCAACGACCCCCGGCTGATCACGCCTCGGGAGGCGGGCGGGTTCGGTCTGCACGCCCAGTGGAACGACGACGCCCACCACGCCCTGCACACGTTGCTGACGGGGGAGCGGCAGGGATACTACGGCGACTTCGGCTCCCTGGAGACGCTGTCGGACGTGCTGACCGGCGGGTTCTTCCACGCTGGCACGTGGTCCAGCTTCCGCAACCGGCACCATGGGCGTCCTTTGGACTCGCGGGTGCCGGGGCATCGGCTGGTGGCGTACTTGCAGAACCACGATCAGATCGGGAACCGGGCCACCGGGGACCGGATCTCCGCCTCGTTGTCGCCTGCGTTGCTCCGGGTTGGCGCTGTGTTGCTGCTGACGGCGCCGTTCACTCCCATGTTGTTCATGGGGGAGGAGTGGGCGGCCTCTACGCCTTGGCAGTTCTTCACGTCGCACCCGGAGCCGGAGTTGGCCGCTGCGGTGCGGACCGGGCGGCGGCGGGAGTTCGCGTCGCACGGGTGGCCGGAAGGGGACGTGCCCGACCCGCAGGACCCGGAGACGTTCGTACGGTCGCGGTTGGACTGGGCGGAGCTGGACAAGCCCGAGCACCGGGAGATGCTGTCCTTCTACCAGCGGCTGATTGCCTTGCGTCGCTCCTCGCCGGACCTGTCGGATCCTCGGATGCACGAGGTGTCTGTGCAGCACGGGGACCAGTTCCTGGTCATGCGGCGGGGGGACACGCTTGTCGTGGCCAACTTCGCCGGGCGGGGGCAGGGGGTGTCGCTGCCGGGGGTGGCTCGGCGGGTGCTGCTGGCCACGGGGGAGGGGGTCACCGTGATGCGGGACCGGATCCAGTTGCCGGCGGAGACTGCGGCGATCGTGGCGTTGTGAGGCCCACGGATCTTCGAGATGAACTGTCTGGGATGCTACCTGTAGGTGCTGCGGAACAATGGCGCCGACAGGCGGTTGAATAAAGAATTGTCCGCTTACAGCATTGGCGCGCCGTCACACCCGGCCGCAGGAAGTCGGGGGGCATTAGAATATGGATGCTGATTGCTGCTCCCTCACGCCACATCCAAAAGTACGCCTTCTTTCGCGGCGCTGTCTGCGGGTTGGGTCTAATCGCGGTACCTCGTGTCACCGTCTGAGACTTGCCTCTACACATCGCTCAGGTCCCAAGCGAGTTTGGGCCAGTTTTGGTTCTAGTCTAGGATGGTAGGCCGATGAACCTAGCCGGATAGGTAGATGAAATCAGAGGGCCTGAAGTTGCCATATAGTTTAGAGAACCGTCTGGTTATCGGGATCGCCTCTAGTGCGCTCTTTGACCTTACTGCTTCGGACAAAGTCTTTCGCGATCACGGCGAAGATGAGTACCGGAGGTATCAGGAGGAAAATCTGGAAAACCCGCTTGAACCCGGCGTCGCGTTTCCCTTCATAAGACGGCTTCTTTCGCTTAATGACCTGAGTGGGGACGACGGCCCCCTGGTTGAGGTAATCATTCTTTCGCGAAATGACCCGGACACAGGCCTTAGAGTGATGAAGTCCGTCGAGCATCATGGCCTTCCCATCACTCGAGCTGTATTCATGCAAGGCAAGTCGCCATACAAGTTTATGCCCGTTCTTCATATGTCACTCTTTATGTCGGCTAATCCGACGGATGTAAAAGAGGCGATGGCACGCAACCTTCCTGCGGGCCAAGTCCTTCCCTCCATCTACACGGAGGACGGCAGCGACCTCGACCTTCGGATCGCATTTGACTTCGACGGCGTTCTTGCAGACGACGCATCAGAGCGAGTCATGCAGACTGAAGGACTTGATGGCTTCCATGCCCACGAAACGGCTAATGCCGTGACGCCGCATTCGCCCGGTCCTTTGCGTGATTTCCTCAAGCAGGTTAACAAGATTCAGCGGCGGGAAGAGGCGAGGCGTGCCGCCGATTCAGGCTATCGGATCCGACTACATGTTGCTATCGTTACGGCTCGAAATGCGCCCTCTCATCACCGTGCCCTCGCCAGCCTCAAGGCGTGGGGAGTCACAGTCAACGATGCCTTCTTCCTGGGGGGCATCGACAAGGGGGCCGTTCTGAGCGTTCTCAAACCTCATATTTTCTTCGATGACCAGCAGGGGCATCTAGTCTCTACGTCGCAAGTCGCCCCAAGCGTGCACGTACCCTTTGGCGTTGTGAATACTCAGTCACTTCTCGACGCCTGACAATGTAGAAAACCCCTGCCCGAAGGGACTCTAGCAGGGCACAAGGTGCTAGCCCGCGTCATTGTCAATCGAAGGCGAGCGGTAGGGGAGGCAAACTGGCTGTCGACGTGTCTAGTGCCGTCAAACCGATCCTGAAGCCATGCCAATGACTTTCGGTTGGGCGTCGCTGTCGTGTCCGTCGCTTCGATAGTGAGCGTGGGGTTTGCATTAGAGGAATTTATTGAGAATTGTCTTCGCCTTGCCCCGGCTCAGGCGGACGAATTCGAATCACGCCATTCGGCGCATATGCAAACCAGCTTCCTCGCCGTGGGCTGCCAGCGACGCATCAGCGTGACCGCCCACTGCCAACCGTTGCGCGATAGATCTCGTCGCACGGCGTGCGTGCGATAGCAAGTATGCTGCCGTGGCGGCAAACAAAATAGTTAGCAGGATGATAATTCCAAGATAGGCCAGTTCAGTAAAATAGAATTTGCCCAAGATCCAGATTGTGAGTGATGTCGCCCCGGTCAGTGTTGTGATGATCAGAATCGCCGCGAGACCGAATAAGAAAGGCGCCACATGAGTCTGATCATCACGATGTAGCGCAACATCTCGACGCTCATATACGACCGTATGCTCTTCATTGCGAAGGAGGGCGCCCTTCCAGTTGTGCCATGACCCTCCATCTGCTGCCAAGGCGAAGGTGACAGAATCTCCAGGGTCCAGTTGACTGATTTTGTATCGTGGCCCAACAAATTGCGGATCCTGGTTTGTGATGTCTCGCACGCCGAGTTCTGGCTCGGGTTCGGGATCTAGCTCACGCTGTAACACTCTGGCGTCTTTAGGTAAGTCAAATCTAACTGTTTGAGCTTTGATGGTAGTGTTCCCGGAATTTGTAAGCGTGTAACGGACGTTGACCAGGCGGTCAACCTCGTGGCCTCGGTAACTGATCTTGATATGGTCAGCATGAGTTGCGCCATAGCTAATTTTCGGCTCTTCGACCTTCAGATCCCACGCCAAGATGGTACGCGAACCGCGTTTCGACTTGACAATTTCCAAAAAGTAGCCGCTAGCAAACCCTAGTAGGGCCGCGACAACGGGAGTTACCATTTTGCCTGTCGAAAACGCCGAGTCTTCCGCGGCAGCTGTGACGAAGGAAGGAAACATATGGTCAGCCTACTGGGCGCGAGCCAGAATCACTAGTCGGTCCTGCCTGCAAAGACTTCGAACCTTCGGCTGATCCGGTCGTTATGGGGCCGCCTGCTGCTGTGACGCGGTCAATTCTCAGATAACAGAGGAATCGACCAAGACTTCGACCAAGTCGGCGGCGTCGCTGAGCAATCGGGTGGAGTACTGCTGTTCGATTTTGCCCTGCCGCATTTGGTGGATCCATTGCTTCTCGGTGATGATGACATCGCAGTATACCGACGCGACAGGAAGCGCGACGATGTCGATGAAATCGTTCGGCTCCCATTTCTGCTGAGTCTGTCGGTGCTTGGCGGAGCGCAACACATTGGTGACATAACGGGTGGGTAAGTCGTCCATGAACCTCATCAAGTCGGCGACGGTGGAATTGGACATGAACTGGTCATAGGTGACGCCGATGCCCTCGAGCGCCTCGATGAGTGCGGGTCGGATATCGATAAAATCGGTACCGCGAACGGCTTGTTCGACGCCGTTCTTGGTCAGGTGATTTTCCTTGATGTATGCGGCGAGTGTGTTCTCAAAGTCGACGAATCGCTGGCCGTGGTCGGAAGCGGCGTGGTCGAACCCTGATGCCAGAAGGGTGGCGGGGCCAGCGCGGAGCAGATGCTCTTCAATGGACTCGGTGACTTCATGATTAAGCTGTGCCCGTGGGTGATCAGGAAGCGACAAGCCACCGTCTGGCAGCATGTTGAGGTCTAACTTGGGCCAGTTCATACGGCCCTCAGTGATGTGTCGCAACCCAACGCCGAAGACCTGCTGCCGGCGGGGTTGGGCGGGTCGCCCAAATCGCCGTTGGAGCGCGCGATCGAGTTCCTCGTCGAGGATGCCGAACGGGAGCGCCATGGTGTGTTGGCGCGAGAGTTCTCGCATCACGTCGACGACTGCGTTCCGCGACCGGTTGTCGCCTCGCTTGCTGGTTTCCCAGTACCGATACATGTCGAGAGGAAATGACACGGTGCCAGCTGCAACACCAGCACGAGCCAGCGCCAGGGCATCGCCGAACCGTCCGCCAAGTCGGTGGCCAGTCGCTGCGCGGGCAAGGTCTACCCACTTGTTTTGATCGAGGTAGACACGCAGCATGGAAGCATCTTCCCTGCGTGGCCATGTGATGGTCAACGGGTTTGATTGGGTCTCCAGGGCGCTCCAGCGTCAACGGCTGCATTTCACGGCAGTGTCGTTTGTCGTGCAGGATAGAGGTTGTTGATCGTTATCTCAGTCCTCTGGTTGGAAGTGGGCGAAGGCGTGGTGATCAAGCCGGACACCATCGGTGCCAGGATCCGGTACTGGCGGATGCGGCGTGGCGGGATGACGCAAATCGTCCTCGCTGGGCTCGCTGGTGTCACCCAGTCTTACGTGTCGCAGGTCGAGTCGGGTCGGAAGACCGTCGATCGTCGGTCCACGTTGGTCGCGTTCGCTGCCGCGCTTCAGGTTACGGTGGCGGACCTGCTCGGGCAGGGCACCGAGTCCGGCGATCCGGCTCGTGAGAGTGCCGCCGAGTGCGTGCCGGCGATCTGGTCGGCCCTGATCGAGATTGAGGACGGCGAGCGCCGCCCTTCGACCTACACAGCGGAACGACTAGCAGCCGAGATCGCCCGCGCCGAACAGCTCCGTGCGTCCTGCAACTACCCAGCCATGGCTCGTTTGCTCCCCGGTCTGCTGCTCGAAGCCGCCGCTGTGGGCGGCACCGTGCTCGTCCAGGTGGCCTACCAGGCCGCCACCTGCCTGCGGAACCTCGGATACCGCCACCTGGCCCTCAACGCTGCCCGGCTCTCCGGGACGGTCGCCGAGCGCGCTGAGGATCCCGCGTGGATCGCAGCATCCCGCTTCGCGTACGCGCAGAGCTTGCCGATCGAGTCCGCCCCCGTCGCCGCCCGCGCTGCCGACCGCTCCTTGACCGAGCTTCAAGCCGACGCCGCAGACGAGCGAGTCCGACAGATGCTCGGACAACTCCACCTCTCCGCCGCGCTGACCTCGGCCGTGAGCGGTCGTCTGGATGTCACCCGCGATCACCTCGCAGAGGCAGCTCGCGAGGCGGCGACCCTCGGAGATCCAGTCGATGGCGCAGGCTTCAACGGCTGCGGGTTCGGACCAACCAATGTGGGGCTGTGGGAGATGTCCATCGCAGCCGAGCAGGGCGAGTCCGGACGAGTCATTGAGCTGGCCCGGACGGTCCGACCGCAGGTGCTCGTGGCGTCCATCCGTCGGCAGTCCTACTGGCTCGACCTCGGTCGCGCGTTGGCGGACGGCGGTCGCCGGGACACCGAAGCCCTCGCCGCGTTCGTGCAGGCCGAGCGGGCGGCACCAATCCCGTTCGCCATCAACCCCCTTGCCCGCGATGCCGTGGTGACCCTGGCTCAGCGTGCCCAGCGCCGAGCCATCCCCGACGACCTGCGCCAACTTGCCGGCCGTATCGGCATCAACCTGGCCGCATAACGTGCAGTAATCACGGCATCCCCAATCCGGGGCTTACTGGCCGACCGGGACGTGACGTGTTGGGTTGCGCGGCGGGTGCTGGTGGGTGGGTCGACGGCGGAGAGTCACCACCCTTGCGGCGTCACCTACACGGTTCGGTCAAGGGCGAACCGCGATGGATCGGGGCTACTTCTGACTATGCGACCCGGAGTCAGGCCGAAGTAATCCTTTGCAGAACTCGATGAGGTCGCGGCGGTCCTTGTCAACCTGACTCATACACCGCTCCCACGCCAGCCAGAAGGGTTGCGCATGTTCTGCTGCCGCGCGTCACGCAAGCAGTCGAACACGACTGCTCAGCGTCACATTCCGATGCTTTGCGGTGTACCGTGCGCTGGTAGCGGCTTAGCGCCGCAATTGACTCCTCTACGTGGGGTGGCCGGAGGCATGGTGACGAAGCCGGACACCATCGGTGCCAGGATCCGGTACTGGCGGATGCGGCGTGGTGGTATGACTCAGGCCGTCCTCGCGGGGCTCGCTGGTGTCACCCAGTCGTACGTGTCGCAGGTCGAGTCGGGTCGGAAGACCATCGATCGTCGGTCCACGTTGGTCGCGTTCGCTGCCGCGCTTCAGGTTACGGTGGCGGACCTGCTCGGGCAGGGCACCGAGTCCGGCGATCCGGCTCGTGAGAGTGCCGCCGAGTGCGTGCCGGCGATCTGGTCGGCCCTGATCGAGATTGAGGACGGCGAGCGCCGCCCTTCGACCTACACAGCGGAACGACTGGCAGCCGAGATCGCCCGCGCCGATCAGCTCCGCAATTCGTGCAACTACCCGGCTATGGCCCGGATGCTCCCGGGCCTGCTGCTCGAAGCCGCCGCCGTGGGCGGGACCACGCTCGCTCAGGTCGCCTACCTGGCCTCAACCTGCATTCGACACCTCGGCTACCGCCACCTGGCCCTCAACGCCGCTCGGGTATCCGTGTCCGCTGCTGAGGACGTCGAAGATCGAGCGTGGCTTGGTGCATCTCGGTTCGTGTACGCCCAGAGTCTGCCGATCGAGTCTGCACGGTTGGCGGCCAGATCCGCTGACCGGTCACTGGTGGAGCTTCAAGGTGACGCATCGGATGTCCGAGTGCGCCAGATGCTTGGTCAGCTTCACCTCATGGCTGCGCTGGCCTCGACCGTGGACGCTCGTCCCGATGTGGCCCGGGATCACCTCGCAGAGGCCACGCGTGAGGCGGCGAGCCTGGGAGATCCGACCGACGGCGGTGGCTTCAACGGATGCTGCTTCGGACCGACCAACGTCGGACTCTGGAAGATGTCCATCGCGGCAGAGCAGGGCGAGTCCGGCAAGGTTATCGAACTGTCCAGGACGATACGGCCGCAGGTGCTCAAGGCATCGAATCGCCAACTGTCGTACTGGCTCGACATTGGGCGAGCGCTGGCGGACGGCGGTCGCCGGGACGCCGAAGCCCTCGCCGCGTTCGTGCAGGCCGAGCGGGCGGCACCAATCCCGTTCGCCATCAACCCCCTTGCCCGCGATGCCGTGGTGACCCTGGCCCAGCGTGCCCAGCGCCGTGCGATCCCCGACGAGCTGCGCCAACTTGCCGGCCGTATCGGCATCCACCTGGCCGCATAACTGCCAGTAATCACCGCATCACCAATTCGCCCTACTGTCCGGTTTGGGACGTGAGTACGTCCTGATGGTCCAGCGCCGCAACGGTCGATCCGGAGCTGCTGGGCCTCCACCGGAGGAGGCGGGGATGAGCGGTCGGGACGACAGCGCTCCGGAGAACAAGGGTGAGGCGGCCGAGCGGGAGGCCGCCAAGCAGCGCCTCCTGGCGCAGGCCGAGGCGGAGCGCGTACCCGTGGATGACACGACCCGCGCGGTCCCGGACCGGCGGTGGCGGCGTGACCAACGATGACCTCCCGATCGGCCGACGGGTCGCGCGGTGGCGGGTACGGCGGTCGATGACGCAGCAGATGCTCGCCGACCGGTTGCGCAGGTCGAAGAGTTGGGTGGACAAGATCGAGCGGGGTGCCCGCACCCTGGACCGGTACTCGGTGATCCAGGAACTGGCCCATGTCCTGCGGGTCGAGCCGGAGGTGCTGCTCGGCCAGCCGCGCAGCACCTCGGCGGGCACGCCGGACGGGGTGGACGACATCCGCGCCGCGCTCGCCCGCTACGGCATCCCGCAGACTCCACCTCAGACGGACGAGCTGAGAAGGCAGGTCGGGCATGCCTGGTTGACCTACCAGCATGCGCACTACGGACAGTTGGTGCGGGTGTTGCCGGGGCTGCTCGACGCCGCCCAGGGCGCGCGGTCGGCGGAGCTGCTGGTGCCGGCGTACCGGATCACCTCGTCGCTGTTGGTGAAGCTCGGCGAGGCCGACCTCGCCTGGCTGGCCGCCGACCGCGCGATGTCCGCCGCCCACGATGACCCGCTGCTCGCGGCAACCGCGACCATCTCGGTGGGTCAGGCGCTCCGCGTGCAAAACCGCGACCGACTGGCCCTGGCCGCGCTGCTCCCCGCCGCCAACCGCGTCTTTCCACCCTCACCCCATGACGGTGATCAAGAGGTTTGCGGCGCTTTTGGAGATCACACTTGCCGCAAACCTCTTGATCACGAGGGCGAGGGCGATCACTGGGGGAGGGCGGTGGGTGGGACGTTGTTGGTGCAGGCCGCGCTCGCCGCCGCCGGCTGCGGCGAGCACCGTCGCGCCGACGAGCTGATCGACCGGGCCGCGGGCGTCGCCGCAAACCTTCGGGGGTACGACGACACGCACCGCACCAGCTTCGGTCCGGCGGCTGTCGAGGTGGCGCGGGTGCTGGTGGCTGCGTCGCGGGGTGACGCCGACGAGGCGGTACGACGGCACTCGGCAGTGGTGCGGCGGGAGGGGTGGCGGCGGTTGCCGGCCGAGTATCGGGGCGCGTACCTGGTCGATGTCGCGCGGGCGTACCTCCAGGTGGGTGACCTGCGCGCAGCGGCACGGGCGCTGGTGGACGCGGACAGTGTCGCGCCGGCCGAGGTTCGGTGTCGGCCGTTGGCGCGTACCGTGATCGCCGATGTTGCCCGGGGCCACCCGGCACCGGCCGGCGTGGCGCGACTGGCCACGCTCGTCGGCGTCACCCGCTGAGCGGCACGAGTGTGCCGGCCCGGGTTGGTTAGGCGCCCACGCCCAGGAACGCGACCGCCTGGCCCTGGCCGCGCTGGGGCCGTCCGGAGGTGGCGGATGAGGCCGTGGCGCGGCGCCCGGTGCGGGCCGGGCGCCGCGCTGCCTCAGCCGGCCAGTTGATCGGCGGCCAGGGCGGTTCCTTCGACCCGGGCGCGTACCTTGGCGAACGCCGTGTCCCGCGACGTGGACAGGTCGTCCGCGAACGGCGCGAACCCGCAGTCGTCGCAGGTGCCGAGCCGGTCGGGCGAGATGTATTCGGCGGCCCGCAGCACGCGGTCGCGCACCTGGTCGGCGGTCTCCACCACCGGGTCGACCGGGTCGGTCACGCCGATGAAGATCCGCTGGTGCGGGCGGGCGTGCTCGGCGATCGCGGCGAGGACGCGTTCCGGCTTGGGCTCGCCGGCGAGTTGCACGTAGAAGACGCCGGCGTCGATCGCGAAGAGGCTCGGCAGCAGCTCGGCGTAGTCCACGTCGAGGCTGTGGGTGGAGTCCTGGTCACCGCCGGGGCACGTGTGCACACCGATGCGCGCCCGCTCCTGCGGAGTGAACCGTTCGAGCACCCGGTTGTTCAGGGCCACGAAAGACTTCAGCAGGCCCTTCGAGGGGTCGAGCTTGATCGAAAGCCGGCCCTCGGTGAAGTCCAGCTGCACGGTCTGCGCGCCGGCGTCCAGCGCGCCGCGGATGTCGGCCTCCGCCTCGTCGACCAGGTCGTCGAGGAACGCCTCTCGGGGATACCCCTCGATACCCTTCTCCGGATACAGCAGGCTGAGCAGGGACGGCGCGATGACCGACTGCTTGACCGGCACTGTCGCGTGCTGTCGCGCGGCGGTCAGATATGCCTGCGATCGCGTCGCGTAGCGGAACGGTCCCGCGGTGAGGCGGGGAAACTGCCGCGTGTGGCCATCGGCGAAGGGGACGACGGCACCGTCGGGCGCGAGGGTGTCCAGACCCGACAGCGGGTACGTCGCGAAGCTCGGCTTGCGCTGCTCGCCGTCGGTGACCACGGGTGAGCCGAGCCGCTCAAGGGTGGCGATGGTGTCGCGCACGGCGTCGTCGTACTGCGCGTCCAGAGCATCCTGCCCGATCCGCCCGGCGGCGTGATCGGCGATGGCGGCCAGCAGCGCCGGCGGGCGGGGAAAACTTCCGATCGGCTCCGTCGGGAGAATCATGGCGGTCAAACTATTGACGGATGGTGGGCGACGCATCTCCCAGCGTGCGCACTTATAACGGGCGTCGATGAACGCGAGGCAGCGAGGCGTGTCGGCGGTGGCGCCTCCTCGGCCGGCGGGTCGATCGACTCGGGTTCCTTGAAATCGCGGTGTCCGGGCGTGGTTGATACCGCGATATTGGTGAAATCGAGTGGATCAAGCGCGGGCGGTCTGGTCAGCCGGGGCCGGCTTCGGGGCGGTCGCCGTGGAGCTGGCCCGGGGGCTGGTGGCGGCGCAACGGGGTGAGGCTGGTGCGGTGTCGGCCGTTGGTGCGTACCGTGATCGCCGATGTCACCCGCGCGCAGCCGGCGGCGGCCGGCGTGGCGCGACTGGCCACGCTCGTCGGCCTCACCCGTTAGCCGTTGCGCTGCCGGGTCGTTCCGGTGCCCATCGCCCGTAGGTGTGCCAGCCCCTGCGCCCAGGACTGGATGAGGGTCGTCTCGTGGTAGGCGATGTCGTGTTCCGCGCAGAACCGGCGGATCAGCGGCTGGGCGTGGTGGAGGTTGGGTCGGGGCATGCTGGGGAAGAGGTGGTGTTCGATCTGGTAGTTGAGCCCACCGAGAAGTGCGTCGATGACCGGGCCCCCGCGCACGTTGCGGGAGGTGAGGACCTGCCGGCGGAGGTAGTCGAGGTTGTCGGCCTCGGTCAGGATGGGCATGCCCTTGTGGTTCGGGGCGAAGGAACTGCCCAGGTAGAGACCGAAGAGGGCCTGGTTGACCAGGATGAACACGATCGCCTGCGGAACGCTCAGGACCAGGAACACGGCCCCGAGGTAGCCGGCGAAGTGCAGGACGAGCAGGCCGGCCTCCGTTCGTCGACGCCTGAGCCCGCCGCGGCTGACCACCGCCCGGACGCTGGCGCCGTGCAGATGCAGACCCTCCGCCAGCAGCAGGGGAAAGAACAGTGCCGCCTGGTGCCGGACGAACAGCGCCCCCAGGCCGCGCTGCTTCGCGGCCTGACCCGGGGTGAAGGACAGCGGCGTCACCACGAGGTCGGGGTCACGGCCTTCGGTGTTCGGATGCGCATGGTGGCGGTTGTGCTTGTCGACCCACCACCCGTAACTGATCCCGGTGACCAGGTTGGCGCACACCAGGCCGACCACGTCGTTGGCCTGGCGGGAGCGGAATATCTGCCGATGCCCGGCGTCGTGACCGAGGAACGCCAGCTGCCCGAGGAGCACCGCGATGCCGGCCGCGGTGGCCATCTGCCACCACGACGACCCGAGTCGCACGAACAGCACGCCCAGCACGGCGAGACAACCCAGCACCACCGCCACCCGCACCGCGTAGCGGCGGGGGTGACGGTCGAGGAGACCCGCGTTCCGGACCAGACGGGAAAGGTCGGCGTACTCGCTACCCCGGTCGCTGCGGGCGCTCAGATCCGTATCACTCAACGTCGCCACTCCTTGTCAGCCACCCCGATCGGCTCGCTGGCTCCGCCGTCAGCGATGACCGGGCGCTCGCGCAACATGATGGTGTTTCGACGGGGATCGAACGAGCAAACCGCCGCTGATGGTCCCAGTCTTCCTCACCGCCGCGTATTCGCACGAGAAAACCTGCTGAAGATGAGGGCGCCTTGGCTCAGGAGCGCGGCAGTATGCCCACGAGTGAGGTGATGATGGCGAGCCGCAGGGCTGTCCGCAGGTCGATATGGTGGACCGCGAGCGCCGGCTCGGATTCGTAGACCGCGAGCAGGCTCGGCGGCGGCGAGGTGTAGGCGGACAGCGCCCCAGCCATCATCAAGGCGTTCAGGCAGAACAGTTCGGCGCGGTCGCCGACCTCGGGCAGGTGCCGCCGGACGAGGTCGGCCATCACCGCGAGGTTGCCCAGTGAGGCCCGTTTGTGCCGGCGGACCGCCTCCACCGACACGTTGTGTTCGAGCACCCCGCCCTGCGCGCCGAAGAGATCACAGAGCACGGTCTGGGCGGCGAGCGAGCGGCTGAGCACGTCGGCCGTCTGCTCCGCCCGTTCCACCGCGGACCGGCTCAGGTCGACACCGTGGGCCAACTCGTGGTCCAGCTCCGCCAGCCAGGTCGTCGTCCGGTCGTCCATCAGGTCGAGCAGCACCGCCTCGCGGGACTCGAAATAGCGCAGCACCGCCGTCTTGGCCAGGCCGACCCGCCGGCTCAGCTCGTTCAGGGTCACCGCGGCCACCGGCATCTCGTCGAGCATCGCGGAGGCCGTCTCCAGGATCGCCCGGCGCCGGACCTCACGCTGCTCCTCGCTGCGCGCCCGCTGGAACGTCATGACGCCAACCCTAGCTTAGGTACCGGCGGTCCCTTGACAGCGTACCGGCGGTACATTACCGTTCCGAGCATAAGTTACCGGCGGTACATTGGGGAGCCTGACATGAAGTGGACCGAGCAGCAGATTCCGCGCCAGGACGGCCGGGTGGCCGTGGTCACCGGCGCCAACACCGGGCTGGGCTTCGAGACCGCCCGGCAGCTCGCCGAGCGCGGGGCATCGGTCGTGCTGGCCGTGCGCGACACCGCGAAGGGCAAACTGGCCGCCGCCCGGATCAACGGCGACGTCTCCGTACGGGAACTGGATCTGACCTCGCTGGAATCGGTACGCGCCGCCGCCGCCGGCCTGCGCGCCACCCACCCGCGGATCGACCTGCTGATCAACAACGCCGGCGTGATGTACACCCCGAAGCAGACCACCCGCGACGGCTTCGAGATGCAGTTCGGCACCAACCACCTGGGTCACTTCGCACTGACTGGCCTGCTGCTCGACCTGCTGCTGCCCGTGCCGGGCTCCCGGGTGGTCACGGTCAGCAGCGTCGGCCACCGCATCCGCGCGGCCATCCACTTCGACGACCTCCAGTGGGAGCAGTCCTATGGACGGGTCGCCGCCTACGGTCAGTCGAAGCTCGCCAACCTGATGTTCACCTACGAGTTGCAGCGCCGGCTCGCCGTGCACGGCACCACCGTCGCGGTGGCGGCACACCCCGGCGTCTCCAACACCGAACTGGTCCGCAACGCCCCGGCGGTCATCCGTGGACCAATCACCTGGCTCGCCCCGATGATCGCCCAGTCCGCGACGGCGGGCGCGCTGCCCACCCTGCGGGCCGCCACCGACCCGTCCGTCCTCGGCGGGCAGTACTACGGCCCCGACGGCCTGGGCGAAACGCGCGGCTACCCGAGGCTGGTCACCTCCAGCCCGGAATCCCACGACCTGAGCGTGCAGCAACGCCTCTGGGCCGTCTCGGAAGACCTCACCGGCGTGCGGTTCCCGCCGGGTCGCTAGCGCGCGGGAGTGAACGGGGTCAGCAGCAGCTCGATGAGGCGCCGCTGGGCGTCCTCGTCACCACCCAGACGCCACGCCCCCGAGTCCGCCGCAGCGGTCATCGTGAGCTGGTGGCCGCAGACGGCCCGCAGGGTGTCGATGTCGGTGGTGAGCGTCGCGTCCGGCTCGGACGCCGTGCCGCGTCGGAGCCGCACCGAGCCGTCAGCGACGTCGGCGAGGTACGTGTCGGCGTCGATGTGAAACGCGTAGCTGCCGACCAGGTCCGGGGCTCGCGTCGGATCGAAGGCCGCCTTGATGCTCAGCAGCAGCGAGTCGATGCCGAGCGTGCCGTCGGGAAACTGGGGGGACTGGCTTCCCCAGCGTCCGAACTGGAGAAGGATCGGCTCCAGGTCGCGGCCCCAGTCGGTGAGCTCGTACAGGTGGACCCGGGTGGGCGGCCCCAGGTCCCGCCGCCGCACCACGCCGTGCTCGGTCAACTGGCGCAGTCGCTGGCTCAACACGTTCGGGCTCAGCCCGGGTAGGCCGCCGAGCAGGTCGTTGAATCGCCGGGGGCCGAGCAGCAGGTCGCGGACCACCAGCAACGCCCACCGCTCGCCGATGATGTCCAGCCCACGCGCGACACCGCACGGATCCCCATAGCTACGCATGCCGCTCATGGCCGTCAGCCTACCCGGATCCTTTTTTAGGAGTGTCACTTGTTCTGTAGGAGTTGATCCCCTAGCGTGAGCCGCATGAACCTGCCGCCGCAAGGTGACGTGACATTGTTGGACACCCCGCTGGCACAGCGGCTGCTCGCCGCGTCCCTGGTGGCGCGCGTCGCCTACACCAGCCGGGACGGGACGCCGCGGCTGATCCCGGTGAACTTCCTGTGGACCGGCGACGAGCTGGTCATCGGCGCGTTCGCCGGCACATACAAGATCCGTGACCTGCGCGCCCGGCCGGATGTGGCGGTCTGCATCGACACCGCGGACGGGCTTCCGGAGGTCCTCATGCTGCGCGGGAAGGTCACCATGACCGAGGTCGAGGGCGTCCTACCGGAGTACGCCACCATCCAGCGTGCGGGGATGGGCGACGACATGGGCAACGCCTACCTCGCGGCGATCGACAAGCCGGGCCTGCGGATGGTCCGGATCGGCCTGCGGCCCACCTGGGTCGGAGTCGTCGACTTCCAGGACCGGTTCCCGAGCCGGACACCGCAACCCGTCCGCGCCGCGCTCGGCGAGGGCGGGGAGTAACCCAGCACCGCCGCATACCCGGATCTCCGGGTTCACCGCACCATCACGGAGGAAGACGTTGCGCAAGATTGTCGTGTCGATGTGGGCCACCCTGGACGGATTCGTCGCCGGGCCCAACGACGAGATGGACTGGCTGCTCCCCGACGAGCAGCTACAGAAGTACGAGCAAGACCTGGTGGACAACGCCAGCGCGCTGCTGCTGGGCCGGGTCACGCACCGCGACTTCGCCGGCCACTGGCCGCGGGTCGCCCAGGACCCCGACCAGCCGGACGAGGTACGAGGGTATGCCCAGCGTCTCGACGCGCTGGAAAAGTTCGTCGTCTCCGCCTCGGGCGACACCGCGACCTGGGGTGACAGCCGCAGGCTCAGCCAGGTCGACCCCGACGAGATCGCCGACATCAAGGCTGGGGCCGGCGGCGACGTCGTGGTCTACGGCAGCCTCACCCTGATCCGGTCCCTCGCCGACCTCCGGCTCATCGACGAGCTGCACCTCCTGGTGCACCCCCTGTTCCTGCGCCAGGGCAAGGCCCTGTTCGGTGGCGGTCAACCGCCGGCCCGACTGGAGCTGGTGTCCGTCGAACCCTTCGCCTCCGGGGTCGTCCTGCTGAAGTACCGCCCCGCCTAGCTGCTCAGCTGGGCGACGACCACCCGGGTGGCCTGGGCGATGAGGGCGTCGTCGGGGGTGGCGTCCTTCCTGTCCCGGCTGGACAGCACCGCGAGCACGATCGGGGCCCGGTCGGGCGGCCAGATCACCGCGATGTCGTTGCGGGTGCCGTACCCTCCGGTCCCGGTCTTGTCCCCGACCACCCAGCCGGTGGGCACCCCGGCGCGGACGAGCGTCGCGCCGGTGGTGTTGCCCCGCAGCCAGCCGCGCAGCACGTCGCGGTCCGCGGGCTCCAGGGCTTCCCCCAGGGTGTACGCCCGGAGGTCGCCGGCCAGGGCCCGCGCGGTGCTGGTGTCCCGCCGGTCGCCCGGCGTCGCCTCGTTGAGGGCGGTCTCGTAGCGGGCCGGGTCGGTGACCGTGTCGCCGATTCCGCGTAGCTTCTGCGCGAACCCCTGGGGACCGCCGAGGTGGCGCAGCAGCAGGTTGCCGGCGGTGTTGTCGCTGTAGCGCACGGCGGCGTCGGCGAGGGCACGCAGACTCATGCCCTCGCCGACGTGCTTCTGCGTGATCGGTGCGTGCGACACCAGGTCCTGCGCCGAATAGCGCACCACCCGATCCAGCTCGGCGTCGGTGGTGCCGTCCAGCACCTCGGCGGCGGCCAACGCCTTCCACGTCGAGGCGTACGCGAACCGCTCGTCGGGTCGGTGTTCCACCGTGCGGCCGGTGCCCGTGTCGATGGCGAAGACTCCCAGCCGCGCCCCGAACGTCTGCTCCAACCGCCCGAACTCCTGCTCGGCGACCGGCGACGGGGTGAGCGTCGCCCGCGCGCTGAGCGTCGGGCGCGCCTCGGGGCTCGGCGTCGTGCCCGCCCGGGGAGCGCCGCCGGTGCCGCACCCCGTCGACCAGAGCAGGGCCGACGCCGTGGCCAGCACGGCTGCCAGACGTCGAACGGGGACCACCATGTCTCGTTCCTCTCGGGTGCGCCGCGGTGCCGTCGGTCAGGGCAGGATTTCGACGTACCCGTCGCTGCCGTGCACGCGGATCCGCTGCCCATCCTGGATCAGCCGGGTGGCGTCCAGCACGCTGACCACCGCCGGCAGCCCGTACTCCCGGGCGATCACCGCGCCGTGCGTCATCAACCCGCCGACCTCCGTCACCAGACCGGCGATGCCGACGAACAACGGCGTCCAGCTGGGGTCCGTGTGGGTCGTGACGAGGATGTCACCCGCTTCGAGATCAGCCTGCGCCATGTCCAGGATGACCCGGGCGCGTCCCTCGACCGTACCGGCGGACACCGGCACACCGACCAGGGCGCCGGCCGGCACGTCGTCACGTCGGTACGCCCCGGTGATCATTTCGCCGTCCGAGGTCAACACCCGGGGCGGCGTGAGCGCCTGGTACGACCGGAACGCGTCCCGGCGCTGCCGGATCAGCTCGTCGTCCACCCGGTGTGACCGCACGACCTCGTGGAACTCCTGGAACGTCAGGTAGAAGACGTCCTCCCGCTCGGTGAGCACGCCGGCCCGCACCAGGCGGTCGGCCTCTGCGAGCAGGGCCTGCTTGTAGATGAAGTAGCGGCTGACGATGCCGTACTTCGGGTACTCCCGATAGCCGATGAACGTCCGTACCCGCTCGATCATCCGCTCGGTCTCGTCGGCCTTCCGGTGCCCGTCCGGCAGCGCCCGCAGGCGCGTCAGCACCTCCTGCGCCTTCTGCCGTGCCTGCTGCTCTCCCTGCTCGAATCGTCGCCGGGCCGCGCCCGGCTCGAAGAGCTTGACGTTGTCGAGGAGCACCGGCACGAGCGTGCTGGGGCGTTCGCTCCACCGCGGCCTGGTGATGTCGATCTCGCCGACACAGCGCATGCCGTACCGGTCGAGATACGCCTCGATCGCGGCCCGCGACTCGGTCCCGCCCGCGAGTTTCGGCAGGTTGTCGAGGAAGTCGTCGTCCTCGACGCCGCGCAGGAACGCCACCACCTCCGGATGCGCACGGATCACGTCGGCGACGTCGAGCAGCGCCAGACCCATCTCCGACGTGATGTTGCCGGGGGCGGACAGGGTGAGGGTGTCCGCGGCGTTCTTCTCGCCCAGCCACTCGTACAGCCGGTCGTTGAGCCACCAGGTGGCCTGCATGCCGGCCATGATCGCCTGCATGTTCAGCGGCTCACCGAGGACCCGCTTGTGCTCCTGGAACGCCTCCAGCAGGAAGTTGAACAGCGCCGTACCGGTCACCGTCGCGATGTCGCGCCGCAGCGCGGCGATGGACGCCTCGCTGCGTTCGATCAGCTCGGTCACGATGGCCGGGTCGGTCTCGATCGACGTACCGCCGGTCGTCAGCCGGGCCGGGCCACCGTCGCTCGTGACCGTCGGAAGGAAGTCCCGACGGTCGATGAGCGTCTCCAACGCGTCCCTCATCAGCGGATCGGACTTTCCCGCCATCTCCAGGAAGCCGTCGCGGCTCGCGGGCGAGGCCAGCAGGCCGGTGGCGTCGACGAACAACCTCCCACCGGCCTCCAGCATCGGAGCCATGGCCGTCAACTGCCACATGGAGAGCCCCAGCGGCCGCATCGGGTCGGTCATCATCTGCTGGTGACCTACCGACAGGTAGACGTGGTTCTCCTGGTCGCGGGCGGCGGGAACGGGGAACAGCGTGGTGATCGGCCGGCTCTGCACGATCTGGAAGTCGTCGTCGACCAGGCACCACTCGATGTCCTGCGGACGGCCGAAATGGGCCTCGATCCGTCGCCCGAGCCGGACGAGCCGCAGGACCTGCGCCTCGGTCAGCGCCGGCTGCTCCTGCCGGTGCGGGTCGATCGTCACTTCCCGCGTACCGCCGCCGGGCGAAGCGGCGACGGCACGGTGTTTGACGGCGACCGTCCCGGTGACGACCTCCCCGTCGCGCACCTTGAAGACGTCCGGATTCACCAGACCGGACACCAGGGCCTCGCCGAGGCCGAAACTGGCGTCCACGGTCGCGACCTTCCGGTTACCCGTGACCGGGTCGGCCGTGAACAGGATTCCGGCCGCGTCCGGAAAGACCATTTCCTGTACGACGACAGCCATCTGGACCGTGCGGTGGTCGACGCCGTTGCGCAGGCGGTAGATGACGGCCCGCTCGGTGAACAGCGACGCCCAGCAGCGGCTGACGTGCCGCAGGACCGCCTCCGACCCCACCACGTTCAGGTACGTGTCCTGCTGGCCCGCGAAGGACGCCGTGGGGGTGTCCTCCGCCGTCGCGCTGGACCGCACCGCGTAGGCGGCCCGCTCGCCGAACCGGCCGAGCGCACGGGTGATCGCGGCGGTCAGGTCGTCCGGGATCGCCGTCTTCTCGATGCTCCGGCGGATCTCCGCGCTGAGTGCGCGAACCGCCTCCCGGTCATCCGGGTTCAGCCGCGACAGCCGATCGAGCCGCTCGTTGATCGACGGTGTCTGCGCCATCACCCGCCGGAAGGCGGCCGTCGTCACGCAGAACCCGGCCGGCACCCGGATGCCGTCGATCCGGGACAGCGCGCCCAGGTGCGCCGCCTTGCCGCCGACCACCGACAGCTGCGTCTCGTCGACCTCTCGAAGATCCAACAGCGGTACGAGGTCGTTGCGGCCCTCGCCCATCGACAACACACTCACGCCGTGCCCCCGTTACCTCGTTGGTGCTGGTCCGGCCGCCGATTCTGCGCCATCACCGGGGTCTTGCGGCAAGCCCCCCGGTGCGATATACGTTAGAAGTGGCAGGGAGAGCGATCTCCCTGCCGTTGCTTTTTGGCGCTGGCGATCGTGCCTCCTGTCGTGGCGGAGTCACCGCGGTTGTTCTCGCCGGCCGTCCGGACCGTGCGGTGCGGTGGGCCGCTGGACTACGGTGCGAGAGTGACGAGCCCCCCTCGGGAAGCGGAAACTCCTATCGGGCCGATCGGCGCGCTGCTCTGCCGGCTGATGTTCCTGGCCATCTTCCTACCCGGGCCGGTCCTGCTCGCCGCCGCCGCGAGGCTTGACCCGCCGCGGTCAGCCACGGACTTCTGGGGACTTGTCGCCGGTGGCGTACTGGCCACCGGCGTCGGCGTCGGGTTCGGCGTCTTCGGTCTGCGGGTGGTTAGCCGTTCGCGCCAGGACGCGCGGCGGCTCTCCGCGGCTGGTGTCGCCGCCACGGCGGAGATCCTCGCGGTGGCGAACCACCTGGGCGGGGAGGATCCGGGGCTGGAGCTGCGCCTGCGGATCAGCGGCCCCGGATTCACCACCTTCGAGGCGACGACGGTCCGTGCGGACGACCCGGCCCTCGTGCCCGGCGCGATGCTGCCCGCCGTCGTCGACCCCGTCGACCGCATCTTCCGGATCACCGGGGTCTCGGTGGTCGTCCACACGTCGAAAGAGGACATATAGCATAATTTACGGGGTGCCTCCCCAACAGGGAACCTCACGGCTCTCCCGCAGTCCCGGCCGCTTGTTGGCCTTCAGCGACGGTGTCTTCGCGATCGCCGTGACGCTTCTCGTACTGGAGATCCAACCGCCCCGCGACTTCGGGCACCTCGTCCGGGGTCTCGGTGCGCTGTGGCCGTCGTACCTGGCGTACACGCTGAGCTTCCTGCTCATCGGTCAGGTGTGGGTGAACCACCACGTCATGTTCGACCGGGTCCGGCACGTCGACCGAGGAGTCCTGTTCCTCAACACGTTGCTCCTGATGGTCATCGCGTTCCTGCCGTTCTCCACGTCACTGCTGGCCGAGGCATTGCGGGCGGAACAGGGGCTGCGCGCGTCGGTCGTGGTCTACGGCGGCACCCTGTGGATGGCGGCGGCCCTCTTCAACATCATTTGGGCTCACCTGCGCCGCGCCGGCCTGCTGGACCGCAGCCTCGGCCCCTTCGCCGTCCGGGCCATCGGCCGCCGGTTCGCGCTCGCCCTGCTCTGGATCGGCTCCGGCATCCTCGTCGGCGCGTTCGTACCGGTCGCCGGCGTCGTCATCATCGCCGCCTTCCTGCCCGCCTACTACCTACCCATCCGGGGCGAGTACGGCGAGGACGACAACGCCGCCGACCAGCCCGTCTGAGCCGGCCGGGAAACTAGAGTCGGCGACATGCGGATCCGGATCGACGGCGACGACCTCCCGGGTAGGCGTGCCGGCGCCGAGGCCGACGCGTTGCGGCTCGGCAACGTGCACGTCGGCGTCCAGCGCAGAGCCGAGGTGGTCGACCGGGTGCCGGCCGACGCGGACAGGGTCACCTGGTCCTTCGAAGTGTCCAGCCGCGAGGTCGACGGGATGCTCGATGTCGGTGGCCCGTGGGTGCACGGCCGTCCTGGTGCACGATTCTTGTATCTGAGCTGGGGTGCGGTCTCCGAAGACGGCTTCGCGATGTTCCGACGGGCGAAGCTGATGTTCACCGACGTCCCGACCGACCTGCTGCGCGCCGCCCACCAGGGCAGCGGGACGCTGGTCGGCCGGGTCGGGTTGACCGACGCCGCCGGTGGGCCGATCTGCGCCCGGGTGCGCCCGCCCGCCATCGCCTGGACAGTGGAGTGAGCGCCGTGCCAACGTGACCGCTAGCTGGCGAAGTCGACGCCGGTGAGCGAGGCGGAGCGGTGCGCGGCGAGGTCTTCGGCCTGGGCGGTGATGGCTTCGCGGGTGGCGGTCGACAGCCTCTGCCACGGCTGGACGGCGACCGTGAACGTCTTGCCGGACTTGCGGGGGCGCCAGGTGCCGACCAGTTCGCCGTCGACCAGGACGGCGCCGGGGCGGCCCAGAACCGGCCACAACTCCTTGGCGTGGGTGGGGTCCGGCACCAGCGTCGCCCGATCCTTGGCCTGTAGGAACAGGTCGAACGGGCCGAGCAGGCGGGTCCCCCTGGCGTCGGCGGACCCCAGCGCCTCCTCGTCGGCGGCCAGCAGGGAACGCACCTCGCTGCCGACTCTCACCTCGATCACATCCTCGGGCCAGTGCGCCCTCACGTCCTTCACCGGGGCGTCGAGGTAGTCGGCCACGTGTTTCGGGGTGGCCGGGCCGAGCAGGCGGAGGTACGCGCGGATGAGGTCGAATCGGTCGCCCGGCGTCGTCGCCGCGCGGAACCCGGTGATGCGCCGCAGGACCGGGGGCGAGGTGTCGAGCTGCAACTCCAACCCGGCCCGCGTGGCGGCGAGCCGGAACGGCATCTCGTAGAGATGGGTGGCGTCGCACGCCCGGCAGAACCGCAGGTACGGCTCGGGCAGCACCGCGGCCAGGCGGCCGGAGGCGTCTCCCTTGACCGTCGGCGTGGTGACGATGGCCCGCAGGCGGGCGGCTACCTCGTCGAGGGCGGCGAGGTTGCCGATGCCCGCGGCCTTCAACGGCTTGGACGCGTCGTAGATGCGCTTGCCCGCGTCAGCGTCGGAGTAGGGTTCGAGCGCCGCGACCACCTTCCCCACGTCGGCCCGGCGGTAGAGGTGGGGGGCGCCGCGCACGGCCCACAGCAGGACCACCTCCCTCGCGGACAACGCCGGCACCTCGACCCCGCGGATCGCCAGCGCCCACCGGGCGGCGTCCGGGCCGGTGTTCTGCACACCGATGTCCAGAACGGCGGTGTCGGCGAGCGTGCCCCGGTCCCGGTCGAGCTGTTGGGCCCGGACCCGGAAATTCATCACCTGGTGCCGATCGACCATGACTGCACCCTAGTTGCGACGCCGGTCCCGGTGGATCCAGGCGCGCAGCAGCCGTGCGGCACGCGCTGTCGTGCCGGAAGGACGATCCCTGGAGAGGGGGAGTGGGCTCCCTCCGCGCGGCGATCCGCTCGTTCCGCCGTTCGGCGAGGGTGATCTCGCAAGTGCCAGCACCCACTGCCGGACGGAGAGAGAACCGTGACTCGATCAACACCGCCACCCCCGTTGTGGGCCCGCCGAGCCGGTCAGGTGGCGTGGATCGTCCCCGTACTGAGTTCATCTGACGCCGACGGTGTTGGGGTCCGCCCTGATGATCGGCTACTCGGTGACCCTGCCCTGGCAGTTCGCCGCCGACCTGTCCGAGTCCAGCTCCGACGACATCTTCACCCCGACGGGTGTCCTGATCGGTCTTCCGCTCCTGGTGGCCTGGACGATCGCGTTGCCGCTTGCCGGGTTGTCCTACTACCGCCGTACCCGTCCGCCGGGACCCGCCCGGCGACGCTGGTCGGCATCATTGGATGATCGACCAGCGCCGCCGTCCGGGTGGCCCCGGATCGCTGACGGCCGTCAGGCCACCAGCGAAACCCGACCGTTGTCCAGGTCGTAGCGGGCGCCCACGACGCGCAGCGCACCCTCGTCGACCTTCTCGGCGATGATCGTGCTGCGGGCGGAGAGCGCCCGCACCTGCGCCACGATGTTGGCGCGGACGCCGTTCTCCACCGGGTCGCCCGGCTGGTTCAGCACCGGCTCGACGACCGGGCGCAGCGCGTCCACGATGGTGCCGATGTGCCCCGGCGCGGTGCCGCCGGTGTGGATGGCGTCGATGGTGGCGGTGACCGCGCCACAGCGTTCGTGGCCGAGGACGACGATCAGCACGCTGCCGAACTCCTCCACGGCGAACTCGACGCTGCCGAGCAGCAGGTCGTCGACGATGTTGCCGGCGACGCGGTTGTCGAACAGGTCACCCAACCCCTGGTCGAAGAGCACCTCGGGGGCCACCCGGGAGTCCGCGCAGCCGACGGTGATGGCGAACGGGTGCTGGCCGGCCGCCAGCCGGTGCAGGTCGGCCAGGCCCTGGTGCGGGTGCCGGCTGTGGCCGGAGGTGAACCGCTGGTTGCCGGCCAGCAGCTGGCGCAGCGCCTCGGCCGGCGTACCGATGGGGTCGTCGGCGGGCTTGGCGACGGCGGCGGACGGGCTGACTGCGGCCGCGCCGAGCGCGACGGCGGCGGCGCCACCGGCGGTCAGCAGTGAACGGCGGGACAGGTGGGAACGTGCCACGATGATCTCCCTGGGGTGAGGCAACAGGCTTCTTCCTACCAGCCCTCCATCCACAGGAGTCACCGGGTGGTGGCGGCGATGCGGCCAAGCCCGCCTGACCCCTGCGGCGCGGTCGTGTCCGCGGTGGCGGACGGCCCCCTCGCCTGGGCGTGGGGGCCGTCCGTCGACAATGGAGGCGGTGGTCAGCCGCCGGCGAACGTCGTGTCGATGCCGCACTTGGCGTTCTGGTTGAGGCACGACTTCACCAGGTCACCGAGGCGATCCGGCTCCCAGCCGTTCATGAAGTCGCCGTGCATGGACGACGGTTTGCCGGAGGAGAGGCTGAGCCCGTCACCGCCCAGCGACTCGTAGTTGACCATGAAGGAGAGGTCGGGCACGGCCACCGGGTACCTGCCGGTGCAGACACCGTTCACCGGGTCGCCCATGTGCGACTTGTGATCGGGCGAGTCGATGTTCTTGCCGTCCCAGCAGTCCTTGAACACGAGCTGGAAGATCAGGTTGCCGCCGGGGGCGCACTTCGGCCAGTTGCCGTCGGCGCTGCGACCGATCTCGGCGCTGCCCGCGCACCAGAACTGGTTGCTACCGGCATTCTTGGGCGTGTCCACCTGCCGCTTGGCGTCGCCTTCGACCACCACCAGGCCCGGCGGGAACGGCTTGACGGTCGATGGGTCCTTGACCCGCGAGCCGTAGTAGACGCGCATGCTCTTGATCGGGACAGCCTTGCCGTCCTTACGCAGCTCCGGGGTCCAGTAGGCGCTCTTGTCACCCGGGGCGTTGCAGGTGTTCGCGGCGGAGAACAGCTTGTCCGTCGTGGTGAACGCGTCGATCTTCGGGCCGAAGAAGGTGTGCATGTGCGAGGCGCCGGACAGGCCCGGCAGCACGATCGGGTCGTCCGGGGCGGAGTTGGCGACACCGCAGTCGGTGTGGAACTCGGGAACCCGGGTGGTGCCCGGCGGCACCGCCTTCGGCGTGATGGCGTTGAAGGCGGCCAACTCCCTGCTCCACCTGGCCTGGTCGACCGGAACCCAGGCGCCGGTCGGCGCACCCGGCGGGACCGACGCGGAGGGGGAGGAACTCGGTGTGGCCGAGGCACTCGGCGTCGGCGACGCGCTCGGCGTGGCCGACAGGCTCGGCGACGCGCCCGCCGCAGGGCCGAACGTGAACCAGTTCAGGTTCACGAAGTCCGACGCTGAGGCGCTCTTCATCACGGCGAAGACGGTCTGCGCACCGGCTGGCACGCCGGACGCCTTGGCGGTGACGGTCCTCCACTTCTGCCAGCCGCCGGTCTCGGTGATGGGGAAGCTGGCCAGCAGTTGGCCGTCCGGCGAGCCGAGGCGCAGCTCGACAGTGCCGCCGGTGGCGTTCTGCGAGGCGACCCGCGCCGTCAGGTCGGCGCCGGTGATCGCGACAGCGTCGTACCGCAACCAGTCGCCGGTGGCGAGCCAGCCGACGTTCCTGCCGCCGTCGGCGTCGCCGGTGCCCTCGGTCTGCGCCCCGGACTTCGCCGCGAAGGCCTCCGCCTGAACGCGGCCGGGAACGGCGACCTCTTCGGCCTGGGCGCCGGCGATGTAGATACCGCTGGCGGCCAAGGCGGCGACGACTGCGGCGGCGAGTGTGCTGCGAGTGCGGCGGCGACGCTTTCGCGCCCGATCCGGCGGTGCGACGTGCGCGGGGGGAGTCCGCATTACCAGTGGTTTCCTTCGAGTCGGTGACAAAGCTCCTGTCGAAGGAAGTATCTGCACCTCAGGTGCCCACCTCAACTCGTGGGGAAAGAATTAAGGAGGAGGTTTCGCGGGTCTCCTGGTGGCCGGCACGTCGGCTCCGGATAACAATTTTTCGCCCGTCCAGTCTTAAGTCTTCTTTAACTTCCGCCACACCGTTCTGATCCGCCGATTACCAATTCCGCGTAACGAATCGGGTTCGAATTGTCGGCCCGCGCGCACCCCTGACCGCCACGTCCGGTCGGCCGCGGTACGCACGGCCGGCAGGGATCAGGACTGATCGGGGCGGTGCCGCGCGAAGGCGTCGGCCTTACCCCAGCGCCCCGGGATGTCCAGCAGCGCGACCCGGCCGAAGGTGGACGGTAGCGCGGGGTCCACGGCCAGGTGGTCCTCGTGCGGATCGAGGCCGAGCATCGTACGCAGGAGCAGCATGGACGCTCCGCTGGACCACGCCTGCGGGCTGCCGGCGGTCGGGTACCGGACGGGGTAGCGGGTGGTGTTGCGGTCGAACCCGCCGAACGCCTCGGGCAGTCGACCCTGGAAGTAGGTCGCGGCGGACAGGATGCTCTCGGCGATGCGGGCCGCCTCGCTGGTGAACCGGTAGCGGCGCAACCCCCAGGCGATGAACGAGTTGTCGAACGGCCAGACCGTGCCGTTGTGGTAACCGAGCGGGTTGTAGCGGCTCTGCCCCTCGGCGAGGGTGCGCACGCCCCAACCGGAGAACAGCGCCGGGCCCATCAGGTGCTCGACGATCCGTGGGGCCCGCTCCGGCGGCACGATGCCGCTCCACAGGAGGTGCCCGATGTTGGACGACAGACTGTCGACCGGGGTGCCGTCGTGGTCGAGCGCGAGGGCGTAGTAGCCGCGTTCCTCCAGCCAGAAATCCCGGTTGAACCGGTCGTACAGCGCCGCCGCCTCGTGTTCCAGCCGCTCGGCGTAGTCGGGGTCACCCCAGACGGTACGGGCCAACCGGGCCCCACGGATCTTCGCGTCATAGGCGTACCCCTGGGTCTCGCAGGTGGCCCTCGGGAAGCCCGGCAGCCTGCCGTCGGCGTAGGAGATGCTGTCCCAGGAGTCCTTCCAGCACTGGTTGTCCAGGCCGGTGGCGCGGTTGCGTCGCTGGTACCAGATGTAGCCGGTGGAGGTCAGGTCCGCGTACAGGTCGATCCACGCCAGGGCCGCGCGGGCCTCCTGCTCCAACTCCCGCACGAGCGCGGTGTCGCCGCTCCACCGCTCGTACTCGTCGAGCAGCACCACGAACAGCGGTGAGGCGTCCACGGTGCCGTAGTAGGGGGAGTGCGGTTGCTCCTCGAACGCGGCCGACTCCCCGTAGCGCAGTTCGTGCAGGATCCGGCCGGGGTCCTCCTCCAACACGTCGTCGGTGCGGGCGCCCTGTAGCGACGCGAGGATCCGCAGTGTCGGCGGGGTCAACGACGGTGTGACGGGCAGGGTCTGCAGGCAGGTCAACAGGCTGTCGCGACCGAACAGGGTCATGAACCAGGGCAGTCCGGCTGCGGGCACGGCTGCGCCGCCGAGTGAGAGCGGGGCGAAGCGCAGCGCCGCCAGGTCCACCAGGCTGCGGTTGTACACCTGCTGAAGGTCGGCGCTGTCGGTGTCCAGCGTCGGGGCCGCCGCGACCCAGGCCCGTACGCTCGCGGGCAGGGTGGAGTCGTCGGGACGCTGAGCCCGTAGGGCGGCGCGTAGGTCGACGCCGTCCGGGCGCAGTGCCCGCATGGCGGCCTGCAACCGCGTCGACCACTGCTCCCCGGGGCCCAGTCGGACCACGAACCGCAGGCCGTCCGGGTCGAACTCGGCGGGCTCGCTCGCCGACACGACGATCTCACGTCGGTAGGTGCCGCGCCGGTAGCCCAGGCGTAACTCGTTCGGGCCGACGTGCGTGTCGTGGGTGCCGGTCTTGTGACCGATATCGAACTTGATCTCGAAGATGTCGGCGAAGTCGGCCCCCACCTCCAGTCGCACATCGAGTTCCCGGTCGTGGTCGCCGTAATTGAAGATCGTCAGTGACTCGGTGAGGTCCGCGCCGATGCGCCTGCGCCGGATGGCCGACACGTCGGCCTGCACGTAGTCGACCGCCCCGCCCGGCACGGCGAAGAACGTGACCTCGTAGTACTGACTGTCGTCCACCGACAACGCGGTCATGCGTTCACCGTTGACGGTGAGCACCCAGCGGGACAGGAAACGCGTGTCGGCGGCGAACAGTCCGACCGGGGTGGCCGGGGACGCCTCCACGTCACCGCTGGCGTCGGACACCATGAACGTGTTGCCATCGATACACGCCACGGTGCCCGGGATGTCCCTCATCGGTCAGGTCCCTCTGTCCGGGTCGTCGCGCTGCCCGGACGTGCTGCCGGGGACGCTGGGCTGCGGCGCTTCGGGCCTTCGTGGGAACAGCCGCCCGATGCGCAGCGCCAGGCCGAGGTCACCGTCGACCAGGATCTCGCCCCGGGTGATCGCAGCCAGGCCGTTCACCTCACCTCGCGCCATCGCCTCGGCGACCGGCGCGGACACCCGGATCACCGTGGTGGCGGGGCCACCGCTTTTCATCACCCGCATCCGCCCGTGATCGATGTCCAGCAGCCACTGCTCCAGGTGGCCGCCGTCCCGGATGTCGAATCGCACGCTTCCGGAGACCTTGCTGAAGCGCGGATCCCGGCAGGCGACCGCCAACCGGTCGAAGAAGGCGCTGGTAGCCGACATCCCACCTCCTCGGGCGCTGGAAACAGCGGATGCCGGCTACCCGGTGCGGCGCACTCCTAACGCCGGGCCGCGCTCCTTCTGCGACGTGCGACCCTGCGACCCTGCGACCCTGCGACCCTGCGGCGTGCGACCGTGCGACGCGCGACCGTGCGACCGTGCGACCGGCGACCGTGCGACGTCCGACCGTGCGGCGCGGCCAGCTGGTGCCGGCCAGCGGGAGTCGCCGGTTCGCCGTCGGCTAGCCGACGGGCTTGCCGAACCAACGGGAGAGGTGGACGTCCAGATCCCGCTGATCGTCGCCGATCCAGGCGACGTGGCCGTCGGGGCGGAGCAGAACGCCCGCGACGTCCAGTCCGGCGGTGGGATCCCCGAGGTAGTCGACCCGGTCGGACCAGCCGCCGACGGTCAGCCGTTCGGTGCGGTCCAGCAGCAGGCCGCGACCGCGGTGCAGCAGGCCGTAGAGGTGGCCCTGTCGCAGGGTGATGTCGCGCAGGCGGCGACCGAGCAGGTCGGGGCCCGCGCCGAAGTCGTAGCGGACGGCGAGCCCGGTGATCTTCTCGATCAGGTGACGGTTGACCTCGTCGAAATCCATCAGTTCGGTGAACAACCTGCGTACGGCCTGCGGGCCCGGACCGGCGGACGACAGCTCCATCTGGGCGCGAGTGTTGTCCAGCACCTCCGCGGCGACCGGTTGCCGTTCGGTCTGGTAGCTGTCCAGCAGCGTCTCCGGCGCCCAGCCGCGGAGTTGGGCGGCCAGTTTCCAACCGAGGTTGAACGCGTCCTGAACGCCCAGATTGAGGCCCTGCCCACCGAGGGGTGGATGGATGTGCGCCGCGTCGCCGGCCAGCAGCACCCGCCCGACCCGATAGCGGTCGGCCAGCCGGGTGGCATCCCCGAAGCGGGACAACCAGCGCGGGGAGTGCGCGCCGAAGTCGGTCCCGGCGATCGCCCGCAGCTGCTGACGGAAATCCGCGAGGGTCGGTGGTTCGTCGCGGTCGCTGACGCCCGCGACGGGAATCACGACGCTGTAGACCCCCGGGCCGATGGGCCGCAACCAGAACCGTCTGTGGGTTTCGCGGATCTCGGCCATCGCGGCGGCGATCTCACCCGGCGGCGCGTCCAACGTCAGCTCGCCCATCAGCGTCTCGCTCCGGGAGGGCTCGCCGGGAAAACCGACGCCGAGCAGCTTGCGCACCGTACTGCGGGCGCCGTCGCAGCCCACGAGGAAGCGCGAGCGCAGCTGTTCCCCGTCGGCCAGCTCGACGCTCACCCCGTCGGCGTCCTGCTGGAGACCGGTCACCGCACCACCGCGCCGAACCTGCGCACCCAGCTTGATCGCATGCTCTTCGAGCAGGCGGACGATCACCGGCTGCGGGATGCCCAACAGGTAGGCGTGCGCGGAATCCAGGCCCTCGGGCGCGGGTTTGTCGATGGCCGCGAAGAAGCCGCCGGCCGGACGTCGCCGTCCGTGTTCGGCGACACGCTCCAGCAGCCCGCGCATGGCCAACAGCTCGATGCTGCGCACGTGCAGTCCGACGATGCGGGCGTACGACGCGGGCGTGGTGTCCTTCTCCAGGACGAGTACCCGTACGTCGTGCAGCCGTAGCTCGGCGGCCAGCGTCGCGCCGGTCGGACCGCACCCGGCGATGATCACGTCGAAGCTGGGGGGCGTGTTGTCGATGAACGTGGAAGAGCCCATGTCTGGTGCCTTTCGGGAGTGCCTGGTTGGCGAGGCGCTCCCGGCGACACCTACGTCAGTCGCCGACCGTGACGGCGAGGGGGAGCACCCACATCGATGCAGCGTTCATGGGTCTCACCTCCTCGGGCGATGTCACGGGTCAGCAGGAAGGTACAAGCCGGGGTGGACCTCGTCCAGTCCTTTTCCGCGCTCCGTACCAACCGGGAGGTTCTGGACCGAACCGGGCACACGCGACCCGCGTACGGCATAGCGTCACGGGAGCGGTGAACCGCCGCTTCCCCGCCGAACCGGCGGCCCACGGGAAGGACCGGACATGAGCCGTGTCGACACAGTGCTGCTGCCGGAGCTGGACGGGCCGGTGCCGGCGACGCTGCCGAGCGCGCTCGGCCTGCTGAGCCTGGCCCTGGGGGTGGGCGCACTGGTCGCCCCCGGGCCCATCGCCCGGATGACCGGGGTGGACGACTCACCCGCCGCGCGGTCCGTGCTCCCGGCCATCGGCCTGCGCGAGTTGGGCAGCGCCGCCGGCCTGCTCAGCGGTCGCCGTCCAGCCGGTTGGGCCTGGAGCCGGGTGGTCGGCGACGCGCTGGATCTCACCCTGCTCGGGCGAGCCCTCGCCGACCGCGGTGGTGACCGACGCCGCCGGGTCGCGCTGACCACCGTCGCCATCGCCGGCATCACCGCCGTGGACGTGCTCGCCGCCGTACGCGTCGGGCGGGCTCGACGGGCACGCGACCGGGTGATCCGGATGGAGATCGCGGTGACGGTGAACCGCTCGCCCGCCGAGGCGTACCGGTTCTGGCGGGACATGGAGAATCTGCCCCGGTTCATGGCGCACCTGGAGTCCGTACGCGCCGACGACCTGCGCCGCTCGCACTGGATCGCGCGTGGCCCGGCCGGGCATCGGGTCGAGTGGGACGCCGAGATCATCGACGACCAGCCAAACAAGTCGATCACCTGGCGGTCGCTGCCGGGAACCGGGGTGCCCAACGCCGGCCGGGTCCGGTTCGTGCCCGCACCCGGTGACCGGGGCACCGAGGTCCGGGTGGAGCTGCGCTACGCGCCGCCGGCCGGCGCGCTCGGCCGGGCGGTGGCGAAGCTCTTCGGCGAGGAACCCGAGCAGCAGGTCCGTGACGACCTGCGCCGGTTCAAGCAGGTGTTGGAGACCGGCGAGGTCGTCCGTTCGGAGGGCAGCCCCAACGGCATCTCCGTCCGTCACCAGGCCATGCAGCGCCCCGCCCAACCGCTGCCGACGTCGCGCCGCTAGAGCGGGTGAGCTTCTCCGAAAGGGACCGAGATCCGAAAGGGACCGAGAAATGAAGGCCACCGCCTGGATGGGCGCGGACAGCGTCAAGGTGATCGACGTACCCGACCCGAAGATCATGAATGCCCGGGACGCGATCGTCCGGATCAGCACCACCGCGATCTGCGGCTCCGACCTGCACCTGTACCACGGCTACATCCCCGCGATGCGCAGGGGCGACATCCTCGGCCACGAGTTCATGGGCGAGGTGGTGGAGGTGGGCCCGCAGGTCCGCAACCTCACACCCGGCGACCGGGTGGTGGTGCCCTTCCCGATCGCCTGCGGGCACTGCTCGTCCTGCCAGCGTGGCCTCTACTCGGTCTGCGAGAACTCCAACCCCAACGCCGGCATCGCCGAGAAGATCATGGGCCACTCACCGGGCGGCATCTTCGGCTACTCCCATCTGCTCGGCGGGTACGCCGGCGGTCAGGCCGAGTACGCCCGGGTGCCGTTCGCCGACGTCGGCCCGGTCAAGGTGCCCGCCGAGATCAGCGACGACCAGGCCGTCCTGCTGGCCGACGTGTTCCCCACCGGCTACATGGGCGCCGAGATGTGCGACATCAAACCCGGGCAGGTGATCGCCGTCTGGGGCGCCGGACCGGTCGGGTTGCTCGCCGCGGCCAGCGCCCGGCTGCTCGGCGCGGAACGGGTGATCGTCATCGACCGGTTCCCGTACCGGCTGCGGCTGGCCGAGGAGCACGTCGATGCCGAGACGATCAACTATGAGGAAACCGACGTGCTGGACGCGCTCAACGAGATGACCGCCGGCCGAGGCCCCGACGCGTGCATCGACGCGGTCGGTATGGAGGGCCACCACGGCAACACCGCCATGTACGCCTACGACCGGGCCAAGCAGGCCGCGCGGGTCGAGACGGAACGGCCGTTCGCCCTGCGGCAGGCGATCCTCGCCTGCCGCTCGGGAGGTGTGGTCTCGGTCGTCGGCGCGTACGGCGGCTTCGTCGACAAGTTCCCGATGGGCGCGTTCATGAACCGGTCGCTGATCATGCGGACCGGTCAGTGCCACGTCCAGCGCTACACCCGGCCGCTGCTGGAGCGCATCCAGCGCGGCGAGATCGACCCGAGCTTCATCGTCAGCCACCGGATGCCGCTGCGGGACGCCCCGAAGGGCTACAAGATCTTTCAGAAGAAGCAGGACGACTGTACGAAGGTGCTGCTCAAGGTCTGAGCGGGCGGCTGGTGTGCCGGCGGCATCGTCAGCTACCGCTCGGTGGACGGCTGACGCGGCCGGACTCCCGGCTCCACCGTCAAGGTCCCGGCCTCGGCGTCGATGGTGGCCCGCGCACCGAGCGGAACGGTGAGCTGCCCGTTGCCGTGCCCCAGCCGGAGCCCGCCCAGGACCGGCACGCCGAGGTCGTACAGGCGGTCCTTCAGCACCGCCGCCGCGTCCCACTCACCCGGGCCACCGACGCTGTCGGTGATCTGGCCGATGGCCACCCCGGCGACCCGGGACAGCACACCCACCCGGCGCAGCTCGGTCACCATCCGGTCGATGCTGTACGGAGCCTCGTCCACGTCCTCGAAGAACAGGATCGCGTCGTCGAACCTCGGGGCGTCCTCCGCGCCGAGCGAGGTGGAGATCAACGTCAGGCAGCCACCGAGCAGGGGACCGGACGCCCGTCCGGGAACCAGGACGGGGGCGGCCGTCTCGGCCGGGTCCCTGGTGATCGTGACGGGCGCGGTGGTCATCACCGCACTGCGCAGCGCCTCGGCCGACTCGGGGCCGGTGCGGGCGTCGTTCCAATTGACCATGGGGCCGTAGAAGGTGACCAGGCCGATCTCGCGCCAGAGCTTGCCCTGGATGCTGGTGATGTCGCTGAAGCCGACGACCACCCGGGGATCCCGGCGCAGACCGGAGACGTCGATCTGGTCGACGATCCGCTGGGTGCCGTAACCGCCACGGGCGGCGAAGACAGCACGCACCCCCGGGTCGTTGAGCGCGGCGTTCAGGTCGGCCAGCCGCTGCGCGTCGGTGCCGGCCAGATAGCCGTACCTGGCGAAGACGTGCTGGCCCAGCTCGACCGTCAGGCCCCAGCTCTGCAGGATCTCGATGCCGCGGGCCATGTTGGTGGGGTCGGGGGTGCCGCCGGGCGACACGACCCGAACCCGGTCACCGGGTGCCAACGCCGGTGCCCGCAGGACACGCTTCGCACCAACCGGCGCGGCCTGCGTGGGCGCGGCCTCCGCCGAGCCGACGAGCACAGCGCCACCGGCCGCCGCCGCCCCCATCCGCAGCATGTGCCGACGGGACAGGGGCACCCGCGCGGGCCCCTGGATGGCGGCTGGGTCTGTTCCAGAAGTGGTCACCGGCGTCCCCTCATCGTGATCAGACGATGTGCGAGCGGGCACAGCCTACGACACTCATCAATGCCATGTGGGGTCCACAAGGGACGGTGCGCGGCGCGGCGCGCGCGTTGCTTCGGGGCCAGCGGGCGGGCCTATTCCGCACGCCCGGACGTGGCTCCGCTGGTGACCGAACGACGCGTCTGGTTCGCGCCGGCTTGCGAGGGCTCGGGCGTCGACGGCGGGAAGTCCGGGTCCGCACGTGACCCGTTTGTGGCCGGAGAGCGTGGGAACTCGCCCCGTTCGTCCGCAGGCAGGCCGCACGGCATGCCGACGAGACCGAAGGAGCGGGGCATGGAGTACGAGCAGATGATCGCCACGGTACGACAGCGCGCGGGCCTCGGTGAGAACGAGGCCGTGCGGTCCGTACAGGCCGTCCTGTCGGTGCTCGGTGAACGGCTCGCCGGACAGGAGGCGGACAACCTGGCCGCGCAGCTACCGGAGCGGCTGAACGGGTCCGTCACCCGCAATCCGCAGGGCCGCCGGTGGGACGTCGGCGAGTTCCTGAAGAACGTCGGGGACCGCGAACAGGTCGCGAACGCGGACCAGGTGCGTCAACACGCCCAGGCGGTGTTGCGTACCGTCGCCGAGGCGCTGAACGACGACGAGCGACACGACCTGCTCGCCCAGCTTCCCGGCGGCATCATCGATCTCTTCGGTGTTCCCACCCCGCGGGGCTGAGCCCGCGCCGGTCGGGGCCGCCCGGGGCGCTCACGGTATCGGCCACTCGTGCACCGGGCGGTTGCTGTGCATCAGGTCCACGTAGTGCCGGACCACCTCACGCAGCGCCGCCGGCCGGTCCAGGTGATCGGCGGACTCCAGCCGGTGCAGCGTCTCCACCTGCCAGGTCGCGCCGTTGCGACCGGTCAGGCAGCGCTGCTCGATGATGCCGAGCAGCCGGTCGCGCTCGGCCGGGTCGAGCCCCCAGCGATCCAGGCCGTGGTGCGCCATCGGCAGTAGCCGGCGCAACACCAGCTCGGTGACGGGCAGGTAACCAAGACCCGGCCAGAAGACCTGCGCGTCGATGCCGTGCCGGGCGCAGCTGGTGAAGTTCTCTTCGGCGGCGCTGAACGACATCTGCGACCACAGTGGCCGGTCCGACTCGGCGAGGGCGCGGACCAACCCGAAGTAGAAGGCGCCGTTGGCGATGGTGTCCAGCACGGTCGGGCCGGCGGGCAGCACCCGATTCTCCACCCGCAGGTGCGGCCGGCCCCGCGACACGTCGTACACCGGGCGGTTCCATCGGTAGACGGTGCCGTTGTGCAGCCGTAGCTCGGCCAGGTTGGGCACCTCGCCGGCCGCGAGGGCCTGCGCCGGGTCCTCCGCGTCGCAGACCGGCAGCAGCGCCGGGAAGTAGCGCACGTTCTCCTCGAACAGGTCGAACACGCTGGTGATCCAGCGTTCACCGAACCACACCCGGGGGCGTACCCCCTGGGCTTTGATCTCCTCCGACCGGGTGTCGGTGGCCTGCTGGAACAGCGGGATGCGGGTTTCGCGCCACAGCTCCCGGCCGAAGAGCAGCGGCGAGTTCGCGCCGACCGCGACCTGGATGCCGGCGACGGCCTGGGCGGCGTTCCAGTAGTCGGCGAACTGCACCGGGCTGACCTGGAGGTGAAACTGGGTGCTGGTGCAGGCCGCCTCCGGGGTGATCGTGTCGGCGGTCACCGCCAACCGCTCCACCCCGCTGATGGCGATCGGGAGATCCTCGCCACGCGCCGCGAAGATCTGCTCGTTGAGCAGCTTGTAACGGGGATTGGCCGAGAGGGTCTCGGCGGTCAGGTGCTCCGGGCGCAGCGTCGGCAGGATGCCGATCATGACCATGTGCGCGCCGATCGTCCGCGCCTTCAGCTCGGCGGCGTTGAGGCTGGCCCGCACGTACTCCTCGAAGTCCGCCGTGCCGGTGCCGGTCAGCCGGCGCGGCGGCACGTTGATCTCGATGTTGAACTGGCCCAGCTCGGTCTGGAAGCTCGGGTCGGCGATGGCCGCCAGCACGTCGGCGTTGCGCATCGCCGGGTTCGACGCCTCGTCGACCAGGTTCAGCTCGATCTCCACGCCGGTCATCGGTCGGTCGACGTCGAAGCGGGACTCGCGCAGCATTTCGGCGAAGACGTCCAGGCAGCGGCGAACCTTGTCGCGATAGCGGGCCCGATCCTCCCGACTGAAGGTTCGTACGCCGACGTCCTCGCCCATGGTCACCACCCTGTCACCGCTGGTTCCCCCAACCTCGCACGTGATCGGTGGGCGGGGGAAGACCCGAGGACCCTTTCCTACCCACCTGCCCGCCCCGTTAGCCCAGCCCGGGCCCACCGATAGCATTACGGCCCGAGAGGTGGTGGCGTGCGGATGCGCGAGAAGGTGACCCGGCTGTTCGTCGCGGCGGCGATCGCCGAGGCCTGCTCCTGGCTGGCCCTGCTGGTCGGGATGCTGGTCAAGTACGGCCCGACCGACAACGAGCTGGGCGTGAAGATCTTCGGGCCGATCCACGGCGGCCTGTTCATCGCGTACGTCCTGCTGGTGTTGGCCGTGGCCCGGCTGCACCGGTGGAGCCTGCCGGCCACGGCGCTCGCCCTGGTCAGCGCGGTGCCGCCGTTCGCCACCCTGGCCTACGAGCGTTGGGCCCGCCGCCGGGGGATGCTCGGCGTCGACCGCCAACCGGCCCGCGAGCCCGCCCCGGTCGGCTGAGCCACCAATCGGGCCCGCGCGTCCGCCCCGGTCGGCTGAGCCGACCCGGCCCCGGGCGGGCCGGGTCGCGGGTCAGGTCAGCGCGGAGCAGGCCACGACGCCGGCCAGCAGCAGCGCGCCCAGGAACGCCTGCAACAGCAGTGGCGGCCCGAGATGCGACCAGAGCGTCGCGGTACGCGGCGTCAGCAACTGCCCGGTGGTGAGGTTGACGATCCGCTCGATCCGGGGCGGCAGCTCCGGGTCACGCTGCGGGCGCAGGGTGAGCTGCACCTGGTCCGCCGGGTGCAGGGCACTCTGCGGCAGGTGACCGTGCAGCTCCACCTCGCAGAGCTGACCGGCGGTGTTGCGCAGCCGCACCGGGGTGACCAGATATTCCGGACCCTGCTTCAGCTCCTTCCAGCGACGCCGGGTGCCGCCACCGCCGAACGAGAAGAGCGAGCGCAGCAGCAGGGCGGGCAACCGGGCGAAAGCCGCCGCGGCGAGCACCGCCACCAGCACCGGCTGGCCGATGCGTACCTCCCGGGTGTAGCCGTCGAGCAGGCGGATCAGCCGCCCGGTGACGATTCGTTCCGTCGGGTGCACGATCCGTCGGGTATCGAGTCCGCTGTCCATCTCCACCACCGAGAGTCCGCTTGTGTTCACAGATCGTATCGACGTCCTCGGTTGAACGACGTGAATGAAACCTGGTCACGGGCTCACGGCCGCGAGGTGACATCCCCGACGACCCGGGTAAGCGGGGGGCCGAGCTGGAAAGGGGTCGAGCATGCAGCTGTCCTTCCTGCGCCCGCTCTACGACCGTCCCGGGCCGTGGTGCTCGGTGTATCTGGACGCCTCCGCGGACACGGAGGACGCCCACCCCGCGTTGGACCTGCGCTGGCGTGCCCTGGAGCGCAGCCTGGCCGAACAGGGGGCCGACGAGGCGGACATCGCCGCGCTGGACCGGGTGATCCGTGGGCACGACCCGATGGTCGGGGACTACGGCCTGGCCGTCTTCGCCAGCCACGGCCGGGTGGTGCTCTCCGAGTACCTGTCCGCTCCGCCGCTGCGGGACCTGGCCCATGTCGGGCCGCTGCCGCACGTGATGCCGCTGCTCGCCCAGCGCGGCGAGCAGGTGGCCTGGGTTCGCGTGGTGGCCGACCGGGTGGGCGCCGACGCGATGGCGGTCAGCGCCGGCGGGGTGCCCCGACGGGCGCACGTCGCCGGTCGGGACGAGTACCCGCTGCGTCGGGTGAAGCCCGGCGGCTGGTCCCAGTCGCGCTACCAGCGGGCGGCCATGGAGGCGTGGCACCAGAACGCCGGCGACGTCACCGCGGCGACCGTGCAACTGGCCGACCGGGTCGGCGCGGACGTGGTGGTGGTGGCCGGTGACGTGCGGGCCACCGGGATGATCGCCGCCCAGATGCCGGAGCGCTGGCAGGACCTCGTGGTCCGTACCGACGCCGGGTCCCGGGCCGGCGGCGCGGACCAGACCATGTTGGACGACCTCACCGTGCAGACCATCGCGGAGATCGCCGACCAGCGGATCAGCGCCGCACTGGACAAGTTCGGCGTGCAGGAGGACGTGGGCGGCGGCCTCGACGCGGTCGTCTCGGCCCTGCAACGCAACCAGGTGGACATGATGCTCATCGTGGACGACCCGTCGGCCAACGGTGAGTTGTGGATCGGCGCGGAACCCACCGAGATCGCCGTCGACCCGGGGCAGCTGGCCGCCATGTCGGTCACCGACCCGCAGCGGGTACGCGCCGACGCGGCGCTGGTCCGGGCGCTGGTCGGCACCGACGCGGCGCTGACCGTGCTCGGACCGGACGAGGCGCCCGACCTCACCGACGGTGTCGGCGCGGTGCTGCGTTACGTCGACCCCAGCACGCCGGGGCGCGGCAATGGTTGAGCGAACGGTTGCGGACGTCCTGGTGGAGCGGCTCCTGGCCTGGCGGGTGCCGCGCGCCTTCGGGTACCCGGGTGAGGCGATCGCGCCGCTTGTCGACGCACTGGACCGCACCGGCGGCGAGCCGGCGTTCATCCCCGCCCGGCACGAGGAGACCGCCTCGTTCATGGCGACCGGACACGCCAAGTTCACCGGCGGCATCGGGGTCTGCCTGGCCACCCAGGGCCCCAGCGCCGTCCAGCTCCTCAACGGCCTCTACGACGCCAAGCTGGACAGCAAGCCGGTGGTGGCGATCGTCGGGGAGGACATCTCCGGGCCGCTCGGCGGTGCGCACCAGGAGATCGGCCTGAGCCGGCTCTTCGGGGACGTGTGCAACCAGTTCGTCCAGTACGGCCGCAACCCCGAGGACGTCGGGGCGTTGCTGGACCAGGCGTTCCGCACGGCGGCGGCGACCCGCAGTCCGACCTGCGTGGTGCTGCCCCGGCAGTTGCAGGAGGCGCTGGTGCCCGACCTGCAGACGTACGCCGCCGGGGTTGTCACGGCGACCCCCGGCGTACCGCTGGCCCGGGTCCTGCCGCACGAGGCGGATCTCGACGCCGCCGCGCAGCTGCTCAGCGGCGGCCAGCGCACCGCGATCCTGGTGGGCCAGGGCGGTCGGGACGCCGCCGCCGAGATCATCGAGCTGGCCGACCGACTCGGCGCCGGGGTGGCCACCTCGCTACTGGGCAAGCCGGTGCTCGACGAGCGGCTGCCGTTTCACACCGGGGTGCTCGGCGAGGTCGGCACGCCGGCCGCGGCCGAGCTGATGGGCGGCTGCGACACCTTGCTGATGGTCGGCACCAACGACCCGTGGACCGGCTACTTCCCGATGCCCGAGCAGGCGCGCACCGTGCAGATCGACATCGACGGCCGCCGGATCGGCACCCGCTACCCGGCCGACGTGCCGCTGGTCGGTGACGCCGCCGAGACGCTGCGGGCGCTACTGACCCGGATGCGCGGCCGGTCCGAGCAGCGGTGGCGCGCCACCGTGGAGAGTTCGGTGGACCGCTGGCGGGAGGTCGCCGCCGAGCGGGCCGCCGCTGCCGCCGACCCGGTCAACCCACAGCTCGTCCTCCAGGAGTTGTCCGCCCGGATGCCCGACACCAGCGCGGTCGCGGTCGACGTCGGCTCGGTCCTCTACTGGTACGCCCGACACCTCGTCCTGCCACCCGGGGTCAACGCACAGCTGTGCGGCACCCTCGGCTCGATGGGCTGCGCGCTGCCGTACGCGGTGGCCGCCAAGCTCGCCGCACCGGACCAGCCGGTGATCGCGTTGGTCGGCGACGGGGCCATGCAGCTCAACGGGCTCGCCGAGCTGATCACCGTGTCGCACCTCTGGCAGCAGTGGCGCGACCCTCGGCTGGTGGTGCTGGTGCTCAACAACCGCGACCAGAACGGCATGGGTGGCGGGCGCGAGCCGTCGTCCGACCCGACCCACCGCCGCCCCGGCGTGCCGTACGCCGGCTGGGCCCGGCTGTTGGGCCTGCACGGGGTACGGGTCGACCGCCCGGAGCTGGTCGGCGCGGCGTGGGACGAGGCCCTGGCCGCGGACCGCCCCTGCGTGCTGGAGGCGGTCGTCGACCCGGCGGTGTCGCTGGCGCCACCGGAACCCGCGTTCGCCGACCTGCGCGGCCTGTACGCCGAGGGCGCTCCCGCCCGCAAGGTTCGGGAGCAGGTGGAGGTCACCGTGAACGCCGAGGACCTCGTTTAGCCGCCCTGGACCAGGGCATCAGTAGCGGCCCGACGACGCTGGAGGTCCCATGTCCGAGCCCGCTGACCGCAGCTACGGTCCCGCGACCCTGCCCGGGGCGCGCGGCCCGCTCTCCGCGGCGGTCGTCGAGGCTCTGCGGCGCCCGCCGCACGACCTGCCGACCGAACTCGGTGTCGACCTCGACCCGCCGGACCCGATCCGCGACGAGGACCTTCAGCTGACGCTGTTCCTCTGCTACGAGTTGCACTACCGGGGCTGGCTCGGGGTGGACGAGGCGTGGGAGTGGCAGCCGACTCTGCTGGCACTGCGCGCCCGCTGCGAACGGGTCTTCGAGGCGGCGCTGCGCCGGCTGGTCGGGTCGCCGCGGGTGCCCGCCGCCGGGGTGGCGGCCGGCCTGGCCGAGCTGGTCGCGGCCGACGACGGCCCGCCGCTGGCCGCGACGTTGCAACGCCGGGCCGATCTCACCCAGTTCCGCGAGTTCGTCGCCCACCGCTCCGTCTACCACCTGCGCGAGGCGGACCCGCACAGCTGGGTGCTGCCCCGCCTGGGCGGCCCCGCCAAGGCCGCGCTCGTCGAGATCCAGACCGACGAGTACGGCAATGGGCGGCTGGACCGGATGCACGCCGAGCTGTTCCGGCGCACCCTCGTCCGGCTGAACCTGGACGCCGCGTACGGCGCGCACCTGGACGTGGCGCCGGCGGTGACGTTGGCGACCAACAACCTGATGTCGCTGTTCGGGCTGCACCGACGGCTGCGCGGCGCGGTGCTCGGGCACCTGGCGGCGTTCGAGATGACCTCCTCGTCACCCAATCGTCGCTACGGCAACGGGCTGCGCCGGCTCGGCTTCGACGAGGTGGCCACCCGTTTCTACGACGAGCACGTCGAGGCCGACGCGGTACACGAGCAGATCGCCGCCCACGACATGTGCGCCGGCCTGGTCCGCGTCGAGCCGGCGCTGGCTCCCGACGTGCTCTTCGGCGCGGCGGCCGGGCTCGCGGTGGACCGGCTGTTCGCCGCGCACCTGCTGGACAGCTGGGCCGCCGGCCGCAGCTCGCTGCGCGCACCCGCACCGCCGACCCTGCCGTCCACCGTGCTGCCGACCGTCCCGCTCGCTCCGACAACGGCGACCGTCCCGCTCGCTCCGACAACGGCGACCGTGCCGGTCGGCTCGGCGGCGGCGACCGTGGTGGCGCCGACCTAGTACGCCTCCGGAGGCGGGGTCGGACCATGCGCCGTTCCACCCCGGCGTGCGCCGTTCCACCCCGGCCCGGTTGAGCCCGTCCTGAGGTGGAGTCAGCCCTCGCGGGTGGTGCCCGCGCGGAAGTTGACCGCCTTGTGGGTGCCGTCGCAGAACGGCTTGAGCGCCGACTTGCCGCACCGGCACAGCGCCACCGTGCCCCGGCGCGCGTCGATCCGCTCGCCGTCCGGGGTGACCAGCGCGAAGTCACCGCGGACCAGCAGCGGTCCGTCCTCGTACGGGGTGATCGTGGCGGCGGCTGGCTCGCCGGTGTCGTCGGTGCGCATGGCCCCGGAAGTGCCCGCCCTGGCCCTGGCGAAACCCGAGCCGGCCGCCACCCGCGGAGGACGACGATCGAGATCGACTCGGGTTTGCCGAAACCGTCGCATCCCGGCGGCTCGGACACCCCGACCGTCGATCACCGTCCATGTTCCCCCAGGGGGGAGAGGGCGGGTTGCCGGCCCGCTCCCGCCGATCGTCGCCGAACGCCGGTGATGACCGGGGCACCCCGCTGACCAGCGGAATGTGCCGCCGGGTGGGTGATGCCCCGTTTGAACCCCATCGGGACGGGAAGCCGGGCCGCGTGGTGAGCGAACGAGGCAAGGTGGGGCCGGTGCACAAGGTGCACAAGGGGCTCACGGCCGATGGCGCCGGTCTCGCCGGCGACCGGGTCGTGGCGGCGGGCAGCGCCGCCCGGGTGCTGGTCGCCGCGACCGCGCGGGCGCTGCGCGGTGCCGACTGTGCCGACCTCGGGCACACCGGGCCGACGTCGCGGTTCCCCGGCGCCCCCGAGCCGGTACGTCGCGCCGCCGTCACCCGCGCCGCCGGTCGGGTCGCGCTCACCGTCGACCAGGTCGGCGAGGTGGACGCCGCCCGGGTGGCCCGCTGGTTCGTCGACCAGTACCCCCGTCGGCGCTACCCCGGGGTGCTGATCGGCTCCCCGCACGGCGCGGCGGCACACCTCGCGGTGGCCCTCGACGTGCCGTGGCTACCGGCGGGCTTCGAGATGACCGTGCACTGGCCCGACGGCGGGGTGGACCGCCCGGCGGACGCGCTGGAGCACGGCGCGGTGCTCGCCACCCGGCTGCTCGCCGGCAACGCCGACCTGCACCTGCGCCAGGTGCACTGCCCGGCCAGCCGGGGTCCACTGACCGGGGCGACCGTGTCGCTGAGCGCCGCGTGGCGGGCCCTACCGGCCGCGTACGCGCAGTTCCTGGCCGACCGGCTGGTCCCGGGTGCCCCCGTGCTGCTGGTCCGCGACGCGCGCACCTGGCCGGTGCTGGAACGCGGGCCGGGGCACAGCTTCCAGGTCGGCTGCCCGAGCAGCGGGCTGGACCCGGTGGACTTCCACCCGGACAGCCACGCCCTGCGGCAGGTGCTCCGCTCCGTGGGCGGCGACGCGACCCGGTGGCAGCCGCCCGCGGTGTCCGTTCCGTCGGCGTACGCCGAGCACGGCGTCGACTCGGGCTTCGAGTTGGCGGCGCGGGACTGGTCGGCCCGGCACGAGCACCCCCTGCACCGGGTGCTGGTGCCCCGGCCGGCGGCGCTGAGCGCGGGCGTGGCCGACCTGTACCGGCGGTGGCTGCGGCGCGCCGGTAAGACCGGTGACCGGTTGGTGGTGGAGTGCGGCCGGCTGCTCGACCCGTGGCAGGTGGTGCGGGCGGGGCTGGTGCCGTACTGGTGCGAGAACGCCACCCGGCGCAGCGTCGACGAGGCCGAGTGGTGGCTGGCCGGCAGCGAGACGTTCAGCTCGGTGGACGTGTTGCCCGAGCCGCCCGGGGTGCGCTCGCCCGCGCTGGCCGGGCTGCCGCAGTGGCTGGCCGTCGCCGGGTTCGGTCGCCGGCGTCGGGCGTTGGACCGCACCACCGCCCGGGGGTACCCGGTCACCTCCGTGCCCACCCGCCGGGCCACCGAGGTGCTGCGCGCCCAGCCGTACGACCTGCCCGTGCCGCCTGCGCTGAGGGTCGCCGAGGCCCTCGCGGTGCTCCGCGACAGCGGCGGCCACCAGGGGTTGTTGGTCTCCTGAGACGGAGGACGCCGAAACATCCTCGCGAACCCGGGGTCCCGTGATTGAGTACCTACGGAGCGGGAACATCGCTGGCTGCGACGGCCTGATTGCGCTGCGTAGAGGCGGTGTGCCCGCTGGCATCCCAGTCACTGACCCACTTTCCGGCCCGGTGCGTGGCTCGACCACGCGCACGACCGGTTTCCCGATCCGGGCGGGGGACCTTCCTGAGGGAGGCGCGGATGTTCGGACAGACGAGCACGACCACGACCACACCACCACCCACCGATCGGGGTCTGGAGGATCTCGACGCGGCGGCGCTGGCGTACGCGGCCCGGATCGCCGGGCTGCCGCCCGAGCGGCGGGGAGAGGCGCGGGACGACCTGGTGCGTTTCGCGCTGCCGTTCGCTGGGCGGCTCGCCCGCCGGTACCGGGGGCGGGGCGAGCCACTGGAGGACCTGGAGCAGGTGGCCCGGTTGGGGCTGGTCAACGCCGTCGACCGCTATGACCCGGAACGCGGCTCGTTCACCGCGTACGCCGCGATCACCATCGTGGGCGAGATCAAACGGCACTTCCGGGACCGCACCTGGGGCGTACACGTGCCCCGCCGGCTGCGGGACCTGATCCTCGAGGTGGGGCAGGCCACCGCCGCCCTGACCAGCGAGCTGTCCCGGGCCCCCTCGGTGGCCGAGCTGTCGGCCCGGCTGGAGACGCCGGAGGAGGAGATCCTCGCCGCGCTGGAGTCGGCGGCCGGCTACAGCCCGGCCTCCCTCAACGCCCCCGTGGGCGGGGAGAGTTCCGCCGAGTTCGGGGATCTGGTCGGCGAGTCGGACAACGCGTTGGAATCGGTCGACGACCGGGTGACGGTGAGCGGTCTGCTGCACCGGTTGCCGTGGCGCGAGCGGCGGATCCTCGCGATGCGCTTCTACGGCAACCAGACCCAGGCGGAGATCGCCGCCCGGTTCGGCATCTCGCAGATGCACGTGTCCCGGCTGCTGTCGCGGGCGCTCACCTGGCTGCGGCAGGCGATGCTCGCCGACGCGCCGCCGCCGTGGCAGAACGGCGCCGCCGAACCCGACCCGGGCAAGACCCGGATCTCGGTGAAGCAGAACGGCGACTCGGTGGTCGTCGAGGTGGGCGGCGAGATCGACCGCGACGGCGCCGACCAGCTGCGCCGGGCCATGCTGGAGGCGGTCACCGGCCAGCCCAGTGAGGTGGTCGTCGACCTGGTCGGCGCGGGTGGCTTCGATGCCGGCGGGATCGCCGCGCTGATGGCCGGACGGGACGCGGCGGAGCGGACCGGGGTGCCGCTGCGGTTGACCCGGGTCCAGCCCGCGGTACGCCGTTCGCTCACCGCCGCCGGTCTGGCGCCGGCCCGGGACTGACCGGCACGGACGGACGAAGGGCCGACACCCGGGCGGGTGTCGGCCCTTGCGCGCGTACCCCTGGTCACTGCTCCTCGGGTTTGCCGTCGCTGTGCGGGTGCCGCCAGCGCTCGTGCGGCTTCGGCGCGTCCTCGGCGTCCTGCGGCGGGTCGCTCTGCTCGAAGCTCGGCCGGCGGACGCCCTCCGGCTCCGGCACGTCCACCGGCCGGGCGCCGGAGCGCGGCGCGGGCTGGTAGTCGACCGCGTCGCGGGCGCCGTGCGCGCCCTCGGCGGCCGGCGACTCCGGGGCGTGGTGCTCCAGCCGAAACTCCTCGGCGAAGTGCTGCGGCGGCTTGGTGGTGCGCTGCGGCAGGTCGCGGCCCAGATCGGCGACGAGCGGGCCGTACTTCAGGTCGAAGGCGGGGCGTTCGGACCGGATCCGGGGCATCCGGTCGAAGTTGCGCAGCGGCGGTGGGCACGTGGTGGCCCATTCGAGGGAGTTGCCGAAGCCCCACGGGTCGTCCACCGTCACCATCGCCCCGTACCGCCAGGACTTCCAGGCGTTGTAGATGAAGAACAGGGTGGACAGGCCGAGGATGAAGGCGAAGATGCTGGAGACCATGTTCAGTGCGGTGAAGCCGTCGGTGGGCAGGTAGTCCGCGTACCGGCGTGGCATGCCCTTGGCGCCCAGCCAGTGGTGCACCAGGAAGGTGCCGTGGAAGCCGATGAACATGGTCCAGAAGTGCGCCTTGCCGAGCCGTTCGTCGAGCAGCCGCCCGGTCATCTTGGGCCACCAGAAGTAGTAGCCGCCGAAGAGGGCGAAGACCACGGTGCCGAACACCACGTAGTGGAAGTGCGCCACCACGAAGTAGCTGTCGTGGGTGTGCCAGTCGACCGGCGGGCTGGCCAGCAGCACGCCGGTGAGGCCGCCGAGCAGGAAGGTGACCAGGAAGCCGATGGCGAACAGCATCGGTGTCTCGAAGGTGAGCTGGCCCTTCCACATGGTGCCGATCCAGTTGAAGAACTTCACTCCGGTGGGCACCGCGATCAGGTAGCTCAGGATGCTGAAGAACGGCAGCAGCACCTGGCCGGTGGCGAACATGTGGTGCGCCCAGACCGTCATGGACAGCACGGTGATGGCGATGGTGGCCAGCACGATCCCGGTGTAGCCGAAGAGTGGCTTGCGGGAGAAGACCGGAATGATCTCGGTGATGATGCCGAAGAACGGCAACGCGATGATGTACACCTCGGGGTGGCCGAAGAACCAGAACAGGTGCTGCCAGAGCATCGGGCCGCCGGTGGCCGCGTCGTACACGTGCGCGTTGAGCAACCGGTCGGCGGAGAGGGCCAGCAGCGCGGCGGCCAGCAGCGGGAAGACCAGGATCACCAGCACGCTGGTGAACAGCATGTTCCAGGTGAAGATCGGCATCCGGAACATGGTCATGCCGGGCGCGCGCAGGGTGAGGATCGTGGTGATCAGGTTGACCGCGCCGAGGATGGTGCCGAGCCCGGAGACGACCAGGCCGAGCACCCACATGTTCGCGCCCACGCCGGGGCTGTTCTCGACGCTGCTGAGCGGGTTGTACGCGGTCCAGCCGAAGTCCGCCGAGCCGCCCGGCGCGAGAAACCCGCCGATCACCATGAGGCCGCCGAACAGGTAGAGCCAGTAGGCGAGCGCGTTGAGCCGGGGAAACGACACGTCCGGCGCGCCGATCTGGATCGGCACGATGAAGTTGCCGAAGCCGAACGCCGCGGGTGTGGCGAACAGCAGCAGCATCACCGCGCCGTGCGAGGTGAACAGCTGGTTGTACTGCTCGGAGGAGAGGAACTGCATGCCTGGTCGGGCCAGCTCGGCGCGCATCACCATCGCCTGTAGCCCGGCCACCAGGAAGAACCCGAAGGAGGTCAGCAGGTACAACAGGCCGATCTGCTTGTGGTCGGTCGTGGCGAGGAACTTGATCAACGAGTTGCCGGGGATCGGAGTGCGCACCGGCCCGGGGAAGCCCCCGAAGCGGGCCGGCGCCAGGATCGCCGGGCCCCGATCGCGACCGGGTTCCGTGGTTACCCGCTTGGGCATGGCTGCTCACCCCGTCGTGACGGCAGAAAGGACGGGCGTGCCTACCCGACCCTCGAACCATGTAACCAGGCCAGAGCAGTAATTTCGGTCAGAACGCTGGTACCGGTCGCAAGCCCTCGAACGCTCAGGTTGCCGGCAGCATCGCCCAAACGGCCTTTCCCTGCCCGGCCGGCACGCTGCCCCACCGCTGGGTCAGCTCCCGGACCAGCATCAGCCCTCGCCCGCCCTCGGCGTGCAGGTCCGTGCCGCCCGGACGGGCCTGCGCGCTGCTGCCGTCCACCACCGCCAGGTGCAGGTACGGCCGGCGCAGGGTCACCGTCACCTGCATCGGCGTGCCCGCGTGGCGCACCACGTTGCCGACCAGTTCGCTGAGCACCAACGCGGCCGGGCCGGACGCGTCCGGCAGGTTCCACCGCGCGCACGCGTCGGTGACCAGATCCCGGGCCCGCCGGCAGGCCCCGGCCACCGGCTCCAGCCGGGCCCGCATCCGCAACGTGGACGTCGCGCCCGCCATCCGGGTCGCCTCCGCGCAGTCGGCGGACACGGGCAGCACCCGACACGTGGTCGACTCGGCCAGCCAGCGCGCGGCGACCGGCGACGGGGCGCACAGCAGCACCGGCACGGCCGGCCACTCCTCGGCCCGTCGGGCGGTCGCGGCGAAGACGGAGAGCGCCAACCGGTCCTCGACGCTCACCCCGGCCATGTCGACCACCAGCGCTTCCGGCTGGTCGACGAGCGCGTCGTTGAGCGCGTGGTGCACCGAGCGCATGGTGCCCAGGTGCAGCGCACCGGTGAGCCGGACGACCGCCACCGGCGCCGTGGTGCGCACCTCGCAGGTGATCCGGCTCGACATCGTCGCCTCAATTCGCTGCTGGGTCGGGACCTGCCAACTACCCGAGGCCGTTCCGGATCAAACCGGACCGACGGCGGGGCGAGGCAGATCACGGCCCGTATCGCCAGCTCAGGGGCGAGGTCGGCCGGTCAGGACACCCAACGCGATCATGCCGACGCCGAGGCCCAGGTGCAGCCACCCGTCGGCGGCGTTGACCGGTAGCACGTTCGCCCCGGTGTCATGGTCCACCGCCAGCCCGTAGAGCCAGAGCACCAGGTACACCGCGCCCCCGCCGATCAGGAACGTCCGCGCGCCGGTGACCGTCCGCGCCAACACCAGACCCGCCACCCCGAACACCAGGTGCACCAGGTTGTGCAGCACCGACACCTGGAAGACGCCGAACAGGAACGCGCCCGAGTCGTGGCCGGCGAAACGCAACGCGCGCGTGCCGCTGGTGATCCCCGGCACGAAACCGAGCAGGCCGACCAGCAGGAACAGCACTCCCACCGTCGCCGCCGCGCGCCGGACCGGAGGCTTGCCGTCGGCCGGGTTGGCCCGGGCCCGGGAATGCGCCATCGGTCCGACCATCACCGGCTCCTCGTCGCGCGGCGGACATGAGCGCTGCCCGGCTACCCGCTACCGCAACCGGCAAACCGGCGCCCGGGTCAGGCCGGCAGCAGCCTCGGCGCACTCGCGAGCTGCCGGACCCGCTCGTACAGCTCGACGTAACGCTGGGCCATCACCGCCGGGGTGAAGCGCTGCGCGGCCACCCGCCGGCACTCGTCGGGGTCGAGCAACTCGGCGGCGAGTACGAGGTCGGCCAGTTCCTCCTCGTCGGTGGTGAGCAGCCCGGTGCGGCCATGCTCGATCAGCTCCGGCAGGCAACCCCGGGCGGTGGCCACCACCGGCGTGCCCAGGGCGAGCGACTCGACGACCGCCGTGCCGCCCGGTTCCTCCCAGCGCAGCGGGAACAGCGAGGCGCGGGCGCTGGCGAGCAGGTCGTCGCGTTCCTGGCCGGCGACGGTGCCGACCCACCGGACCAGGTCACCGTCGACGTGCGGAGCCACCTCGTCGAGGAAGAACCGCACGTCCGGGTTCTGCCGGGCCTCGTCGCCGGCCGCGGCCAGGTCGGCCGGTCGATGGTACGGGCCGACGGGCCCGGCCAGCACCAGCGGAAGCCCGACCCGGTGCGCGAGCCGGGCGCCCACGTCCTGCCCCTTGCCCGGGTTGATCCGGCCCAGGATGAGCAGGTGCTCGCCCTTCTCCGGCCGGGGCCGGCGGTCGGCGTCGACGGCGAGCGGCGTGGACAGGTGCACGTGCCCCACCGAGTGCTCCCGCAACGCCAGCGGGGCGCGGGCCAGCTGCGACGCCGACACGCCGTTGACCCGGACCCGGTCGCCGCCGTCCAGGGCGCCGTAGAGCGCCGGGTGCTTGGCCAGGTCCCAGTGCAGGGTGTGCAGGGTCGGCGGCCCGGCCGGCCCCATCGCCGCGAGGGTGGCGAGCCCGACCGCCTCGACGTGGTCGTGCACCAGGTCGATGTCGTCGCGGGAGTGCAGCTCCCGGACCACCCCGGCCAGGTGCGCCTGGGCGATCCCGCAGACCTGGTTGTACGGCCGCTGCAACGCGGCGAACTGCCCGTCGGCGAAGACCGACACCTGCTCGTCCACCGGCAGGGTGCTGCTGCCCACCGAGGCGAGCACCACCCGTACGCCGAGTCGCCGCAGCTCCGGCACCAGCGTGGCGATCACGTTCTCGATGCCGCCGTAACCGGGCGGTGGCACGGACAGCCACGGGCCGGCGTTCATCAGCACGGTGAGGGCGCTCACGCGGCGGCCACCCGCCGGCGGGGCACCCGGTGGCGCAGCTCGGCCAACGGCGGGCGCTCCTCGATGGACACGTCGCTGACCACGATCTCGCGGTCCAGGTTGGGCAGGGTGTCCGAACCACCGCGACGGAACTGGGTCAGCAACGCCTCCGGCGCGAACCCGGGGGTCGCCCAGCCACGCCGCTGGAGCCGGGACCAGGCCGTCAACATGATCTGCGCGGACATCCGGCCGAGAGCCGCGGTGTCCTGGTGCCGGTGCTTGCGCTCACCGAGGTCGACCTGCGCCAGCGCGTCCAGGCCGACCAGGTCGAGCAGATCGATCATCATGGCCGTCTCCACCCCGTACCCGGAGACGAACGGCACCTGGGCCAGCACGTCCCGGCGGCCCGCGTACTCGCCGGCGAGGGGCTGCACAAACCCGGCCAACTCCGGCCAGAAGAGGTTGAGCAGCGGTCGGGCCATCAACTCGGTGACCCGGCCCCCGCCGTCCTGCTCCACGCTTGCGGTGCCCACCAGGGGCCGGTGGTAGAAGCCCTTCACGAAGTCGACCGACGGGTCGGTCAGCAGCGGGCCGAGCAGCCCGCTGACGAAGTGCGGCCGGAACTCCCGCAGGTCGGCGTCGATGAACGCCACCACGTCCCCCTCGGCGGCGGCCAGCCCGGCCCAGAGCGCGTCGCCCTTGCCGGTGAGCCGGGGCAACCCCCGGGTCATCGCGTCCTGACTGACCACCTCCGCGCCGGCGGCACGGGCCACCTGCGCGGTACGGTCCGTCGACCGCGAATCCACCACGATCAGCTCGTCGACCAGGGCGACCCGATCCATCAGGTGCTCCCGGATCGTCGACACGATCGCGCCGACGGTGGCCTCCTCGTTGCGCGCCGGCAGCACCACGCTGACCCGGGTCTCACCCTTGGCACGCAACAGCCGACGAATCGGCCAGTCGGCCGCCGACGTCGTCCGGTACGTGGCCCACGCCTCCACCACCGGTGACACGCTCGATGTCGTATCCCGCACGGGCACCCCTCCGTTCGTGCGTGGAAAAACCGAAATTGGTTGTTCCCATTCCGCATCACGCGCTAACCGCCTTCTTGGCAACAGCTTGATCACAGAGGCGACGTCAACGGGTTCCCGGGGGATGAACGTTTGATTGCGCACACCCCAGGGGACTGCTCCCACCGCACATGAAACGTCTTCGAAGGGGTGTCGGGATGCGGAAATGCCGGGTGGGTCTGGTGGGCGCCGGTGGCGTGGCACAGCGGCACGCGCGGGTGCTGACCGGGTTCGACGACGTGGAGCTGGTCGGCGTCACCGACGTGGCGCCGGAGGCGGCGTCCACGCTGGCCGACCGACACGGCGGGCGGGTCTGCGCCGACGTCACCGAGCTGCTGGCCACCGGCCCGGACGCCGTGTACGTCTGCGTGCCGCCATTCGCACACGGCCCCGCCGAGGAGGCGGTCATCGAGGCCGGGCTGCCGATGTTCGTGGAGAAGCCGGTCGCGGTCGACCTGGGCACCGCCGAGCGGATCGCCGCCCTGGTCGCCCGGCGCGGGCTGCGCACCGCCGTCGGCCACCACTGGCGTTACCTGAGCGTGCTCGACCAGGCCCGCGACCTGCTCGCCGACCGTCCGGTCCGGATGGTCAGCGGCGCCTGGCTGGACAAGGTGCCGCCGGTGGCGTGGTGGTCGCGGCGGGACCGCTCCGGCGGCCCGGTGGTCGAGCAGGCCGCCCACGTGCTCGACCTGATCCGGGTGCTGGCCGGCGAGGTCACCGAGGTCACCGCGTACGGCAACGGCACGCCGCCGCCGGTCGACGGCGCCGACATCGACTCGGTGACCACCGCCGCGCTGCGCTTCGCCGACGGCGCGGTGGGCACGCTCAGCGCCGCCTGCGTCCTGGGCTGGAAGCACCGCGCCGGCCTGGAGATCCTCGCCGACGGGCTGGCCCTCACGATCACCGAGGACGGGCTGTCGATCCGCGACGCCGACGGCGAACGACACGTCCCCGCCGACCCGGAGGCCGCCCGGGTGGCGGTGGACCGGGCGTTCGTCGACGCCGTCCGGGGCGTCGGCGACGACGTGCGCGTCCCGTACGCCGAGGCCCTCGCGACCCAGCGCCTGGCCCTCGCGGTGGCCGACTCGGCCCGGACCGGAACGACCGTGCGGCTCGCCGCCGCGACCGCGCCGACGATGCTCGACACCGGGGTGACCGTCGATGCGTGACAAGGTGGTGGTGGTCACCGGCCCCGGCCGGGTCGACCTGGTGCAGCAGGACGCCGCGCCGCTGCGCCCCGGCACGTTCCGGGTCGAGACGCTGTTCAGCGGTGTCTCCGCCGGCACCGAGCTGAGCTACGTCAAGGGCACGAACCCCTACCTCAACGTCACCTGGAACGCCGACCTGGGGCTGTTCCAACCGGGCCCGGCCAGCACGCCGTACCCGGTGACCCGGCTCGGCTACATGCAGGTGGGCCGGGTGGTGGAGAGCGAAACCCCGGCGGTCGCCGTGGGCACGGTCGGCGCGATGACGTACGGGCACCGCACCGGCTGGCTCGCCGACCCGCTCGCCGAACGGTTCGTGGCGCTGCCCGACGACCTGGACCCGCTGCTCGGCGTCTACGTCGCGCACATGGGCCCGATCTGCGCCAACGGTCTGCTGCACGCCGCCGCCGACCTGCACGGCGCCGACGTCCGGGCACTCGGCGACGGGATACGCGGCCGACGCGTCGCCGTCGTCGGCGCCGGTGTGGTGGCGCTGCTGACGGCGTTGTTCGCCCGCCGCAACGGCGCCGCGTCGGTGGTGGTGCTCGATCCCACCCCGCAGCGCCGGCAGGTCGCCGAGGCGCTCGGCCTGGAAACCCTCGACCCCGACGCGGACGACCCGGCGGTCGTGCTCAAGACCCGCTGGGCGCACACCGCCGGCGACCGGGGCGCCGACGTGGTCTTCCAGTGCCGGGGGCAGGCGTGGGCGTTGCACCTCGCCCTGCGGCTGCTGCGGCCCCAGGGCACCGTCATCGACCTCGCCTTCTACCAGGGCGGCGCGGACGCGGTCCGCCTCGGTGAGGAGTTCCACCACAACGGGCTGTCGCTGCGCTGCGCGCAGATCGGCCGGGTGCCGCGCGGGCTCGCACCCAGCTGGGACCGCGAACGGCTCTCCGCCGAGACCGTCGACCTGCTCCGGACGTACGGGGACGCGATCCGCAAGCACCTCGTCTCGGCGGTGGTGCCGTTCGACGAGGCGCCCACCCTGCTCACCGACCTGGCCGAGCGACGCCGACAGGAGCTTCAGGTGGTGCTCGCCGGCTGACCCTGCGTCGCCGGAGCCGGGACCTGCCGGACCGGCCGAGCGCACTCGCCGGGGTGACGAGGCGGGCTACCGTTCCCGGCATGAGCACTGTGCAGGACCGGCCGGCCGCCCCCGGCACCCCGAACGGGCGGCCGGTCGGGCTCGCCGCGCTGCTGCCGTACCTGCGGGAGCACCGCGGCACCCTGGTCGTGGTGGGCGCGCTGTCGCTGGCCGGCGCGGCGGCGTCGCTGGCGCAGCCACTGCTCACCCGGTCGGTGCTCGACCGGATCGGCGCCGAGCAGGGCGTGTCCCAGCTGGTGGCGGTGCTGGTGGCCCTCGTGGTGCTCGGCGCGGCGATCGGCGGGCTGCGCGACTATCTCCTGCAACGCACCGCCGAAGGGCTGGTGCTGGGCACCCGGCGACGGCTGGCCGGGCACCTGCTGCGGCTGCCCATCGCCGAGTACGACCGGCGGCGCACCGGCGACCTGCTCTCCCGGGTCGGCTCGGACACCACGCTGCTGCGCGCGGTCGTCACCTCCGGGCTCTTCGAGACGGTCACCGGGGCGGTGACGGTGGTCGGCGCCGGCACGGCCATGGTGCTGCTCGACCCGCTGCTGTTCGGCGTCACCCTGCTCGGGGTGGCGCTGGGGCTGGGCTTCGCCGCCACCTTCGCCCGCCGCGTGCGTGCGCTGGCCCGATCCGCCCAGGAGCGGATCGGCGAGATGACCTCGGCGGTGGAGCGGGCCATCTCGGCGGCCCGGACCATCCGGGCCAGCCGCGCCGAGACCCGGGAGACGGAGGCCGTCACCGGCAGCGCCCGGGAGGCGTACGCGGCGGGGCTGCGGGTGGCCCGGGTGCAGGCTCTGGTCGGACCGATCGGCTCGGTCACCGTGCAGGGTGCTTTCCTGCTGGTGCTCGGCATTGGTGGGGCGCGGGTCGCCGCCGGGGCGATCTCCGTGGGCGACCTGGTCGCGTTCGTCATGTACCTGTTCCTGCTGGCGCTGCCGCTGGGGCAGGTGCTGCGGGCGTACACCCAGTTGCAGTCCGGTCTGGGCGCCCTCCAGCGGATCGAGGAGATCCTCGCGGTGCCCGCGGAGGGCGCGGACGACCGGCCGGCGCCCGCCGCCGCGACGGCGACCCCGCGCCACCCGACCCCGATGATCGAGTTCGACCGGGTGGCGTTCGGCTACCCGGGTGGCGAGCCGGTGCTGCACGAGGTCAGCTTCACGGTGCCCGCCGGCACCCGGACCGCCCTGGTCGGCCCCTCCGGCGCCGGCAAGTCCACCCTGCTGGCCCTGGTCGAGCGCTTCTACGAGGTGAGCGCCGGCGCGGTCCGACTCGACGGCCACGACGTGCGGGACCTGCCCCGCGACGCGCTGCGGGCCCGGCTCGGCTACGTCGAGCAGGAGGCGCCGGTGCTGGCCGGCACGCTGCGGGAGAACCTGCTGATCACCACCCCGGACGCCACCGACGACCGGCTGCGCGAGGTCCTCGACGAGGTCAACCTGGCCCATCTGGCGCAGCGCACCCCGCAGGGCCTCGACGTGCAGGTGGGGGAGGGCGGTGTCCTGCTCTCCGGGGGTGAACGGCAGCGGCTGGCCATCGCCCGCGCGCTGCTCGCCGGCCCGCCGGTGCTGCTGCTCGACGAGCCGACCAGCAACCTCGACTCCCGCAACGAGGCCGCGCTGCGCCGCGCCATCGACGCCGTGGCCATCCGCCGGACCCTGTTGATCGTGGCGCACCGGCTCGCCACCGTGGTCGACGCCGACCAGATCGTCGTCCTCGACGGCGGTCGGGTGGTGGCCGTGGGCACCCACGCCGAGCTGACCGCCACCGACCCGCTCTACCGGGAGCTCGCCAGCCACCAACTGCTGGTCGGGTGAACTCCGCCGCCGCGCGGCCAACTTGGCGGGCCACCGGGCCGCGCGCGGCGGCCGGAATCGCGTACCGTTGCCGCTCATGGGTGTGTCGCAACGGTTCAAGAGCAAGTTCCGGCGGTTCCTCCAGCGCCCCGGCTCGACCGTGGATCTTGCTCCGCTGGAGAAGCTGCTCCCCGCGATCGAGGCGCGCGAGGCTGACCTCGCCGCGCTCGACGACGCCGAGCTGACCGAGGCCGCGGGCGCCGCCGTCGGTTACGAGGAGATCTGCGCCGTCGGCCGCGAGGCCGCCCGTCGCGGCCTCGACCAGCGGCCGTACGACGTGCAGCTGCTCGGCGCGATGTCGCTGCTCTCCGGCAAGGTCGCCGAAATGGCCACCGGCGAGGGCAAGACACTGACCGCCACCATCGCCGCGTACGGGCACGTCCGGCTCGGCAACGGGCCGGTGCACGTGCTCACCATCAACGACTACCTGGCCCGCCGGGACGCCCAGTGGATGGAGCCGGTCTACACCCTGCTCGGCCTCACCGTCGGCTGGGTCAACGAGGCTTCCACCCCGCAGGAGCGGCGCGACGCGTACGCCTGCGACGTCACCTACGTCTCGGTCAGCGAGGCGGGCTTCGACTACCTGCGCGACCAGCTGGTCACCGACGTGGAAGACCGGGTGCAGCCCGCGTTGACCACCGCGATCGTCGACGAGGCCGACTCGATCATGATCGACGAGGCGCGGGTGCCGATGGTCCTGGCCGGCGCGGTGCCGGGCGAGCAGGACCCGGTGCACGCCGCCGCCGCGCTGGTCCGTGGCCTGCGCAAGGGCAAGCACTACACGGTCGCCGAGGACGGGCGGAGCGTGGCGTTCACCTCCGCCGGCCTGGCCGCCATCGAGGCCAAGCTCGGCATCGACCTGTACGACGAGGAGCACGTCGCGCAGCTCTCCGCGGTCAACGTGGCACTGCACGCGCACGCCCTGTTGCACCGTGACGTGGACTACATCGTCCGGGACGGCTCGGTCGAGCTGGTCGACGAGATGCGCGGCCGGGTGGCCCAGCGCCGCCGCTGGCCGGACGGTCTGCAGGCCGCGGTCGAGGCCAAGGAGGGTCTCGACGCCACCGCCGAGGGCGAGGTGCTCGGCACCATCGCCATGCAGGCGTACATCGCGCTATACCCGAAGGTCTGCGGAATGACCGCGACCGCGGTGCTGGTCGGCGACCAGCTGCGGGAGTTCTTCGGCCTCGAGGTCGCGGTGATCCCGCCGAACACGCCGTGCATCCGCGAGGACGAGCCGGACCGCATCTACGCCACCCGGGCCGAGAAGGACGAGGCGCTGATCGACGAGATCCAGCGCTGGCACGCCAAGGGGCGGCCGGTGCTGGTCGGCACCCTCGACGTCAAGGAGTCCGAAGGGCTGGCCGCCGGGCTGAACGCCGCCGGGGTGCCCTGCGTCGTGCTGAACGCCAAGAACGACGACGAGGAGGCGGCGATCATCGCCGAGGCCGGCGCGTACGGCGCGGTGACCGTCTCCACCCAGATGGCCGGCCGGGGCGTCGACATCCGCCTCGGCGGCAGCGACCAGAGCGACCAGGAGCGGGTGGCCGAGCTGGGCGGGCTCTACGTGATCGGCAGCGGCCGGCACGACAGCCGCCGCGTGGACGACCAGCTGCGCGGTCGGGCCGGCCGGCAGGGCGACCCGGGCGGTTCGGTCTTCTTCGTCAGCCTGGAGGACGACCTGGTCGTCCGGCACGCCGCCGACTCGGTGCCGGCGTCGCCGCGGATGAACGCCGACGGCCTGGTCACCGACGAGCAGGTGGACTACGCGGTGGAGCACGCTCAGCGGGTCGCTGAGGGCGTCAACCACGAGATCCACCGCAACACCTGGCGCTACAGCGTGGTGATCGAGCAGCAGCGCAAGGCGCTCGCCGCGCGCCGGGAGCGCCTGCTGACCAGCGACGTGGCCGCGGTGATGCTGCTGGAGAAGGAGCCGGAGAAGGCCGGCGAGATGGACGAGGACCTGCTCGCCCGTGCCGCCCGGTCGATCGCGCTCTACCACCTGGACCGGCTCTGGGCGGAGCACCTGGCCGAGTTGTCGGAGGTCCGCGAGGGCGTGCACCTGCGCGCGCTGGGCCGGCTGGACCCGCTGGACGAGTTCCACCGGGCCGCGGTGCCGGCGTTCAACGACCTGATCCCGGAGATCGAGGCCCGCACCATCGCCACCTTCAACGAGACCGAATTCGATGAGGACTGGCAGCCCGACGACGGCACCCTGGTCCGGCCCACCGCCACCTGGACGTACCTGGTGCACGACAATCCGTTCGGGTCCGAGCTCGACCGCCTGATCGCGTCGATCGGGCGGCGGCTCAGCGGCGCTTCGCGCTGACGTGGATCGTCGGGGCCCCGCTCGCGCCTCCGGGTGCGGAAGGGGCCCCGATTTACGCCGTTTCGACCCGTGTTTCCCAGGGTAGTAGGGCTGGTCGGTCGAGTCGGGAGAGAGCAGACGATGACACAGGTGACGGTGCCCGTCGGGCAGGCGTGGGAGTGCACGGAGGCTGCGAACCGGTGAACCTCGACACGCGGGAACCGGCGGTGCACACCCTCGGCGTCCTGGAAACAGCCGCGCTGTTACGGGAGCTGACCGCCGGCCTGATCGCCCTGACCGACTTTGATGAGGCGCTGCTGGCGCTGGTCCGGGTCACCCGGGACGCGGTGGCCGGGGTGCGCTGGTGCGGTTTCACCGCCCTGCGGGCCGGCGAACCGGCCGGGGTGGCCGCCTCCGACGAGCGGCTGGCCGGGCTCGACGACCTGCGCCACGGGCCGGACTCGCCGGCGATGAGCGCGATCCAGCGCCGCGAGATGATCCTCGCCGCCGACCTGGCCGGTGAACCCCGCTGGCCGGCCTGGACGACACGCGCCCGTGACCTCGGCGTACGCGGGGTGATCTCCGCGCCGGTGGACATCGACGACCAGGTGATCGGCGCGATCAACCTCTACGCCGCCGCCCCGGACCTGTTGACCCCGCAGCACCAACTGACCGCCATGCTGCTCGCCGAACACGCCGGCCTGCTGCTCGCCGCCGTCCGCGACCGTGGCCGGCAGCTCACCCTCGCCGACGAGCGGGACGCCTCGCTGCTGCACGACGGCGTGGTGGGCCAGGCCGTCGGCGTGATCATGACGCAGCGCGGGTGCCCGCCGGCCGAAGCCCTCGACGTGCTGCGTACCGCCGCGTCGTCGCTGGACATCCCGCTGCGCGAGGTGGCCGAGCGTCTGGTCCGTACGGTCTCCCGCCAACGCGACAACTGACCGGCCCTGTCCATGCGGCGGCCTGTCCGCGCGGCGCATTCGGGCGCGCGCGCCCGCACTCGGGCGCGGTGATCGACTCGCGTTTCCTGAAGGCGGGTTGTCGGGGCTTGCGGGATGGCGCGGTTTCCTGAAACCCGAGTGGATCGGTCCAGACGTCGGGGTGTCCCGGCCGTTGGATGGACCCGGTTTCCTGAAACGCGAGCTGATCAAGGCCCTGTGGTGTCCGTTCGTCCGGTCAGCGGCGAGTCGGGCGGCATCGTTTCGCTTCGACCGGCCTCGGGTAGCACTCTGGTCGGGTGAGCTGCGCCGATCTGGGGGAGGACCGATGCAGAGCCGGCTGCGGGTGCAGGGGCATCCGATCCAACCGATGCTGGTGACGTTCCCGCTCGGGCTCTTCGTCAGTGCCACCGTCTTCGACCTCGCCGACGTCGTCGGCGGGCCCGTGTTCCTCGGCGAGGTCGGTTACTGGACGGGCGTCGCCGCTCTCGTCGCCGCCGCGCTGACCGCCGTGGCCGGCATGGTCGACCTGTGGGACGTACCCGGCGACCGTACCCGCCGCACCGCCGTCGCCTTCAACCTGGTGAACGCGGTGATGGCCGCCATGTTCCTGCTCACCTGCCTGGTTCGCTCCCACTCCCCGGAGCGCGGCGCGTCGGTCGCGATGCTGGTCACCGAGCTGGTCGCGCTCGCCGTCGGCGGGGTCGGCGTGCACCTGGGCGCCCGGCTGATGCGCCAGTTCGACTCCGGCCGCGCCGAGGCCGGCGGCCTGGACGCGCTCGCCAGCTCCACCGGCGAGATCGCCAGCCCCTGATCTCGACCTGCCCCCCGGCCTGCTCGACCTGCGAGCCGGCTTGCTCGACCTGCGAGCCGGCTTGCTCGACCTGCGAGCCGGCTTGCTCGACCTGCGAGCCGGCTTGCTCGACCTGCCCGCCGGCTTGCTCGACCTGCGAGCCGGCTTGCTCGACCTGCCCGCCGGCTTGCTCGACGCGCGAGCCGGTCTGCTGGACGCGCGAGCCGGTCTGCTGGACGCGCGAGCCGGTCTGCTCGACGCGCGAGCCCGGCCTGCTGGACGCGCGAGCCGCCCGGCCGGCCCGTGCGCGGCGGTCGGGCATCAGTGCGGCTGGTCGGTCTACCCTCCACCGGTGACCTCCATCCTGGACGCTCTTCCGAAGATCGGCGCGCCCGCGACCCGGGCCCTGCACGACGCCGGCTACACCACGCTGCGGCAGCTCGCCGGCGTCCCCCGAGCGGACCTGGCCAAGCTGCACGGCATGGGCCCGAAGGCGCTCGGAATCCTCCAGGCCGCCCTAGAGGAGCACGGCCTGGACCTAGGCCACCCCTAACCCCGCCCCCCCGCCCCGCCCGCGCCCCGCCCCCGCCCCGCACGCGTCGATCTTGCACTTTCTGCACCGACAAAAGCCGTCCACCCGGGCGATTCGACCACCGAAACTGCAAGATCGACGGAGTGAGGGTGGGGGTGGGACGGGACGGGGGTGGGGGTGGGGGTTAGTGGGGGTGGGATTGGTGGTGGGTTGCTAGGACGTCGGCGCCGAAGTCGCTGGCGGGGCGGCGCAGCACGGTGTGCGCGTGGTTGCCGTCCGCGCTGGTGTTGTCGTACTCGATCAGCAGGTCGTCGCCCTGCACCCGGTAGTAGTGCCGCTGCCCGGGGACGGTCGGGCCGGCCCAGGCGAAGTGCAGCGGGCCGGCGTCCAGCCGTGCCGCCTCCCGGATGGCCAGCTCGGGCGGTAGCCGGTCGAGGTAGAGCGCGACCACCTGGTCGAGCAGCGCGCGGCCGGTGGGTCCCAGCCTCTCCGCCGGCACCCCGAGCGGTTCCAGCGGCGCGTCGACCCGTGCACGGGTGGCGCTGATGATGTCCGCCGGCGCCTCGTCGGCGATGATCGCGGCGGCCCGCTCAGCCGGCCCCAGCGCGTCGAGCAGGGCCCGGGCCAGGTCCTCCTCCACGCCGAGTGGGCGGGAGACCGGGCGGCCGGCGTAGCGGACCGCGGCCGGGTTCGCGCCGAAGAAGATCGGCGCGGGGGAGACCTGGTCGTCCACCACGGTCATGTTGACCGAGAGGTGGTGTCCTTCGAGCCGCCACGCCCAGCGGTCGTCGCGCGCCGGGTCGCCGAACACGGCCACCCAGTAGTCGGCGCTGTGCCGCCCGCGCTGCCAACCCTCGGCCCGGTCCAGCACCTCCTCCAGCGAGATGATCGCCATCGCCTGCGCGTACGCCGAGGGGCTGAGCGCGGTGGCCAGCAGCCGATGTGCGGCCTTGCGGCCGGCGACGTCGAGCTCGGCGAGGCAGACGCCCGGTCGGGGCCGGGGCCGGTATTCCAACCAGCGTCGCGCCGACTCGTCGTCGAACGGGCGCACGGCGCTTTCGCGGGCGGCGGGGTCGAGGGCCGCCAGCAGGGCCGTGCTCGCGGCCCGCATCTGCTCCGGCAGAGGATCTTCCATCGACCCTGTATACCGGCCGGCCGTACCGGTGTCAGCCGACGCGCAGCAGCGCGGTCATCTCGGGCAGGTCGAAGAAGAGCGCGGTCTCGATGGCCGACGGGTTGCCGTGTGCCGGGTCCGCGCCGGCGGCGAGCAGCGCGCGGACCGCTTCGGTGCTGCTGCGAAAGACCGCGGCGGCCAACGCGGTCTGACCCCGGTCGTTGGCCCGGGAGTGGTCGGCGCCGCGACTGAGCAGGGCGGCCACCGTGTCCGGGTGGGCGTGGTACGCGGCCAGGATGAGCAGCGTGTCGCCCTTGTCGTTGGTGAGGTTGACCGGTAGGCCGGCGTCGAGCTGTGCGGCCAGCTCCTCGGTGGAGCCGGCTCGGGCCAGGTCGAACATCCGGTGCGCGAACGCCAACGTCTCGGCGTCAAGGTCCTCGGTCACCGAACCAGGTTAGTCGCACCGGCCCTGATAGGTTGCTCGGCCGGCGCGCTGGGGGAGGGTCCGATGGGTGAGACGGTGTACGTGGGCAACGCGGGCGTCGACGGCGCCACCAACGCGGGTTGGCTGCTCGGTCACTTCGCGCCGCCGGGGGAGATCCGGCACAGCACCGACGTCGAGGTGAAGTGGGGCGTGCATCCGCCCGGGCAGGCCCGGTCCAGGTGGGCGACCGGCGAGGTGCGGACCACTCTGCTCGTACTCGTCGAGGGGTGTTTCCGGGTGGAGCTGCCGGACCGGACGGTACGGCTGGCCGCGCCCGGCGACTACGTGGTGTGGGCCCGTGGGGTGGACCACTCCTGGTTCGCCGAGCGCGCCTCGGTGGTGTTGACCGTGCGCTGGCCGTCGCTGCCGGGCTATCGGGCGGACCCGCCGGTGCTGCGTTGATCGACCGGCGCGGCCGAACTCGCGTCCCAACAGACGGAATTACCTACTAAACCTATAGGCTTTGCCGTCTAGAGTACGGGAGCACCCCGCCGAACGACCCGCGAGGAACCGCCATGACGCACCACCGTCCGGAGCCCGACCTGCTCACCGTCGCCGCCGGCTGGGCCGATCCGGCCGGCTGGCCGGTCACGTTGCGCTTCGACCCCACGGAGCGCTGGTACGCCCGCCTCGCCGCCAACGACGAGCACGAGGTGTGGGCGCTGAGCTGGCTGCCGGGACAGGGCACCGACCTGCACGATCACGGTGGCTCCTCCGGGGCGTTCCGGGTGGTCGCTGGCGTGCTCACCGAGCAGACGGTCGCCGCCGGCCGACTGCGCCCCCGACTGCTTCCCGCCGGCGCGGGTCGCCGCTTCGGCCCCCGCCACGTGCACCAGGTGACCAACCGGGGCGCGGAGCCGGCGGTCAGTGTGCACGTCTACCGGCCGGCGCTGCTGCGGATGACCCGCTACCACCTGCTGGACGGGCGGCTGCGGGTCGCCGAGGTCGCCGAGGCCGGCCGGTCCTGGTAGCCCGCGCGGAACCGAGATCCCCTGTCACCCGGAAGGAACCGAGAATGCCGACAACCGCCGCGCAGTGTCCCGCCCCCGTGCCGCCGCCGGGCTCCCGGGGCATCGACGAGATCCTGACCGCCGCGCGGGACCGACTGCACCGACTGGACCCGGAGCGGGCGCACCTGGCGTACCGGGCCGGAGCGCTGCTGGTCGACATCCGCCCGGCCGCGCAACGAGCCGCGCACGGCGTGGTGCCGGGCTCGCTCACCGTCGAGCGCAACGTGCTGGAGTGGCGCTTCGACCCCCGCTGCCCGGCCCGGCTGCCGCAGGCCGTCGACTACGACGTACCGGTGATGATCCTCTGCCAGGAGGGCTACACCTCGTCGCTGGCCGCCGCCGCGCTGCAGGACCTCGGCCTGCACCGGGCCACCGACGTGATCGGTGGGTTCGCGGCCTGGCGGATCGCCGGCCTGCCGGCGCTCGGCCCGACCCCCCTGCACCGTTCCTCGCCCCTCGCGTCCCCGGTCAACGCCGGGTGGGCGCGCCACTGACCGTCACGCCACACCCGGCGTGGCGGGCGTACCGCCACTCAGGAGGCACCATGTCCGTCGTCGCCATCCCCACGCGCCGCCACCCGGGGGTGCGCCCGGCCCGACCGCGCACCGGTCCGACCCTGACCATCACCCTCGACCTCACCCCGGGGCCGCTGAGCCCCCGGCTGGCCCGGTTGGTGCAGTTGCTCGGCGAGCTGGCCGAATCGGGCGAGGGTCAACTGCGTGCCGCGCAGGACGGGGCGCCGGCGCCGCTGCCGGCCGTGCGCCCCGCCACCGCAGGGCCGTCCGCCGAGGCGGGCCACATCCGCATCCTGGCCGGCTCGCGGGTGGTCCGCCACGGCGGCCAGGTCATCCCGCTGACCCGCATCGAGTACGAGCTGCTGCTGTTCCTCGCCGAGCGGCCCCGCCGGGTCTTCACACGCCTGCAACTGCTCTCCAGCGTCTGGGGCTACGAGCACGCGGTGGCCCGGACGGTGGACGTGCACGTGCGCCGGCTGCGCGCCAAGCTGACCGGCTCGGAGGTGGTCACCACGGTCTACGGGGTCGGTTACCGGCTGGCCGACGATGCCCCGATCAGCGTGGATCACAGCAGCTGAACGCCGGTCCGGCGGTGAGGTGACCAGCCTGGTGAACCGGTCGGGGACCCCCGTAACGGGGCATCTCGGCGACTCTGCTGTAATCATCAGGCCTCGTACGCAGAGCGAGCATCCGGCTCCGATGTGTTCGTCAATTGTCACATTCATGCAACGTAGCCGCCTCTTGACCCTCGCCCAGGCGCCGGGAAGCATCGATGAAGCGGCGTCCCGGGCCGTGGGGAGATACCCGGACCAGCCCAAGGAGGACCATGTCGGTCAGCCCCGCCTCGTCGCGCGCCGGATGGCATACGTCCCAACCCGCGGTGCCCGGTCGACCTCCTGGCGGTCAGCGTCGCCCGGCGAACACCGCCGCGCCCGTGCTCACCGTGACGCTGTCCATCCCACTGGCCTGTGAGGAGTCGCTGACCCCGGCGGCACGTCGGCTGCTGGAGGCCGCCCGGGAAATGCTGGAACGGGGCGAGGGCGTGATCATCGGGTCGGTCCCGGCCGAACGCCGGCCCGACCAGGCGCCCGCCGGCCGGGCGTCGGCCCGCCCGCTCAGCTCGACGATTCCCGCCCTGCACATCCTCGCCTCGTCGCGCTCGGTGCTGCGCGACGAGGAGCCGCTGCCGCTGACCCGGCTGGAGTTCGACCTGCTGCTGCACCTGGTCGCCCACCCGCGCCGGGTGTTCACCCGGCTGCAACTGCTCAACGCCGTCTGGGGCTACGAGCACGCCGGCGTGCGTACCGTCGACGTGCACGTGCGCCGGCTGCGCGGCAAGGTCGGCGTGGACGTCCCGCTGGTCACCACCGTCTACGGCGTGGGCTACCGGCTGGCCGACGACGCCCGGGTCACCATCGACCGCACCGGCTGACCGGCGTCACCGACCACCCGCGGCCGGGGCAGGATGGTCCGGTGCGCATCCGCCCCATCTCGCCCGACCTGCTCGTCACCGAGCTGACCGGCCGGCTGGCCGACGCGGCGACCCGCGCCGCGACCGCCGCCGCCGGGCCCGCGCGGCTGCGGGTGGCGGTCGACGGCGCCCCCGCCGCCAGGGCGGACGAGCTGGCCGCCGCGCTTGTCGACCCCCTGCGCGCCCAGGGTCACCCGGTGCTGCACGTCCGCGCCACCGACTTCCTCCGCCCCGCGTCGCTGCGCTTCGAGTTGGGGCGTACCAACCCGGGCTCCTTCTACGAGGGCTGGGTCGACGAGGCCGGACTGCGCCGCGAGGTGCTCGATCCGGCCGGCCCGGGTGGTACCGGCCGGCTCCTCCCGTCGCTGTGGGACGCCGACGCCGACCGGGCCAGCCGCGCCCACTACGTCGACCTGGCACCCGGTGGCGTCGTGTTGGTCAGCGGTTCGCTGCTGCTCGGCGGCGGTCTGCCCTTCGACGTCACCGTCCACCTGGAGCTGTCCCCGGCGGCGTTGCGCCGACGCACCGAACCGGCCCAGTACTGGGCGCTGCCGGCCTTCGACCGGTACGCCGAGGAGGTCGTCCCGGCGAGCTTCGCCGACGTGGTGGTACGGGCCGACGACCCCCGCCGGCCCGCGCTCGTGGAGCCCGGCGGGGACGACTGACGAGCACCGAGAATTTGTCGGTTTGCGCGGCCGATCCGGCGGGTACTCGCCCGGCTCACAGAGCGCGGGTGATCGCCCGCGTACCGAACGCGACCGTGACCGGGGCTCCGCGCCGCCGGCGCCCGGTTCACCTTGAGCCACAGGCCCAGGAAAGGCAGGCAGCGATGCTCGTCCACGACACGGTCGGTGCGACCCGGTCCCAGACGGAGATCGATCAGATCCGGCAGTCCCTCCAGGCGCGCTACGACGAGCTGACCGAGGAGTACAACCAGGCCGTGCTCCAGAGCCAGGTGCTGCGTCTGGTGGAGGTCGGCGACACCGCCGGCGACGACCAGGCCGACAGTGGCACCAAGACGGCCGAGCGGGACACCGCCCAGTCCCTGTTGCGCACCATCCTCGACCGCCGTGGCCAGTACGAGCACGCCCTCGGCCGGCTGGAGGAGGGCACCTACGGCTGGTGCGAGGGCTGCGCGGCGGCGATTCCGGTGGAGCGGCTGGAAATCTTCCCGTCCGCCACCACCTGCGTGGCGTGCAAGCAGACCCGCGAGCGGCGGGCGGCCTGAGCGAGACCAGCGGTTGCCGGTCGGTCCGCGACGCGATGGACTTCAGCCATGGGTGACATCCTGGTGGGCACCGCGTCCTGGACCGACCGCACCCTGCTGGACTCGGGGTGGTATCCGCAGACCGCCGACACCCCGGAGAAGCGGCTGGCCTACTACGCCCGGAAGTTTCCGCTGGTCGAAGTGGACGCGACCTACTACTCGCCGCCGGCCGAGGCGACCGCGCGGCTGTGGGCCGAGCGCACCCCGGCCGGCTTCACCTTCAACATCAAGGCGTTCAGCCTGCTGACCGGGCACCCCACCCGGGTGAGCGCCATCTACAAGGACCTGCGCCCGGAGACCGACAAGAAGAACGTCTACCCCGACGACCTGCCCGCGCAGTCGTACGAGGAGGTGTGGACGCGCTTCCTGTCCGCGCTGGACCCGCTGGTGGAGGCGGGCAAGCTGGGCGCGCTGCTGTTCCAGTTCCCGCCCTGGTTCACCATCAAGCGGGCCAACAAGCAGTACCTGCTGGAGGTGGCGAAGCGCTGCGCGCCGCTGCGTCCGGTGTTCGAGTTCCGGCATGCCTCCTGGTTCGACGGCGACAACGCCGAGGAGACCCTGACCTTCCTGCGCGAGCACCAGCTGCCGTACGTCTGCGTGGACATGCCGCAGGGCCACCGCTCGTCGCTGCCCCCGGTGCTGGCCGCCACCGCGGACCTCGCGGTCATGCGCTTCCACGGTCACAGCGACAAGTGGACCAGCAAGGACATTCACGAGAAGTTCGGCTACCACTACTCCAAGCGGGAGCTGGCCGACTGGGCGCCGAAGCTGCGCGAGCTGGCCGACGAGGCCGGGCAGACCCACGTGCTCATGAACAATTGCTACCGCGACTACGCGCAGACCAACGCCGCGACCCTCGCGGATCTCCTCAACGTCGACTGACCTCACCCGATCGGGGTGAGGCCGCCTCACCCGACCCGGGAGCAGGGTGGACGCGGTGGGTACGGCCGTCCGCGGCCGGCCGACACCGGAGACGACACGGAGGTGACGGGGATGACGGTTCGACTGGTGACGGATCGACGGCGCGGTGCCGTCCTGCACGTGGTCGGCACGGCCGACAACGCCCGGCGCGCCCCGCAGGGCAGCCCGGTGCGGGCCCGCCGTGGCCCGGTGGGGCCGCCGCGCCGCGCCGACGACCGACGGTGGGACACCACGGAACGGGGGTCGACCGATGGCTGACGCGATGATCTCAGCGTTCGAGTCCTCGCTGGACAAGACGAACCTCATTCTCAAGGACATCGAGAACGCCTACGGCTGGCCGAAGGAGCGACGCAACCAGTCGTACGCGGCCCTGCGCACGGTGCTGCACCTGCTGCGCGACCGGCTGCCGGTGGACGAGAGCGTGGAGTTCGCCCAGCAGCTGCCGGTGCTGGTCCGGGGAATCTACTTCGACGGCTGGGTGCCGTCCGACGTGCCGATCAAGCTCAACCGCGACGACTTCCTCTACGAGGTGCGGCAGGGCTTCCCGTACGACGCGGAGGGTGGCGCGGAGCGGGTGACGCAGGTGGTGCTGGACACGCTGCGCCGCCATGTCACCCAGGGTGAGTGGCAGGACGTGAAGGACACCATGCCCAAGGACCTCGCCGTGATGATGCCGTGACGGTGTGACACCGTGAGCCCGCCCGACCACCGTCGGGCGGGCTCAGTCGTCGGGCGGGCTCAGTCGTCGGAGGCGTCCGCCTCGGCGGCGCTCGGCACCCGCGACACCGGATGCCCGGCCCGGCGGGCCAACGCGGCGAACGCCACGGCGTCCACGATCGCGGCGCCACCCGGGTCGTTGTTGAAATAGACGTACGCCGGCTCGCCCGCGCCGAAGGCGTCGGTCAGCCGGCTCACCCAGGACCGCAACGCGGCACGCCCGTAGTGCGGCCACGGCCGCGCCCGACCCTCGTGCAGCCGCAGGTACCCGAAGTCGGTGGTGCGCCAGCGTGGGGCGACCGGCCGACCCAGCCGGTCCGCCCAGACCAGCGCCGCCCGACGCCGCTCCAGCACCGCCCGGGTGGCGTCGGTCCACCAGGAGGGGTGCCGGGGCTCGACCGCGACCCGCACCTCGGCCGGAAACAGGCGCAACGTCGCGTCGAGCGCCTCGACGTCCGCCCGCAGGTTCGGTGGTAGTTGCAGCAGCACCGGACCCAGCCGGTCACCGAGCGCGGTGGCGCGACCGAGGAACCGGGCCACCGGCTCGGCCGGATCCCGGAGCCGCTTGATGTGGGTGAGGTAGCGGCTCATCTTCACCGCCACGCAGAAATCCGCCGGGGTCCGTGCCCGCCAGGCGGCGAAGGTGTCCCGCTCGGGCAGCCGGTAGAAGGCGTTGTTCACCTCCACCGTGGCGAACCCGGCGGCGAAGTGCTCCAGCCAGAGTCGCTGCGGCAACCGCTGCGGGTAGAAGCGTCCGCGCCAGTCCCGGTACTGCCAGCCGGACGTGCCCACCAGGATCACCGCCCCATCCTGGCACTCTCCGCCGCCGCTCGCGAACTGCCCGTGTCGCCCCGGTTCGGCGTCTACGGTGAGGGTTAGAGAAGATCGCGCGTGGGGTACCACCCGCAGCATGACGGACCCCGGCGCTACGGCGGGGCGGCACACCCGAGGGAGTACCGATGGCACTCAACGATGACGACATGCAGACCACCGGGGGCGGCGGCGCGGAGGGCCCGGCCGACGGCGGCGCGACCCCCGGTCAGCACGACGGTGGTGCCGACGGCGGCGCGGAGGGCCCCGCCGACGGCGGTGCCACCCCGGGCCAGCACGACGGTGGTGCCGACGGCGGCGCGGAGGGCCCCGCCGACGGTGGCGCCACCCCGGGCCAGCACGACGGTGGTGCCGACGGCGGCGCGGAGGGCCCCGCCGACGGTGGCGCCACCCCGGGCCAGCAGGACGGTGGCGCCGACGGCAGCGCCCGGTAGCGGCACGCCATGACGTACCTCGACCCGCCGGGCGGCCACCACCGCCCGGCGGTTCCGTCCCCGGACGCCGCCGCGGCGCTGGCCCGCTGCGTCTCGGTCGAACCGGCCAAGTTCGCCGCGGCGCACTGGGGCCACACGCCGCTGCTGTCCCGCGCGGCCGAACTGCCCGACCCGGCTGGCTTCACCGACCTGTTCAGCCCCGCCGACGCCGACGAGCTGCTGAGCCGGCGCGGTCTGCGTACCCCGTTTCTGCGCGTCGCCAAGGACGGCCAACTGGTCGCGGCGGCGCGCTGGACCGGCGGCGGCGGCGCGGGCGCCGAGATCGGCGACCAGGTGCTCGACGAGCGGGTCCTGGAGCAGTACGCCTCCGGCGCCACCCTGGTGTTGCAGGGTCTGCACCGGATCTGGCCGCCGCTCGTCGACTTCGCCAGGGACCTGGGCCTTGCGCTCAACCAGCCACTGCAGATCAACGCGTACCTCACCCCGGCCGGCAGTCAGGGTTTCGCCACCCACTACGACACCCACGACGTGTTCGTGCTTCAGGTCGACGGCCGCAAGCACTGGCGGATCCACCCGCCGGTGCTGCCCGACCCGCTGGAGAAGCAGCCGTGGGGCGGACGCGCCGACGAGGTCGGGGCCACCGCGCAGGGGCCGGCCGCGCTGGACGTGGTGCTCGCTCCCGGCGACGCCCTCTACCTGCCCCGGGGGTGGCTGCACAGCGCGCAGGCGCAGGACGCCAGCTCGCTGCACCTGACCGTGGGCGTCCGCGCGCTCACCCGCTACGCCCTGGTCGAGGAGTTGTTGGCGCTGGCCGCGGAGGACCAGCGGCTGCGGGCCAGCCTGCCGTTCGGCACCGACGTCGCCGACCCGGACGCGATCGAGCCGGAGCTGACCGAGACCGTGGAGGCTCTGCGGGACTGGCTGCTGCGCGCCGACCCGGGCGCGGTCGCCGCGCGCCTGCGCCAGCGCGCCTGGCGGGCCGCACGCCCGGCGCCGATCCGACCACTGGCCCAGGCCGACGCGCTGGCCACCCTGAACGCCGACTCCCGGGTCACCCTGCGGCCGGGTCTGCGCTGGCAGCTGGTGCCGCACGATCCGCAGACGGTGGCGGTGCGGCTCTTCGATCGCACCATCACCCTGCCGGCGAGCTGCGAGCCGGCGGCCCGCGCCCTGCTCACCGGCACCGTCACCCGGGTCGGTGACCTGCCCGGCCTGCCCGACGACGCGGACCGGGTCACCCTGGCCCGCCGGCTGCTCCGCGAGGCCGTGCTCGTCCCGGCCTGAGACCCGCCGGGCGATCGACTCGCGTTTCAGGAAGTCGCGGTGTCCGGGAGGCAGGGACAGCGCGGTTTCCAGGAAGCCGAGTCGATCACGCCCGGCGGGAGGGCCCCGCGCCGGCGGGACCGCGCGCGGGGTCAGCGGCCGAGCACCAGGAGCAGCACGGTGGTCAGCAGACCCGCGCCGATCACCACCGTGATCGGTCGGGGGCCGAGCACCGCGTGCCGGCGGTCGGCCAGCACCCGGGCCGGCACCAGCCCGACCAGCGGCCCGAGCAGTGTCACCACCAGCGCCAACACCGGCAGTCCGACCGCCAGGTCGCCGCCGTACCCGACGCCGAGCGCACGGGCACCGGCGCCCAGCGCGTACGCCAGCACACCGCCGGCGACCCCGCAGAGCGCCAGCAGCGGGTTGACCGAGCCCGGCAGTTCGCCCGGCTGCCCGGCCCGGTCGAGCAGGTCGCGGGCCCTGGCGAGCAAGGGCACGGGGTCGGTGGCCCCGCTGCCGTTCGCCGGGGCGGGCGGGCCACCGAGGCGGCGGGCGCCGAGGCGCGAGCGGACCTGCTGCCACAGGTGGTTCACCTCGGCGTCGACCCGTTCCTGCTGCTCACGGGCGGCGACGAGCTCCTCCTCGGCGCTTCGGAGCTGCTCGGTCGCGTCGGCGACGGCCCGTTCGGCGGCAGCGCACTGCCGCTCGTACCAGGTGTGCGCCTCGGCGCGTTGCTCGCGCACCCGCGCGGTCAGGTCGGCCAGCCGCCGCAGCTGCGCCGCGTACGTCTCGCTGGTCACCGGTTCGTTCATCGCGACGGTCCATACGGAATGATCACCTGTCCGGTGCGGTGGACCGCCCGGTCGAAGAAGAGCCCCCGCCAGGGGCGGGGATACCAGTCCGGGCCGCCGGTGCCCGGGTAGAGCGAGGAACCCAGCTCGCCGCCGTGCGCGTCCAGGGCCACCCAGGCGCCGATCTGGTCGGTGCGGGCGGCCGGACCGCCAAGGTCGGCGCGCATCCGGGCGACACCCCGCCACCAGGCCAGCACGTGCGTGCGTCGTTCCGGCCCGTCGTGCAGGATCCGGCGCAGCTGCTCCAGGCCGGTCCGCCGTCCCGTGCGGGCGGCCAGCGCGCCCGCTGCCGCGTCGACCGCGAACAGCAGCAGATAGTGCGGGGTCCCCGGGCCGCTGAGCCCGTCGGCCGTCTCTGCCATCAGCTCGCCGACGGTCTCCTCGTCGTACCAGGCGGCGTCGTCGGCCAGGTCGTCGTAGAGGGCGCGGGCGATCGGGTCGGCGTCCGGGTCGAGGCAGGCGATGGAGAATCGGGCGGTGCCCGGCGGGTGCTGACGGGCCAGCGACCGGGCCGCCGCGTCCAGCACCGCGCACGCCTCGTCCACCCGGGTGCCCAGCACCGCGAGGTTACGGCCCGGGGCGCGGGGCAGCCGCAGCGCCGCCGAGCGGGACTGCACGTCGATGATCTCGCCGAGCAGGGCCACCGGGTTGCGGGGAGCGGTCCCGTCCGGTGGCGCGGCGAGCGCCCGGAAATCCGGGGCGTCCGCCAGCCGGGGGATCGCGTCGCCGTCGAAGAGCCGGGCGGGTGCCGCGTCGGGGGCGCGCATCCGCCACAGCCGGTGCTGCAATCCGCTCCACGTCTCCCAGTCGCTGGCCGACGGGATGCGGGCGACCTCGTTGCCCTCCACCATGCCCGACTCGGCGTTGATCACCGCGTGCCAGCGCGGCAGCGACTGCGCGGCGTCGTTGCGCTCGGCGAGGATGCGCAGCGCCTTGGGCAACGCGATGCGCAGGGTGAACTGGGCGACGAGCGCCGGGCGGCCCCACAACGCCTCGATGCCCCGCACGTCCTGCGAGGCGAGGACCAGGTGGATGCCCTGGGACCGACCGCGCCGGGCCAGGTCCTCCAGTAGGTCGGCCGCCTCCCGGGCGACCACGTCCCGGCCGGCCAGCAGCATCTGGAACTCGTCCACCACCGCGACGATCCGTGGCCAGTGCCCGGTCGGGTCGACCGCCCGCAGCTCGGCCAGCTTGGTCACCTCGTGCTTCTTGGCCGCGTCGGCGCGTCGGCGTAGCTCCTCGGCGAGGAAGCGCAGCAGCGCCAACCCGAACTCCCGGTCGGTGTTGACGTTGATGCCGACCAGGCGCATGTGCGGCAGCCAGCTCGGGTCGCGCCGACCCTGCGCGAACCGCGCGAAGGAGACCCCCTCCTTGAAGTCCAGCAGGTAGAACTCCAGCTCGGCGGGGGAGTAGCGGGCCGCCAGGGCGCCGATCCACGCGAAGATCAGGTTGGTCTTGCCGGTGCCGGACGGCCCGCCGATCAGCGCGTGCGGCGGATAGTCGCCAAGCGTCAGCCGCACCGGCCGGCCGTGCGGGCCCTCACCGATCGGCGCGGTCAGCCCGTCGGCGGAGTCCTCCCGCCACATCAGCTCCGGCGGGGGCAGCAGGTCGGTGAAGGGGGTCGGCGGTGGGCCCGCGTTGACCCGGGCCGCGACGTCGCGGCAGGTCTCGGTGACCAGCGTCGCCGGTGGCGGTGGGTCCAGCCGGACTGGCAGCCCGGCCGATCCGCCGATCCGCGCGCCGGACACCCCGGCCACCACCCGGGTCACCGTCGGGTCCTCCGGCAGCGGCACCCCGTGCACCACCAGGTGTACGCCGCAGGCCGCGCCGGCGCGCACCACCCGGTCCAGTTGCCCGCGCTCGTGCCGGTTCAGCTCCTCACCGCCGAGCAGCACCGCCACCCGCCACGGCTCGGGTCGTCGGCCGGTCGCCGCCGCCAGTTCGCGCAGCGACGCGTACTCGCCGGCGAGGACCGTCTCGTTGATCCGGCGGATCTGCTCCACCAGATCGTCGAGCAGCGGACCCAACCCGCCGGGGCCGACGAAGGTGAGCAGCCCCGCCGTGCCCAGCGGGGCGAACCCGGCCAGGCCACCGCCGAGCTGGTCCGGGTCGTACCCGATCAGTCGTACCGCCCCGGGGTCGGCGCGGCCGACGGCCCGCAGCAGCAACGCGGACACCACCGCGTCGCAGCCGGCGCGGTCGTCCCCGGAGAGGTGGACGTGCCCGGCGTCGAGCAGCGGCACCAGCGCGGGCACCGGGTCGACGCCGTCGATCCGGACCGTGCCGACCCGCAGCGCGCCGGGCGGCTCGGCGCGTCGGGCGGGCGTCGGCGCCCACCCCGCCCAGTCGGCCCCCGCGCAGCCGGGCGCCTCCTGCCGGGCCGCGTCGGCGGCCCGCCGGGCCAACTCCGCGATCCGGGTGGAGTAGCGGGCGTCGATCTCGGCGATGCGGCGGTCCCGTTGGGCGCCCACCCGCTCCGGCACGGCCGCCGCCGCGCGTTGGACCCGGGACAGGCGTTCCCGCCCGGCGGTCAGCTCGGCCTGGGCGGCGGACAGCCGGGTACGGGTGGCGCCCAACGCCTCGGCGAGGGTGTCCCGGACCCGGTTGGCCAGCTGACCGCGCCGGTCAGCCATCGGAGCCCCGACGCGTGGGCGCGTCCCGCCAGGGGCTGCCCGAGCGCGGCGGCAGCCCACCGGAGCGCTGCCCCGCGACACCACCCGGACGTGCCCCCACACCGGCCGCCCGTCCCGCCGACGGCTGACCCGTGCCCGTCGGACGGCTCGTGTCGGTGGGTTGGTCCGTCCTGGTCGGTTGGCCAGAGCCCGCCGGCCTGTCGGCACCCGCTGGTGGGGTCGCGGGCAGGTCCCGGCCGAGCCGGGCGAGCAGCAAGCCGGTCGCCACACCGGCGGTCACCGCGGAGTCGGCGGCGTGCGGTGGCTCCCCGGAGGCACGCGGCGGCGGCATCCGGCACACCCGGGTCAGCAGCGTCTCCAGCACCGGCGGTGGCAGCCCGGGCAGCAGGTCGCGGACGCGCCCGTCCAACTCACCACGCAGCCGCCCGAGGTCGGTGGCGCGCGGCGGGTGCCCCAGCAGCTCAGCGGCGAGCTCGCGCAGCAGCGGGGGCGTCAGCGCCGCCATGCCCAGGCCCACGTCGGCCGGGGCCCTTCGCAGCTCCGTGCGGAGCCGGTCCCGGTCGCCGGAGCGGACCCCACCCACCACTCGGCGCAGCAGCTCCTGGGAGTCGTCCACCCGCTCGTCGGGTTCGTCGTCGGCGCCCTCGCGCCCGCCGGTCAGCTCGGCCACCCGCACCGCCCACCAGCGGCGCATCCGCACCTGCTCGGCCGGCTCCGGCGCGACCTCGGTGGGCCCGGCCGCCGGTGGCGTGTCGTGTCGGGGAGCGCGTTGCTCGGGCCGGGGCGCCGGGGCGCCGTCCGCGCCGAGCCCGATCGCGCTCAGGTACGCCGACAGCTGCTCCTGCGCCACCCGCAGCGCGTAGCCGGCGCTCTCGGCGTGCTCGGTGGCGGCCGACAGCTCGGGCACCCCCATCGGGTTGGCCGACTCCTGTCGGACCCAGCGCAGCCGCTCCGCGGCCAGGCCGAACTTCTCCAGCGCCTGCCCGAGCAGGGCCACCGGAAACTCCTCGGTGGCGGCGCGGACCTGCCCGCCGACGTCCTCGATGATCGACATGGCGGCCTACAGGGTGGAGACGTAGAGCTGCGCCTGCTCCACCGCGACGAGTGTCGCGGCGAGGCAGTCCTCCAGCTCCTGACTGGCCTGGGTCAGCGACGCCTGGGCCGCCTCCACGGTCTCGTGCCCGCTGCCCTCCAGTGCCCCGGCCAGGGTCTGCTGTGCCTCGGACAGTTTCTCGCCGGCCGCCTGCACGGCTGTCTGCCCGTCCCCGATCTGTTGGAGGGCGACATCGATGGCAGCCTTCAACTCGGCGACGCTCGCCACGGCGGAACCTCCTGGGGGCGGGGAGATCTCCATTAGAGCCTATCGCCGGTCGCGAAAGAACATCCGCCCTGTCGGTGTTCCTGCCCGCCTGTCCGGTAGGCCCTCGGAAGTGCCGGGAGTCCGATCTGTGGGAGTCCCAGTGCGAGATTTTCTCAGTTGCTGGTCGGGTCGTCGCGGAGCCAACGCGGCCCGTACACCTCGGCGCCCAGCGCGGTCACCCGCCCGCGCAACTCCCGGTCGGCGGTGACCACCAGCCGGCGACGCCGCGGTGCCCCCTGCACCAGCTCGACCACCGTGTCGTCGCCGGACCCGGCGGCGGAGACCACCCGTACGCCCTCGGTGCCCGGCACGTCGCGCGCCGCCCCCTCGACCACCAGGACCACCTCCACCGGGGCGGTCAGCCGGGCCGGCAACCCGACTGTCGCCACCGGGGCGAGCGAGTCGCGCAACCGCGCCGCGGCCCCGGCCCGGTCGCGCCACCACCCGTTCGGGCGGGAGCCCACCACGTTGGCGCCATCCACGATCAGCAGCGGGGTCTCATCCATCCCGTCAGCCTGCCACCAACGGCCGGCCCCCGGCCCGACGCCACTCCCGACATGCCGGTGCTCCGCCGGCTGGGGCGTTTGTCGGGGCGCGCGCCGGGTAGCCCCTGCCGACCGTGCCGAGCCCTACCGCGGAGGACAGACATGATGGGACCCGGTGACATCGGCTCCGACCCGTGGGACGAATTCCTGGCCAGGTACTTCGGCCGGGGCGAGGGAGGGCGCCGACCGCCGCACCGGGTCGACATCACCCGACTGATGACGGCCGACGCCCGGGAGATGCTCGCCGACGCGGCCCGGCGGGCCGCGCAGCGGCAGAGCAGCGACCTGGACACCGACCACCTGCTCTGGGCGGCGCTGCAACGCGAACAGCTGCGCGACCTGGTACGCCGGGCCGGCGCCGACCCGGACACCCTGCTCAACGCCCTCGGCGGCAAGGGCGACGGCGCGCCCCGCGGGGAGGTGCCGCCCAACCTGTCGTTGACCCCCGCCGCCAAGCGGGCGCTGCTCGACGCCCATCAGCTGTCCCGGGCGATGGGCGCGAACTACATCGGCCCCGAGCACATCCTGATGGCGTTGCCGCTCAACCCGGAGTCACCGGCCGGGCGGATGCTGGCCGCCGGCCGGATCCAGCCCGAGTCGTTGCAGGCGGCCAACGCCGAGCGCGGACCGATGACCGGGCCGAGGCCGGACCGTGGCACCCCCACCCTGGACCAGTACGGGCAGGACCTCACCGACCTGGCCCGCAACGACCAGATCGACCCGGTGATCGGACGGGCCGACGAGATCGAGCAGGCCGTGGAGATCCTGTCCCGGCGTACCAAGAACAATCCGGTGCTGATCGGCGAGGCCGGCGTCGGCAAGACCGCCATCGTCGAGGGGCTGGCCGAACGGATCTGCGACGGCGACGTACCGCAGACCCTGCTCGGCAAGCGGGTCGTCCAGCTCGACCTGGCCGGCCTGGTCGCCGGCACCCGCTACCGGGGCGACTTCGAGGAACGGCTGAAGAAGGTGATCGACGAGATCCGGGCGCACCGGGACGAGCTGATCATCTTCATGGACGAGATCCACACCCTGGTCGGCGCCGGTGGCGCCGGCAGCGAGGGCGGGATGGACGCGTCCAACATGCTCAAACCCGCCCTCGCCCGGGGCGAACTGCGGGTGATCGGCGCGACGACGCTTGACGAGTACCGCAAGAGCATCGAGAAGGACGCCGCCCTGGCCCGGCGCTTCCAGCCGGTGCTGGTGCCCGAGCCCAGCGTCGACGACACCATCGCCATCCTGCGCGGGCTGCGCGACCGGTACGAGGCCCACCACCAGGTGCGCTTCACCGACGAGGCGCTGGTCGCCGCCGCCGAGCTGTCCGACCGGTACGTCACCGACCGGTTCCTGCCGGACAAGGCGATCGACCTCATCGACCAGGCCGGCGCCCGGGTGCGGTTGCGCACCCGAACGCCCGCGTCCGACGTGCGGGAGCTGGAGCAGGAACTCGACGAGGTACGCCGGGACAAGGAACAGGCCGTCACCGACGAGCAGTACGAGCGGGCCTCCGCGCTGCGCGACCGGATCGCCGAGCTGGAGGCGGATATCCGGCGCGCGAACGGCGACGACGGCACGTCCGCCTCGCAGGTGCCCGAGGTGGGCCCGCAGGAGATCGCCGAGGTGGTCTCCCGGGCCACCGGCATCCCGGTCAGCCAGCTCACCGAGGAGGAACGCGACCGGTTGCTGCGCCTGGAGGGCCACCTGCACCAGAAGGTGGTCGGTCAGGACGACGCGGTCACCGCGGTCGCCGAGGCCGTCCGCCGCTCCCGGGCCGGGCTGGCCGACCCGGAGCGGCCGATGGGCAGCTTCCTGTTCCTCGGCCCGACCGGTGTCGGCAAGACCGAGTTGGCGCGGGCCCTGGCCGAGGCGTTGTTCGGCGAGGCGGACCGGATGGTCCGGGTGGACATGAGCGAGTTCCAGGAACGGCACACGGTCAGCCGGCTGGTCGGCGCGCCACCCGGATACGTCGGCTACGAGGAGGCCGGTCAGCTCACCGAGGCGGTGCGTCGCCGCCCGTACGCGGTGGTGCTGCTCGACGAGATCGAGAAGGCCCACCCGGACGTGTTCAACATCCTGCTCCAGGTGCTCGACGACGGGCGGCTCACCGACAGCCAGGGCCGGACGGTGAACTTCAAGAACACCGTCCTGATCATGACGAGCAACCTCGGCTCCGAGCTGATCACCGGAACCCAGCGTGCGGTCGGGTTCGGCACCGGCGCGCCGGGCAGCGAACAGGAGAACGACGAGCTGCGCGAACGGCTGATGCGTCGCCTCCAGGAAAACTTCCGACCCGAATTCCTCAACCGCATCGACGAGGTGATCATCTTCCGCCGGCTGGAGGCCGAGCAGCTGCGCGACATCACCGCGCTGCTGCTCGAGGAGACCCGTCGCCGCATGCACGCCCAGGACCTCCAGGTGGAGTTCACCACCGCCGGCATCGACTGGCTCGCCGAGCACGGCTACCAGCCGGAGTTCGGCGCTCGCCCGCTGCGCCGGGTCATCCAGCGGGAGGTGGACAACCACCTGTCCCGCATGCTGCTGGAGTCGGCGATCTCGCCGGGGCAGAAGGTCACGGTGGACGCGCGCGACGGCGCGCTCACCTTCGACGTGACCGCGGGCGAGCGGGGGTACACCGCCGCCACGACAACACACCCGCGATGAGCGGGCCGGCGCGACGAGACGAACGCGAGGACCCGCACGAGCCCGCGGAGTCCGCGAAACCCCGGGACGAGGACGACCATCCCGACCCGATCCTGGCGCCACCCACCGCCAACCCCCGCCGGACCCGGGTGCCCGCGGAGGGCCTGCATCCGAAGACCGACCACGACGACCCGGAGACGTCCGACCATCGCCTGCGAGAGGAGACCTGATGGTACGCGAAGCGCGGCTCGACCCCGAGGTGGAAGTGCTCTGGGAGGACTTCCACGCCGAGGTCAACGTCCCCTCGGAGCAACTGCGGACCTGGCTGCTGACCCGGGGTTCCGGGGAGGAGTCGTTCAGCCCGAACCCCAACCTCGACCTGCCCCAACCGGGCCGGGAGATCCTCAAGGTGCTCAACAAGCGCAAGGTCGACCTCACCCCGGAGGACATCGAGGTGATGCGGGAGGCGGTCGAGCGGATCCGCGAGCTGATGGACGCCAAGCCGTCCCGCGGCAACGCCGACGACACCTGGCGACACTCGCTGCTGGACCTGGGTCACGACCCGCTCGTCGAACGCTGAACGCGACCACCCGTGACGGTGCCGTCCCGACCCCGGGCCGGCACCGTCGTGGCGCGTCACTGGCCCTGGTCGGGCTCCAGACTCCCGATGGTCAGACCCGCCGCGTCGGCGGCGGCGTCCCGGTCGCCGCGGGTCTGGTCCTCCCGGGTGAGCAGGTTCGCGTACTCGGTCACGTCGGCCGGGTCGGGCACCGTCGGCAGGCGGCGCAGGAACGCCTCCACCGCACGGGTGGCGGCGGTGTGCGCGGCAGCGGCCTGGCGCAGCAGTTCGCGGTCGTCGGCGGGCGGGTAGAGGTCGGTCATGTCCGCCAGATACCCGGCCCACGGCGGTTCGCACCGGCAGCGGCCGGGAATACCGGCCGGTCAGCCCGGCCGGGCCGCACTGGGCTGCCGGACACCGAACCCCGGGTTGCGCGGCAACCAGGCCAGGTACGCCGGATGCGGCGCCAGCGAGTCCACGTACGCCGCCTTGGCCGTCTCCAGCACCAGCCCGGCGCCCTGCGCGGCGGGGGAGTCCGGATGCCAGCCGAGCAGGAGCCGCCAGCGCAGCGGCGTTCCGGCCAGTTGCCGGGTGACCAATCCGCTCACCGGGCGGAACGTCGCCTGGCACAGGGCCACCGCCACCCCGGCGTCCACCAGGTCGACGCAGCCGCGGATGTCGGTCTCGTACACCTTGCGGGGGGTGAAGCCGGCGCGGGCGCAGGCGGCGGCGAAGCAGTCGGCGAAGCAGCCGTCGCCGGGCGCGGCGACCCACTGCTCGTGACGCAGGTCCGCCAGGCGTACCTCGTCGTGCTCCGCCAGGGGGTGGGTCTCCGGCAGCAGCACCAGCACCGGGTCGACGGCCACCTCCTGCCAGCTCAACCCGAACCCGGCCGACGGGCTGGCGTCGCCGCACACCCCGGCGAGCGCGAAGTCCAGTCGCCCGCCGGCCACCAACTGCGCCAGCTCGTCCACCGACCAGGACGCGTACGTGGTGATCTGGGCCGGCGGCTGTTCGGCCGCCAACCGGTGCACCAGCCGACCCAGGATCGGGCTGTTCACCCCACCGAACCGGTAGCACGGCGGCGTGTCGCCCGCCCCGGCCAGGCGGGCCGCCTCGTCCTGTAGCCCCTTCATCGCCGGCAGCAGCACCCGGGCGCGGGCCAGCACCAACTCACCGAGCGCGGTGGGCCGGGCCCCGCGCCGGTCCCGATCGAACAGCGGGCCGCCCAGCGTCCGCTCGATGCGTTGAAGCTGGGCGGTGAGCGCCGGCTGGGCCAGGCCGAGCGCCGAGGCCGCCTTCGTCACACTTCCCGTCTCGGCGATCGCGCAGACCACCCGCAGGTGACGCAGCTCCAGGTTCATACGGTGACGGTAGGACTACGGGGTCTGCTGGCGGAATAGCCCGAGTGGATCGGTGATAATGAATGCACTCCTGGCCGTCGCCGGTCACCTGTCGCGCGGTGGCTCCGGCAGGTCCGCCAGGTACGTCGGCCGCCGGGTCACCGCGTCGAGGACCTTGTCCACCACACCGACCGCCGGCTCCACGATCCGGTTCCACGGCGGAGTGGCCGGTGTGCCCGGGTGCGGTCGGGTCGGCGCGGCCTCCTCGGCGATCTCCAGCCGGTTGCCGAGCCGGATCAGCTCCTCCTCGCTCGCCACCGCGCGCAACTCGGTGACCAGCGCGTCCACCCCGTCGACGTGCCGGCGGACCCGCTCGGCGACCTCGCTCAACGCCTCGTCGGTCAGCCCCTTCAGGGCGCTCAGCAGGGCCGCGTCGGCGTTGATCTCCGCGTCCACCCGTTCGGTGGCCGTCGGCAGCGCCGCCCGTACCGCCGGCAGCAGGTACTGCTCCTCGGCGGACAGGTGCCGCGACAGCGCGGCGGTGAGCACCGCCAGCCCCTCCTGCGGGGTGGTGTCCGGGCCGGAGAGCTGGTCCAGCAGCGCCAGCAGTTGCCGGTGCTCCCGGTCGACGATGTCGGCGATGCTGCGGCCGGCGGGCCGGTAGCCCTCCTCGGGTGCGGGCGTGGGCGGCAGCGGCGGCAGGGGAACGGTGGACATGGTGCCCTCCTCGACTGGCGGGCGGAAGCTCCGGCAGGGGACGTACGGTCGTGGGCGGCGATACCCGAAGGCGCGCACCACGAAACCGGCCGTCGATGCGTGCACCCGCGCCGGTCCGTCGACCGGCCGGGGCTGGTATGAAGAGGCGATGACGAGCGATGCCGCCTCCGCCCGACCGGACCCCACCGCCGAGGTCGTGGACCTCTGCCGCGACCTGCTGCGCATCGACACCACCAACACCGGTGACAACGACACCAGCGTCGGCGAGCGCCGCGCGGCCGAGTACGTGGCGGAGAAGCTCGCCGAGGTGGGCGTGGAGTCCGTCCTGCACGAGTCCGCGCCGGGCCGGGCGAACGTGGTGGCCCGCATCCCGGGCACCGACCCGAGCCGGGGCGCGCTGCTGGTGCACGGCCACCTGGACGTGGTGCCCGCCGACGCCGACGAGTGGTCGGTCGACCCGTTCTCCGGCGAGCTGCGCGACGGCTACCTGTGGGGTCGGGGCGCGATCGACATGAAGGACTTCGACGCGATGGTGCTCGCCGTGGTGCGGCACTGGCAGCGCACCGGCGTACGACCGCCCCGCGACATCGTCCTCGCGTACACCGCCGACGAGGAGGCGGGCAGCGACTACGGCGCGCGCTTCCTGGTGGACAACCACCGCGGCCTCTTCGACGGCTGCACCGAGGCGATCGGCGAGGTCGGCGGCTTCTCCTACTCGGTCAACGACAGCCAGCGGCTCTACCTCATCGAGACCGCCGAGAAGGGCATCGACTGGCTGCGGCTGCACGCCAAGGGCCGCCCCGGGCACGGCTCGATGATGCACGACGACAACGCGGTCACCGCGCTCGCCGAGGCGGTCGCCCGGATCGGCCGGCACCGTTTCCCGGTGGTGGTCACCGACACCGTGCGGGCCTTCCTGACGGAGGTCTCCGACCTGCTCGGCATCGAGTTGGACCCGGACGACCCGGAGACGGCCATCGCCAAGCTCGGTCCCATCGCCAACATCATCGGCGCGACCATCCGCAACACCGCCAACCCGACCCGGTTGAGCGCCGGCTACAAGGACAACGTCATCCCCGGCCGGGCCACCGCCACCATCGACTGCCGCAGCCTGCCGGGCCAGTCGGAGTTGCTGGAGCGGCAGCTGCGCGAGCTGGTCGGCCCGGACATCGCGATCGAGTACGTCCAGCGGCAGCCGGCGTTGGAGACCACCTTCGACGGTGACCTGGTCGAGGCCATGTCGGCGGCCCTGCGCGCCGAGGACCCGGGCGCGCGTCCGGTTCCGTACATGCTCTCCGGGGGCACCGACGCCAAGGCGTTCTCGCAGCTGGGCATCCGCTGCTTCGGGTTCGCCCCGCTCCGGCTGCCCGCCGACCTGAACTTCTCGGCGTTGTTCCACGGCATCGACGAGCGCGTTCCGGTGGACGGACTACAGTTCGGCGTGCGGGTTCTCGACCGGTTCCTGCGCACCTGCTAGTCGTGTCCGGCCGTGCCGCCGGCGCGCAACCTCCCCATCGTGAAGGGACTGCCCCACATGACCGACCAGCATGGTGAGCTGGACGCCGCTCTCGAGCGGGTGATCGAAGCGGCCCGCCACCACCTGGCCGCCGTACACGCCGCGCAGGGCCGCGTCGACGACGACGACGTCTGGCAGGCGTACGTGGCGTTGAACAACGCCTCCTTCGCGTACGACGAGCGGCTGCTCGACGCCTTCGGCGAGGTGACGCCGTGGGACGTCGACTCGATCGACCCGGACGAGGCCGACGAGCGTTTCGGCGGCGGCGAGGGAGCCGAGGCCAGCGACCCGCACCCTCGGGTGATCTCGGTGCGCCAGCGCCGTGACTACCGGATCCCGAGCGTCTCCGCGCTGCTGCGGGTGGCCGAGGCGGCCCGCCGCGAGGGCACCCCGGAGGACGACGAGCCGGCCCCGGTGGAGGGAGTCGGCGAGGCGGTGCTGGAGCTGCTGCAGAGCGGCGACGGCTCGCTCGGCGCGCTGGACGTCCCCGAGTTGGAACCGCTCGACGGGGTGGTCATGGTCAGCGAGGTGGGCACCCCGGTCGACCTGGAGTCGTTCGACGACGAGGACGCGGTCGGCCCGTTCCAGCCGGCGGCCGACGACCGACTGGTCGGTCGGCTCGACGAGCACCCGTTCCTGGAGCTCGACGACGACCACGACCACGCCGGGCACCAGCACTAGGCCGTGCGCGCGCCCGGGGTCGACTCCGGCCCCGGGCGGCGCCGCCCGATCGTCAGTACGACAGACCCGGCTGCGGCTGGTTGACCCGCCGACGACGCAGCACCACCTGCCGCGTGCCGTCCCGGTACAGCCGCACCCGGGCCAACTCCCATCCGGAGAACTCCGCCTGGATCGCCAACTGCGCCGCGGCGGTCAACCGGTCGACGTTCGGCGGCAGCCGCAGTGGCGCGTACTCGTAGTCCATGCCACCCATGCTGCCCAGCCCAGCGGCCGTTCGCCACCCCCTCGGGGGTGACCAACGACGCTACCGTGGGTGTTTCGTGCCGCCCCGTGCCCCCGTCGCGTCGATCTTGCAGTTTCGGTCGCCGGGATGAGTGGAACCCCCTGTGCCGCGACCGCAACCGCCCGGACGCATGATCCACTCGGCTTTCATGAAGTCGGGGTATTCCCGCACCCAGACACCGCGGTTTCAAGAAATCCGAGTCGATCTTCACCCCGGGGGCGGCCGACCACCTGGGCGGGACGTCAGCCGACGGGGACGTTCGCGGTCAGCAGGGCGGCGAGAGCCGGCGCGGCCAGCGCGACCGCCCGGGCACTGCCCGGGTCGACCGCCAGCCCCCAGGACGGGTCCGGCCAGTCCTCGAACAACTCGGCGCAGGGCAGCGCGATGAACGGCACCCCGTCCCCGGTGAACGCGGCCAGCGCGTCCGGCGAGGTGAAGACCGGCAGCAGGGGCGCGCCGGTCGCGTCGCCGACCACCGTCCACGGGAAGTCGGCATCCGGCGTCGGTTCCCCCGCCAGCGGGACGCACACCGTGGCGCCGGCCAGCACTCCGAGATAACCGGGCAGGTCACGCCGTTCGACAGCCGCGGCGAGCACCGCCACCACGGCCGGCTGCGCCGCCGCTGGCGGTACTGCCGCGCCGGGAAGCATCGCCGGGCCAGGCCGCGCGGCCTGCGGCGCCGCTGGTGGCAGTGCCCGGCAGGAGAGCGCGCCGGGCTCGTTTGTCAACACCTCGGCGGCGGTGCGGGTCACGAACACGCTGAGCCGCTCCACCTGCTCCGGGGTGCGCCGTGCCTCGTACCACCAGCTGCCGTCGCCGGTCGGGCGGTGCCAGCCGAGCGCGGCCAGGCGTGCCTCGTCGTGGCCGGGGCAGACCACCCGCACCACCTCGCGGCGCACCAGCAGCCGCATCCCGCGCGCACCGGCGGAGAGCTCCAGGTCGGTGTCCCGGTCGCAGCGGGCCACCGTCTCGCGCAGCCGGGTGGCGATCTCCGGCCAGGTCGGCGACGTCACGCCGGTGCGCCGGGCAGGCGGTCGTCCAGCCGACCGAGCCGGGCCATGGTCTCCTCCAGCCGGCCCAACGCCGAGAAGTCGCCCGGCTTGCCGAACAGGTCACCGAGCCCCGCGCCGAGCGTGACGTCCAACCCCTCGGTGTGCTCGTCGACGTGCTCGCTGGCCACCGCACGGGCCCGCTGGTAGGCGTCGAGCACCAGCGCGGCCAACCCCTCCGTGCCGGCGCGCAGGGCGGCGGGCGCGAGGGTGAGACCGGTCAACGCGCCGGTGGCGTCGACGGTCGCCGAAACCAGACCGCTCTCGTCGGCCGCGGTGCCGGACAGCTCGGACAGGTCGTCGCGGAGATCCGCGAACCGGCGCTCGATGTCGGCGATGCGCCCGGCGAGCGCGTCGAACGCGGACGTCGGGTCCGTCATGAGATTCCTCCCCGTGGATCGTGTCACCGGGTGGTGCCCGGTGGCCGGAAGATCGTATCGTCGGTGCGCTCGACTCATGGGGGAGGAACGGCATGCCACCGGATATCGATGTCGACGTGCAGGCGGTCCGTCGACTGGAGACAGCCGCCAAGCAGGTCGCCAGCTCGCTCGCCGCGCTGGAGAGTCAGATCGTCTCGGCCGGTGACGTGCCGTCGGACGCTTTCGGGCACCTGCCGTTCGCCAGCGACCTGCTCCGCGACAAGTACGCCGAGCAGGTCACCGGCGGCAAGGAGCTGTTCGGCGCCGCCAATGCCGCGTTCGGTCGGGTCGCCACGGCGCTGGCCGACACGGCCGAGGCGTACGAGCACAACGAGCGGGACCTCGACGCCGGTTTCAAGGCCATCCAGTCGGGGCTGCCCGGATGAGCGGCCCGGCCGGCAGCGCCGTCCAGTTGTGGAACGGCCTCGACAACGCGCTCTCCGGGGTGCAGGACGCTGTCGACAGTGTCTGCCGGACCCTGGCGTGGCCGCTCATCCAGCTCGTCGATCTGGTCGACGGCGAGCCCGCCGCGCTGCGCGCCAAGGCCGCCGAGTGGGACGCGTTGGCCGCGCAGGTGCGCGACCTGGCGCAGGGGCACCGCGGTGTCCGCGAGTCCGCGCAGGCGGGGTGGCGCTCACCCTCCGGTGTGGCGTACGGGCAGCGGTTGGCCGAGGTGGAGCAACAACTCCTCGACGTCGCCGAGCAGTTCGCCGCGACCGCGGAGTACCTGCGCAGTGTCGCCGACGGGCTGCAAACCGTGCACGACGTGCTCGTGGACCTCTGCGTGGAGTTCGTGAACTTCCTGCTGGTGACGCTGGTGACGGCGTTGCTGATGGCGCCGGTCACCATGGGCGCGTCCTGGGCCGCCGGTGTCGGCGTGGCCGTGACCCGGGGCCTGATCGTGGTCACCCGGATGCTGAAGGTCATCCGGCCGCTCGCGGTGCACCTACAGAAGGTCATCCGCCTGCTCCAGCGGATCATGCTGTACCTGCGCAAGCTGCGGACGCACCTGGACAAGCTGGTCGACATGCAGAAGGGGCTGCGCGCCGGCAAGAAGTACGCCGACAAGCGCCGCGCCGCCGGCAAGCTCGACAAGTGGCACCACAAGTTCCTCGACCCCACGAAGGGCACCTACAAGCTGGGCAAGTCCGGCTCCCCGTTCGACATGGGCGCCCTGGAGCGGGCCGCCGCGCTGCGCGCGCACGGGGTCGCCGACGGGGCCCGGGTGATCGCCCGGGACTGGGCGACCAACCTGCCGTGGAACGTGCCGAACTCGGTCGTGCACGGCGTCACCTGGGGGACCGTCGCGTTGACCAGCGGGCTGTCGGTCCCCGGCAGCGAGCAGGTCGGCGACCAGATCGACCAGGCGGTGCAGGGCGGGGCCGACTGGATCGACCAGAATGTGTTCGGGCAGCCGCCGGCGGGCCAGCCGGCGGGCCGCTAGGGAGGGCGACGCGTGACGGCAGGGGAGCGGGGTCGGCTGGGCCGATTCACCGACGCGGTGCTCGGCGGCGCGCGGGCCGCCCGCGACAGGGCCCGCGAGCTGCGCGACGAGTTCCGCACCAGCGACGAACCCGAACGTGCCCTCGTCACGCCGCTGCTACCGGGCCAGGAGCTGCAATACGTGGGGCTGGGCCCGGTCCGCATGTCGCAGACCCACCGGGCCGGTCGGCAGCTCGCCGACGAGGTCGGCGCCGAGCTGGCCGAGGCCCTCGACCCGAAGGTGCTGTTCGGCTTGCTCAACATCGTCAACCCGGTGGTCTGGGTCGACGCCGTGCTGACGCCGGTGCGGCTGGCCGCGGGTGTGCTGTTGCTGCCGGGCCAGGCCGGCGCCCTCGCCGCCGGTGTGCCGGAGTCGGCCCAGCAACAGCCGGACCTGCCGCACCAACCCGCCCACCGCGAGCCGATCGCGCTCACCGAGGAGCAGGAGGCGTTCCGGGCGCTGTTCCGACTGAGCCAGTACCGCCCGCTGGCCGACCAGCTCGCCGAGATCGCCTACCGGCGCCGGTACGTCTTCAGCGGCGACCTCGCCACCCTCGCCGGCAGTCTGCTGCTCTTCCTGGAGCGCTACAGCGGCACACCCCTGGCCGTGACGGACACCCATCTGCACCTGCTGCGGATGGGCCCCCGCCCGGACGCCGACCGGCCCGACCGGCGTCAACCGCGGGTGCTGTGGAGTGTGCGGCGTGACCGGGTGGCCCGGGTCGACTCCGAGCGGGGCGCGAGCGGGCTGGTGCAGCTCGCCTCCACCATCGTCTTCGACGACGGCTCGTGGATCCGGCTCACCCAGCCCGCCCTGCGCGACGACCAGTCGCGCTTCCTGACCGCGATCCACGACCTCCCCGGGCAGCGTCCGACGCCCTGACCCGGCGATGATCCGCCGTGGCGTGGCGGGTCGGTCAGCCGTCGCGTTCGGGGTAGCCGACCGGTACCGCGGACACGTCGTCCAGCGCGGTGGTGATCTCCTCGGGCAGGGTGATCCGTTCCACCTGGAGCGCGCCGAGCAGCTGCCCCACCGTCCGGGCGCCGAGGATCGGCGCGGTCACGCCGGGCCGGTCCCGGATCCAGGCCAACGCCACCTCCAACGGCGACACGCCCAGCCCGCCGGCCGCGGTCGCCACCGCCTCCACGATGCTGGAGCAACGCGGCTCCAGGTACCTGGCGACGAACCGCTCGAAGTGCGGCGAGGCGGCCCGGGAATCGGCCGGACGGCCGTGCCGGTACTTGCCGGTGAGCACTCCCCGGCCCAGCGGCGACCAGGGCAGCACGCCCAGGCCGAGCGCGTCGCAGGCCGGCAGCACCTCCCGCTCCACGCCCCGTTCCAACAGCGAATACTCGACCTGGGCCGCGACCACCGGCGCCCGCCCCGGCCAGGCGGTCTGCCAGGCGGCGGCCCGCGCGGTCTGCCAGCCGGAGAAGTTCGACACCCCGACGTAGCGGACCTTGCCGCTGGCCACCGCGTGGTCGAGGGCGGCCAGGGTTTCCTCCAGCGGGGTGTCCGGGTCGTACCCGTACACCTGGAAAAGGTCGACGTGGTCGGTGCCGAGCCGGCGCAGCGACGCGTCCAACGTCCGCAGCAGGTGGCCCCGGGAGCCGTCCCGGCGTCGCCGACTGCCGGGGCGCAACCCGGCCTTGGTGGCGATCAGCAGCTCCTCGCGGGGGACGAGGGAGCCCAGCAGCGAGCCGATCACCGACTCGGCGTCACCGTCGCCGTACACGTCGGCGGTGTCGATCAGATTGCCGCCCGCGTCCAGGTAACTCTTCAGCTGGGCCGCCGCGTCGTCGGCGTCGGTGTCCCGACCCCAGGTCATGGTGCCGAGCGCGAGCCGGGAAACCGCCAGCCCGCTTCGGCCGAGCGGTCGCTGTTGCATGGGTGAACCTTATTTCGAACCTGCCGCCACGGATATCCTCGCTCCCGTATCTCTGCCGGTTCTGCCGGTTCCGCCGCCCCGGGCTGCCCCGACGGAGGGGGGATCATTGGTAGAGAGCCGGTGATCGAGTCCGTTATCGGCATTGCGTAACCTGGTGCGACCTGTGCCACGGATGGGGGAGGACCAGTGCGACTCGGGCTCAGTCTCGGATACCAGACGGCGTGGAGCACACCCGCCGACCACCTGGCGCTGGCCCAGGAGGCGGACCGGCTGGGCTACTCGGTGGTGTGGGCGGCGGAGGCGTACGGCTCCGACTCGCCCAGCATGCTCGCCTGGATGGCCGGGCAGACCGAACGGATCGACGTGGGCGCCGCGGTGATGCAGATCCCCGCCCGTACGCCGGCGGCGACCGCCATGACCGCCGTCACCATCGACGCGCTCTCCGGTGGCCGGTTCCGGCTCGGCCTGGGTGTCTCCGGCCCGCAGGTGTCGGAGGGCTGGCACGGCGTGCGCTTCGCCAAACCCCTCGCCCGCACCCGCGAGTTCGTCGACATCGTGAAGCTGGCCATCGCCCGCAAGGAGGTGGCGTACGACGGCGAGCACTACACGTTGCCGCTGCCGGACGGCCCGGGCAAGACCCTGCGGCTGGGCTTCCACCCACCCCGTGAGCACATACCGATCTACCTGGCCGCGGTCGGCCCGAAGAACCTGGAGCTGGCCGGCGAGATCGCCGACGGCTGGCTGGCGGTGTTCTACGCCCCGGAGTTCGCCGAGGAGCAGCTCGCCTCGGTGCGCGCCGGGCGGGCCAGGGCCGGCAAGGATCTGGCCGGGTTCGACGTGGTGCCGTCGGTGCCCGTGGTGATCGGCGACGACGTGGCCTCCTGCGCCGAGCTCGTCCGCTGGTACGCCGCCCTGTACGTGGGCGGCATGGGCAGCCGTCAGCAGAACTTCTACAACCAGCTCGCCACCCGGATGGGCTACGGCGACGCCGCCCGCGAGGTGCAGGACCTGTACCTGGCCAAGCGGCAGCGCGACGCCGCCGCCGCCGTACCCATGGAGTTCATCGACCGCACCTCGCTGCTCGGCCCGAAGGAGCGCGTCGCCGAGCGGATGCGGGAGTACGCCGCCGCCGGCGTCACCACCCTGTCGGTGACCCTGTTCGTGGCCGACCGGGACAGCGGCGTGCAGACCCTGCGTACCGTCGCCGAGGCCCTCGAGCTTTCCGGAGTTGGCGAGTGACCTGGGTCGAGGCCATCGTCCTGGGCATCGTCCAGGGGCTGACCGAGTTCCTTCCGGTCAGCTCGTCGGGGCATCTGCGGATCACCTCGGCGATCTTCTTCGACCGTGACGCCGGCGCGTCGTTCACCGCGGTCACCCAGCTCGGCACCGAAGCGGCCGTGTTGATCTACTTCGCCAAGGACATCTGGCGGATCACCCGCACCTGGCTGGTCGGGTTGCGCGACAAGTCGGTGCGCTCCAGCCTCGACTACCGGATGGGCTGGTACGTGATCGTCGGCTCGATCCCGATCGGGCTGTTCGGGTTCCTGTTCAAGGACCAGATCAAGACCGCCGGGCGCAACCTGTGGGTGGTGGCGACCACCCTCATCGTGTTCGCGTTCGTGCTGGCGTTCGCGGAGTACTGGGGGCGGCAGACCCGCACCCTGCAGAACTTCCGGATGAAGGACGGCATCGTGATGGGCTTCGCCCAGGCGATGGCGCTGGTCCCGGGGGTGTCCCGCTCCGGCGGCACGCTCACCGCCGGCCTGCTGCTCAACCTGACCCGGGAGGCGGCGGCACGGTACTCGTTCCTGCTGGCCATCCCGGCGGTGGTGATGTCCGGCGTGTTCAGCCTCGGGGACGTCTTCGAGCCGTCCGCACCGGGCACGTCCACACCCTCGGTGGCCCAGATGATCGTGGCCACGGTCATCGCCTTCGGCATCGGGTACGCGGCCATCGCCTGGCTGCTGCGCTATGTCGCCCACCACACCCTGTACGTCTTCGTGCTGTACCGGGTCGCGTTGGGCACCCTGGTCCTGGCCCTGCTGCTGACCGGCGCGATCAGCGCCACCTGACCGACCCGTCGGCGGCCCCCGGCTCCGCTCGCGGGCGGAGCCGGGGGCCGCGGCCGTCATCCCCGCCACATTCACCCGCGACGGCCCGGGGTGGGGCGCAGGTCATAGGGTGATCCCCGTGGCGACCCTCCTGCTTCTGCGACATGGCCGCACCACGGCGAACGCCGACGGCGGTCTGGCCGGTCGGCAACCGGTCGAGTTGGACGACACCGGGCGCGCCCAGGCCACCGCGGTCGGCGAGCGGTTGCGGGCGGTGCCGCTGGCCGCCGTGGTGACCAGCCCGCTGATCCGGTGCCGGCAGACGCTGGAGTTGGCGCTCCCGCAGGCCACCCCGGTGGTCGACGAGGGGTTGATCGAGTGCGACTACGGCAGCTGGGAGGGGCAGCCGCTGAAGAAGCTCGCCAAGGAGCCGCTCTGGCCGGTGGTCCAGCAGCACCCCAGCGCGGCGGTCTTCCCGGGCGGGGAGGCGATGGCGGCGATGGCGGCGCGGGCCGTGGCGGCGGTGCGGTCCTGGGACGCCCGGGTGAGCGCCGAGCACGGGCCCGAGGCGGTCTGGCTGGCGTGTAGCCACGGCGACGTGATCAAGGCCATCGTGGCGGACGCGCTCGGCGTACACCTGGATGCCTTTCAGCGGATCGTGGCCGACCCGGCGTCGGTGACGGCGATCCGGTTCACGCCGCTGCGACCCTTCGTGGTGCGACTCAACGACACCGGTGGCGACCTGGCGGCACTGGTGCCGCCGCCAGCCAAGCGGCGTCGGCGCGCGAACCGCGTGGCCGACTCGGACGCCGCCGTCGGCGGCGGGGCCGGTGCGTCGCGGTGAGGCACGTCACGACACCGCCGCCGAACGGGGCGTCAGCGGACGTCAGGCGAGCCGCCACGCCCGGTTATCGGCCCTGGTACGCCGGGCGCGCCGCCGCTGCGGCGATTCGCGTCGGTGGGGTGCGCGATGCCGTGGCGGGCCGGATAGGGTCGTGGGTATGACCCACCAGGTGCACGCCTTCGAACCGCCGGAGCGGTTCGTCGCCGGGACTGTCGGGCCGCCGGGGGAGCGCACGTTCTTCCTGCAGGCCCGCGGCGGCGGCAGGCTGGTCAGCGTCGCGCTGGAGAAGGTCCAGGTGTCCCTGCTCGCCGAGAAGCTGGAGGAGCTGCTCACCGAGGCCCAGCGTCGCTTCGGGGTGGACCTGCCCGAGCTGGCGCCGGTGATCGGCGACAACGAGCCGCTGGACACTCCGGTCGACGAGGAGTTCCGGGTCGGGACCCTCGGGCTGGCCTTCGACGTGGACACCGCGACCGTGGTGATCGAGGCGATCGCGGCGGGCGAGGTGGAGCCCGAGGTCGAGCTGGGCGACGAGGACGACGACGAGGACGACGAGGACGACGACGAGCCGGACGAGGACCTGGACCGGCTCCGGGTCCGGCTCACCCCGCAGGCGACCCGCCAGTTCATCGAGCGGGCCCGGCGAGTGGTCAACGCGGGCCGGCCACCGTGCCCGCTCTGCGGCCAACCGTTGGACCCCGCCGGGCACCTCTGCCCGCGGCACAACGGTTATCACCGGTGACCTCGTCCGGCCTCCAGCCTCGCCAGGACGGCGACGCCGCGCTGCGGCTGCTGCGTGACGGCGTCCTCGACCTGGAGGGTCGGCTGGTCGACGCGTCGAACACGACGCTGCGCGGCATCCTGACCCTGGGCGAGCTGACCGCCCGCTGCGTCTACAAGCCGGTCCGTGGCGAACGCCCACTCTGGGACTTCCCCGACGGCACCCTGGCCGGTCGGGAGGTCTCGGCGTACCTGGTGTCCCGGGCCACCGGGTGGGACCTGGTGCCGCCCACCGTGCTGCGCGACGGGCCGTTCGGCCCCGGCTCCTGCCAGCTGTGGATCGACGAGCCGGAGGACGCCGAACCGCTCGTCGGTTTCCTTCCCGCCGGGGAGATACCGCCGCGCTGGTTCCCGATCGCGGCGGCCCGCGACGACGACGGCGCCGCCTACGCCCTCGCCCACGCCGACGACCCACGGCTGGCCCGACTGGCGGTGCTCGACGCGGTGCTCAACAACGCCGACCGCAAGGGTGGGCACGTGCTCGTCGGTGCCGACGACCGGATCTACGGCGTGGACCACGGGGTGAGCTTCCACGTCGAGGACAAGCTGCGCACGGTCCTCTGGGGCTGGGCCGGCAAGCAGTTGCCCCCGGACGCCGTGGAGATGCTCGACGCACTGGCCGGTCAGGTCGCCGGGGCGCTCGGCGCGGAGCTGGCCGACCACCTGACGATCAGCGAGGTGGCCGAGGTGGCCGCCCGAATCGACCGGCTGCGCGTCACCGGTCGCTTCCCGCAGCCCCCGGAGGACTGGCCGGCGATGCCCTGGCCGCCCATGTGAGCCGTTGTCATTTTGATCACCCGTGGGGTGCTCGGGCGTGGTCGTCGGGCTGGCTAGGCTGATGCCCATGGAGTCTTGGGCGGGACACGAGGTGCCACGGCTGCCGGGCAGGGGCGAGCCACTGGCGTTGTACGACTCGGCGCGGCAGGGTGTCCACCCGAGTGAGCCGGCGGACGCGGGAAGCATGTACGTCTGCGGCATCACCCCGTACGACGCCACCCACCTCGGCCACGCCGCCACCATGATCACGTTCGACCTGGTGCAGCGGATGTGGCGCGACGCCGGCCGCCCGGTGCGCTACGTGCAGAACGTCACCGACATCGACGACCCGCTGCTGGAGCGGGCCGCCCGCGACGGCGAGGACTGGGTGGTCCTGGCGATGCGGGAGACGGCGCTGTTCCGGGAGGACATGGAGGCGCTGCGGATCATCCCGCCGGCGCACTACGTGGGCGCGGTCGAGTCGATCCCGGACATCGCCGACCGGGTCGAGGCGTTGCTCAAGGACGGCGCCGCGTACCGGCTCGACGACGGCACCGGCGACGTCTACTTCGACATCTCCGCCACGCCCCGCTTCGGCTACGAGTCGAACCTGACCCGTGAGCAGATGCTGGAAATCTTCCCGGAGCGCGGCGGTGACCCCGATCGGGCCGGCAAGCGCGACCCGCTGGACCCGCTACTGTGGCGTGGCGCCCGCGAGGGTGAGCCGTCCTGGCCGGGCGGCGAGCTGGGCCCGGGCCGCCCCGGTTGGCACATCGAGTGCGCGGTGATCGCGCTGAACCTGCTCGGCGACCGGATCGACGTGCAGGGCGGCGGCAACGACCTGCTGTTCCCGCACCACGAGGCCTCCGCCGCGCACGCCGAGCGGCTCACCGGCCAGGCGCCGTTCGCCGAGCACTACGTCCACGCCGGGATGATCGGCTTGAACGGCGAGAAGATGTCCAAGTCCCGCGGCAACCTGGTCTTCGTGTCCCGGCTGCGCGCCGACAAGGTCGACCCGATGGCGATCCGGCTGGCGCTGATCTCCGGGCACTACCGCAGCGACCGCACCTGGACCGACGACCTGCTCACCGCCGCACACGAGCGCCTGGACCGCTGGCGCCGCGCCGCCGCCGCGCCGTCCGGGCCGTCCGGGGCCGAGTTGCTGGCCGAGGTACGCGCCCGCCTCGCCGACGACCTGGACACCCCCGGCGCCCTGGCGGCGGCCGACCGCTGGGCCGACGGGGCCCTGTCCGGCAGCACGGACGACCCCGAAGCGCCCGCCCTCTTCGCGAACACGGTGGACGCCCTCCTCGGCATTCGCCTCTAACCCGGTGCCCGGGGTGCGCGCGGTGCCCGGGGTGCCCGGTGCGCGCGGTGCCCGGGGCGCCCGGGGTGCCCACCGTGCCGCGTGGCTGCACCGTGCCGCGTGGCTGCACCGTGCCGCGTGGCTGCACCGTGCCGCGTGGCTGCACCGTGCCGCGCGGCTGCACCGTGCCGCGCCGCCCCCGCGCAGGCGTCGCACCGCCCCTGGGCGTTGATCGACTCGGCTTTCAGGAAGTCGCGGTGTCCCACCCGGCGCGACCCACCGCTTTCCTGAAAGCCGAGTCGATCACCCGAAAAAACCCCGTGGTCGATCGTCGATCGTGGGGTTGACGGGCGGTTTGATCTCTGCCGAACCCGTCAACCCCCAATCACCGATAGAGGAGTCGCGGGGTTGGGGTGGGCTGGGCGGGGCTGGGGTTAGCCCAGGATCAGGCCGGGGTCGGGTTCTGGGTCGGGGGTTGGGGCGGGGATCTTGTATTCCTCGGTCAGGGTGGTCATGGGGCCCGGCCAGGTCGCCTGGGACACCTCGATCGGCTTGCGGTGCGCGTCGTACGCCACGTGCAGCAGGTGCAGCACCGGCGTGTCGGGCCGGATCTGGAGGGTCTCGGCCTCCTCCCGGCTGGGCTGTCGGGCGCTGATCGTGTCGGTGGCCGAGACGTAGCGCCGTCCGGTGGCCTCCTCGGCTTCCTGGTACAGCGGCCGGCCGAACGCCTCCGCGCGTTCCAGTGAGGTGCCGGCGGTGTCGCGAGGCAGGAACCAGGAGGCACCGACCTCGACGGGCGAGTCTTCGGTGCGGACGAGGTGCCGGCGGCACAGCAGGTCGGTGCCGTCGGACACCCCGAACGCGTCGGCCACCTCGGCGGGGGCGGGGGCGTGCCCGACGGAGACGAGCTGCTGCCGGTATCGGGCGGCCAGGTCGGTGTGGTAGCCACGGAAGCCGCCGTACCGCCCTCGGGAGAGACGGTTGAGGCGGCGGCGGGTGCCCCGGACGTACGTACCGGAGCCGGGTTTGGTGATCAGGATGCCCTCGACCCGCAGCTGGTCGACGGCGCGTTGCACGGTCTGCTTGGCGACGCCGAACATCTCGGCGATGGCCGGGATGGACGGCAGTCGCTCACCCGGCCCCCAGTCGCCGCGGCGGACCTGGGCCTTGAGCTGCGCGGCGATCTGTCGGTGGGGGAACTCGGCGGCCCCGGGGTTGATCTGCACACCCGCCTCCTTGATCACATCTAGGTTCCTAGGATGCCCTAGCGGGTGTGCCGGCGCCACCCCGGACACGCCAAAAACGGGCCCCCGGACCACAAAAGGTCCGAGGGCCCGCAGCGAACAGTGCTACCAGGAACCGGCGGTGGGGCCGGCCGAACCGCCCCGACGCCGCAGGTACTTCTCGAACTCCTGGGCGATCTCGTCGCCGGTCAACGGGGTAATGCCCTCGTCGCCGACCCGTTCCTCCAGCTCACGGACGTACTCGCCCAGCTCGGCGTCCTGCTCGGCGGCGCTGCGCACCCGCTGTTCCCACTCGGCGGACTCCTCGGCGAGGTCGGCCATCGGCACCGGCAGGTCGACGACCTCCTCGACCCGGTGCAGCAGGGCGAGGGTGGCCTTCGGGCAGGGCGGGTTGTTGGCGTAGTGCGGCACGTGCACCCAGAACGAGACGGCGTCCACCTCGGCGCGGGTGCAGGCGTCGTGCAGCACGCCGACGATGCCGGTCGGCCCGTCGTAGCGGGTGGGGGTGAGCTGGTAGCGCTCGGCGGCCTGCGCGTCGGAGGCGCTGCCGCTGATCGGCAGCGGCCGGGTGTACGGCACGTCGGCCAGCAACGCGCCGAGCAGCACCACCCGTTCCACCTCCAGGCTGTGGCAGATCTCCAGCACCTGTTCGCAGAACGTCCGCCAACGCATGCTGGGCTCGATGCCGCGGATCAGCACCACGTCGCGGTCGGTGCCCTCGGGGCTGGCCACCATGAACCGGGTCGTCGGCCACTCCACCCGTCGGGTCTCCCCGTCGGCCATCGTGATGGTGGGCCGGCTGACCTGGAAGTCGTAGAAGTCTTCCGGGTCCAGCTCGGTGATCTGCCGGGCGTTCCAGACCTGCTCCAGGTGCTCGACCGCGGCGGTGGACGCGTCGGCGGCGTCATTCCAGCCCTCGAACGCGGCGATCGCCACCGGGGACCGCAGCACCGGCAGTCCGTCGAACTCGGTCACGCCGTCACCTCACCCTGCTCGTCGCGGCTGACGCCGGGACCGCGCCCGGTCGTCATACCGTGGGGCACGGCGGCGTCCCTGTTGTCCTTCACGTCCGTCAGCCTACGTGCCGGGCGAGGGCGCGGCCTGTCGGCCGCGCCGGTCGGCCGGTCCGGCAGCCGGTCATACCCGAACGAACCAGACAGGGTGATCCCGGTGACACAATAGGGGATCGCTCGAGGGCGGTCGTGGAGTAAGGCCGAATCGCATTAACCTGAACGGGTGCGGACTTCATTGATGGATGTGCTGGCAGACCGGATCCTCATCGCCGACGGTGCGATGGGCACGATGCTGCAGGCTGCGGACCTCACGCTCGACGACTTCGACGGGCTGGAGGGGTGCAACGAGATCCTCAATGTCACCCGTCCGGACGTGGTGCGCGGGGTGCACGACGCCTACCTGGCCGTCGGCGCCGACTGCGTGGAGACCAACACCTTCGGCGCCAACCTCGCCAACCTCGCCGAGTACGACATCCCGCACCGCATCCGCGAGCTGTCCGAGGCGGGTGCCCGGATCGCCCGGGAGGCCGCCGACGCGGCCAGCACCCCGCAGCGGCCCCGGTTCGTGCTCGGCTCGATCGGGCCGGGCACCAAGCTGCCCACCCTGGGCCACGCCCCCTACTCGACCCTGCGCGACGCCTATCAGGAGAACGCCGCGGGTCTGATCGTCGGCGGCGCGGACGCGCTGATCATCGAGACCTGCCAGGACCTGCTCCAGGTCAAGGCGGCCGTGGTCGGGTCGAAGCGGGCGATGGCCGAGCTGGGCCAGTCGGTGCCGATCATCTGTCACGTCGCCGTGGAGACCACCGGCACCATGCTGGTCGGCAGCGAGATCGGCGCGGCCCTGGCGGCGATCGAACCGCTCGGCGTGGACCTGATCGGGCTCAACTGCTCGACCGGTCCCGCCGAGATGAGCGAGCACCTGCGTTACCTGTCGCAGCACTCCCGCATTCCGCTGTCGGTGATGCCGAACGCCGGCCTGCCGGTGTTGACCGCCGACGGGGCGTACTTCCCGCTGACTCCCGTGGAGCTGGCCGAGGCCCTGGAGCGGTTCATCACCGAGTACGGCGTGGGGCTGATCGGCGGCTGTTGCGGCACCACCCCGGAGCACGTCCGGGTGCTTGCGGAACGGCTGCACGGCACCGTCGCCCCGGCCCGTGAGCCCCGACACGAGGCGGGTGTCTCGTCGGTGTACCACCCGGTGCCGTTCGCCCAGGACGCGTCGGTGCTGATGGTGGGGGAGCGGACCAACGCCAACGGCTCGAAGGCGTTCCGGGAGGCGATGCTCGCCGGCGACTGGCGGGCCTGTACGGAGATCGCCCGCAGCCAGGCGCGCGACGGTTCGCACCTGCTCGACCTGTGCGTGGACTACGTCGGCCGGGACGGCACGCAGGACATGCGGGAGTTGGCCGGCCGGTTCGCCACCGCCTCGACGCTGCCGATCATGTTGGACTCCACCGAGCCGAACGTGGTGGAGGCCGGGTTGGAGATGCTCGGCGGCCGTTGTGTGGTCAACTCGGTCAACTTCGAGGACGGCGACGGCCCCGACTCCCGGTACGCGCGGGTGATGCCGATCGTCCGTGAGCACGGCGCCGCGGTGGTGGCGCTGCTCATCGACGAGGAGGGGCAGGCCCGTACCCAGGAGTGGAAGGTCCGGGTCGCGGCGCGGTTGATCGACGACCTGACCGACCGGTGGGGCATGGACCGCTCGGACATCCTGATCGACGCGTTGACCTTCCCGATCGCCACCGGGCAGGAGGAGACCCGCCGCGACGGCATCGAGACGATCGAGGCGATCCGGGAGATCGCGCGCCGCTACCCGGGGGTCAACTTCACCCTGGGCATCTCGAACATCTCGTTCGGGCTCAACCCGGCGGCCCGGCAGGTGCTCAACTCGGTGTTCCTGCACGAGTGCGTGCAGGCCGGCCTGACCTCGGCGATCGTGCACGCCAGCAAGATCCTGCCGATGTCGAAGATCCCGGAGGAGCAGCGCGAGGTCGCCCTGGACCTGGTGTACGACCGGCGCCGCGAGGGGTACGACCCGGTGCAGCGTTTCCTGGAGCTGTTCGAGGGCGTGGACGTGACCAGTGCGCGGGCCAGTCGGGCCCAGGAGTTGGCGGCGTTGCCGCTGGACGAGCGGCTCAAGCGACGGATCATCGACGGTGAGCGCAACGGCCTGGAGGCCGACCTGGACGAGGCGATGGCCGGTGGTCGGTCCCCGCTCTCGATCATCAATGACATTCTGCTGGACGGGATGAAGGTGGTCGGTGAGCTGTTCGGCTCCGGCCAGATGCAGCTGCCGTTCGTGCTCCAGTCCGCCGAGGTGATGAAGACCGCGGTGGCCTACCTGGAGCCGCACATGGAGACCACCGAGGACGGCGGCAAGGGTCGCATCGTGCTCGCCACCGTGCGCGGCGACGTGCACGACATCGGCAAGAACCTGGTCGACATCATCCTGTCCAACAACGGCTACGAGGTGGTGAACATCGGCATCAAGCAGCCGATCAACGCCATCCTGGACGCCGCCGAGGAACACCGTGCCGACGCGATCGGCATGTCCGGGCTGCTGGTCAAGAGCACGGTGATCATGAAGGAAAACCTGGTCGAGATGGCCACCCGCGGGGTCGCCGAACGCTGGCCCGTCCTGCTGGGCGGGGCGGCGCTGACCCGCGCGTACGTCGAGGACGACCTGCGGTCGATGTTCCCCGGCCAGGTGCACTACGCGCGGGACGCGTTCGAGGGCCTGTCCCTGATGGACAAGGTGATGACCGCCAAGCGGGGTGGCGCCCCGGTGGTCGACCCGGAGCGGGAGGCGGCTCTGGAGGCCCGGCGGGCTCGCCGGGAACGGCAGCGTTCGATGGTCACCACCTCGCTGCCGGAGCTGCACGACTCGTCGGTCCGCTCGGACGTGGCCGCGGACGTGGCGGTGCCCACCCCGCCGTTCTTCGGCACCCGGGTGGTCAAGGGCGTGCCGATGGCCGACTACGCGGCGCTGCTCGACGAGCGGGCCACCTTCTCCGGGCAGTGGGGGCTGCGCGGCGCCCGAGGCGGTAACGGACCCTCCTACGAGGAGCTGGTCGAGACCGAGGGCCGGCCGCGCCTGCGGTACTGGCTGGATCGGCTGATCGCCGACCAGGTGCTCGAGGCAGCCGTGGTGTACGGCTACTTCCCCGCGTACTCCGAGGGCAACGACCTGGTGGTGCTCGACGAGAACGGGCACGCGGAGCGCGCCCGGTTCTCCTTTCCCCGGCAGCGGCAGGAGCGGCGGCTCTGCCTGGCGGACTTTTTCAAGCCCAAGGGCGACCAGCTCGATGTGGTCGCGTTGCAACTGGTCACCGTGGGTCAGCCGGTCAGCGAGTACGCGGCGAAGCTGTTCGCCCGCAACGAGTACCGCGACTACCTGGAGGTGCACGGGCTCTCCGTGCAGCTCACCGAGGCCCTCGCCGAATACTGGCACCAGCGGATCCGCGCCGAGATGACCCTGCCCGACGGTCGCCCGTTGGGGCACGACGACCCGACGGACCTGGCCGGCATCCTGCACAACGACTACCGGGGCTGCCGGTACGCGTTCGGTTACCCGGCCTGCCCCGACCTGGAGGACCGGGCGAAGATCATGGATCTGCTCGGTGCGGACCGGATCGGGGTCGAGCTGTCCGAGGAGTTCCAGCTCATGCCGGAGCAGGCCACCGACGCGATCGTGGTGCACCACCCGGAAGCCAACTACTTCAACGCCAAGTAGGCAAGACGGCCCTACGCGTCGCCAGCAGCAGTTCGCAACGAGACGCCCCGCCAGCCTTCACTGGGCTGGCGGGGCGTCTTCGTCGTTCGGTCGGCGAGTCCAGGCCACGAATCTGTCGTACAGGTCGGCGGTGTCGGCGGTCGGCAACTCTTCCAAGGCCATATCGAGCAGGCCGCTGACGTAAATGGACAGGTTGACCCGGTTGGCGCCGAACTCCTCCGCCAGGTGTACCCGCGCTGGGTCGCACGGCCAAGGCTGCTCGCACGCCTGGCAGTGCCACTGCGGCCGGCGGGGCATGTGCTCACCACCCAGTCGGCTGTCCAGTGCCGCCACCGCAACGTGAATGTCGACCCGGATGGTGCGGTGGACGCCGTCGTCATCACCCATGAGCACCCGGATCACTGCATCGACCTGCACGCTCTGTTCAGAATGCGGTTCTATGGTCAGCCCGGAGGGCCGCGGCTGCCGTTGTACTGCCCGCCCGGCGTGCTCGACCGGCTCAGCGGCCTGGAGCCCGATGTCGACCTGCACGCGGTATTCGACACGCGCCCTCTACCCGGCAGCTACCGGGTCGGGCCGTTCGATCTCACCGGGTTTTCCCTCCCGCACTTCGTACCGAACGCTGGCATCCGGCTTCAGGCCGACGGGACTGCCCTGGCCTACTCCGGGGACACGGGGCCGACTCCCGTGTTGGCCGAGCTGGGTCGTGACGCCGACCTGTTCATCGTCGAGGCGACGGATTACGACGGCGAGAGCGGCCGTCCCACCCGAAACCTGCTGACCTCCACCGAAGCCGGTCTGTGGGCTCACCGGGCGGGTGCCCGCCGCCTGCTGCTCACCCACTTCTGGCCGGGCAACGACCGGGTGGCGGCGGTGGCCGCCGCGCAGGTGGAGTTCGGCGGCGCGGTGCTGGCGGCTGAGGAAGGGCTGACTCTGAGGCTCGGGCCGCCGGACAGCTGACTGCCTGTCACTACAGCCAGCGGGCCGCCACGCGACCAGGCAGTCCGCTTTGGGTGTCGAGAACAGCCAGACGGCTCCGTCTTCAGGGAGGATGCGGTCACCGTGACCGCAGCAGAGCAGGGAGATCCCGCGTGGCGATCCAGCGGATGGACAACGTCCTCATCGTTGTCGAGGACCTTGACGCGGTCATCGCGTTCTTCGTCGAACTCGGCATGGAGTTGGAGGGCAGGGGGCCGGTCGAGGGGCGGTGGGTGGAGCGCGTCATCGGGATCGACGACGTACGCCAGGAGGTCGCGATGCTGCGGACCCCGGACGGCCACGGCAAGGTCGAGCTGGCGATGTTCCACCGACCGGCCGCGATCAGCGCGGAACCGAGGGACGCTCCGGCGAACACGCTTGGCATTCGGCGCATCATGTTCGCCGTCGACGACATCGACGACGTGATCGCCCGGCTGCGCGGCCACGGGGCCGAACTCGTCGGCGAGGTGGAGCGGTACGAGGACATCTTTCGGCTCTGCTACGTCCGTGGCCCGGAGGGCATCGTCGTCGGCCTGGCCGAGCAGCTCCGCTGACGGTCGCCGGCCGGCGCGGGGCGGGCTCAGGCGATCAGGGTGCCCCCGTCCACGGTCACCACCGTGCCGGTGGCGTAGGTCGCGCGCAGGAGGTAGACGAACGCCTCGGCGACCTCCTCGGGCTCGCCCACCCGACCGAGTGGAAGCGACTCGCTGAGCTGCGCGTACATCTGCTCTCGGGTTTCCTCGGGCAGGGAGTCCCAGAGCGGTGAGCGGATCACCCCGGCGGAGACGGCGTTGACCCGGATCGGGGCGAGTTCGACGGCGAGCGCGCGGACCAGCGCGTCGATTGCCCCGGTGATGCTGGCCGCCACCGACCAGCCGGCGCTGGGCCGGTGGTTGGCGGTGCCGGTGGTGAGGGTGATCGAGCCACCTGGGCGCAGGTACGACAGCGCCGCGTTGACCGCCGACAGGGAGCCGAAGTAGCGAAGGTCGAAGGCGGTCCGGGCGGCGGTGACGTCGAGGGCGTCGACGGACATCAGCGCGAGGGGTTCACCGGCGGTGTAGACGAGGTGGTCGAACGGGCCGATACCCCGGAACAGCCGGGACACCGCGTCGGGGTCGGTGAGGTCGGCGACGTACCCCTGGGTGGTGGTCGGCAGGGTCGTCAGGGCGCGGTCCACGCTGCGCTGGTTGCTGGAGGCGACCACGACCTGAGCGCCCTCGCGGGCGGCGCGGGCGGCGGTGGCGAGGCCGATCCCGGAGGTTCCGCCGAGTACGACGACACGCTGGTCGATGAGAGTCATGATCGTGTCCTTCGGATCGTGTGGTGGGACGGTTACCACCGTGCCCCGCGGGGAAGCCTGCGTCCAAGACCTCTTTCACCTGCTGTGATGCCCGTTGAGCATCACCCCAGTCATACCCGGCGGGTATCGTGGAACTGCCCGGCGCGGGCACCGGACGGGGGGCAGGGTGGACGTCGATCTGCGCAAGCTCCGTTACTTCGTGGCGGTCGCTGAGGAGTTGCACTTCGGTCGGGCCGCCGCGCGGTTGCACATCGCCCAGCCGGTCCTGTCGCGTCAGATCCGGGCCTTCGAGCACGAACTTCGCGCAGAGCTGTTCGTCCGGGACCGCCGCTCGACCGTGCTCACCGAGGCTGGCCGTCAGTTGCTGGCCGACGCCCGGCCGCTGCTCGCCTCGGCCGAGGCCCTGCGGCGGCGGGTGCAGCGGGCCGCGCACGGCAGGCCGACGTTCACCATCGCGTTCATGCCCGGCGTGCTCGTCACCGCCGAGGCCCGCGCGATCACCCGCCGGCACCCCGACCTGGCCGTCGACGTCGTCCGTACGTCCTGGGACGACCAGGCCGAGATCGTCCGCGAGGGGCGGGCGGATGTCGGTTACGTGCGGTTGCCGGTCGACCAGCGCGGTCTGCGGCTGCGCCCACTGTTCACCGAGCCGCGCGTCGTGGCCCTGGCCGGCGACCACCGCCTGGCCGGCAAGGAGTCCGTCGCCCTCGCCGAACTGGTCGAGGAACGGCTGCTGCAAGACCCCGACGCGGTGCCGGAATGGCGGGACCTGCCGAACCGCCGAACCGACCCCTATCCCCGCCCCCGGCCCGAGCTGAACTCCGTCGAGGAGAAGCTGGAGCACGTCGCGGCGGGGGCCGGGATGGTGATCCTGCCGCTGTCGACTGCAACGTTCTACACCAGGCCGGACGTCGTCCACCTGCCCGTCGACGACCTCGGGCCCAACCAGGTGTGCCTGGCCTGGGCGGAGGGCAACGGATCACCGCTGGTGCACGAATTCGTGGAGATCGCCGTGCGGCAGCGCCGATCGGACGACCCCGCCACGTCGTAGTGCCCACCGCCGCCGGGTCAGGCCGCCCCGTTGTCCGGGAAGGTCTCGCGGAGCGCCGCGTCCAGCGAGCGGCCGGTCGTCGGCTGGACGAACAGGTCCGTGAGCAGGAGGTCGGCGAGGTGGCTGGGGTTGATGCCCGACTCCTTGCGACCGAGGGCCTGTGCCGCGCCGCCGAGTCGCAGCGCGGCCCGCGCCGCGCCGGCCGGCAGGCGGCCGACCCGGCGGGGTCGGCCCACCGCCCCGGCGATCCGCGTGATCATGTCGTGCCAGCTGAGGTTCTCGTCGGCGACCGGGATGTCCGCGCCGCTGGCCTGCTCCAGGGCGTCGACCGCGATCTCGGCGACGCTGCGCGCGGAGGCCGCGGCGCTCCCGCCGGTCGGGGCGAGCAGGGGTGTACGCGAGCGCGCCCACCGGTCCAGCGGTCCGGCCCAGTTGGGCAGGCGGTCGCCGGCGCGGCCGAAGACGAAGGGCAGTTCGAGGACGGCGACCGGCAGACCCGGACCGGCCGCCGCCCGTCCCTCCCGGGCCTGTTCCAGGCGACACCGGATGTACGTGTGCCGCTCGGCCAGGCGCCACTGGGGGTGGAGCCGGTCGAAGTAGGTGTAGTAGGAGCCCATCACGACTGCCCGGGTGAGATTTTCGAGGCGGGCGGCGGTGAGCAGGCGTACGACCGGGTCGACGTTGTCGCGGCGGAACTCGGGATAGATCGGCTTGGGCAGCGGACGCTGCTCGTCGGTGCGGGTGGCGTACACGACACCCTCGTGACCGGCGAGCAACGGCCGCAGGTCGTCGATCGAGGCGGACCCGACGTCGAGCAGGTGGTCGACGCCCGGCTGGGCCGTACGCGCCACCGTGGTCGCGGTGTGACCACGCTCCCGCAGGACGTCCGCCACGTGAGCACCGATCAGGCCGCTGCCACCCACCACAAGAATTCGCACGCTGCATCGTCCACTCTGGAACCGGCTTCTTGTCAAGCGCTGCCCGCACGCCGACGGGTGCGGCCGGATCGGAATGGCACCGCGACGACGGCAGCGGGCCCGGTCGTCACGGCACGTTCAGGTCCTGCCGCATCGCCGTGGCGCACGAGCCCCAGCTTCTGTCGAAGTGCCGTCTGATGACGGTGCGGAGGTCGTCGTCCGGCGCGGCATCGCCGAAGGGCTGCCGCCACATCTCCCAGTCGGCCACCAGTTGATCGACGCGTTCCTGCTCCGATCGGCTGGTGTCCGGGTCGGTGAGCGCCTGGGCGGCCGTCTGCAGGATCTCCCACAGGGTGATGGCCTTCTCTCGGATCTCGGCGGAGGCGTAGAACATCAGGTTGGACATCTCCTGGTCCACCAGCTGTTCGAGAGTCGGCGCGTCATCGGGTGCCGGCGCGTGCAGGCGGGGATAGAACAGGGTGTTGCCCCACTCGTTGGCGACCTTGAGGAACGCCGCGTACCTCTCCGTCTTCAGCACGAACCAGCGGTTCGTGTCCTCCCGGGCCCACCGCTCGCGCTCCCGTTGCCGTTCGCGTTCCCAGCGCCGGTCGTCCCGCAACGACTGGACGACACTGCCTGCCACGATTCCCACCACGCCGACGCCGGCAACGGTCAGGGTCACCCAAACGGGGAGGTCCGATGAGGGCATAACGCAGATTAACAACCAGCGAGGTTGTCGTCCGTACCCCGACATTCGCCTAGGTTCGGGTGCGGGGACACCACCGCTGTGAAACGGGGTTGAGGATGCCGGATCCGCGCGCCTTCTGGTTGGACGAGCAGTTCGACCGCGAGCACGGCACCGACGGTCGCGGCCGGTACGAGGCCGAGGTCCTTCGTCGGGTCGACGAGTTCGCCGACACCTGGGGTGACTTCGCGCCGGTCGCGTTCGCGGTGACGTCCTGGCGTCTGGCCACCGGGTTGTCGCCCGGCTTCGTCCGCTGGCACCGGCGGATCATCTCGGCGACCTGCCTGCGCAGCCCGTGGGACGGCAGCATGGTCTGCGCGGTGACCGTGGCGTCCCGGTGGCCGGCGGAGCTGACCTGGTCCAAGCAGTGGCAGCGCGACCGTGGGTGGCAGGACTGGCCCCGGCTGTTCGGCCAGTTCACCACACCCACCGAGCAGGACCAGACGCGCCGGCCGTACCTGCGCGCGACGTTGCAGGTGGAGGCGCCGGTTCCGCTCGACGATCTGCCGCCGACGCCCGACGGGCCGGACGACGACGTCGCCTCCGCGGCGCGGCGGGCCGTGGTGGTGCTGGCCCGGGAACTCAACGACCTCCTCGCGCCGATGATCGGGCAACTCGACGCCGGAGTTCCCGCGGACTCCTGAACCGCCCACCGGCCGGTAGGGTCGTCGGCGTGGATCTGGACGACATCGCCGCCCGGCTCGGGGTGCCCGTCGAAGACGTTGACCGCGTGCACCGGCTCGCCGGGGACGGGCCGTCGGCGCCGCTGCCGGCCAAGGCCGACGCGCCCGCGATCCTCGACCGGCTCGCCGTGCGGCCGGACGACGCCGCCGAGATCATGGCGGGCTGGCCGGACCCCGAGTCTCCGCTGTGGACGCCCGAGCTGCGGTGGCTGCTCGACCGGTCGATCGCACTGGTCCGCGCCGACTTCGGGGGCTACGACTGGCTGCCACCCGGCCCGGAGCTACCGCGCGACCGGGGGCCGGCCTGGCGGCATCTCTACGTGTACGCGTACCTGGCCATGCTCGACGTCGTCCGGGCGTACCACCGCGACCACGCCATCCCCGACGCCGTGTCCTGGGTGACCCTCGCCGACCTGGGCCGTAATCTCGCGATCGACCGGCGGATGCGCGGCGAGGGCTGGCCGATCATGCAGAGCTGGCTGACGCTGCACGCGCGCGGCAGCGTCTACGAGCTGGGCCGGCTACAGCACCAGCGCGGCGACGGTGCGATCGGCCTGCACGTCCCGGATTCGGGGCCGTTGACCCCGGAGGCGGTCGACGCGTCGCTCGATGAGGCCCGCGCGTTCTTCCCACGGCACTTTCCCGACGAGCGGTACACCGCGTTCTCCTGCGCCTCCTGGCTGCTCGACCCGCAGCTGCGGGAGTATCTCCCCGAGGATTCCAACATCGTGCGGTTCCAGCGGAGGTTCGAGCTGGAGCCCTACCAGGCGTCGGAAGGGCCGGACGCGGATATCGAGGTGCTGCGGTTCGGGTTCCGCACCCTGACCACGCCGCTCGACGAGCTGCCACGCCGCACCGTGCTCCAACGCGCGATCATCGAGCACCTGAGGGCCGGAGGCCACTGGCACTGGCGGCACGGCCGCTTCCCGATCTGACCGACGAGCGTCCACACCGTCCCGGTGACCGATCGCCGGACCCGCGCAGCGCCCCCACCGGACGCGGAAGGGCCCGGCCCGGTCGACGACCAGGCCGGGCCCCTCCACGGTCAGTTGGTGGTCAGGGTGAACCGCTCCCAGGACCCGACCGACGTACGGTTGGCGATCAACGCTCCCGCGCCGGCGTTCTCGGCCGCCACGATCTGGTTGTTGGCCAGAGCCCGCAGCCCGACCGTGCCGTCCGAGTTGGTGATGATGGTGAAGGTCTCCCACGGGCCGACCGTCGTGCGGTTCGCGATCAACGGCTCCGCGCCCCCGTTCTCGGCGCAGACGTACAACCCGTTGGCGCGTGACCGCAGGGCGATGTTGCCGTTGCCGGCGTCGACCCGGTCGAACTGCTCGGTGGTGCCCACGCTGGCCTTGTTGGCGATCAGCGCGTTGCTGCCGACAGCGGACACGTACTGGTTGTTCACCTGCGCCCGCAGGGTGGTCACCGGCGTGCCGCTGCTGGTGCCGGTGGTGAAGGTGAACGCGTCGACGTCGAACAGGTTGCCGGAGCCGCCCTTGAACACCAGGTAGAGCGTGGTGGTCGAGGTGGGCGGGTTGCTGATGGCGGTGGAGACGTCGACGAAGGTCTCCCAGTCACCGGTCACCGGCACCGTGGCGGTGCCGAGCAGGGTGCCGGTGGCCGACCCGACGCGAACCTCGATGGTGCCGCCGGCCCCGGCCGAGGAGACCCGGGCGGTGAACCGGGTCGCGTTGAACAGGTTGTACGGCTGGTACGAGATCCAGTCGTTGTTCTCGATGAACCCGGCGGTGCGGCCACCCTCGGCGTTGGTGTGGTCGGTGGCCTGGACACCGGACGTCGCGCTGAAGTGCTCACCCTGACGGTGCTTCGGTTGCAGCGTCCTGATGCTGTGCGTGGTGAGCCCGCCGTTGTCGGTGTACGCGGCGTCGAAGACCCCGTAGATGTTGGCCGCCGAGTCGTGCTCCCCGTCGGTCGGGACGGTGATCGAGCCGCTGCACCCCGTCTTCGAGGTGATCTGGTGGGCGTGACTGTCGTGGCCCAGCGCGTAGGTGAAGCTCACCTTGGAACAGTCGATCGTGCCGTCCTGCGGGTCGCTCACCGAGATGGTGTACGGCACCGTGTCACCGAAGTTGAACAGCTGCCCGTCCAAGGGCGTGGTGAGCGTCACCGTCGGCGCGGTGTTGCCGACCGTGACGACCAGGCTCGCCGTGCCGGACAGGCCGGTCGGGTCGGTGACCTTCAGGGTAGGGGAGTACGTGCCGTTGGTGGTGTACGTCTTCGTGGGGTTTGCGGCCGTCGACGTGGTGCCGTCGCCGAAGGTCCACAGGTAGCTCAGTGCGCCACCCTCCGGGTCGGAGCTGCCGGCCGACGAGAAGTTGACCGTCAGCGGGTTGGCCCCCGAGGTCGGGTTCGCCGACGCCACCGCGATGGGGCTGCGGTTGCCGCCGCCGATGTACTCGATCCGGAACAGCGCCTGGTTGTTCGAGCCGGTGCCGTAATCCAGCACGTACAGCGCGCCGTCCGGGCCGAAGGCCATGTCCATGACCTGGGTGCCGCTCCACGGGAAGTTGGAGATCTCCCCGCGCGAGCCGTCGGAGTTGACCGCGATCGCCTTGATCCAGCGGCGGCCGTACTCGCCGGCGAAGAACTGGCCGTTGAGCGAGGCCGGGAACTTGATGCTGGAGTTGAGCGAGGCGTTGTAGCGGTAGACCGGGCCGCCCATCGGTGATTCCGAGCCGCTGCCGAACTCCGACGGTGACCCGGAGTCGCCGGCGTACTTGATCCAGGCTGGCTTCGCCGCGGGCAGCGTGGTGAGCCCGGTGTTGCGGAACGAGTTGTTGGTCGGCCCGCCCGTGCAGTTGTACTTCGACTGCGACGGCCCGGACGGGAAGGTGTATTCATTGTATGTTTCGGTGCTCGTGTTGGTGCCGGTGCAGTACGGCCAGCCGTAGTTGCCGGGCGCCGCGATGCGGTTGAACTCGACCTGACCGGAGGGGCCACGGTTGGCGTCGGTGCCCCCGGCGTCGGGGCCGTAGTCACCGAGGTAGACGACGCCGGTCGCCTTGTCCACACTCATCCGGAACGGGTTGCGCATACCCATGGCGTAGATTTCCGGGCGGGTGCCGGCCGTGCCGGGCGCGAACAGGTTGCCCGACGGGATCGTGTACGTGCCGTCCGACTGCGGCTTGATCCGCAGCAGCTTGCCCCGCAGGTCGTTGGTGTTGCCCGCCGAGCGCTGGGCGTCGAACTGCGGGTTGCGGTTGGTGCGTTCGTCCAGCGGCGCGTAGCCGGAGGACTCGAACGGGTTGGTGTCGTCGCCGGTGGTCAGGTACAGGTTGCCCGCGGCGTCGAAGTCCAGGTCACCGCCGACGTGGCAGCACTGCCCACGGTCGTTGGCGACCTGGAGCACGATCTTCTCGCTGCTCAGGTTGAGCGTGTCGTCGCTGTTGAGGGTGAACCGGGACAGCCGCAGGTGTCCCTTCCACCGGTCCCAGTCGGACTGTGAGCCGGTGGTCGGGGCGTCCCCGGACGGGGTGCTCAGCGTGGGGGAGTAGTACAGGTAGATCCACCGGTTGGTGGCGAAGTTGGGGTCGACGGCGACGCCCTGCAACCCCTCCTCGTCGTGGGTGTAGACCGACAGGGTGCCGGAGACCTTGGTGTTGCCGGCCACGTCGGTCACCCGCAGCACGCCGTTGCGGGCGGTGTGCAGCACCGAACGGTTGGGCAGGACGGCCAGGGACATCGCCTCACCCAGCTCCGCCGAGCCGGTGGCAAGTTTGACCTGTTGATAGTCGGAGGCGGGAATCACCGCCGCCTGGGCGGTGGACGGTGCAGCCACAGCGAGGGCCGCGCTCGCGACGGTCAGGACCGCCGCGAAGAGCGCCCGGGGCCAGCGCCGGGGGTACGAGAGCATGATCGTCCTTTCTCGACGACCGGGGGACGGGCGCGCGGGGGCGCACCACGACCAGGTGGGGGTGGTGAGAACGAGCGGGGGGACCAGGTCAGTTGGTGGTGACCAGGTCGAACTTCTCCCACTGGCCGATGGAGGTCCGGTTGGCGATCAGCGGGGAGGCGCCGCCGTTGTCGGCCGCGACGTAGCGGCTGTTCACCGTGGCCCGCAGGCTCACCGTGCCGTCGGAGTTGCGGACGAGCTGGAACGTCTCCCAGGCGCCCGCGGTGGCCCGGTTGGCGATCAGGGCGGCGGCACCGGCGTTCTCGGCCGCGACGTACTGACCGTTGCTCTTGGCACGCAGCGCCACGTTGCCGTTGGCGAGGTTGACCAGGTCGAACCGCTCACTGGTGCCGACGGAGGTCTTGTTGGCGATCAGCGCGGTGGTCGAGTTGGGCGCGCTCACGTACTGGTTGTTGGCGCGGGCCCGCAGCGTGGAGCCGGTGGCGGTGGGCGGCGGGGTGGTCGTGCGCGGCGAGCAGTCGGCCGTCACGGAGCCCGCGGCGACCTGGAGGCCGCCGAGCAGCATCCGGGTGAAGTTCGGGTCGGTGTACGACGCCTCGGTGTGCCCGAGGCCGGTGTACCAGGCCCGTCCGCCGCCGTACGCCTTGCACCAGGTGATCGGGTGGTCGCCGCTCATGTTGCCGCCGCTGTAGGACGACTCGTCGAGGTTGGCGAGGATCCGCGCGCTGGACCGGGGGTTGGTGCGGTAGTTGTACCACTCGTCGGAGCGGACCCAGGTGGTGCCGAGGTGCGCGGTCGACGGGTTGGTCTGGTCCTCGATCCGCACGGTGGCGGTCTGGATCGCCGGGTGCGAGTCGAACCAGGCCCCGACCAGCGAGCCGTACCACGGCCAGCTGTACTCGGTGTCGGCGGCGGCGTGCACGCCGACGTAGCCGCCACCGGCGGCGATGTACGACTCGAACGCGGTCTGCTGGCTGGAGTTGAGCACGTCGCCGGTGGTCGAGAGGAACACCACCGCCTGGTACTGGGCCAGGTTGGAGGTGGTGAACTGGGCGGCGTCCTCGGTCGCGGTCACGGTGAAACCGTTGGCGGAGCCGAGCTGCTGGATCGCGGCGATGCCGTTGGGGATGGACGAGTGCCGGAAGCCGGCGGTCTTGCTGAAGACCAGCACCTTGGTCAGCGGCGCCGCCGAGGCGGGGGTCGGCAGGGCGACCAGGCTGGTCAGTAACACGGCCAGACCGGTGATGGCGGCCAACATACGGGAACGGGAACGCATGCTCGTTGCTCCTTAGCTGAGCGTGGGCCTCAGGGCGTGCACGCGGGCAGGCCATGGGCCAGGGGTGGCGGTGGTGCGGGAGCCGGGCCGCCGATGCTCGGCTGAGGTGCTGCGGGGTGGTGGGGTGGGGTGGGGTGGGGTGGGGTGGGATGATGGGGTGGTGCGTGGACCAGCCGACAAGCTCGACCAACCACTGTGGACGGCCAAAATTCATCGACTGGTATCGCTGACGCAGTAAACCTCCGATGTCTACGCCCCGTCAAGCCCACCGCCGCGGCGGTGGGACGGCGCGTAGTGAGCCTCGACCCGCTAGGCGGGACCGGGCGTGCCCCTGGTCGCCATGAGAATGAGGTCGGCGATCGTCTCCGGGTGGGTGACCATGGCGAGATGCGACGATTCCACCTCGATGGTGGTCGCGTTCATCCGCTCGGCCAGGAACCGTTCCAGCTCCGGCGCGGTCGTGCGGTCCTGCGTGGAGATCGAGTAGTAGCAGGGTCGGTCCCGCCAGGCGGCCGTCGTCGTACGGCCCTTGAAGAGGTCGCCTGCGATCGGCCCCTGCACCGCGTAGAGGGCGCGGGCGCGGGCCTCGTCGACGCCACCGGCGAAGTCGTTCAGGAAGGCGCTCTCGCTCAGCTGCGCGTACCCGTCGTGGTGCACGAGACCGGCGTTCGCCGGCGGCGTGGGGTACTTCGCCGCCAGTGCGGTGAAGTCCTCACCGGCGTCCGGCGCGCGGGCCGCGACGTACACCAGTGCGGTGACCGACGGATGGTTGCCGGCCTCGCTGATGACCGTGCCGGCCCAGGAGTGGCCCACCAGCACCGTCGGCCCGTCCTGGCGGTCGAGGGCGCGGTTGGTGGCGGCGACGTCGTCGGCCAGGGAGGTCAGCGGGTTCTGCACGGCGGTGACGGTCAACCCGGCCCGCTGGAGCAGCGGGATGACGTCGGCCCAGGAGGAACCGTCCGCGTACGCGCCATGGACCAGCACGACACTGCGGGCGGGGTTCGCCGCGGACGTGTCACCCATCTGGAACCTCCGCACGGGCCGGCGCCGTGCCGTCGCCTGCGCGCCGACGACAGCTCTCGCCTGCCACTCTTCCCTACGCCGGTCGCGCCGGTGGGCCGAACGCCGAGGCTCGTGCCGCTCAACGTCAGCGGCCGAGGACCAGGTAGGCGAGGCCGAGGACGCCTCGGTAACCGCCGACGTACTGGCGCAACCGGTCGTCGAGCTCCGCGCGGACATCGGCCGCGCGGGGATCCTCCGGGTACGTCAGCAGCCACTCCTGCCGGCCGGCGAGCCAGGTGGACTCGAAGTCGTCCCATTCCCGCTGGTCGGCGGTGCTCAGGTGCAGCAACCGCCAGCCGCGCTCGCGGGCGGCCTCGACCAGCCCGGGAAGGGTCGTCACCTGCGGGCCGAAGACCGCGGCGATCTCCGCCGTCGGGGACCGTTCCCAGTACGCGTCGCCGAACAGCAGCCTCCCGCCCGGTCGGACCACGGCGGCGAGGGCGTCGAGGGCGGCGGCGGTGCCGCCGAAGGCGTGTGCCGAGCCGACGCAGAGGACCCGGTCGGCGGGCTCCTGCCAGGCCGCCGCCTCGCCCATCACGAAGGCGACGTGCCGGTTCAGCGACCGGCCCGCGGCGAGCCGCCGCCCCCGGGCGAGCGCGGCGTCGTCGGTGTCGACGCCGACGCCCCGCGTCGCGACCGGGCCGGACACGCCGCCGGCGGCGACCGCCCGCAGCAGCAGCTCACCCCAACCGCAGCCGAGGTCGAGCACACGCGCGCCGGGGCGGACGTCGAGCCGTTGCAGCAGCAGCGTGGCGTGCTCCGGCGACAGCGGCGTGTTCCAGCGCATCCGTGCGTGGCGGGCGGCGGCGAGGTGGTCGGTCGACTGCATCCGTTGAGGGTGTCAAGGCGTGCGCCGGGCCCGACACCCGGGCGTACGGCAGGATCGGTGGGGTGGACGCGGAGCGTGCGGGGCCGTCGCGGCGGCCGACCCCGCAGGAGGTGGCGGCGGCGGCCGGTCGTGGGCTGGTCGACGTGATCGGCCCCGGGCTGCGCGTGCTGTTCTGCGGTTTCAACCCGGGTCTGTACTCGGCCGCCGTGGGGGAGCCGTTCGCCCGCAGGGGCAGCCGGTTCTGGCCGGCCCTGCACGGGGCTGGTTTCACCGACCGCCAACTGCACTCGTCGGAACGCGACGAGCTGCTGCGGCAGGGCCTGGGCATCACCAGTCTCAGCAACCGGGCCACCGCCCGCGCCGCCGAGCTGACCTCGGCGGAGTTGGTCGCCGGAGTCGCCGGGCTGGCGGTGAAGGCCGAGCGCTACCGGCCGCGCTGGGTGGCGATTCTCGGGGTGACCGCGTACCGGATCGCCTTCGCCCAGCCGAAGGCCGGGTTGGGCCGGCAGCCGGGCCGTCTGGGCCCGGCCGGGGTCTGGGTGCTACCCAACCCCAGCGGCCTGAACGCGCACTTTCCCCTGCCGGCGTTGACGGCCGAGTTCGCCAAGCTACGGCGGGAACTCGACCCCTAGCCGGCAGCGGCGACCAGGCCCTGGTAGTAGGACCGCATGGCGGGGTGGTAGTCGCCGAAATCGGGGCGGGGTGAGCCGTCGCGGGCGGCGACCAGCAGGTCCAGGTAGTACTCCCAGCCGGCGCCCACCTCGGCGATGCCTTCCACGCTGCTCAGGTGCTGGACGAACCGCAGCTCGGTGGTGCCGTTGGTCTCGGTCAGCGACAGCTCCAGCAGCCAGGTGCCGTAGCTGTCGGTCGTCGATACGGCGAGGCGCCGCGGCGCTTCGCACGCCTCGATGTGGACCTCGCACCAGGGCTGCTGGTCCTCGTACGCCATCTGGACCCGGATGGTCCGTCCGGGCCCGGCGTCACCCTCCCACGGGCCGAACCAGCGGGCCGTACGCTCCGACTCGGTCAGGCTGGCCCAGACGTCGGCGATCGGGGCGTGGAAGGTTCGGGTGAGCACGAGATCGTGGCCGGCGGCGGTGCGAAACAGGCGTCCGGCGGGTGTGCGGGTCATGCCGTGTGCTCCCTTCGGTGCTCCGCCGGGCCGCGGCTGCGGCGCTCTCGGCGGGTGCGGTAGACCTCGGTCTCCAACGCGTCGAGGTGCCGCTCCCACCGGTCGACGGTGCTGAGCCCGGCGAGCCAGTCGAGCAGCGGGGCGAGCGGGGCCGCGTCCAGGCGGTAGATCCGCTGCCGGCCGACCGACTCGTCGCGGACCAGCCCGCTCTCGCGGAGCACCCGCAGGTGGCGGCTGATGGCGGGCCGGCTGATCGGGAACCGTTGGGCGATGTCGCCGGCGGAGAGGGGTGCCTCGCGCAGCATGGTCAGGATGTGTCGCCGTACCGGGTCCGCGATCGCGACGGCCACCTCGTCCACCCGGAAAGCGTAACCTATGAGTTACGTATTCGGGTGCCACCGCGTCGATGGTGGGCACATGATCACCTGACCTGGCACTCTTTACGGCATGGCCGCCCTGCTTCGCTCCCGCCTGACCGACTGGACCGTCGCCGTACCCGTGCTCGCCGTCCTGGTGTTGCTCGTCACCTGGGGGCGGGACCTGCCCGGCCCGGTCATCGTGCTGGTCGCGGTGCTGCTGGGCGGCGCCGTGCTCGCGGCCGTGCACCACGCGGAGGTGGTCGCCCACCGGGTGGGGGAGCCGTACGGGTCGCTGGTGCTCGCCGTCGCGGTCACCGTGATCGAGGTCGCCCTCATCGTCACGTTGATGATCAGTGGACCGGAGAAGACCCAGTCGCTCGCCCGGGACACCGTCTTCGCCGCCGTCATGATCACCTGTAACGGCATACTCGGCCTGTCCCTGCTGCTCGGGGCGCTGCGCCGGCGGGTCGCGGTGTTCAACCCCGAGGGCACCGGCGGGGCCCTGGCCACCGTGATCACCCTGGCCACCCTGAGTCTGGTCATCCCGACCTTCACCACGGCCCGCCCCGGCCCGGAGTTCAGCCCGGCCCAGCTCGCCTTCGCCGCGGTCGCCTCGCTGGCGCTGTACGGGCTGTTCGTGCTCGTGCAGACCGGCCGGCACCGCGACTACTTCCTGCCGGTCGACAGCCGGGGCCAGGTGATCGACGCGGAGGAGCACGCCAAGCCGCCGAGCACCCGCGCCGCGCTGGTCAGCCTGGGGTTGCTGCTGGTGGCGCTGGTCGCGGTGGTCGGCGACGCCAAGACCGTCTCCCCGACCATCGAGGCCGGGGTCGCCGCGGCGAACCTGCCACACGCGTTCGTCGGTGTGATCATCGCCCTGCTGGTGCTGCTGCCGGAGACCCTGGCCGCCGCCCGGGCCGCCCGCCGTGACCGTGTGCAGATCAGCCTGAACCTCGCGCTCGGCTCGGCCATGGCCAGCATCGGCCTGACCATCCCGGCCATCGCGATCGCCTCGATCTGGCTGGACGGCCCGCTGCTGCTCGGCCTCGGCGGCACCCAGCTCGCCCTGCTCGCGCTCACCGCCGTGACCGCCGTGCTCACCGTGGTGCCCGGCCGGGCCAACGTGCTGCAGGGCGGCGTGCACCTGGTGCTGCTGGCCGCGTTCGTCTTCCTGGCCGCCAGCCCCTGACCCGCCCAGCCCCTGACCCGCCCAGCCCCTGACCCGCCCAGCCGTGACCGCACGGCCCGTCGGCCCAGCGTGACCCGCACGGTCCGTCGGCTCAGCCGGCGGCCGGCGGGTCGGCGCCCAGCTGGTCCGCGCGGGCGTTCAGGTAGCGCTGCTGCGCCAGGTTCGTCGAGCGCGTCGCCGCCATCCGGTACGCCTCCCGTGCCGCGACCCGCTCACCCTCCAGCTCCCACAGGTGGGCGCGGGCGGCCGGCAGTCGAGGATCGCCGGCGAGCCGGGGGTCGTCGGCAAGGTCGGCGAGCAGTGCCAACCCGGCCGGCGCGCCCCGGCTCATCGCGACCGCGACCGCGTGGTTGAGCGCTACCACCGGGTTGTCGGACAACCTCAGGAGCACCTCGTACAGGGCGGTGATCTGCGCCCAGTCGGTGGCCGCGGCGCTGGGCGCCTCGTCGTGCACGGCCGCGATGGCGGCCTGGAGCTGGTACGCCCCGACCACCCCGCGCGGCAGCGCCCCGGTGATCAGCTCGACCCCCTCGGCGATCTGGTCGGCCCGCCACCGGCTGCGGTCCTGCTCGGCCATCGGCACCAGCTCGCCGTGCGGGCCGATCCGCGCCGGAGCGCGGGCGTCGGTGAGCAGCATCAACGCGAGCAGCCCGGCGATCTCGGGATCCTCGGGCAGCAGCCGGTGCACCAGGCGGGTCAGCCGGATCGCCTCGGCGGTCAGGTCGGCGCGCAGCAACCCGGGCCCGGCCGTGCGGGCGTACCCCTCCGTGAAGATCAGGTAGAGCACGTGCAGCACGGCGGCGAGCCGCTCGGCGCGCTCCGGGCCGGTGGGCGGCGCGAACCGCAGTCCGCTGTCGCGGATCCGCTGCTTGCCCCGACTGATCCGCCGGGTCATCGTCGCCTCCGGCACCAGGAACGCGCGCGCCACCTCGGCGGTGCTCAGCCCGCCGACCGCGCGCAGGGTGAGCGCGATCTGCGACGCCGCCGACAGCGCCGGGTGGCAGCACAGGAACAGCAGGATGAGCGTGTCGTCGGCGTCGGCTGGTGGACGGTCGGCCGCGGGGGAGCGCCACTGCTCCGGCAGCACCCACCGCGCCACCGTGTCCTCCCGCCGCATCCGGGCCTGGTCGCGACGCAGCAGGTCGGTCAGCCGCCGCGACGCCACGGTGATCAGCCAACCACGAGGATTGTCCGGTACGCCGTCACCCGGCCATCCGTCCGCCGCGACGATCAGCGCCTCCTGCACGGCGTCCTCGGCGGTGTCGAAGTGCCCGTAGCGGCGGACCAGCGCGCCGAGGACCTGCGGCGCCAGCTCGCGCAGCAGGTCCTCGACGGGTGTTTGCGGCACGGGATCAGCCGGCCAGGTCCTCGACGCCGTCGAGCACCGGTCGCACGTCCACGTAGCCCCCGGGGGCGTCCGGGTCGACCAGACCGGCGGCGATCTCGGTGGCCCGATCGAAGCTCGCGCACTCCACGATGGTGTAGCCGGCGAGAACCTCCTGGGTCTCCGGGTACGGGCCGTCGGTGACCACGGGCGCTCCCTCCCGGACCTGCACCCGACGGGCGTGCACCGGCTCGCTCAGGCCCCGGGCGTCGACCAACTCCCCGGACTCGGCCAACGCCTGGTGGAAGGCCTCCATGTGCTGGTGCATCGCCGCGATCTGCTCGGCCGACATCACCGGTCGGTCGGAAGCCCGCCCGGACAGCACGTCATAGTCCTGCTGCGACCCGTAGAGCAAAATCATGTACCTCATCTGGCCTACCTTCTCTTCCTGCCGAGCGCCACCCCGACGCTCCACAGGAAACGTCGAACCCCAACCCCTGCCCCCGGACACCCCCACCCACCCGATCTGTTGATCAAGAGGTTTGCGTCACGACACGCCGGGCGAGATGACGCGAACCTCTTGATCACCGGGACTCAGGGGTGGTGGGTGGGGGTTACGTTGGCGGGATGGGGACTGTGTGGATGGTTTTTGGGGTTTTTGTTGTGGTGGCGGCGGTCGCGGGTGGGGTTCTTGTTGGGCGGGGGCGGGGGCGGGGGCGGGTCGATGGGGTCGGGGGCGACGACGCCGGGGCTGCGCGGGACGCGCGGGCGCGGCAGCAGCGGTACGAGGCTGAGCGACACGCCGACCAGGGGGACACGTGGCAGCGCGGCCGGGAGTCCGGCGGCTGACCCTACTGGCCGTGGGACAGGCGGAGCCGGTTGTTGATCAGATAGCTGAGGCGGTGACGTAGGTGGCCGAGGGTGCTCTCGCTCGGGAGGTCCCCGTCGGTGGTGAGCGTCCAGCGCAGCGTGCAATCCCCGCCGGGTAGCCCGGGGGTCAGGTCGAAGCGGACCCGATCCAGCGCTCGGTGCGGCCACAGCGACGACCACACGAGCAGCACCGGCGCGTAGCCCGCCGCCACCCGGGGCGGCACCTCGTCGTCGCGCAACTCCAACCACTGCCGGCCGCCGGCCTCGTACGGGTCGCGCAGCGACCGCCACAGGACGTGCGCCGGCGCCGGTTGACGTCGGCGGCGGCTGCCCAACTCGTGCAAACGACCTCTCCTCCACGGACGGCGGCACCTCCCCGGGCATTGTGGCCGGCCGGCATCGGTGCCCGCGCCGACCCGAGCCCCCTGCGTCACACCTCACCCGAGTCCACCCGCGTGAACCGTCCGGCCACCCCGCACGTGAAACCGGTGATGGGCGTGGCGGTCGTATCGTCGGGGTACAGCGCAGCGTGGGCACCGATGTCTGGGGAGGCACAGTGGGGCGACGGTTCGGACGCGACGCGCGGGGCCCGTTGGCGGGTCTGCTGATCGCCGCGCTGGTGTCGCTCGCCTGCGCCGGCGGTGGGCTGGCCGAGCCGGAGGCCGAGCGCCCCGGGGCGAACCCGTCGGTCGCCTCGCCGGGGTCGAGCACCACCCGGGCCGACAGCACCACAAGCGTCGCCGAGTTCGAGCAGGACGTCGCCGACGCGCAGGAGATCGCCGAGCGGTACTGGGCGGCCCAGTTCAAGGAGTCCGGGCAGCGGTTCCAGCCGATCCGACGGATCACCCCGTACCAGCGCGACGGCGAGGTGTCCTGTGGTGGCCAGGCACTGCCCCGCAACAACGCCGTCTACTGCTCGCGGGGCGACTTCATCGCCTACGACGTCAACTGGTCCGTGGCGGCGTTCCGCCAGGTCGGCGACGCGTTCGTGTTCTACCTGCTCGGGCACGAGTACGCGCACGGCATCCAGGTACGGCTCGGCATCAACTACAGCTTCACCATCCAGCAGGAGTTGCAGGCCGACTGCATGGCCGGGGCGTACCTCGGCGACTCGGTGCGCTCGGGCGCCCTCACCCTCGCCGAGGGTGACCTGGACGAGTTCCGGGAGGGGGTGGCGGCGGTCGGCGACGACCCGGACCAGCCGTGGTTCGCGGAAGGGGCGCACGGCACCGCCGAGCAGCGCACCGACATGTTCTTCCGGGGCTACGAGGGTTCGCTGAAGGAGTGCGACCTGGGCTGAGCGGGGTTGCCCGGATCACCCTGACGCCCGTTGCCGCCACCGGCCCCGGGCGCTGCTGGCAGGATCGCCGGTGTCGGTCACGACCCTGGAGGTTCCGCTGAACAGCCATCACCCCGCCGCCGTGCTCTTCGACATGGACGGCACGTTGGTCGACAGCGAGAAGCTGTGGGACGTCGCGTTGCAGGAGCTCGCCCGGGAGTACGGCGGGGAGCTCTCCGCCCACGCCCGCCAGTCGATCATCGGCACCGCTATGGCCGAGTCGATGCGCATCCTGCACGACGACCTGGGGCAGCCCGAACGGGATCCGGAGATCAGTGCGGCGTGGATCAACGCCCGGATCCTGGAGCTGTTCCGCAGCGGCCTGCCCTGGCAGCCGGGGGCGTTCGACCTGCTGCGCGCGGTCCGCGCGGCGGGAATCCCCACCGCACTGGTCACCTCCAGCCCACGGGCGCTGGTCGAGATCGCCCTGGACACCCTCGGTCGGAACAACTTCGACGCGGTGGTCGCCGGCGACGAGGTGGTGGCGGCCAAGCCACACCCCGAGCCCTATGTGACCGCCGCCCGGCTGCTGGGTGTGCCGATCGAGCGTTGCGTGGCGATCGAGGACTCACCGACCGGGGTGGCCAGCGCACTCGCGTCCGGCGCGGCGGTGCTCGCCGTACCGGCGGAGGTGGCGTTGCCGAACACTGTCGGCGTACACCAGGTGAAGAGCCTGACCGGCGCGGACCTGGAGCTGCTCGGGGCGCTGCTGACCGACCGGGCCGCAGCGACCGGCTGACCCGGTCGGCGCGGAGTCACTGACGCTCGGCGAAGACCGCCCCGACCACCTGGTACGCGTCGAACGCTTTCGCGGCGCCCGCGTACGCGGACAGGTGGATGAACACTTCGACGATCTCTTCCTTGGTCACGCCCGAGGTCAGCGCGATGCGCAGTTGGCCGCGCAGCGGCTCGTGGGTGCCGAGGGCGGCGGCGATCGCCACCGACACCAGGCAGCGGCTGCGTAGGTCCAGGCCCTGCCGGGGCCAGGCCGCGCCGAAGGTCTGCACGGTGGCGAGACGGCGGAAGTCGTGCCCCACCGGCGGTTCACCCTCGCCGAGCGGCAGCACCAACGGCTGACCGAGCAACCGCTCGGCGTTGTCGAGTGCACGCTGGTACGCGTCCTGATCGGTCATGTCACCGGATCCGACTGTCCGCCGCCGGGGTCACCGGACGGGCCGGCGCCCTGCCGGCACCACCAGTCTGGCAGCCGCCCGTCGACGGACTAGGGCAAACGGGCAGGCCGGACGGCCGAGGCCCCCGACCGCGCAGATGGCGATCGGGGGCCTCGGTAGTGCCGATCAGTCGTGGGCGATGGCGCCCAGGACGTTGATCCGGGCCGCCCGGATGGCCGGGAGCACCGCGGCCACCACGCCGATGATGGCGGCGAGACCGAGGAAGACCCCCATCTGCCCCCAGGGCAGGATCAGGTCGGTGATGCCCTCGTCCTTGAGCGCCTCGACCACCGCGGCGCCGAGGCCGGTGCCCACCGCCACGCCGAGCAGCGCGCCGAACACCGAGATCACCACGGCCTCCACGGTGATCATGCCCATGGTCTGGGACCGGCGTAGGCCGATCGCCCGCAGCAGACCCAACTCGCGGGTCCGCTCCAGCACCGACAGGGCCAGGGTGTTGATGATGCCGAGCACCGCGATCACGATGGCCAACGCGAGCAGGATCTGGATCATCGTGAGCAGCCCGTCGAGTGAACTGGTCTGCTGCTTGATGAACGCGTCCCGGTCGGCCACCGACACCTCGGGGCTGTCCGCGAGCAACGCCTCCACCTGCGGCTGGACGTCGGACACCCGGGCGCCCGGGGCCAGCTGGATGAAGCCCTGGATGGGCTGCGGGATGGCGAAGTCCTTCGCCGCCGCCGGCGGCAGCGTCACGGGGTTGGTCAGCTGCGACGACTCGTAGATGCCGCTGATGGTGTAGGTGCGGGCCTCGCCCCGGGTCAGCTGCACGCTCACCGTCGAGCCCACCGACCAGCCCCGCGAGGTGGCCGTGTCCGAGCTGGCCAGCATCTGGGTCGGCCCGATCCGGTCGATGTCACCGGCGGTGGGCTTCGCCCCGAAGATCTGCCGCAGCGACGCCGGGTCGCTGCTCACCGCGACCCAGGTGCTCTCGCCGTCGATCCGGCCCATGTCGCCGTACTCGCCGTCGACCAACTGCACACCGGGCAGGGCCTTGGCCCGGTCCAGCACACCCGGGTCGAACGTCGGCGGACGGGGGCCGCCCTGCTGCCCGGCGATCACCAGCTCGGCCTTGATGGTGTCCTGGGCGAGCGCGCTGATGCTGCCCTTGGCCGAGTCGAGGATCACCGTGACGCCGGTGACCAGCGCGATGCCGACCATCAGCGCGGCGGCGGTGATCGCCGTGCGGCGCGGGTTGCGCCCGGAGTTGAGCCGGCCCAGCTTGCCCGGCACCGACCAGGAGAAGATCACGCCGAGCAGGCTCACCACCGGCCGGCTGATCAGCGGGGTCAGCAGCGCCACCCCGATGAAGGCGAACAGCACCCCACCGAGGATGGTCGACAGCGTCTGACCCCCGGCGTTGCCGCTGAGCCCGAGGAACAGCAGCACCGCGCCGACGCCGGTGACCAGCGACCCGGCAACGGTGACCTTGGTCAACGGCCGGTCCGGGGTGGCCACGTCCTGCATGGCCGCGATCGGCGGGATCCGGGACGCCCGCAGCGCCGGCAGCAGCGCCGCCACCACGGTGATCACCAGACCGACGGCGAACGAACCGATCACCGCCGCCGCCGGCACCCCGATCCCGGCCAGCGTGAGCCCACCGGCGAGCTTGCCGAACAGGTACGCCAGCAGCGCGCCCACTCCGATGCCGGCGGCCAGGCCGAGCACCGACGCGATCAACCCGACCGCGATGGCCTCCAGCACCACCGAACCGATGATCTGTCGGCCGCTGGCCCCGATGGCGCGCATCAGCGCCAACTCCCGGGTCCGCTGCGCCACGATGATCGAGAAGGTGTTGAGGATCAGGAAGGTGCCCACCAGCAGCGCCACCGCGGCGAAGCCGAGCAGGATCTTGTTGAAGAAGGCCAGGCCCTCCTTCAGGCTGGCCGAGGCGTCCGCGGCCACCTGCTCGCCGGTCTTCACCTCGAAGTCCGCGCCCAGGGTGCGGGCCACGTCGTCGCGCAGCTTCTCGTCGGAGACCCCGTCGGCGGCCTGCACGGTGATGCTGCTGAACACGTCCGGCTCGCCCAGCATCAGCCGCTGCGCCACCGGCGTGGTGAAGAAGACCTCGTTGACCCCGCCGATCGAGTCCCGGTCACCGCTGTAACCCAAGACGCCGACCAGGGTGAATTCTCGCTTCTTCGATTCGAACGCGGTGAGCACGCCGACCTTCTGGCCGACCTTCACCTTCGCGGCCGTGGCCAACGACTTGTTGATGACGATCTCGTCCTCGGCCTGCGGCGCGCGCCCCTCGCGCAGTTGCAGCAGGTCGCTCTCGCCGGTCCAGTTCTCACCCAACTGCGGCGGGCCGAACGAGGTGACCACCTTGCCGTTGCTGCCGATCAGCCGGGCGCCGTCGGCGTTGACGACGCCGGTCGCCGAGGCCGCCCCCGGCACCTGCTTGACCCGGTCCACCACGGAGGCCGGTAGCGGGGCGGCGGTCTGCTCGCCCTCCATCTCGTTGACCTGCACCTTCGGCTTCGCCGCGACGTTCACGTCGATCTCGGAGAAACCGTCGGCGAAGACCGAGTCGAAGGAGCGACCCAGCGTGTCGGTCAGCACGAACGCGCCGGAGACGAACATCACCCCGAGCACCACCGCCAAGCCGGACAGGATCAGCCGGACCTTACGGGCCAGCAGACTCTTCATGGTCGCGCGGAACATCAGTTGCCCACCTCGGCCGGGGTGTCCAGCTTCTTCATGGTGTCCAGCACCGTCTCGGCGGTCGGCTCGATCAGCTCCGAGACGATCTCGCCGTCGGCGAGGAAGACCACCCGGTCGGCGTACGCGGCGGCGGTCGGGTCGTGGGTCACCATCACGATGGTCTGGCCGTGCTCACGCACCGAGTTACGCAGGAAGTTGAGCACCTCCGCGCCAGAGCGCGAGTCCAGGTTGCCCGTCGGCTCGTCCGCGAAGATCACCTCGGGGCGGGAGACCAACGCCCGCGCGCACGCCACCCGCTGCTGCTGCCCACCGGAGAGCTGCGCCGGCCGGTGGTCCAGCCGGTCCTTCAACCCCACCGTCTCGATCACCGTGTCGTACCAGGCCGGGTCCGGCTTGCGCCCGGCGATCGACAAGGGCAGCAGGATGTTCTCCTTGGCGGTCAACGTCGGCAGCAGGTTGAACTGCTGGAAGATGAAGCCCACCTTGTCGCGGCGCAGCTTCGTCAGCCCCGCGTCGCCCAGCCCGGTTACCGTCGTCTCACCGATCGACACCGTTCCCCGGGTCACCGAGTCCAGGCCGGCCAGGCAGTGCATCAGCGTCGACTTACCGGAACCCGACGGGCCCATGATCGCGGTGAAGCGGCCACGTTCGAACTCGGCGCTGACCCCCCGCAGCGCGATGACCTGAGCCTCGCCGCTGCCGTACACCTTCCACACGTCGTTCGCCCGGGCCGCGGCCTGCGCCTGCTGGCCTACCGTCGCGGTCACGTCATCTACCTCTTCCGTCTGTCCGAAAATGCACGCCGCCCCCCGATGGTCCGACGCGACTGTTCAATCATCGGTGCTGCGTACGCCCGCTCCGTCCAACCCTGGGGGGACCTCGCGCGGATTTCCCGCTGCGGGTGCACCCCCATGTCGGATCAGGGTTGCCCCTGACCTGACGACCGCTCTTCCCCCTCGGCGGCCGGCGGCAGCACCGACACTTCCACCCGACGCCACAGGAGGGTCAACCGAACCGGACCGTCTCCGGTCACGGTAGGTGACGACGGCAACGGCGGCCGTCCCCCCACGGAGGGATCTTCGAGTACGCCGGGTGAGGTACCCGGGCCGGTGCGGCTACGCCCGGGGGCGGACCAACCCCGACTCGTACGCCAACACCACCGCCTGCACCCGGTCGCGCAGCCGCAGCTTGGTCAGCACGTGCCCGACGTGGGTCTTGATGGTGGTCTCACTCACCGACAGCACCGCCGCGATCTCGGCGTTGGACAGCCCCCGGGCCACCTGCACCAACACCTCGCGCTCCCGGTCGGTGAGCGCGTTGAGCGCCGCCGACGGTGTCGCCGCCGGGTCGGGCAGCAGCTCGGCGAAACGATCCAGCAGCCGCCGCAGGATCCGAGGCGTCACCACCGCGTCCCCGGCGGCGACCGTGCGGATCGCCGCGATCAGGTCCTCGGCCGGCACGTCCTTGGCCAGGAACCCGCTGGCACCGGCCCGCAACGCGCCGACCACGTACTCGTCCAGGTCGAAGGTGGTCAGCACCAACACCCGTACCGGCAGCCGGGCGTCGACGATGGCCCGGGTCGCCGCCACCCCGTCCATCCGCGGCATCCGGATGTCCATCAGGACGACGTCGGGCAGGAGGCGACGGGACAGCTCCACGGCCTCCACGCCGTCACCGGCCTCGGCCACCACGTCCAGGTCGCCCTCGGTGCCCAACACCATCCGGAACCCGGTCCGCAGCAACGGCTGGTCGTCGGCGAGCAGGATCCGTACCGGCCGCGCCGAAGCCACCCGATCGGTCATCTCGTCTCCCGTCCCCGACGTCGTGCCGCGCACCGGTCATCCTCGCGTACGTGAGCCGGCGCATCGAGGATCACCGTAGAGGCGGGCCCGTCGCCCTGTCCCGACCGCGTCGGTACCGTCGCGGTCGGGTCCGGGGCGTGGACGTACGACCGGTGAGCCCGGGGGCCGGACCGCCGCGCAGGTGGGGTGAGTGTCGCTCAGCGGGCCGTCACTCGTCGGCGCCCGGCGCCACTGGGGTGGCCCGGGAGTCGCGCAGCGGGTCGGCGTTCGCCGCCGCGACCGGGAACGGCGGCGGGGTGCCGCCGAAGCTCGGACACAGCGCCTGGTGGCTGCACCAGTCGCAGAGCCGACTCGGCCGGGGCCGGAAATCCTGCCGGGCGGTGGCCTGCTCGATCGCCCGCCACAACGCCACCACCGTGCGCTCGAAACGGACCAGCTCGTCGGCGTCGGGCGTGTAATCCAACACCTCGGCGTCGCGCAGGTAGAGCAGTCGCAACACCCGGGGCACCACCCCGCGGGTGCGCCACAGCACCAGCGCGTAGAACTTCAGCTGGAACAGCGCCCGCGCCTCGAACGCCTCCCGTGGAGCGCCGCCGGTCTTGTAGTCGACCACCCGCAGCGCGCCGTCCGGAGCGACGTCGAGCCGGTCGAGGTAGCCCCGGATCAGCAATTCCTCGTCGACCACCGCGGAGATCAGGCTCTCGCGTTCGGCGGGCTCCAGCCGGGTCGGGTCCTCCACCGCGAAGTAGCCCTCCAACAGCCCGGCGGCCGAGCGGAGGAACTCCACCGGGCCGGCCGGCTCCGCGCCGTCGAAGATCCCGGCCAGCTCCGGCTGCTCGGTGACCAGCCGGTCCCACTGGGGCGCCACCAGCTCGCCGGCCGCCTCCGGCGTGCGGCCGGTCGCCGGCAGGTCGAACAGGCGCTCCAGCACCGCGTGCACCAGCGTGCCCCGGGCCTGCTCGACAGTGGTGCGCTCGGGCAGCCGGTCGATGCTGCGGAACCGGTAGAGCAGCGGACAGGTCTTGAAATCCGCCGCCCGGGACGGGGACAGCGAAGCCCGCACCGTGGGCGGCGGCTGCGCCGCGGAGGAGGGATGGGAGGTGGTGACCGGTTCCGCCGTCATGTCGGCAAAGGTTAGGGCACCGGTGTGACACCGACCGCCGCCCGCCCCACCCAGCGACGGTCCGTAGCATCGTGGCGATGGAGCAGACAACCCGGCCGCCGCGCCGACCAGACCGACGCCTCGGCCTGAACGTCGGTCGGGTGTTCGGGGTGCCGCTGCACCTCAACGGCTCCATGGTCCTGCTCGCGCTGCTCATCGCGGTGCTGTACGGCGAGTTCGCCCGCCGACAACTGGACCTGCCGCAGGTCAGCGGCTACCTGATCGGGTTCGGATTCGTCGTGTCGCTGCTCGGCTCGGTGCTGCTGCACGAGCTGGGCCACGCCCTGACCGCCCGCCGGTACGGCATCGGTGTGCGCGGGATCACGCTGGAACTGCTCGGCGGCTACACCGAGATGGACCGGGACGCCCCGTCGCCCCGCGTCGACCTGTTCGTCTCACTGGCCGGCCCGGCGGTCTCCGCGGTGCTCGGCGTCCTCGCCGTCGCCGCCACGCTGGCCCTGCCCGAGCGGACCGTGGCCCACCAGCTCGCCTTCCAACTCGCGGTCAGCAACGTCATCGTCGCGCTGTTCAACAGCCTGCCCGGGCTGCCGCTCGACGGCGGCCGGGCGCTGCGCGCCGCCGTGTGGGGGCTGACCCGCGACCGGCACCTCGGCACCGAGGTCGCCGGCTGGGCCGGCCGCGTCGTCGCCGTCGGCACCGCCGCGCTGGTCCTGCTGCTCACCCTCGGGCAGTACCTGGCGCCGCTGGCGCTGCCGCTGATGCTGCTGGTCGCCGTCACCCTCTGGCGTGGCGCCGGGCAGTCGATCCGGGCCGCCCGGGTCAGCCGCCGGTTCCCGCTGATCGACCTCGCCCGGCTGGCCCGCCCGGCCTGGCCGGTGCCGACCGGTACGCCCCTGTCCGAGGCCCAGCGCCGACGCGCCGAGAGCGGGCAGCCCGGGGCCGCGCTGCTGGTCACCGACTCCACCGGCCGACCGGTGGCGCTGGTCGACCCGGCCGCCGCCGACGCGGTGCCGCTCGAGCGTCGACCGTGGCTGGCGGTGGACGCCGTCGCCCGGTCGCTGGGCACACTTCCCACGTTGCCGCTCGGGTGGGACGGCGAGCGGGTGATGGAGGCCGTACAGACCCACCCGGGCGCGCAGTACGTGGTGACGTCAGGCGAAGATGTCGTCGGCATTCTGCACATCGCGGACCTGGCACAGCTCCTCGAACCCAACCGGAAGATGACACCGTGACCGCAACTCCCTCCACCGTCGCCGCCGACCCCGCCAGCGGAGCGCTGACACCCGTGCACCGGGGCCCGTTCCGGCCCGGCGACCGGGTCCAGCTGACCGACCCCAAGGGGCGGATGCACACCGTGACGCTGGAGCCCGGCAAGGAGTTCCACACCCACCGCGGCATCCTGGCCCACGACACGCTGATCGGGCTCCCCGACGGCAGCGTGGTGACCACCGCCGGTGGTGGCACCGCGTTCCTGGCCCTGCGGCCACTCCTGTCGGACTACGTGCTGTCCATGCCGCGCGGCGCCCAGGTGATCTACCCGAAGGACTCGGCGCAGATCGTCGCGATGGGCGACATCTTCCCCGGCGCGAAGGTTCTCGAGGCCGGCGCCGGCTCCGGCGCGCTGAGCTGCTCCCTGCTGCGCGCCGTCGGCACCGAGGGCGAGCTGCACTCGTTCGAGCTGCGCGACGACTTCGCCCAGATCGCCAAGCGCAACGTCGAGGCGTTCTTCAACGGGCCGCACCCCTCGTGGAACCTGCACGTCGGCGACGTCGCCCAGTGCCAGGAGACCGGCTTCGACCGGATCATCCTGGACATGCTGACCCCCTGGGAGACCCTCGACATGGTCGAGCGGGCGCTGGTGCCCGGTGGGGTGTTCATCGGCTACGTCGCCACCACACCGCAGCTCTCCGAGCTGGTGGAGGCGCTGCGCGAGCGCGGCGGCTGGACCGAGCCACGGGCCTGGGAGTCCCTGGTGCGCGACTGGCACGCCGAGGGCCTCGCCGTCCGCCCGGACCACCGGATGATCGCGCACACCGCGTTCCTGGTGTCCGCGCGCAAGCTGGCCCCGGGGGTCACCGCGCCGCCGCGCCGGCGCAAGCCCAGCAAGGGCACCGAGGCGTACGCGCAGCGCCGCCAGGACCTGCGCGAGGCGGAGGCGGCCCGACAGGCCGCTGCCGCCCAGGCGGCGGGTGCGCAGCCCAACGGTACGGGGGAGATGGACAGGCCGTGACCATCGAGCTGGGCGCCGGCACCGCCGAGCAGGGGGAGACGCTGGCATGAGCCGACCGGGCTACGGCGGCGGAGACCTCCCCGCGGTCTTTCCCGACTGGTCGCCCTACCAGGACCTGGAGTCGGCGGCGCGGGCCTACCTGCGCGACCCGGACGTCGCCCTGGAAGCGCTCGGCGGGGTGCTACGCGGCGCGTCGGTGCTCGGCTTCACCCTGGAACGCTTCGTCAACGAGGTCAACGGGGTGTGGCAGGAGGTGGTCGTCTGCGACGGCAGCCGGCTCATCCTGTGGCACGGCGAGGACGTACCGCCGGAGGAGGGCCCACCGGGCTCGATGACCTCGTCGCTGCGGGTGGTTCCGGTCTCCACGGTGACCGAGGTGGGCTGCCGGCGACGGCTCAACCGCTCGGAGAGCGGCGAGATCCGGGTCGACAGCATCGACGTCTACCTGCTGCTCACCTCGTTGGACGAGGCGCCGCCGAGCGAGGAGATGATCGGCACGCCCCGGCACGACGCGCTGCGGTTCGGCAAGACCCTCGACGACGGCGGGGCCGGGCAGATCGCCCGGTTGGAGGAGTTCGCCCGGCTGGTCGCCTCGGTGGTCGGCCGTCCGATGCTCTGAGGCGTACCCCGTTCCTGGACCCGGGGGGGGCGGGCGGCCCCGCCCGCGGGGGGGGGGGGGGTGAGCGCCCGGCCCCCCCCCCCCGCCAACCACGCACCCCACACCAATCAAGTCACCACCCCGGCGACCAATGCCGTGGCGGAGACC
>NZ_JBFAOI010000013.1:0-168072 GCF_040675155.1 Micromonospora sp. NPDC049645
GCCGGGACAACTGGCAGGTGCACTTCCGCGACACCATGCGCGGCGGGAAGTTCCTCAACAACTTCCGGATGGCCGAGCTGCACGCGAAGGAGGGTTCGCCGGGGCCTTCCGTGCGAACCGGTCCACTCACAGCCGGCGCGGGCCGGTGTCCGGGCGGGCTGCCGCGCCACCCACCCGCAGCTGGGCGTGCAGCACCGAGATGCCGTCCGGCCGGGCGAGCACCGGGTTGAGGGTCAGCGAACGAACCCGGGGCTGTTCGTCGGCGAGCTGACCCACCCGCAGCAGCAGATCCGCGAGGGCCTCCCGGTCGACCGGCGCGGCACCCCGGTGGCCGCGCAGCAGCGGCGCCGCCCGGGGCTCGTCGACCAACTCGGCCGCGTCCCGGTCGGTCAGCGGCACCGCTCGCCAGGCCCGATCGCCGAGCAGCTCGGTCGCGACCCCACCGAGACCGAAGCCCACCACCGGCCCGAACGCAGGGTCTTCCACCACCTCCACCACGCAGGCCACACCGGGCGGGACCATCGGCTGAACCAACGCGTCCGCGCCGAAGGACGCCGCCAGTTCGGCGTACGCGCGCCGAAGGGTCGGCTCGTCCGGTAGGTCGAGCCGTACCGCCCCGAGGTCGAGCCGGTGTCGCAGCCCGGGGGCGGCCGCCTTGAGCGCCACCGGGAAACCCCACCGCGCCGCCGCGTCGACCGCCGCGTCGGCCGAGTCGACGGACACCGAGGCCACCACGTCGATGCCGTACGCGGCCAGCAGCGCGCCCGGGTCGGTGCCGTCGGCCCGGAGCGCGGCCTGCGCGGCGGCTCGATCGAGGCCGGGCAGCTCGGGCGGCGCCCCGGGCGGGCGGCCCAGCCACTCGGCGTACCGGTGCGCCCGAGCCAGCGCCCGGACCGCCTCCTCCACACCGCCGTACGCCGGCACCCCCGGCGGCAGCCGACCCGCCAGGAACGTCGCCACGGTCGGCTTGCCCAGCGCGAGGGCGGCCGGCAGCGCGGCGGTCACGTCGACGTCCACCTCGGTCGACTGGCCGGGCAGCGGCGGGGCGAAGACCACCACCAGGGCGTTCACCCGTTCGTCGCCGGCCGTCTCGGCGAGAGCGGCGGCGAACTCGGCGGCACCGGCGCTCGGCCCGACGTCCCGGGGATAACCGTCGGCCAGGGTGAGGCCGTGCCCGACGCAGGCGGTCGCGGCGAGCCCGGTCAGGGCTGAGGAGTTGCCGACCACACCGACCCGGCCGCCGGCCGGCAACGGTTGGTTGGCCAGCAGCACACCCACGTCGAGCAGCTCCGGCACGGTGTCCACCCGGATCACCCCGGACTGGGCGAAGAGCGCGGCCACCGCCGCCTCGTCCGGCCCGGCGGTGTCACCGAACCCGGGCGGGCGGGCCGGCGAGGCGAGCGCGACCACCGGTTTGGCGCGACCGATCCGCCGGGCCAACCGGGCGAACTTGCGGGGATTTCCGAAGGTCTCCAGGTAGAGCATGATCACGTCGGTGCCGGGGTCGTCCTGCCAGTACTGGAGCAGGTCGTTGCCGGAGACGTCGGCCCGGTTGCCGGCCGAGACGAAGCTCGACAGCCCGAGGCCACGCCGGTCCGCCTCGGCGAGCAACGCCACCCCGAACGCGCCGGACTGACTGAAGATGCCGACCCGGCCGGCCGGCGGCAACGCCGGGGCGAGTGTGGCGTTGAGGCGTACCGTCGGGTCGGTGTTGGCCACGCCGAGACAGTTCGGGCCGACGACCCGCATCCCGGCGGCGTGCGCCGCGCGGACCAGGGCCCGCTGCCTGGCCGCGCCCTCGGCGCCGGCCTCGGCGAAGCCGGCCGAGATGACCACCAGACCGTGCACCCCCGCGGCGGCCGCGTCCGCGACCACCGTGGTCGCCGCCTCCGGCGGGACCGCCACCACCGCCAGGTCCACCGGTGTCGCGGCGTCGACCGCCGACGGGTACGCGGGAAGGCCCGCCACGGTCGACGCGCTCCGGTGCACCGGCACCACCGCACCCGTGAAACCGCCGTCACGCAGGTGCCCGAGCACCGCCGCGCCGACCCCCTGACCGGTGGCGCTGGCACCGTAGACGACGATGCCGCGCGGGGCGAGCAGCCGGGCGATCGAGCGGGCCTCGGTGCGGTGCTCCCGGCCACGCTGCACCTCCAGGCTGGCCTCCGTGGGCGCGATCGGGAAGCTCAGGTGCACCACACCGTCGGCGTACTCGCGCTGGACCTGGTAACCGAAGTCGGCGAAGACCCGCAGCATCGTCCCGTTGGCCGGCAGCACCTCCGCGACGAAACTCATGATGTCGTTGCGTCGGGCAGCGTCGGCCAGGTGCTCCATCAACACCGAGCCGATGCCCCGACCCTGGTAGGCGTCCTCCACCACGAAGGCCACCTCCGCCTCCGGCGCCCGCGGACCGAGCCGCTCGTACCGGCCGACCGCGACGATCTGGTCGGCGACCAGCACCACGAACGCCTCCCGGTCGCGGTGGTCCACGGTGACGAACCGGATCAGATCCCGTTCGGGAATGCGCGGGTACGGCGAGAAGTACCGCAGGTAGCGGGTGCGCTCGGAGAACCGGCTGTGCATCGCCACGATGCCCGGCGCGTCGGCCGGGTCGATCGGTCGCAACTGGACCGTGCTGCCATCGCTCAACAGCACGTCAACCGGTTGGTCCACGGTCGTCACCGGAACGACCCCTGCTCAGTCCCGCGGATCGTACGGGTCGAGCCCGAGCAGCGGGAAGACCGTCTTGCGGGTGGCCGCGATCGCCCGGTCCACCGCGTTCGGCTCGCCGGTCGGCTGCCACGACTCGTACGACGGGTCGACGTCGTCGGTCATCCGCAACGGCACCTCCCGGCCCAGCCGACGGGAGGCGACCAGGTCCCGCCAGGCGGGTGGGGTGAGCGTGGCCGGGTCGATCGGGTCGCCGGTGGCCACGGCCAGCAGGTGAGCCCAGGCCCGGGGCACCACCTCGACGAGCGCGTACCCCCCACCGCCGGTGGCCACCCAGCGGCCGTCGCACAGCTCGTCGGCGAGCGCCCGCATCGCCAGGTAGGTGGCCCGCTGCCCGTCCACCGTCAGGTTGAGATCGGCGAGCGGATCCAGCCGGTGCCCGTCGGCGCCGCACTGGCTGACCAGCACCTGCGGCCGGAACGCGCGCAGCACCGACGGCACGATCGCTTGGAACGCCCGCTGCCAGCCACTGTCGTCGACACCCGGCGGCAACGGCAGGTTGACCGCGGTGCCCTGCGCGCCCGGCCCACCCGTCTCGTCCGGGAAGCCCGTGCCGGGGAAGAGTGCCAGCGGGGTCTCGTGCAGGCTGACCGTGAGCACCCGGGGATCGTCCCAGAAGATCTGCTGCACCCCGTCGCCGTGGTGCACGTCGACGTCCACGTACGCGACCCGCTCGGCGCCCAGGTCGAGCAGGCGGGCGATGGCCACCGCCGGGTCGTTGTAGACGCAGAAACCGGAGGCTCGGGCGGACATCGCGTGGTGCAGGCCACCGGCCACGTTCACCGCACGCCGGGCGTCGCCGCGCCACACCGCCTCGGCGGCCGTCACCGTCGCGCCGGCGATCAACGCGCTGGACTCGTGCATCCCCTCGAAGACCGGGTTGTCGGAGGTGCCCAGCCCGTACCCGGCGAAGAGCGGGTCACGCGGCGCGTTGCGCACCGCGGCCAGGTAGGCCGGCTCGTGCACCCGGGTGAGCAGGGTGTCGTCGGCGGGCTCCGGCTTGACCACGCGCACCCCGGGCCGATCCAGGACGCCCAGCTCGCGGGCGAGCGCGATGGTCAACTCCACCCGGACCGGGTCGAGTGGATGATCACCCATGTCGTAGGCGAGCAGCGACTCGTCCCACACCACCACCGTGTCGTCGGACATGAGCCCATCGTCGCACGAGGACCGGCACCGGCCCACCGCACGCGCTGCTCAGTGGCCGGGTGTCGACCCGGAGGCGACCGGCCGGGCCGGGTCGGCCACCCAGTTGCTCCACGATCCGACGTAGAGCGCGGCGTCCGTGCGGCCGGCCAGGTGCAGCGCGAGCACCGCCTGCGCGGCGGTCACCCCGGAGCCGCAGTACGCCCCCACGGACCGTCCCTCGGTCACCCCGGCGGCGGCGAACCGCTCCCGCAACACGTCGGCTGTCGGGAAGCGGCCGTCCGGGCCGACGTACTCCCCGGCGGGCAGGTTCGCCGCTCCCGGCACGTGCCCGGCGACCGGGTCGATCGGCTCGACCTCACCCCGGTAGCGCGGCGCCGCCCGCACGTCCAGCAGGACGGCGTCGTCCGCGGCGGCCAGCGCGGCGGCCTGCCCGGCGTCGAGCACCGGGAGGTCGCCGGGGCGTACCACCACGTCACCGGGGGGTGGGGCGGGCGCGTCGGTGGAGACGGGCTGGCCGGCGGCGACCCAGGCCGGATAGCCGCCGTGCAGCAGGCGCACCGAGCGGTGCCCCACCCAGCGCAGCGTCCACCAGGCCCGCGCGGCGGCCAGGCCGTCGCCGCCGTCGTACACCACCACGGGGTGACCGGCGCGGACGCCGGCAGCCCGCAGCGCGGCCTGCAACGCGACCGGGTCGGGCAGGGGGTGCCGGCCGTCGACGCCCGGCGCCCCGCAGAGCGCGCTGTCCAGGTCGACGAAGACCGCGGCGGGCAGGTGGCCGGCGAGGTAGTCGTCGCGGCCGGGTGGGCCGACGAGCCGCCAGCGGACGTCGAGCAGGGTGGGCGGATCTGCCTGGTCGAGCTCGGCGACGAGCCGGTCGACCTCGACCAACGGCTCCTGGGTACCGGACATGGCGACCATCCAACACCATTCGCGCCGACGGCACGCGGCTCGGCGGCGGTCGCCAGCCCTTCTCCGAGGTAGCATCGTGCACCGGAGGGCCGCTGACGTTATGAAGTCTCACGACCTGGTCGACACGACCGAAATGTACCTGCGCACCATCCTCGAACTCGAAGAGGAGGGGGTGCCCCCGCTGCGTGCCCGCATCGCCGAGCGGCTGCGGCAGAGCGGCCCCACCGTGAGCCAGACCGTCGCCCGAATGGAGCGCGACGGCCTGCTCACCGTCGAGGGTGACCGACACCTCACGCTCACCGCGCTGGGTCGCGGCACGGCCGTGTCCGTGATGCGCAAGCACCGCCTCGCCGAGCTGCTGCTGGTCAACGTCATCGGGATGCCCTACGAGGAGGCCCACGACGAGGCCTGCCGCTGGGAGCACGTGATGAGCGACGCCGTGGAGAAGCGGGTCTACGACCTGCTCAACCGGCCGACCCGCTCCCCCTACGGCAACCCGATCCCGGGCCTGGAGGAGCTGGGCTCACCGGAGCCCGAAACCACCCAGGCCGGCGAGGGTGAGCGCAACCTGGCCTTCCCGGGCCTCTCCGGGCCGGTCGTGGTCCGGCGGATCTGCGAGAGCGTCCAGACCGACGGTGACGTGCTGCGCCAACTGCACGCCGCCGGTGTCGACCCGGGCGCCACGGTCACCGTGGCCCAGGAGCGCGACGGGGTCTCGATCGACCGCTCCGGCGACCGGGTGCGGCTGCCCCGCGAGGTCGCCTCCCGGGTCTTCGTCGCCGCCAGCTGACCCGGGCCGACCCCGGGCGTCACAGCGCCCGGGTGTCCATCTTCTTGGCCAGCGCGACCAGGCCACCAGTCAGATCCTCGACGGCCGCCCGCTCGCTGCCCCGAGCGCCCGTCCAGCTCAGCGTGGCCAGCCGGCCGTCGGTGGCCAGCCAGCCCACCTCGGCGACCGGCCCGCGCCCGCTCGCCGCGGCGGTCGTCCGCCGGTACGCCTGCTGACCCAGGCCGGTGACCTTCGCCGCCTTGTCGGGCACCACGTCGGCGGCGAAGGTGGTCTTGTCGATCGTGGTCTCGGACACGCTCAGCGTCAGCTCCGGCAGCGTCGCGCCGCCGGCGCGGACGACGCAGGTGTGCGTGTCGTCCCGTTCGCTGGCCGCCGCCACGTCGAAGCGCGTCTTCGTCGCCTGCTCGATGAGCGTGAAGTCCAGCAGACGGCAGGCACCGCCCGACGAGGCCGCCGCCACCTCCACCGGGATCGGTGCCGGCGGTGGCACCGCCACCGGCTCCGCCTCGTCGGCGCAGCCGCCCATCAGCAGCCCCGCCAGCCCGGCGACCACGATCCGCCCGCGCACATCCCACCCTCTCGCCGACCGACGGCGGAAGGCGCCCGCCAGGTGTCCGTCGGACACCGTACGGGGTGTCGGGGTCGGGCGAAAGCCCCCGCTGACTCCTATCCCGACGGTGGCTCGTCCAGGTACGGGCAGTGTCGGCAACCCCGCCCGCAGCACGTGCCGCGCCGGGCCAGGAAGCCGGCGCTGAGCACGAACAACCCGCTCGCCGGGTCGGGGTAACCGGCCTCCCCGGCCTCGAGGGCGGCGGCGTGCGCCGCGAGGATCCGGGCCCGGTCGGGGTGCTCCGGGGACAGCCGGGACGGGTGCGGCTCGGTGAGCGGCCGGTCGGCCAGGGGTCGTCGCTCTCCGGTCACCACAGCAGTCTAGGGACGGCGTGGTCGGCCTCCCGCCGCCCGGATGCCCGACCTGCCCCGGCGTCGACGCGGTGGGCATGGCTCGGATGATGCTTGAGTCTCCACCGGGGGGAGACGCGAGGGTGGGGGGCATGAGCGGAGAGACGTGGCACACGATCGGCGAGCTGGCCCGGCGGACCGGCCTGAGCGTCAAGACCATCCGGTACTACGCCGACAGCGGGATCGTGCCACCGACCGAGCGGAGCGCGGCCGGGTACCGGCGGTACGGCCCGGCGGCCGTGGCCCGGCTGGAGCTGGTCCGGACGCTGCGTGACCTGGGCCTGGATCTGGCCACCATCCGGCGGGTGGTGAACCAGGAGGTGCCGCTGCGCGAGGTGGCCGCCGCGCACGCCGAGGCGTTGGCGGTGCAGATCCGGCTGCTGCGGCTGCGCCAGGCGGTGCTCACCGTCGCGGCGAGGCGCGGTTCGGGCCCGGCCGAGGTGGACGAGCTGCACCGGTTGGCCCAGCTCACCAGCCGGGAACGGGGGCAGTTGGTGGCCGGGTTTCTGGACAGCGTCTTCGCCGGCCTCGGCGGCCAGCCCGCGTACCCGGGTGTGATCGTGTCGATGACCCCGGAGCTTCCCGACGACCCGACCGCCGAGCAGGTCGAGGCGTGGCTGGAGCTGGCCGAGCTGTGCCGGGAGCCGCAGTTCCGGGCCCGGATGCGGCGGCTGGTGCGGCAGCACGCCGCCGACCATGACGTCCCGGGGCCACCCCGCCCGGATGCCGTCGCGGTGGTCCGGGACGCGGTGACGGGTGCCCTCGCGGCCGGTCTCGACCCGACCGGCCCGGACGCCGATCCGGTGGTCGCGGCCGTCACCGGCCGGTACGCGAGCCTGCACGGCCACCCGGACGACGCCGACCTGCGTCGGCGGTTGCTCGACCGGCTGGTTCCCGCCAACGACCCGCGCCGGGACCGCTACCTCGACCTGTTGGCGGTGATCAACGGCTGGTCGACCGGCGCTGCCACCGCGCCGGCGGTGGACTGGTTCATCCGAGCCCTGCGCGCCCGGATGCCCGAACCGGCTCGCTGACCCGCCGTTTCGGCCGGTTGGCGTCAGCCGAACCAGGTCATCGCCTGGCCGTGGCCCCTGGCCCAGGCGAGCGGCTTCCCGTCGAGCGCGAGGATGTTGTGCAGCGCGTCGTTCGGCGGGTCGGGCAGCCCGTCGTACCGCAGCACCTTGGGCCCCTCGTTCGCGACCCAGTGCCCGGGCAGCTCGCGGACCAGACGGACGAACGCGTCCCGGCGCGGCGGCGGCACCTGATAGAGCACCGAGGTGTGGAAGACCACCAGGGTCGCGTCGGTCGGCGCCCGCGCGGCCAACGCCGGCAGGTCGTCCACCAGATCGCCGCGGACCAGCAGCGGCGGGTCGGCCGCGGCGACCGCCGCCGCGGCGCGCAACCGGGACCGCCGGTGCGCGTGCTCCGGCCAGATCAGGGCGTCCAACCAGGACACGTCGTCGGGGTCGGTCACGTCGAGCGGGTTGAGGTCCAGGCCGGCCCGCCACACCACCTCGGGTACGCGTGCCGGAGGCACCAATCCGTCGGCCGCGCACTCCAAAATCGGCTCGCCGGAGCCGACCTGAAGATCGCCGTAGCGGTACGCGTACCGGTCGGGGTAGAGGCAGAGCCCGGCCGACGTACCGACCTCCAGCAGGGCGAGAGGCTGCCGCAGCGAGGCGAGCACCGGCAACAGGACCGCGCAGCGGCCCGCCTCGTTGGTCTGGGTCGCTCGCGCGCGCATCTGCGTCTCGACGGCGGGCCAGTGCGTCAGCACGTAGTCGTGGAAGGCTGCCGGGTCGTCGACCGGGCCACCGAGCCAGCGGACGACCCCGAAGAGCAGGTTCGGCTGGCGCTTGGCCGGCGGGAGCCCGTCGAGCAGGGCGAGCAGGGCGACGTCGTGGGCGATGGCCTGCGCCAGACGCTCGTACGTGGGCGACACCCCGTGCGCCTCACGGCTGCCGAACTCGGCGTACGCCTCAGCGGTCGTCATGCCCTCATCGTCGCAGCCCATTCCCTGGTAATTCAGCCCCCGTTCCCGTGCGCTGACTCACCCGCCTCCTAGGGTTCTGCGGCAGCCGGACCCTTGAGCAGCAGCTCAGCGGGCCGACGGAGGGCAACGGGGAGGAACGTGTCGTGCAGGGTTCGAATGTCCGGGTACTGATCGTCGGCGGTGGTGTCGCCGGACTGGCGACGGTGGCCGCCCTGCGGGGCTGGGGCGCGACGGTCGACGTGGTCGAGCGGGCAACCGGGCCGTCCGACTCCGGCACCGGGATCTACCTCACCGGCAACGCGACGCGGATGCTCGACGTACTCGGTCTGCGGGAGCCGGTCGCCGACGTGGCCGTGGAGATCACCCGGCAGCGCAGCGCCAACCAGCGCGGACGCCGGCTCTTCGACATCGACGTGGCCGCGCTGTGGCAGGGCGTCGGGCCGTGCGTGTCACTGCCCCGGGCGCAGCTGCACCGGGCGCTGCTCACCGGTGTCGGGGACACCCCGATCCGTTGGGGCCGTAAGCCGATCCTGCTGGTCGAGGAGGGCGACCGGGTCGCCGTCGAGTTCGACGACGCAACCACCGAACGGTACGACCTGGTGCTCGGCGCGGACGGGGTGAACTCGACGGTCCGTCGGCTCGTCTTCGACGGTCAGGCCGTCCGCGATCTCGGCCAGTACGCGTACCGGTGGATCGCCCCGCGCCTCGACGACAAGCCGGTCTGGTCGGTGCAGTTGGGGCGCGGCAGGCAGTTCCTGACGATTCCGGTCGGCGCCGATCAGACGTACTGCTACTACAACGACGGCCCGGTGGCCGACCGGCCCGGCTGGCGCGACGACGTGGCCGCGACGTTCACCGAACCGGTGGCCACCATGCTCAAGGCCCTCGACTACGACGACAGCACCCTGCACGCCGGGCCGAACCAGGAGGTGGTGCTCGACTCGTGGTCGCGGGGGCGGGTGCTGCTGATCGGCGACGCCGCCCACGCCACCTCGCCGAACATGGCGCAGGGCGCGGCGATGGCCCTGGAGGACGCGGTCGTGCTCGCCTCGTCGTTGGCCGCCGCCGATTCCGTCGCCGAAGCGTTGCGTGGTTTCGAGGCGCGGCGCCGCCCGCGTACCGACTGGGTGCTCAGTCAGACCCATCGCCGGGACAAGGCCACCGGGCTACCGCCCGTGCTCCGTGACACGGTGCTGCGTCGCCTCGGCGAGCAGATGTTCCGGTCGAACTACGGGCCGCTGTTCGCCCAGCCCTGACCGGTCCGACGGGACCGGACCAATCAGGGCTGGGGTGTGGCCACCACCGCTCAGGGCAGCTGGCCAGGCCGGTCCACGATGGCGATGCGCAGTAGCGCGACAGCCGTGTGCAGGGACTCCTTGCCGTTGCGCACCACCGACCCCCGCCGGCCGAGGAAGACGTGGGTGTCCCGGTCGAAGAGGAAGTCCACGTTGCCACCGATCACGCCGGGCATCCGAATCGCCACCCCGTGTCGGCCTGCGGCGTCCACCACGTCGCCCGATACGACGACCGCTCCGGGTTCCCGAGCCAGCAGTTCGAACAGCGCCGCAAGCGCTCCGGGCGGCACGTAGCCGTCGAGCATCGACCGCGCGGTGGTGTACACCATGTTCTCGTCCCCGTAGACGGCCTCCTCATCGGCTCCTTCGGGCAGGTGCAGGTCGACCGGGTGCTCCCGAAGGTATCGAAGCAGCTCGTCCGGATCGGTGGGCAGGTCGCCGTGGTACGCGGGCGGCTGGAACGCATCGAGTTCCTTTTCGGGATCGGCGGCATCGCCCATGCGGAGCACCCTCAGTTCGCTCCACCCGTTCGGATCGGTCTCCGGTCGGTAACGTCGCTGCGTGTACGCGACTCCGCCGGCCGACTTCCACAGTTGGTTCCGGATGGTCTGGTACGGGCCGCTGTCCGGCATGTCCCGAATCGTGGCCAGGGATTCGGTGAAGACGTACTGATCGGGTCGGGCGGTGAGCTCCGGCTGCTGCCGGGCGGCCTCCGCCGCCAAGTGGAAGATCTCCGACGCGCTGGCCGTGGGCGGGGGCTGGTCGCCCAGTCTCATGGTCTGGACCGCCAGCGCACCGGCGGTCAGCGTCACCGCCAACCCGACCGCTCCGGCGAGGCGCCAACCGCGCAGGAACCTGGTACGGCGTCCGGCGGGACGGGCCGCCGACGCCAACTCGGCCCGTTGGGCGACGTGTGCGGTCAGATCCCTGAGGAGCTGCGCCTCGAAACCCTGCGGCGACCGTTCGGTCTCGTTCATTGTCATCTCCGTCTCATCGGGCGAGGGTGGTGACCGGGCGGGCGAGCACGGCGCGGACGAGGCGGCGGGCACGATGCAGGCGGACCCGAGCGGCGACCGGTGACACCCCGAGCACTGTCGCCGCCTCCGTGACGGTGAGGCCGTCCACGGCGACGAGTTCGACAAGCGTTCGGGTGCCCTCGGGTAGCTCGCTCAGCGCCCGATGGGTGCGGCGGGCGGCCGACTCGGCGTCGATCCGCTCCTCAATGCGGGCAATGTCATCGGGGCCCAGGTCCCGGCGTCCGGCCAGGCGGCCGGTCACCCGCAACCGTTGGGCCGCCCGACGCCGCTCGTCGCCGATGACGTTGCGCGCCACCCCGTACAGCCAGCCGATCTGGCTACCCCGGTCCGGCCGGTAGCCGGCCGCCGACTCGATCACCGCCAGGAACACGTCGGCGGTCAGGTCGGCGGCGAGGTGCGGGTCGTCGACCCGCCGGGCCACGAACCGGCCCACCGCCTCCAGGTGCCGCTGGTAGAAGACCCCGAAGGCCACCGGATCGGTACCGATGCCGGAAATATCATCATCCGCTCGGCTGGTCTCATTCACAGGCCGTCCCCTCTCGCGCCTTCACACCTCTTTCTTCGTACGGCGGAGCACGGGTGTTACCGAATCATCCGGCACGTACGGTGACGTCGTGGTCACCTGCGTCGTGCACCACGGCTACTTCCGGCCCGGCGAGGGCGTCAGCGACAGGGCCGAGGCGCTGTTCAGCTTCGAGAGCCTGGCAACCTACGGGCGTTACCGCGCGCGGTTCGGCAACGACCCGGAGTTCCTCGCGGCCGACAGCATCCGCGACAGCTCGGGTTGCCTGGTGCCGTACGAGCGAACGTTCACGCGCCCGCTCCTGCCGACCGACTGAGCCCGCCCGGCTCCATCGGAGGCACCATTCCGACGAGCTGTATACCTCGGGGTCATGAATATGACTCCTAGGTATATCGACGAATGGCAGCATTCCCCCGGTGCGGGTCTGCCCAACGCTGACGGCGGCACTGCTGGTCCAACTGGGCAGCCGCCCTGGTGATGCGGCGTTATCGAAGGACCGGCGACTGGCGGTACGGGATGGTGAAACCATCGGGAAGCCTCTCGCGGACGTCGACCGCCTGGGCGCCCGCGTCGAGGAACCGTCATGACCACGACAAGTGAATCCACCGAGCACCACACGCCGTCGGGCACGGCCCGGCTGTTCCGCAACGCCGTGCGCGCCGCCGGACGCGCGAGCCAGTGACCCGGTCGTCGAGATCACTTGATACCGAGTAGCCAGAACGGATCGACCACAGCTACTCGGTATCAAGTGATCGAGCCGGCTTTCTGCGTTTGGAGATCGCCGAAGATCGACTCGCGTTTCATGATGTCGGGGTATCCCGACGAGATTCATACCCCGGTTTCAAGTAAACCGAGTTGGTCAGTAGGCGGGACGCCGCGAGCGCGGCAGGTGGTCCCTGCCGCGCTCGCGGGTGGTGCGGTGGTACGTCAGCTGCAGCCGCTGGTGGAGCCGCAGCCCTCGCAGACGTAGCAGCTACCGGCGGGACGCATCTTCGTGCCGCAGGTGAAGCAGAGCGGTGCGTCGGCGGCCTTGCCGATCACGGCCTCCAGCAGCTCGGTGCTGGAACCCACGCTCGGAGCCGGCTTGGCGGCGGCCACGTCGGCCATCTCCTGGGCCGGCTGGGCGACAGCCTCCGGCTTGGCCGGGGTCTCCACCGGCGCGGACGACGCCATTGCGGTGAGGTCGGCGCCGGTGACGGCGGCGGCCTCCGCGTCGGCCTCGGCCCGCAGCTGCGCGGCCCGCTCCGAGGCGGTGAAGATGCCCAGCTCGGCGCGGCGCTCGTAGGGCAGGAAGTCCAGCGCCAGGCGACGGAAGATGTAGTCCATCACCGAGGCCGCCATCCGCACGTCCGGATCGTCGGTCATACCGGCCGGCTCGAAGCGCATGTTGGTGAACTTGCTGACGAACGTCTCCAGCGGCACGCCGTACTGCAGGCCGATGCTGATGGCCACCGAGAAGGCGTCCATTACGCCGGCCAGGGTCGAGCCCTGCTTGGACATCTTGAGGAAGACCTCACCGAGGCCGTCGTCCGGGTAGGACGACGCGGTCAGGTAACCCTCGGCGCCGCCGACGGAGAAGCTGACCGTCTCGGACGGGCGCTTCTTCGGCAGGCGCTTACGCACCGGCCGGTACTCGATGACCTTCTCGACCGCGGCCGGCGCGGCCGGTGCGGTCTCGACGGCGGCCGGCTCGGTGGCCTTGTTCGACTTGGCCACCGAGAGCGGCTGGCCGACCTTGCAGTTGTCCCGGTAGATCGCCAGCGCCTTGAGGCCGAGCTTCCAGCCCTCGAAGTAGATCTTCTCGACGTCCTCGACGGTGGCCGCCTCCGGCATGTTGACCGTCTTGGAGATGGCGCCGGAGACGAACGGCTGGATGGCCGACATCATCCGCACGTGACCCATCGGGGCGATCGTCCGCTCCCCCATGGCGCAGTCGAAGACCGCGTAGTGCTCCGGCTTGAGGCCCGGGGCGTCCACCACGTGGCCGTGGTCGGCGATGTGCTCGACGATCGCCTCGACCTGCTCCTCGGGGTAGCCGAGGCTGCGCAGCGCACGCGGAACCGTCTGGTTGACGATCTGCATCGAGCCGCCGCCGACCAGCTTCTTGAACTTGACCAGCGCCAGGTCCGGCTCCACGCCGGTCGTGTCGCAGTCCATCATGAAGCCGATCGTGCCGGTCGGGGCGAGGACGCTCGCCTGCGCGTTACGCCAACCGAACTTGTCGCCGATCTTGTTGCCCTGGGTCCACTGCTTGGTCGCCTCGCGGACGATCGCGGTGGCCACCGGGCTGGTCGGCTTGATCTCGTCGTTGGCCGCGGCGTGCTTACGCATGACCCGCTTGTGCGGCTCGGCGTTGCGGGCGTAGCCGTCGTACGGGCCGACGACGCCGGCCAGCTCGGCCGAACGGCGGTAGGCGGTGCCGGTCATCAGGGACGTGATCGCCGCGGCGACCGAGCGGCCCTGGTCCGAGTCGTACGGCAGGCCGGTGGCCATCAGCAGGGCGCCCAGGTTGGCGTAGCCGATGCCGAGCTGCCGGTAGGCACGGGACGTCTCACCGATCTTCTCGGTCGGGAAGTCCGCGAAGCAGATCGAGATGTCCATCGCGGTGATGACGAACTCGACGGACTTGACGAACTTCTCCACCTCGAAGCCACCGTCGGCGCGGAGGAACTTCATCAGGTTGAGCGAGGCCAGGTTGCACGAGGAGTTGTCCAGGTGCAGGTATTCCGAGCACGGGTTCGACGCGGTGATCCGCCCGGTCTCCGGGCAGGTGTGCCAGTCGTTGATCGTGTCGTCGTACTGCAGGCCCGGGTCGGCGCACTCCCAGGCGGCCTGGGAGATGGTGCGGAACAGCTTCTTGGCGTCGACGGTGTCGATCACCGAGCCGTCCAGCCGACCACGCAGGTCGAAGCCCTTGCCGTCCTCGACCGCCGACATGAACTCGTCGGAGACCCGCACCGAGTTGTTGGCGTTCTGGTACTGCACGCTGACGATGTCGGAGCCGCCGAGGTCCATGTCGAACCCGGCGTCGCGCAGGGCGCGGATCTTGTCCTCCTCGCGCGCCTTCGTGACCACGAACTCCTCGATGTCCGGGTGGTCCACGTCGAGGATGACCATCTTGGCCGCCCGGCGGGTCGCGCCACCGGACTTGATGGTGCCGGCCGAGGCGTCCGCGCCGCGCATGAAGCTGACCGGGCCGGAGGCGGTGCCACCGGAGGAGAGCAGCTCACGGGACGAGCGGATGCGCGACAGGTTGACCCCGGAGCCGGAGCCGCCCTTGAAGATCAGCCCCTCCTCCTTGTACCAGTCGAGGATCGAGTCCATCGAGTCGTCGACGGCCAGGATGAAGCAGGCGCTGACCTGCTGCGGCGACGGCGTGCCCACGTTGAACCACACCGGCGAGTTGAAGCTGAACACCTGGTGCAGCAGCATCCAGGTCAGCTCGTGCGCGAAGACCTCGGCGTCGGCCGGGCCCGCGAAGTAGCCGTACTCCTCACCCGCGGTGCGGTAGGTGCTGACCACCCGGTCGATCAACTGCTTGAGCGACCACTCCCGCTCCGGGGTCCCCACCGCGCCCCGGAAGTACTTGGTGGTGACGATGTTGGCGGCGTTGACGCTCCACGACTCCGGGAACTCCACCCCACGCTGCTCGAAGTTGATCGAGCCGTCCCGCCAGTTCGTCATGACGACGTCCCGGCGCTCCCAGGACACCTCGTCGTACGGGTGGACCCCCTCCGTCGTCCACACCCGCTCGATCTTCAGCCCCGCGCCTGCCTTGCTCCGTGAACGGCTAGTTGTCACGCCGTTGCCCCCCTCGTCTGCGCGGTCACCCACCGCGCGTCCCAATCTTCCGAAAAAACCGTGAAGTCTCAGCTGGTACGGCCGGCGGCCTCGACCGCGTCGGCCCGGCCCTGCTCCCGGGCGCGCGCCGCGGCCCGCAACGTCTCGATCTCGCGCTCGAAGTCGGCGAGCGAGTCGAACGAGCGATAGACGCTGGCGAACCGCAGGTACGCGATCTCGTCCAGGTCGCGCAGCGGACCCAGGATCGCCAGGCCCACCTCGTGGCTGGGGATCTCGGCGGCCCCCTTGGCCCGGACCGTCTCCTCGACCCGCTGCGCGAGCAGCGCGAGCGAGTCGTCGTCCACCGGCCGGCCCTGGCACGCCTTGCGCACCCCGCCGATGATCTTCGTGCGACTGAACGGCTCGGTCACCCCGCTGCGCTTGACGACCGCGAGGACCGCCTCCTCGACGGTGGTGAACCGCTTGCCGCACTCCGGGCAGGACCGCCGCCGTCGGATGAGCTGGCCGTCGTCGGCCTCCCGCGAGTCGACCACCCGAGAGTCAGCGTGCCGGCAGTACGGACACCGCATCGCCCACCTCCTAAAAATGATCAACCGCGAGCACACACCGGGCACTCCCGGGCACGATCGAACGCGACGGTGCCATCCCCGATGACGCCCGCCGTGATCGACGTTACGAGAGTGCGGTCGGTAGTCAGACCCAACCTGTAGGCAACTTACGCCCGTGTCACTACTACATCTAGGGGTCGACCGTATGTCGCCGGGGAAGCCGGGTCAAGTTGACCGGCGTGTCCGGCGCGTCACGGACCATCCGGTCATCCAGCCCTCGGCGGCACGCCCGAAGACCCAACGCCACGACCCCGCCCGGGTTATCGGCCGGCAGGCCGGACCAGACCGGAAAACAGTCGACGATCGAACATCAGTGCTACCCGACGTACCATTTATCAGAACATCCGTACGACCGGAGTGCTTTTTCACCCCGACACGCCGGTGAGAGGTCGTACAGATGTTTGAAAATGACTGATCTCACCTATACGGTCATGAACAACGTGGCACACCGCACGCACCACGAGCCGACGAGGCACCCAGCGCCGACCAGGGAGGACGGACGTGACCGAGGACCGGGCCAGCCGGCCGAAGAGCCCGCAGCAGATCACCGAGGCGGGCCCGCCGGCCACCCGACGCCGCAGCGCCGCGCGCAGCCGGACGGGTCAGCCCGCCGTGCGCCAGGTCACCCCGGTGGTCAGCGCCTTCCCCGACCCGGCGACAGTCGACCTGACCGCCCGCCAGCGCCGCATCCTGGAGTTCATCCGCACCTGGGTGGAGCGGCACGGCTACCCGCCGAGCGTCCGGGAGATCGGCGAGGCTGTCGGCCTGGTGTCGCCGTCCAGCGTCGCCTACCAGCTCAAGGAGCTGGAGAAGAAGGGCTTCCTGCGCCGCGACCCGAACCGGCCGCGCGCGGTGGACGTCCGGGCCCCGAGCGAGGCGATCGACGACGAGCTGTCGAGGGCGCAGCGGCCGACCCCTGCGTACGTGCCGATGCTCGGCCGGATCGCCGCAGGTGGTCCGATCCTCGCCGAGCAGGCCGTGGAGGACATCTTCCCGCTCCCCCGCGAGTTGGTGGGTGAGGGCGAGGTCTTCATGCTCCAGGTCAAGGGCGACTCGATGCTCGACGCGGCCATCTGCGACGGCGACTGGGTGGTCGTCCGGCAGCAACCGACCGCCGACTCCGGCGAGATCGTGGCCGCCATGCTCGACGGCGAGGCGACCGTCAAGACCTACCGGCGGCGCGACGGGCACGTCTGGCTGATGCCACAGAACCCAGCCTTCGACCCGATCCCCGGTGACGACGCCACCATCATGGGCCGGGTCGTCGCGGTGCTACGCCGGATCTGACCGGTTCGGCGGGTGAGTGTCACGAGCGCTCACCCGCACCGCTTCGTGCAGCGCGGGTGAGCACCTCAGCGCCGATCAGTAGCGGTCGCCCCGATGGCCGCGACCGCCCCCGGGATACTGCCGGTACGGGTCGACGGGCGCGTCGTCGTCACGTCGGCGGCCGGGTCGCTGGCCCCGGTAGTCGGGCTCCTGCCCACCACGCCGGGGCGGCTCCGCCCGACCGGCGCCGGGCTGACCGCCGTCTCCACCGCCGTACACGCCGCCGCCGGGACGACCGCCTCCGCCCTGCGGTCGGCCACCGCCCCCGTGCGGACGACCGCCACCAGCCGGAGGACGACCTCCGCCGCCAGGGGGGCGGCCTCCACCACCGGCCGGGGGACGTCCGCCGCCGTACACACCAGCACCGCCGCCGTCCGGCCGGGGCGCGCCGTAGCCACCGTCGGCCACGGCCGGTCGGCCGCCACCGCCGTACACGGCACCACCCGCCGGGGCCGGGCCACCACGACCCGCACCACCGCCGTAGACCGCGCCACCGGCCGGCGCCCCGCCTCCGTAGACCCCACCGCGCCGGTCGCCATCGGCCGGGGAACCGTCGACGGCGCGGCCGGAGCGCGGGCCGAACCGGTCGCTGTCCGGGTCCGACGGGTCGGACTCGTCGGCGGCGGGCGGACGATTGCGGGCCCGGACGATGCCGACGACGCCGGCGGCGACCAACAGCAGGCCGATCAGCCCGACCGCGCCGACCAGGTACGTGATGTCGTCGAGGCTCAACCCGTCGATCCAGGATTTCGAGGCGGCGGCCGGCTTGCCGCCCTCCTCCGGGGCCAGCGGCACGGCGGTCGTACTGGACGGCGTGTAGCTGAGGATGTCGAGCGGCTCGTCCTCGGCGAACCGGGTCGCGTCGGAGACGGTGACGAAGGACTTCCCGTCCGAGGTGTAGCTGATGGCCTCGCCGAACGGATCGGTCAACGGCGTCACCCGTGGCTTGCCGGTGGTGAGCGCGCCCACGATGTCGCCATCGGTGACGTCGAACTCGAAGGCGTCCGCGTAGGTGCGCAGCACCACCCGGGAGCCGTCCGGGGCCCGGGACGCGCCGGTGATGGCGACCCGGCCGAAGGTGTTGAGCGGGTTCTCGGTCTGCGTCTTCGGCAGCGCGACGTCGCCGACCTTGCGCATCGGCACCGGGTCGGTGTCGCCGCTCCTCAGGGCCGCCGACGGGGTGTAGATCTCGGCCTTGCCGCTGGTCACCTTGGTGATGATCAGTGGCTTGCCGTCGTCGCCGATGAGCAACGCCTCGGCGTCGTGCGGCTTGGCCTCCGGGTAGGACAACCGGTGCAGCGTCGGCTGCTTGCTGCCGGTGACCGGCATCGACCAGAGCGCCACACGGGTGCGGCGCTCCTTGGAGTCGGCGTTGTCACCGGTGTCGGCGATCCAGAGGGTGTCGCCGTTCTTGGACAGGGCGAGATCCTCGGTGTCGAACGGGCCCTGCCCCGAGTAGCGGACCGGCTCCTTAGAAATCTTGCACTTAGTGTCGAGGAAGAAGACCCGTTTGCGCGCCGGGTCCTCGGTGCCGTCGTTGATGACGATGAAGCCGCTCTTGGTGGCGATCAGCCCGGACAGCTCCCGTAGGCGCTCGTCGGCGATCGTGCACCGCTTCTGGCCAGGATTGACGGCGGGCAGCCCGGACAACCCGGAAGCGGGAGCCGCTGCGGCGACTCCGGCGAGCGCCACGGTTGCCCCGAGCAGGCCGAGGGCAACCGTGACCGAGGAAACAACGCGGCGCATTCGGCCAGTGTCGCATGCCGCGCGTTTCGCTTGGATGACGCCGTGTCGGCTCAGGACCGGCTAGCGGCCGCCTGCCCCTGCCGCTCGACGTCGAACGCCGCCAGCTCCGCCGCCAGCTCCGCACCGACGCGGACGTGCAGCAGGGTGCCTTCGGCCAGGTGCGACGTGCTGAGCACCTCACCCGTGCGGTGCACCCGGGCCACCAGGTCGCCCCGGTCGTACGGCAGCACGGCCCGGACCTCCACGGCCGGGCGCGGCAGCCGCTCCTCGATCGCCGCGCGCAGCTCGTCGATGCCCCGCCCGGAGTGCGCGGACACGAAGATCGCGTCCGGCCAGAGCCGCTTGAGCCGCAGCAGAGTGTCCTCGTCGGTCGCGTCGGTCTTGTTGACCACCAGCAGCTCGGGGAGCCGGTCCGCGCTCACCTCGGCGAGCACCGTGTGGACCGCCCGAACCTGCTCCTCCGGATCCGGGTGGGTGCCGTCGACGACGTGCACCACCAGATCCGCCTGGGCGACCTCCTCGAGCGTCGAGCGGAACGCCTCGACGATCTGGTGCGGTAGGTGCCGGACGAAGCCGACCGTGTCGGAGAGGGTGTAGAGCCGCCCGTCCGAGGCGGTGGCCTTCCGGGTCGTCGGGTCCAGCGTGGCGAACAGCGCGTTCTCCACCAGCACGCCCGCGCCGGTCAGGCGGTTGAGCAGGCTGGACTTGCCGGCGTTGGTGTAACCGGCGATGGCTACCGCGGGGACGGCGTTGCGGGAGCGTCGGGCACGCTTGGTCACGCGTACCGTCTTCATGCTCTTGATCTCGCGACGCAGCCGGGAGATGCGGTGCCGGATGCGCCGTCGGTCGGTCTCCAGCTTGGTCTCACCGGGACCACGGACACCCACACCGCCGCCGGCGCCGCCGCCCCGGCCGGAACCACCGGTCTGCCGGGAGAGCGTCTCACCCCAACCGCGCAGCCGGGGCAGCAGGTATTCGAGCTGAGCCAGCTCGACCTGCGCCTTACCTTCCTTGCTCTTGGCGTGCTGGGCGAAGATGTCCAGGATCAGCGCCGTCCGGTCGACGACCTTGACCTTGGTGCGCTGCTCCAGGTTGCGCAGCTGCGACGGGGACAGCTCACCGTCGCAGATGACCGTGTCGGCGCCGGTGGAGAGCACCACCGCGCCGAGGTCGTCGACCTTGCCGCGACCGATGTACGTGGCCGGGTCGGGTCGGGTCCGACGCTGGATGAGCCCTTCGAGCACCTGCGAGCCGGCGGTCTCGGCCAACGCGGCGAGCTCGGTCAGGGAGTTTTCCGCGTCGGTGACCGTGCCTTCGGTCCAGACCCCCACCAGGACGACCCGCTCCAGCCGCAGCTGGCGGTATTCCACCTCGGTGACGTCGGTGAGCTCGGTTGACAGGCCCGGGACGCGTCGGAGGGACTGCCGCTCCGACAGCTCCATCTCGCCGGTGGTGACGTCGTCGAGCTCGTCCTCGACGGGGACGAAGCTCTCCTGGTCTCGCAAGCGGTTCTCCTGTCCGTTTTGATAAGTAGAACGTAATCCTGACATGACTCAACGCCGAACGCACCTGCTATATGCCCATGGTGAAGGTCGCCAAAAGTGGGGGCGAATGCTGGTCGGCCGCGACAACCCGGTAGAAATGCGGGCGGCGGCCGACCGGCCGCACAGCCGTTACGGAGGGATCCCGTGGCCATCACCCGACTGCCGAGCGCCGGATTTTCGATCACCATCCGGATCGCCGTGACCGCGGACGCCTCCTCGATCGGCCGGCTCACCACCTCCGTCGGCGAGGCCGGGGCGATCGTCACGGCACTGGACGTGGTGGACTCGGACCCGACCCACGTGATCGTCGACCTGACCTGCGACACCGCCGACGCCGGTCACGCCGACCAGGTGGTCGAGGCCCTGACCGCGCTCGACGGCGTGGACGTGCGCAAGGTGTCCGACCGGACGTTCCTGCTGCACCTCGGCGGCAAGATCGAGGTGACCTCGAAGGTCGCGCTGCGCAACCGTGACGAGCTGTCCCGCGCGTACACCCCGGGGGTGGCCCGGGTCTGCATGGCGATCGCCGAGAACCCGGCGGACGCCCGGCGGCTGACCATCAAGCGCAACACCGTCGCGGTGGTCAGTGACGGCTCAGCGGTGCTGGGCCTCGGCAACCTCGGCCCGGCGGCGTCGCTGCCGGTGATGGAGGGCAAGGCGGCCCTGTTCAAGCGCTTCGGCGGGGTGGACGCCTGGCCGGTGGTGCTGGACACCCAGGACACCGACGAGATCGTGCAGATCGTCAAGGCGATCGCACCGGCGTACGGCGGCATCAACCTGGAGGACATCGCCGCGCCGCGCTGCTTCGAGATCGAAGCCCGGCTGCGCGAGGCGCTGGACATCCCGGTCTTCCACGACGACCAGCACGGCACCGCGATCTGCGTGCTGGCCGCGCTGACCAACGCGCTGCGGGTGGTGGGCAAGCGGCTCGAGGACGTCCGGGTGGTCGTCTCCGGAGCCGGCGCGGCCGGCACCGCGATCATGAAGCTGCTGCTGCGCCAGGGCGTCGGCGACATCATCGCGTACGACCGGGAGGGCGCCCTGCACCGCGGGCTGACCGGGCTCAACTCGGCGTGGCAGTGGCTGGCGGAGAACACCAACAAGGAGAACTACTCCGGTGACCTGCCCGGGGCGATCCGGGGCGCCGACGTGTTCATCGGGGTCAGCGCGCCGAACCTGCTCACCGGCGACGACATCGCCCAAATGGCCAAGGACTCGATCGTCTTCGCCCTCGCGAACCCGGACCCGGAGGTCGACCCGCGGGAGGCGCGCAAGCACGCCGCCGTGGTCGCCACCGGCCGCTCGGACCAGCCGAACCAGATCAACAACGTGCTCGCGTTCCCCGGGGTGTTCCGCGGCATGTTGGACGCGCACGCCGAGGAGTTCACCGAGGAGATGGCCATCGCGGCCGCCCGGGCCATCGCGGACGTGGTCGGCGAGGAGAAGATCAACCCGACGGTGATCGTGCCGAGCGTCTTCGACTCCCGGGTCGCCCCGGCGGTCGCCGCGGCGGTCCGCGCCGCCGCGCACAACCCCAGCCCTCTCCCGGCCGCCGACCCCGGCCCGGCCGACCTCCCCGAGATCGCCGCCAACGCCAGCGCCACCCCCTGACGCGCTAACCGCCCACCGGCCACGCCGTTGATCAAGAGGTTTGCGTCAGGAACCACGCGAAATCTGACGCAAACCTCCTGATCAACAGGGGTGGAGGCGTTCGTCAGGGGCGGAGCGCGGTCGGGTCGAGCTCGCCGGTGGCCACCAGGACGGCGGGACCGGAGAGCCAACAGGAGTCGGCGGTGACCGTGACCGTCAGCCGTCCGCCGGGCACGTCCACGGCGACCACCCCGGTATCCCGGCCGGCGTCGCGCAGGGCCACCGCACCCACCGCGCAGGCACCGGTGCCGCAGGACAGGGTCTCCGCGCTGCCGCGCTCGTACACCCGCATCAGGGTGTGCCCGTCAGTACCGTCGACCGGGTCATCCGCCACGACGAACTCCACGTTCACCCCGCTCGGGAACACCGCCGGGTCGAACCCGGGCGCGACGGTCAGGTCCAGCGCCGACAGCTCCACGCCGCCCGGTAGGACGCAGACCAGGTGCGGATTACCGACGTCCACCACCGCACCGGTCAGGGTCAGCCCGCCGAGGGTGGCGGCGGAACTGTCGTACACCTGGGGTCGGCGCATCTCCACGGACACCGCGTCGCCCTCGACCAGCGCGCGCACGACGCCGGCCCGGGTGGCCACCGGCAGCGCCGCGCCGGCGGGCGTCGCCAGCCCGGCGTCGAGCAGGTAGCGCACGAAGACCCGGGCGCCGTTGCCGCACATCTCGGCGAACGAGCCGTCGGCGTTCCAGTAGTCCATGAACCACTCGGCCGTACCGGCCTGCCCGGCGCCGTCCGGATGCTTGGCCGCCCGGACCACCCGCAGTACGCCGTCCGCGCCGATGCCCCGACGCCGGTCGCAGAGCGCCGCGACCAACTCCGGAGTCAGGTCGAGTTGACCATCCGGGTCGGGGAGCAGGACGAAGTCGTTGCCGGTGCCGTGGCCCTTGGTGAACTCCACGTCCCCATCATCGCGCAGCGGCCGGCAGCAGGCGCAGGGCGGCCCCGATCAGGTCCGGCGCCGACGAGTCCAACCACCGGATCCGCGGGTCACGCCGGAACCAGGACCGCTGCCGGCGGACGAAACGCCGGGTGGCCCGGACCGTCTCCTCGTGCGCCTGCGACTCGGTCAACTCACCCGCGAGCAGGCGCAACACCTGCTGATAGCCGAGAGCCCGGCTCGCCGTCCGCCCCTGCGCCAGCCCTCGACCCAGCAGCCCACGGGTCTCCCCCACCAGACCGTCGGCCCACATCCGGTCGACCCGCAGCGCGACCCGCTCGTCCAGCAGCCCGGTGTCCAGGTCCACGCCGAGCTGCACCGACGGGTAGTACGGCGTGGGCTGCGGCAGCGAGGCGGTGAACGGCGCCCCGGTGAGCTCGATCACCTCCAGGGCCCGCACGATCCGCCGACCGTTGCCGGGCAGGATGCTCTCGGCGGCCACCGGGTCGGCGGCGCGCAGCCGCGCGTGCAGCGGGGCCGGGCCGACCTCGGCCAACTCCCGTTCCAGCCGCTCCCGCAACACCGCGTCGGTGCCCGGGAACTCGAAACGCTCCAACACCGCCCGCACGTACAACCCGGAGCCGCCGACCAGCAGCGGCACCCGCCCCCGGGACAGGATGTCGTCCACCGCCGCGCGGGCCAACCGCTGGTACTCCGCGACGCTCGCCGGCTCGGTGACCTCCCAGATGTCGAGCAGGTGGTGCGGCACCCCGCCCCGCTCGGCGACGGTCAGCTTGGCGGTGCCGATGTCCATGCCCCGGTAGAGCTGCATCGAGTCGGCGTTCACCACCTCCCCGTCCAGGGCGTGCGCCAACGCGATGCTCAGCGCCGACTTCCCGGCCGCGGTCGGGCCGACCACCGCGACGACCGTGCCGCTGCTCACCCGCGCTCCCAGGACGCCACGAAGTAGGCCACGCCGTAGGGGGCGCTGTCATGCAGCAACTCGCCGCGCCATTCCCCGCCGGCCGCCCGGGCCGCGCCGGCCAGCACCTGCCAGGGGGCGCGACCGGCGGCCTTCAGCTCCGTCGACACCACCGGGTCGAGATCGAGCAGGACGTCCAGGTCCGCGTCGGCCAGCGCCGCGGCAACCCCCCTGTCGTACGGGAGGGCACGCGCATCGTCGTACCCGGGGGACTTCTCTCCCCGGCAGGCCGACCCGTCCCCGAGCACCAGCAACGCCACCCGCTCAGCCGCGGCGTCGACCTCGTCGGCGAGCGCGGACAGCTCGGCCGGGCCGGCGTCGGCGGCCACCTGCACGGCGGTCACCGGTGGGGCCGTGTCGTGGCGGGCCAGCAGCCACGCCCCGATGGTCAGGCTCAACGGCAGCACCGCACCCCGATCCGGCTGACCCGGGGCCAGCGGCACGTCCAGGTCGACGCCCCAGGGCTGGAGGGAACCGGTGGCCGGGGTGCGGATCGGGCCGGTCACCGGGCCGGTGCCCAGCAGCACCAGGATGTCCGAATCGGTGGCCAGCAGCCGGCGTACGGCGGTGTCACAGGCCGCCCTCAGCTCGTCCAGCTCCGGGGCCGCGGAGCCGGCCACCTCGGGCACGAGCAGGGGCGGATGCGGGCAGACGGCGGCGGCGACCAGTGGCACCCGTTCACCGTAGCGGGAATCCCCGGTGCGTCTCCGAGCCGATCCGGTCATTCGGCCCTAGGACACCGTATGGTCACGGTCGGCGATAGGCGCTCGACGCGGACCGGGTTGGACCTGTGACAATGCCGGAAGCAACTTGGCTGCGCCGTGGCGGCGACGGGGGATTGATCCCTCGACGCCGGGAGAACGAGGATGGGCACATGAGCGACTGGACTGCCTTCGGACGGGTGGACGCGGACGGCACCGTGTACGTCAAGACCACCGAGGGCGAGCGGGTGGTCGGATCCTGGCAGGCGGGAGCACCGGAGGAGGGCCTGGCACACTTCGCACGTCGCTTCGCCGACCTGGTGACCGAGGTGGATCTGACCGAGGCACGGCTCAAGTCGGGTGCGGCGGACGCCGGGCACTCGTTGAGCACGATCCGGCGGATCCGCGCCACGCTGCCCGAGGCCAACGTGGTCGGCGACATCGACGCGCTGACCGCCCGGCTGGACAAGCTGGCGACCCTCGCCGAGGAGAAGGCCGGCGAAGCACGCGCCGCCCGGGACGCCGCACGTGGCGAGGCCCTGGCCCGCAAGACCGCGCTGGTGGAGGAAGCCGAGAAGCTGGCCGCCGAATCCACCGGGTGGAAGACCGCCGGGGACCGGCTCAAGGAGATCCTCGACGAGTGGAAGACCATCCGCGGGGTCGACAAGAAAGCCGACGGTGAGCTGTGGAAGCGCTTCGCCGCCGCCCGGGACGGCTTCACCCGTCGTCGCGGCGCCCACTTCGCCTCCCTCGACTCGCAGCGCAAGCAGGCGCAGACGGTCAAGGAGGAGCTGGTCGCCGAAGCGGAGAAGCTTCAGGAATCCACCGACTGGGCCGCCACCGCCAACCAGCTCAAGGACCTGATGACCCAGTGGAAGGCCGCCCCGCGCGCCTCCAAGGAAGCCGAGCAGAAGCTCTGGGAACGGTTCCGGGGTGCCCAGGACGCGTTCTTCAGCCGGCGCAGTGAGGTCTTCTCCGCCCGGGACAACGAGCAGCGCGGCAACCTGGAACGCAAGCAGGCTCTGCTCGCCGAGGCCGAGGCGTTGGACATCGACGCCGACCCGAAGGGCGCCCAGGCCAAGTTGCGGGAGATCCAGGCCCAGTGGCACGAGGCCGGCCGGGTGCCCCGCGAGGCGGCCGCCGGGCTGGAGCGCCGACTGCGCGTCATCGACGACAAGGTCCGTGACGTGATGGACTCGGCGTGGCGCCGCACCACCAAGGAGGACAACCCGCTGCTCGCCCAGATGCGGGCGCAGGTGGCGGAGGCCGAGGACCGGCTGGCCCGGGCGCAGAGCGCCGGGGACGCACGCCGGATCAAGGAGGCTGAGCAGGCCCTCGCCTCCAAGCGGCAGTTCCTCCAACTCGCCGAGCAGGCTGGCTGAGCTGACATCGTCCGGAGCCCCCGGTCCCTCGCGGGACCGGGGGCTCCCGCGTGTCCGGCACCCGCGCGCCCCGCGCCCGCACCCCGCACCCCGCACCCCGCACCCCGCACCCCGCACCAAGATCTACGCACCAAGATCTACGCAAGTTCCCTGATGTTGCTGCCTCCGACGCGCGGGAGACAGCAACATCCCCGATATTGCGCGGATCTTGACGACGAGCGCCCTGTTTCAGGGCCGAAAGCGGGGTTGGAGACGCCAGCGGAGGTCAAGATCATGCTCGATCCAGGATGTAGTGCTCACGAAACGCCGGGATGCCACTACATCCATGTTCGAGCGTGATCATGGGGGTGGCGGCACGGCGCGAGCGAGCGGCGCGGGAGGCACGGCGCAAGCGAGCGGCCAGGACGGGCGAGCGGCACGAGCGGCCTGGACGGGCGAGCGGCACGAGCGGCCAGGACGGGCGAGCGGGGCGGCAGGCAGGCAGGTTGACGCAGTGACGTGGGCTGATCAGAATGAGCGACGGAGTCAGGTAGGGCCACCGGGACGAGGGCGACGAGGGCGGAACAACCGCCGTCGAGGGTCGCCGGTGCGCTTCCGCGAGTGACCACGTCCGCGTGACCTGGGCCGTCGCGCACTGTCCGCGTACCCCTTGAGGGACCGTGATGTGCGGACGGCCGACCGCCGGCGTCGTTTCCGGACGGCGTCGGACCTCCGAAGTGGAGCTCGAATGTTCCGTCCCAAAGCTATCGGCGGCGCGCTGACCGCGCTCGCCACCGTCGCGGCCGGCGTGTTCCTCGCCGCGACCGTCAGTACCAGCCCGGCCGTGGCCGCTGGCACCGGTACCGGTTATCTGCACACCAGTGGCAACCAGATCGTGGACAGCACCGGCGCCACGGTCCGGTTGACCGGCATCAACTGGTTCGGCATGGAGACCGACAACAAGACCTTCCACGGGCTGTGGTCGAGCAACCCGTGGAAGGGGCAGCTCGACACGATGGCCCGGCTGGGCTACAACACGTTGCGGGTGCCGTATTCGAACGACGCCCTGAAGTCGGGCGCGACCGCCAGTGGGATCAACGACTTCGTCAACCCGGACCTGATCGGGTTGTCGCCGTTGCAGATCCTGGACAAGGTGATCGACTACGCCGGCAGCAAGGGCATGCGGATCATCCTGGACCGGCACCGGCCGACGGCGGCCGGGCAGTCGGCACTCTGGTACACCTCGACGGTCTCCGAGGCGACCTGGATCAACGACTGGAAGATGCTCGCCCAGCGGTACGCGGGCAACCCCACCGTGATCGGCGCCGACCTGCACAACGAGCCGCACGCGGAGGGCACCAACCCGGCGGCCACCGGCGCGTGCTGGGGCTGCGGCGACACCACCCGGGACTGGCGGCTCGCCGCCGAGCGGGCCGGGAACGCCATCCTCGGCGTACAGCCCAACTGGTTGATCTTCGTGGAGGGGGTGAGCTGCCCCAGTGGTGGCCTCTCCAACGTGTGGGACAACGACCCGAGCAACGACGAGGACTGCGGCTGGTGGGGTGGCAATCTGTCGAAGGCGGGCCAGTTCCCGGTACGGCTGAACGTGGCGAACCGGCTCGTCTACTCGCCGCACGAGTACGCCACCTCGGTGTACCGGCAGACCTGGTTCGACGCCCCGGACTACCCGGCGAACATGCCGGCGATCTGGGACAAGTACTGGGGTTACCTCTACAAGCAGAACATCGCGCCGATCATGATGGGCGAGTTCGGCAGCACCCTGGTCGACCCGAAGGACAAGGTGTGGTTGGAGAAGCTGATGGCGTACACCGGGACCGGGGTGACCGGGATGTCCTTCACCTACTGGTCGTGGAACCCCAACTCGGGTGACACCGGCGGCATCGCCCTGGACGACTGGACCAACATCAACACCGCCAAGCAGGCGATCCTCCAGCCGTACCTGATCGCGCCGACCGGTGGTGGCGGCACCAGCGGGCCGCCGACCGGTGGGCCGACCGATCCGCCGACCGGTGCCTGCACCGCCAGCTACCGGCAGGTCAACGCCTGGCAGGGAGGCTTCCAGGGCGAGTTGACCGTGAAGAACACCGGCTCGGGCGCGGTGAACCCGTGGTCGGTCACCTGGAGCTGGCCGTCCGGGGTGACGCTGGGCAGTGGCTGGAACGCCACCGTCAGCCAGTCCGGCACGACGGTCACCGCCGCCGCTCCGGGGCACGCCCCGTCGCTGCCGGCGGGCGGGTCGGTCACCGTGGGCTTCACCGCCAACGGCACGGCCAGCGCGCCGGGGACGGTGAAGCTCAACGGCACCAGCTGCTGAGCCGCCGGGACGGTCGGTGCGGTGCGCGCCGATCGTCCCGGCCATTTACATCCAGATGCTTCTATGCTTACATCGGGAAAGCGCTTGCCTCTTCATCGGTCGGCGCGCGCGGGAGCCGCTTTCCTTCACGAACCTGCACTGGCGGGCCCGAGGACCACTGGTCCCGGCCGAGAATCGCCGCCCACGGGCATGGGCGTCGCGACACCTCCGTCCGCCTCATCGAAAGGAAGCAGCATGCGCACAGGACGGCGTCGTACGACGCTGATCGCCACCACCGCCGCAGCCACCGCCACCCTCGTCACCGCCGGGTTGCTGACCTCCGTGTCCGCCCAGGCCGCCGCCGGCTGCCAGGTGGCCTACTCGGTCGCCAGCCAGTGGTCGGGGGGCTTCACCGGCAACGTCACCGTCACCAACCTGGGCGACCCGGTCTCCGGGTGGACCCTGCGCTGGTCGTACGGGGCCGGTCAGCAGGTCAACCAGGCGTGGGGCGCCAACGTCTCGCAGAGCGGAGGCCAGGTCTCCGCCACCAACGTCGACTACAACGGCAACCTGGCGACCAACGGCGGCGCCACGTTCGGCTTCAACGCGAGCTGGAACAACTCCAGCAACCCGACGCCGACCAGCTTCACCCTGAACAACGTCGCCTGCACGGGCAGCACCACCCCGACCACGCCGCCGCCCACCACCCCGCCACCGTCGAGCACTCCCCCGCCCAGCACCCAGCCGCCGTCGACTCTGGTCGGCTGGGCCACCCAGAACGGCGGGACCACCGGCGGCGGCAACGCCGGCACGACCACCGTCAGCAACGCCTCGGGCCTGACCAGCGCGCTGAACGCCACCGGCGCCGCGGTGATCAGGGTGACCGGGACCATCACCTGCTCGGGGATGCTGCGGGTCCGATCCAACAAGACCATCATCGGCAACTACGGGGCGACCATCGTCGGCTGCGGACTCAACATCAGCGGTGACCGCAACGTGATCATCCGCAACCTGACCTTCCGCAACTGGAACGACGACGCGATCAACGTGCAGGAGTCGGCCACCAACATCTGGATCGACCACAACAGCTTCAGCAACGGGTACGACGGAGCCGTCGACATCAAACGCGGCTCGGACTTCGTCACCGTCTCCTGGAACCGGGTCTTCAATCACGACAAGACCATGTTGCTCGGCCACAGCGACGACAACGCCAGCCAGGACGTCGGTCACCTGCGGGTGAGCTACCACCACAACTGGTTCGACGGCAGCAACCAGCGCAACCCCCGGGTGCGCTTCGGCAACCCGGTACACGTGTACAACAACTACTACCGGGCCAACGGCGGCTACGGCGTCGCGTCCACCGAGAACGCCGGCGTGCTCGTCGAGGGCAACTACTTCGAGGACGTCGACGACCCGTACCACCTCGGCGAGGGAGACTCGGGGCCGGGCAGCCTGGTCGCCCGCAACAACCACTTCGTCAACTCGCCCACCGGCCAGGCCGGCGGCAGCGTGGCCGGCATCCCGTACTCCTACCAACTGGACACCGCGAGCAACGTCAAGTCGATCGTGACGGCGGGCGCCGGCGCCGGCCGGATCACCGTCTGACCCGGTCCTCCACGGAAGGGCCCCTCGTCCAGGGGCCCTTCCGCGCGGTCAGTGGGTGGCGCAGCCAGCGACGGGGGCGGGCGCGACCGGCGGTGCGCCGATCGTCGGCAGGCCGAGCAACACCCCGGGGGTACGCGGGGAGCGGCCCGCCTCGGCCGCGTCGCCGGCCCGGGTGCGCCGGTGCGCCACCGGCGCTCCGTCGGCGTTCAGGTGGTGCGGTGCGGCGTACGTGATCGTGGTGTGCACGATGTCCCCGGGTCGGATCTGACCGGCCAGCGACTCCCCGCCGGGCGTCCCGGTCGCGAAGTGCACAAGTCGACCGTCGCGGGCCCGACCGGACATCCGGCCGGTGCGCTCGTCCTTGCGCCCCTCGCCGACCGCGACCAGCACCTCGACGGTCTCCCCGACGAGGCGCTTGTTCTCCGCCCAGGTGATCTCCTCGACGCAGGCGACCAGCCGCTCGTAGCGCTCCTGCACGACCTGCTTGGGCAGCTGGCCGTCCATGGTCGCGGCGGGGGTGCCGGGGCGCTTCGAGTACTGGAACGTGAAGGCCGAGGAGAACCGGGCCTCGCGGACCACGTCGAGGGTGCGCTGGAAGTCGGCCTCGGTCTCACCGGGGAAGCCGACGATGATGTCGGTCGTGATCGCCGCGTCCGGCATCGCCGCCCGGACCTTCTCGATGATCCCCAGGTAGCGTTCGGAGCGGTAGGACCGGCGCATGGCCCGGAGCACGTCGTCGGAGCCGGACTGCAACGGCATGTGCAGCGAGTGGCAGACGTTCGGCGTCTCGGCCATCGCGGCGATCACGTCGTCGGTGAAGTCCTTGGGGTGCGGGCTGGTGAACCGGACCCGCTCCAACCCGTCGATGTCGCCGCAGGCCCGCAGCAGCTCGGCGAAAGCGGACCGGCCACCACTGCGCTTCCAGTCCGGCTCGCCGGCGTCGCCGAACGCCACACCGTAGGAGTTGACGTTCTGCCCGAGCAGGGTCACCTCCAGCACGCCCTCGTCCACCAGGGCGCGTACCTCGGAGAGGATGTCGCCGGGACGCCGGTCCTTCTCCTTGCCGCGCAGCGCCGGCACGATGCAGAACGTGCAGGTGTTGTTGCAGCCCACCGAGATCGACACCCAGCCGGCGTAGGTGGACTCGCGGCGGGTGGGCAGCGTGGACGGGAAGACGTCGAGGGACTCCAGGATCTCCACCTCGGCGGCGGCGTTGTGCCGGGCCCGCTCCAGCAGCACCGGCAGCGCGCCGATGTTGTGGGTGCCGAAGACCACGTCCACCCAGGGCGCCTTGCGGACGATGTCGCCCCGGTCCTTCTGGGCGAGGCAGCCGCCGACCGCGATCTGCATCCCGGGGTGCTTGTCCTTCACCGGGCGCAGGCGACCGAGGTTGCCGTAGAGCCGGTTGTCCGCGTTCTCCCGCACCGCGCAGGTGTTGAAGACGACGATGTCCGGGGTGTCGTCGGTCGGCACCGCACGCACGTAGCCGGCCTGTTCGAGCAGGCCGGAGATTCGCTCAGAATCGTGCACGTTCATCTGGCAGCCGTACGTCACGACGTTGTAGGTCCTAGCCACCCTCTTGGTGCCCCTTCCCCTCGGGCTACCAGGGTAGCGGCCCGTCCGGTGGCCCCAACCCACCGGCATTGACCCGGCGGCCCATGGCGGGCATCCACGACGGGCAGTACGCTGCACAACAAGAATGTGTTCTGGGCGATTTCGGGGGCTTTGCACTCGGCGCCGACGATGCGCGGCTCCGTTCACGGGGGAGCACATGACGACCCGCGGGAGGCCAACCGTGACGCGACAAGATGCGACACAGCGCACCGTCACGACGCCGGACGGGCGACGCCTCGCCGTGGAGACCTCGGGCGCGCCGGACGGGCCGGCGGTCTTCCTGCTGCACGGCACCCCGGGTAGCCGCAGCGGCCCCCGCCCCCGGGGCATCGTCGTCTACCGCCTCGGCGTGCACCTCGTCTGCTACGACAGACCCGGGTACGGCGACTCCGACCGGCACGAGGGTCGGCGGGTGGCCGACGCCGCGGCCGACGTGGCGGCGATCGCCGACGACCTCGGCATCGACCGGTTCGCGGTGGTGGGCCGATCCGGTGGTGGACCACACGCCCTGGCCTGCGCCGCGCTGCTGCCGGACCGGGTCACCCGGGCCGCCGTGCTGGTGGGGCTCGCCCCGGCCGGCGCACCCGACCTGGACTGGTACGCGGGCATGGCGGAGACGAACGTGGAGGACTACGGCCAGGCCGACGAGGATCTGGCCGAGCTCACCCTCAACCTGAAGGTCCGCGCCGACGAGGCCCGCCGGGACCCGATGACGCTGCTGGACTTCCTCCGCCCCCAGTTGCCCGACGAGGACATCCGGGTGGTCGACGACATCGCGATCCGCCGACTGCTGACCGACATGTACGCCGAGGCGCTGCGCCACGGCCCCGAGGGTTGGATCGACGACGTGCTGGCGATCCGGCGCGGCTGGGGGTTCGACCTCGGCGCCATCCGCGCGGAGGTCCGGCTCTGGCACGGTGAGCAGGATCGCTTCTCCCCCGTGGAGCACTCCCACTGGCTCGCCTCGCGGATCCCGCGCGCCGAGGTGCAGGTGCAGCCCGGCGCCGCGCACTTCGGGGCGGTGGAGATCCTCCCCCAGACCCTGACCTGGCTGGCCACGCCGGACCTCGCGACCAGCCCGCGGCTCTGAGCGCCCGACCCGGCACGGCCGGGCCGGCGGGACGGGCCGGCGGGACGGGCCGCCCGCCGAACCGACGAGGTCAGATCGTGTGCGGGTCGATCACCCGGACCACGAAGCGGCGTTCGCGCAGGGTCTGCACGGTCGGGTGCTCCAGCCCGATCACCTCGGCCAGCCGGTCCGCCACCGCGCCGACGTCCTCGGCGGGCGGACCGTCACCGGCCCGCCTCGACACCAGGGCGAGATCACCGAGGCAGCGCAACGTGTCGGGGTGGTCCGCACCGATCACCGTCGACAGCCGGCCGGCGGTCTCCCGCAGCCGATCCCGCGCCGACTCCCAGTCACCCTCCTCGGCGAGGCACACCGCCTGGTTGACCTCCGCCGCGAGGGTGTGCGGGTGGTCGGGGCCGAGCACCTTGCGCAACTCGCCGACCGCCCGGGCCGCCGACGCGAGAGCGTCCGACCTACGTCCGAGCGCGCGCTCCGCGGCGGCGAGGTTGCTCACCGTCGCCAACGTGTGCGGGTGCTCCGGGCCGAGCCGCAGCTGCTCCTCGAACGCCTGGCGTACGGCCATCATCTCGGTCAGCGCCCGGGCCGCGTCGCCGACGGCCAGCAGGTTCGCGGCGCGGCTCGACCGGCACGCCACCGTGTCCGGGTTGTCCGGCCCGAAGCGTTCGTCGAGTTCGCGGTAGGCCGTCTCGAACATCGGGGCGGCCTCGGTGCCCCGCCCGCAGCTGCGCAGGGACACCGCCAGGTTGACCTGGGCGGCGAGACTCTGGCCGTCGTCCGGCCCGAGCACCTCGCAGTACGTCTCGTACACCGTGCGCAGCAGGGTGGCCGACCGCTCGTACTCGCCGGCCTCTCGCAGGTCACTGCCGAGCCGCACGGCGGAGACGAGCGTGTACGGATGGGTGGGGCCGAGCACCAGTCGCCGGCGCTGGTGCACCTCGTCGTCCCAGCGTCGGGCCGAGCGGTAGTCACCGACCAGGCGGTACGAGACGGCGAGGTTGTTGGCCGCGCTCAACGTCCGGGGGTGGTCCTCGCCGAACACCTGCAGCCAGGAGGCGTAGGTGGACCGGTCCCGTTCCAGGGCCTCGGCGTAGCGGCCGAGCGCCCGCAGGTCCCCGCCGAGGCTGCCGGCGGTCATCAGGCTGTGTGGGTGCAGCGGGCCCAGCAGCCGGCGTTGCTCGGCCAGCACCGCCTCGTCCAGGTCCCGGGCCTCGTCGAACCGGCCCAGGCTGCGCAGGATGTTCGCCCGGTTGAACCGCAGGTGCAGCAGTTGTCGGCCCAGCGCCGACGCCTCGGCCTCGTCGCTCGTGTCACCGAGCCGGGCGCTCCAGGTGTCGTCCACCTCCTGGCTGAACCCGTCGGCCTGATCCAGACCGCCGCGCTGCCACAGGTAACGGACCCGGTCGATGAGCAGCTGACACACCGACTCGTCCGGGCAGGTCAGCGCCTCGGAGACCTCCAGGTGCGGCCAGAGCATCCGCAGCCGGGCCCAGGTGGTCGGGTCGTCCACGTCGCCGCGGGGTCGGGACGCGGCCAGCACCAGGTGCACCTGGTGCCGGGCGGCGGTGATCTCGTCGTCGGTCATCCGGTCCCGGACCACCGCCTGCAACAGTCGGTGCACCTGCACCCGACCGCCCTGAACGTCGAGTTTGAGCAGCGCCAGCCGGTTGATCTGCTGGACCAGGGCGCCGCGCACGAGCCGTTCCGACACCGACGGGTCGAACGGTACGAGGGCCGCCGCCATCTCGTCGCTGTAGATGAGGTCGAGGGCGATCTCCGGGGCCAGCACCGAACAGAGCTGCAACAGTCGGTACGCGGCGGGCGCCTGCTCGAGCAGCCGGTTGAGCGACAGGTCCCAGGTCGCCTCCACGGACAGCGCGCTGGGGCCGTGCCGCTCGATCTGCCGCAGGTAGTCGGCGACGGACGTGCCGGTGTCGGCGAGCCAGGCGCCCGCAGCGGCCACCGCGATCGGCAGGTCGCCGAGGGCCTCGGCCACCCGGTCGGCCTCCTCGGCGCTGATCGTGGGCACCCGCTGGGCGAGGTGCGCCACGCTCTCGGTGCGGTCGAAGACGTCCACCTGGATCGGGTTCGCCCGGTCCCCCCAGGCGCGGTTGCGGGAGGTCAGCAGAACGTGCCCGGGGCCCTGCGGCAGGAAGGGCTCGATCTGGTCGAGCTCTTCGGCGTTGTCCAGCACGACGAGCCACCGCTCGTACGGCTCGCCACGGCCCAGCACCTGTAGCACCGACCGGACCGTGTCGGGCAGGGTGGGCCCGACGAGGATGCCGAGCCGGCCGGCGAGGTCGGCGAGGGCGGTGTCGACGAACTGCGGCGGGTCCGCCACGATCCACCAGACCACGTCGTACGCGGCCTTGAACCGGTGCACGTACTCCAGTGCCACCTGGGTCTTGCCGACGCCGCCCATGCCCTGAAGCGCGACCGGCAGCACCACGGCGCTGCCCCCGCTCTGCAACTGCGCGCGCAGCCGCGCCAGGTCGTCCTCCCGGCCGGTGAACCGAGCGTTCCGGTTGGGAGCGTTGAAGATCAACGGCTCGGTGCCGGGATAGCGGGTGGCCCCACCGGCCGGACCGTCCGCCGACGACGGCACCGGCCGACCGACCAGCCGCAGCACCCGCTCCACGGCGGTCGCGGCGCTCACGTTGACCAGGTTGGTGGAGCTCTGCGACGGGAACTCCGCAAGCGGGCGCAGGTCGGCGACGTACACGGCGAGGGCCGTGGAGCCGGTGCTGGTGTCACGGTCGGGCAGACCACCGGACGGCGTCGCCACGTAGGCCGGCGAGACCACGGTCAGCGTGCGCGGGGCGGGCGTACCGGCCGACCCGACGGCGGCCGTGGGCTCCACGACCCGCAGCCCGGCCGAGCTGAGGACCCGCTCCAGCCACTCGGCCCAGATGGCGTCCTCCGGCGCGTACCGGAGCACGATCTGGTCGTCGATCGCCTCGGTACGTCGGCGGAAACGCGCCTTGCCCCGCTCCCGCACCGACTCGTCCATCACCGGCAGCGCGCTCACCGCGCCGTCGGTGAGGATCCCGGTCAACGTCTCGAACGCGGCCAGCAGCGACGTCGGCGAGCCGGGCGGATCGCCGAACGTGGCAAGGGTCTCCTCGTACGCGTAGAACGGCCGGTACGGGACCTCCACGGCGGCCCAGTACCGCCGCCGTTCCGCCTCGGTCATTCCGGCCGGCAAGCCGGCGAACCGGCGCATGGCCAGCATCCGACCCGCCTCGGCCCGCTCCTTCTCGGCCTGGTCGACGCGCATCGGCACCGGCAGGACCCGGATGTCACGCCGCCGGTACCGGTCCCGGACCGAGTGCGCCACCCGGGCCGCGCCGTCGATGCCCTGGTCGCTGAGCGTGAAACAGTCGACCAGGGTGTCCGGCAGGTGCAGGGTGCAGATGTCGGCGACGTCGCTCAGGCCCGTCCGGCTGTCGATCAGGGTGAAGTCGTACTGGCGCTTCATGTCCGCCCGCAGCGCCTCGAAGAACTGCGCCCCGCCCAGCCGGTTGTAGAAGTTGTCCCAGTCCAGCCCGCTCACCGAGACGGCGTAGTCGCTGTTCTGCCGGCCCGCGGAGAGGAAGTCGAGGCCGCCGCCGTCGGGGAAGTTCCAACGCAGCGAGAACGCGTGCCGCCCGACCCGGGCGTACTGCTCCATCCAGCGGTCCGGCCGGTCGTCGACCCGGGTGGTCTCCCACTCGTAGTCGCGGATCATGTCGATCACGCCGCTGGTGGCCTGGATCGCATCGGCGTCGAGGAACGGGTGGAAGAAACGGTGCAGGCCGGGTGACTCGAGGTCCCAGTCGGCGACGAGCACCCGCCGGCCGCTGGCCGCCAGGATCCAGGCCACGTTGGCCAGCGCCATCGTCCGGCCCGTTCCACCCTTGAACGAGTAGAAGGTGACGACCTGGCCTTCGCGATCGTTGTTCATCGGTTTTCTCCGTGGGACGGTGGGGCCGGATCATCAGGCGGGGACGCGGGGTCGGTGGAGACCGTCGAGCCGGCGGCGGGCAGGCCGTCGCGCAGGCGCGGCACCGGCTCCGGCGGTGGTTCGAAGGGAACGACCGGGCCGTACTTGAGGAACTGACGGCGTGCCTCGGTGACCAGCGCCGGCATCAGGTCGACGAACTCCGGCATGCTGCACGCGCGTTTCACCTGGGGCAGACCGGCGTCGTGCAGCAGCTGCGTCACCTCGGTGGCCCACCGGCTGGCGTCCTGACTGTCGTCCTCGTCGGTGACCACCAGCGGAACGACCCACTCCCGCAGGCCGTGCAGCATTCCGGCGAGGGCCCCGGGCGCGTCCGGCGCCGCCGCGATCCACGGGTCCACCAACAGCACCGCCGGCCGTCGGTCGAGCAACTCGGCGGCCTGCGCGAAGTCCTCGGTACGGGCCGCCAGCCCGAGCCGCTCGGCGGTGCTGGCCGCGTACTCGGCGGCGGGCAGTTGCTGGCTGCGCCCGTACGGCCGCCACAGCCGGCCGCTGGCGGCGTAGCCGGCGGGGTCGCGATCGTTCGGCAGCCGGTCCCGGGTCGGGGCCAGGACGGCGACGACGAAGTCCGGGTCGGTCGGCGCCGGGCGGACGACCTCGTCCAGACCGGGCGCCCGGGACGGGCCGATCGGTCGCCGCTCGGCGATGTGCACGATCCGGCTCGCCAGGCGGTTCAGCAGCAGCTCGTACTGCGCCCGGTAGGAGGCCAGCATGCAGAAGGCGCGCAGCCCGTCGGCGGCGTACTCCGGGACGTCCCGGCCCAGGTCCAACGCGCCGTCCAGCTCCGGATGGGCCTCCCACGGGGGGAACGGGATCCACAGCACCGGGGTGAGGTGGCCGGCGGTGACCCGGGTCGGCCCGGCGGCGGCCAGCCGGGCCCGGAACGACTCCTGCTCCCCCAGGGCCCACGGGCGGCTGAAGTAGCCGGGCGAGTAGAGCGGAACGAAGACCTCGGCGTCGCCGAGCGCCTCGGCGAGAGCGGCCTTCCAGTCGGCGCCCAGCGGGATGTGCTGGTCGAAGAAGCCGATCCGCATGCCGGCGACCGGTCGCGCCTGGCGGCGCACCTCGTCGGTCAGGTCGGCGAAGAACTGGCCGACCCAGACGTCGGCGTCCGCCCGGGCGCCCGGCGGCGGCGCCGAGTGGGCGTAGCTCAGGAAGAAGTACGTCCCGCGCGCCCCCGACCGGCGTCGGTCCGCCGGCGGGCTCACTCCGACTCCTCGGCGAACCGGTTGCACAGCTCGTCCACGCTCTCCGGCACCCATGGTTCGACCAGGTACGACCGGTGGATGGCCACGATCCGCTGCGCGAGCCGCCAGACCACCGCCCGGTACGCGTTCTCCCACTGCATGGTCAGCAAGCCATAGACCCCGTCCCGTTGGTAGTGCACCGCGATGTCGGGATCCGGCATCGCGGTCGGGGAGAATCGCTGGATGTCGCGCAGCACCCGGGGCAGTGCGGTGCCGTTCGTCGGCGACCAGGTGACCGGCACGATCGCCGTCTCGTGCACCGACGCGGAGCTGTGTCGCGGGATGATCCGTCGGCGGGAGAACGCGTCCCACTCGCGGCCGCACCAGTCGCTGCCGAGCAGCGCGCTGGACACCAGCGGAACGAAGACCTGGCAGGTGCCGGCGGCCTGGAGCAGCTCGGGGCTCCAGCGTTCCCCTCCGGCGATGGAGCTGTCCAGGAAGCCGGCGTCCACTCCGGTCACCGGGCCGACCAGCTCGCTGACGTGGACGGAGAGGTCCTCGAAGAATCGGGAGACGTATTCCGCGGGCTTGCCGGTGGCCCGGCCGACCGGGGCCCGCGAATAGCTGATGAAGAAGAGCGGGGCGCGCGTTCTGGAGGGTGCGTCCACTGTGCTCACCGCTGCCCCTCCGCCCTCCCCACGCGGCCGGAACATCAGCGTAGTCCCCGCGTCAACGTTGCGCTGCCAACCGGTTCGCGGCGAACCAGGCAGTCGCGAAGTCGACAGTGGCGCGCGCCGGCAGCAGCCGGGCGTCGGCCCGCCCCACCCGACCGCGCCGCACGATCGGTGTGTCGTCGAGCGCGGCGCCCACCTTCGGAAAGTCCCCGTCGTCCAGGTCCAGGGCGCGGAAGTCGAGGGGGACCCGCCGCCCGTCGACGAGCCGGAAGCAGCGGTAGTCCCGCTCGGGTGGCGGCACCGGGAGGCGGTACTCGGCCAGGTGCAGGGTGCTGCACGCCTCGTAGCCGACGCCGAGCAACAGGATCTGCCCGTCCGCCGCGTACAGGCCGCCGACCGGTGAGCGTTCCCCCAGGTGGCAGGCGAGGTCATGGCCGTCGGTGAGCTGCCGGGCCCGGGGGCCGAGCGCGGTGAACGAGGTCTGCGGATGATCACTGCGGACGGCGCCGGGGGTGCACCGGACGTACTCGGCGAGCACACCCATCCGCTGCGACGGGGTGGTCCGGCGGTCCCAACCCGGCAACGCGGCCTCGTACCGCTCGCGCTGCGCCCGGTCCAGGCCCGCGGTGGCGGCCAGGTGGACCCGGGAGGTCGTCGAGTTGCCGTCGGTGTGGGTGGGCACCAGCAGCGTGCCGGCCGGGCCGAGAACGTCGCGCAGCGCGCCGGCGAGGGTCGCCGGTCCGTGCTCCAGCGGGCCCACCCGACGGAGGCCGCAGTGCACCAGGAGGCACACACCCGGGCGTACGCCCAGCGCCCGAAGGTCGTCGGCGAGTCGGGGGCGGCCCAGCGCGGGCGGTGAATGCTCATCCGGACCCGACACGGGTCTCCTCCAGGGCGTGCCGCAGCCTACCGACGAACCGCTCACCCACCGTCGTGAGTGACCGGCTGGCCAGCAGCGCGTCGACGCCGTCCCGGGTCCACGCCAGGTAACGGGCCGCGTGCGCGGACGCGTCCCCCTCGTCGGTGGCCGCCCGGGACTGCCAGACCTGGGTGACGGCGAGGTGGGCGTACACCCCTTGCAGCACCCCCTCCGGGGGCCGCGGGTCGGGGCGCCAGGGCACCCGGATCCGGGTGCCCTGGTGGGGTTCGACCAGGTCGTACAGGTCGAGCACCGCCCCCAGCTTCGCGTGCTGCCACTCGTGCACGAGCAGCACCGCCAGCGTCTCCGGGTCGGGGTGGGGGGTGACGGCGACCGCGCCGAACGCGTGCCGGGCGGTCGCGCTCCGCAGGGGTCGCGTCGGGTCGGGGGCCAACGGCACGACGGCACGCAGACCGCCGTCGAGCGCCGCCGCGTGCGCCGGCACGTCCCGGTGCACGACCCGCCAGGCCCCGGCCAGGGTACGGCCCAACGCCCGCGCCGCCGGCACCTCCAGACGGGACGCCACCGGTTGTCCGTAGCAGTCGCGGTACGGGTCGCCGTCTTCGAGCAGCAACCGGCCACCGGGCACCGACACGTCACGGGTGGGCAGCCAGCCGGCCGACGTCGGCGCCAGCGGATCGAGGAGCACCGTCCGCTCGACCGCACCACGACGGACCTGGAACTCACCGGGCCGAACGGTCACCTCGGCGCTCTCCCCCGCGCCGGGCAGCAGCAGCCTGCCGAACGTGGGCAACGTGATCGCGTCGGACCGCAGCGGAACCTGCAACACGGCCGGGATGCCGGCCCGCAGGGCCGCGGCGACGGCGAGGGCCGGCAGCGGGTCGACCGCCGCGCCGACTCCGGGCAGGGCCGCCGGATCGAGGCGATGCACCAACCCCGGCCGGACGAAGGGGTGCGCCAGGACCGCCAGGACCGCGTCCGGCGCCGCCCGGTCGAGGTGGACGAGCAACTCCCAGGCGGCGGTGGCGCCGGACCGGTCCCGGCAGGAGGCCAGCAGCGCCCGGGTGATGGAGAGCTGGGTGGCGGCGAGCAGCGCCAGCGTCGCCGCCGACCCGTGCCCGGTCGCCAGGTCGTCGAGCAACTCCTCGACCGGCGAGGTGGCGGACCGTTCGCCCGACGCTGGTGGGGTGGCGGTCCGCTGGCGCGGCACGGTCGGGACGGGCGGCGGGTGGGCGTCCACGGTCTCGATCAGGCGGAACAGGTCGGCGCAGTAGACCGAGGGGTTGTCGAAGCCGGAGCCGGTGCGCCAGCGGTGGGCGTACAGGCCACCGCCGCACCGGTCGACCACCGGACAGGCACGGCAGGTCGGGCAGAGCGCGTCCACGCCGTCCTGCCGACCGGCGACCGCGGGGTGCCGCGCGGCCTCCTCCACCGAGTGGTCGAACACGTCGAACCCGGTGCCGGCCGCGCCGTGGTACGCGGTCTTGAGCGAGTCGACCTGCTCCCAACTGCCGTCCGCCTCGATCACCAGCACGTCGGCCGGCGCGAGGCCGAACGCCTCGGTGCCTCCGCCGCCCGGGCGCAGCGCCTCGAACATCCGGATCGAGATGGGGCTGCCGTCGTCCACCCACCGCCGGTGCAGCCGCCCCAGCCAGTCCGCGTACGGGGTGGGCTCGGGGCCGGGGCGCTGCGGGGGATGGTCCCAGGTGGCGTGCGGCAGCAGCAGGTCGACCCGGGGAGGGCTCTCGGCCAGCAGCGCCTCGTACACCCGGTCCGGGTCGTTGCGGACGTCGATCGTGCAGAGGATGCCGGCGTAGCTGGCCCGGTGCTCCGGTCGTCGGAGCAGGGCCAGGGCCCGCCGGACGTGGTCGTGGCTGCTGCCGCCGTGGGCGAAGACCCGGTGGCGGTCGTTGGCGGCGCGGTCGCCGTCGAACGACACACCGACCTTGACGTCGTACTCGACGAACAGCCGGCACAGCTCCTCGTCGAGCAACACGCCGTTGGTCTGCATGCGCAGGTCCAGTCGGGTGCACGGCGTGATCGCCGAGCGCAGCTCGGCCAGCACCTCCCGTAGCCCGGCGGCGCCCAGCAGCAGCGGTTCACCGCCGTGCAGGACCACGTGCACGACCGGTAGCGCGTGTTCGCGGGCGTGCTCGGCGATGCGCCGCGCGGCGGCCCGGACGGTGGCCGGCGGCATCCGCACCGGACGGCCCCGCCAGGTCTGGTCGGCGTGCTGGTAGACGTAGCAGTGGTCACAGCTGAGGTCGCACCGGCTGTGCACCTTCAGCACGAACTGGCTGATCCGCCGGCAGGGTCCGCCCACTCCGGGTGGACCGCACCGGCAGACCATCGCTCAGATGGACGAGTTGAAGGCGGCGACGGCCACGATGCCGGACGGCACGTGGTCGCCGCTGACGACGCGCCGGCGCACCGCCTCGACGAGATCGGCGTGCTCGACGGCGACCCGTTCCAGCGGGGTGTGCAGGCTGCGCCTGAGATCGTCTAGGTCAGGACGGGATGGGCGGGTGGGGGCATGGTCCACAATGAGTCTCCGGGGGCCCGGGGCGCTGAGAGCGCGAGCGGCGGCTGTGGCTCGAAAGGGCTCTGGTCCGTGACCAGGATAGACAAATATCGACCCAGTGTCACCGTCGGTACAATCGCCGGCACGGCGGGTGGTAAACCGCGGTCGACAGACGAGGAGCGGATATGTGCCGAAGCATCAAGACCCTGCGTGAGCCGTTCACCCCGCAGGTGACCGAGGCGGACGTCGAGGCGGCGGCGTTGCAGTACGTCCGGAAGATCTCTGGCTTCCGGGCGCCCGCCGCGCACAACGCCGCCGCGTTCGACGCCGCGGTCGCCGCCGTGACCGAGGCGACGCGCACCCTGCTCGACCAACTGGTGGTGCGGGGCGCCGGACCGGGCAGCACGGACCGAACGGCCACCGCCGCCAGCTGATCACCGGCCGCGAGTCGGCCCACGGCACGGCACCCGGCCGGGCCCGACCCTGGGGAGGGTCAGGCCGCGGCGAGCGCCGGCGCGACGGTGTCCGGCGCCCAACGCGAGCGGTGACACTGCGACCAGCCCCGACAACCCGGGTCACCCAGCGAGCAGAGCCGCAGCTTGCTGAGCACCTCACCATCGTCGGTGTCCCGGACGTCGAAGTGCACCGGACGGACCGTGCCGTCCGGCGCGACCAGCAGATGCCGGCCCGCGTCGAGCGTGTCGTCGCGCAACAGGCAGTTGCGGCCCAGCAGTCGGGCCAGCGCGGCGATGCTCGCGTGCTCGGAGAGCCGCTCGGGCACCCCGTAGCAGTCCACGACCGTCGAAAACTCGCCCGGCGCCTGCCATACGTCACACACCACCGCGTACGCCGGCAGCCGCGCCGGGTCGGCCACCGCCAACGGCATGACCACCCGACCAAGCGCCTCGGCCAGCGCCGGGTAGACCTCCACGGGTTGAGCCCCGTCGATTCTCCAGTTCCACAGCTCGGTCATTCCGCCTCCTCGCTGCGTTCGTCCCCACCGGCCTCCGGATCGGGCCTTACCCACGATGGTGGGGGGCATTTGACCCCAGCCGGGGGCAAGTTACCGGTCTGTGACCATTCCGGGCAAAATTTCCCTGAGCGGCATTGCTCGGAGTAGCGGGAAGGTGACAGTTTATCGGGTATGGTGCGCCATCCGCACCACCGCCACCGCGTGTCCTGGCCGCGGGCGAACCGCCCCGGTCAGCGCAGGACCACGAGGTGCTCCCCCCGGGGCAACAGCTCGCCCACCACCGTGGCGCCGGGCACCTCGCCCGCGATCAGCAGGCCGCCCGAGGTCTGCGCGTCGGCCAGCAGCAGCCGCTCCGCCTCGCCCGCCGCGCCGAAGTCGGTCCACGGGGTCACCCAGTCCAGGTTGCGCCGGCTGCCACCGCTGACGAAACCGTCGCGAACCGCCTCCCGGGCACCGGCCAGACAGGGCACCCGGGCGGTGTCGATGGCCACCGTGAGCCGGCTGGCGCGGGCCAGCTTCGACGCGTGCCCGAGCAGCCCGAACCCGGTCACGTCGGTGCCGCACCGAATGCCGGCGGCGACCGCCGCGCGGGCGGCGTCCCGGTTGAGGGCGCTCATCGTGGCCACCGCCTCCGGGAAGCTCTCACCGGTCGCCTTGTGTCGGGTGTTCAACACCCCCACACCGAGGGGCTTCGTCAGCGACAACGGCACTCCGGCCCGGCCGGCGTCGAGGGTGATCAGCTCCTCCGGTCGGACCGTGCCGGTGACGGCGAGACCGTACTTCGGGCCGTCGTCGTCCACGCTGTGCCCGCCGGCCAGGTGACAGCCGGCCTCCCGCGCCACGTCCTGGCCGCCGCGCAGGACCTCGCCGGCCAACTCCATCGGCAGCACGCCGCGCGGCCAGCAGAGCAGGTTGAGCGCGAGCAACGGGGTGCCGCCCATCGCGTACACGTCGGAGAGGGCGTTGGCCGCGGCGATGCGGCCCCAGTCGTACGCGTCGTCGACCACCGGGGTGAAGAAGTCGGCGGTGCTGACCAGACCGGTCCGCTCGTCCAGGCGTACCACCGCCGCGTCGTCACCGTGATCCAACCCGACCAGCAGCTCCGCGGTACCGGTCGCCGGGCCCAGACCGGCCACCATGAGCTCCAGCTCGCCCGGCGGGATCTTGCAGGCGCAGCCACCGCCGCGGGCGTAGGTGGTCAGCCGTACCGGTTCAGTCATTGCCCAATGATCTCGACAACAGCCCTCGATCGCCACCGCCGCGACCCGCGCGGTGACCGGAATCGGACGCCGCACGACGATCGTGACCGGTGTTACCGCTCCGTGACCCGCCGGGTTGTGTTCTGCCACATCAGGCCGCCTACAGTGGCCGCACCGGGGGTCAACCGACCCCGATCCGGGAGACGACAGGGGACGGTGGACGACGTGACGACGGGCGAACCGCTCATCGTGCTGGACGCGGTCAACAAGTGGTTCGGGCCGCTGCACGTGCTGGACGACGTCTCACTGTCGGTGGGTCGGGGCGAGGTGGTCGTGGTGATCGGCCCGTCCGGCTCCGGCAAGTCGACGCTGTGCCGCACGATCAACCGACTGGAACCGATCAACTCGGGCACCATCACCTTCGACGGCCAGCCGCTGCCCGCCGAGGGCAAGCCCCTCGCCAAGCTGCGCAGCGAGGTGGGCATGGTCTTCCAGTCCTTCAACCTCTTCGCGCACAAGACCATCCTGGAGAACGTCACCCTCGGCCCGATCAAGGTCCGCAAGGAGAAGCCGGCCGCCGCCCGCGAGCGCGGCCTGGCCCTGCTCGACCGGGTCGGCATCGCCAACCAGGCGGACAAGTTCCCGGCCCAGCTCTCCGGTGGTCAGCAGCAGCGGGCGGCCATCGCCCGGGCGCTGGCCATGCAGCCCAAGGCGATGCTCTTCGACGAGCCGACCAGCGCCCTGGACCCGGAGATGGTCGGCGAGGTGCTCGACGTGATGACCTCGCTGGCCAGCGACGGCATGACCATGGTCGTGGTCACCCACGAGATGGGCTTCGCCCGGCACGCGGCCAACCGGGTCATCTTCATGGCCGACGGGCAACTGGTCGAGGACGCCCCACCAGCGGAGTTCTTCGCGAACCCCCGCAGTGAGCGGGCCCGAGACTTCCTCTCCAAGATCCTCACGCACTAGGCGTCCGTAGTGGAGCGCGCCGTACTCGGTGGGCTCCGTTGAAAAAGGAGAAGAGTATGCGTATCAAGCGCGTTGCGGCTGTCGCCGCGGTCGCCGCTCTGGCGCTCGGCCTCACCGCCTGTGGTGGCGACGACGGCGGGGACACCGGTGCTGGCAGCAAGTCCTTCGCCGCCGGCAGCACCATGGAGAAGCTGAACAAGGCCCAGAAGATCAAGGTCGGCACCAAGTTCGACCAGCCGGGCTTCGGCCTGAAGGGCCTCTCCGGCAAGCCGGAGGGCTTCGACGTCGAGATCGCGAAGATCATCGTCAAGGAGCTCGGCATCCCCGAGGACAAGATCGAGTGGGTCGAGGCCCCCTCGAAGGTCCGCGAGGACGTGATCGTCAACGGCACGGTCGACCTGGTCGCCGCGACCTACACGATCAACGACAAGCGCAAGGAGCGGATCGCCTTCGCCGGTCCGTACTACGAGGCCGGCCAGAACATCATGGTCAAGAAGGACGACACGACCATCACCGGTCCGGACTCGTTCAAGGACGGCACCAAGAAGGTCTGCTCGGTCACCGGCTCGACGCCATTCGAGGAGATCAAGAAGTACGTCAAGGACGTCGCCACCCAGCTGGTGCCCTTCGACACCTACGACAAGTGCCGCGACGCCCTCAAGAGCGGCCAGGTCGACGCCGTGACCACTGACAACGTGATCCTGCTCGGCTACATCGCCAAGGACGAGGCGTCCTTCAAGCTGGCCGGCAGCAACTTCACCAAGGAGCCGTACGGCATCGGGGTGAAGAAGGAGGACGCCGACTTCCGCAGCTTCATCAACGACACGCTGGACAAGGCGGTCGCCGACGGCAGCTGGAAGAAGGCCTGGGACGACACCGCCGGCAAGTTCGGCGCGGAACTCGGCTCGGCGCCCACCATCAACCGCTACTGATCTGACCCTTCGATCTGGAGGGTGGGGAGGAACACCGACCCGTGAACGTGCTCATCGACAAGTTCGACGTCTTTGCGGGTGGTTTCTGGCTCACCCTCCAGATCTGTGTCCTCGCCGCGATCGGCGCCCTCGTCCTGGGCGCCATCGTGGCGGTGCTCCGCATCTCGCCGGTGCCGCCGCTGCGCGCGCTCGGCACCAGCTACGTGAACGTCTTCCGCAACATGCCGCTGACCGTGGTGATGTTCTTCGCCGCGTTCGGTCTGCCCGCCCTCGGCTCCAACGCCGACTTCCTCCGCATCCCGGTGCTCGACTCGCTGTTCACCCGGCTCGGCACCGACCTGCCGTACTTCCGGTTCGCGCTGATCGCCCTGGTGCTCTACACCGCCGCGTTCGTCTGCGAGGCGCTGCGGTCCGGGGTGAACGCGGTGCCCCCCGGCCAGGCGGAGGCCGCGCGGTCGCTGGGCCTGACCTTCGGGCAGAACCTGCGCCACGTGGTGCTGCCGCAGTCCTGGAAGGCCTCCGTCGTGCCGCTCGGCTCGGTGATCATCGCAATGATCAAGAACTCCGCGCTGGCCGGCTTCTTCGGGGTTGCCGGTGACCTGTCGGCCACGGCCGATCAGCTCACCGGGGCCGAGGGCTACGCCTTCGTCCCGGTCGCCATCGGCATCTCGATCGGCTACCTGATCATGACGGTACCGCTCGGCGCCCTGCTGGACCGGATCGAGAAGCGACAGGCGGTGGCCCGATGAGTCAGCAGACCAACGTCCTCTACGACGTCCCCGGCCCCCGGCAGCGGCGGATCACCCTGATCAGCAGCATCGTCGCCGGCGTGGTCCTGCTCGTCGGGGCATACCTCCTGATCTACCGGCCCCTGGACGAGAACGGCCAGCTCTCGATGGAGCTGTGGGGCCCGCTCATCGACCCCTCCAACGACAACTTCTCCCAGGTCTGGGATCGGATCGGCCTCGGCTTCAAGAACACCCTGTTCGCGGCGGCCCTGGCCATCGTGGCTTCGCTGGTGGTCGGAACGCTGCTCGCCGTACTGCGGATCCAGCTCAAGAGCCTGACCCGACGGCGCTTCGTCGGCGCGGCGACGCCGCTGGCGTACCTGCTGCGCGGGTTGAGCGCGGTGCTGTCGGCGGTCACCCGGGTCTGCGTCGAGGTCTTCCGCGGCCTGCCTGTCGTGCTCACCATCTTCTTCGTGGCTCGTGGCTTCCCCGAGTTCGGCTTCTACTTCGACAACTTCTGGTATCTGGTCATCGGCCTCACCATCTACAACTCGGTGGTGATCGGCGAGATCCTCCGCTCCGGCATGGAGGGGTTGCCGGGCGGTCAGGCGGAGGCCGCCGCCGCCATCGGGCTCTCCCCGGGACAGACCACCCGGATGGTCCTACTGCCGCAGGCCTTCCGGGTCATGCTGCCGGCACTGATCAGCCAGCTGGTCGTGGTGCTCAAGGACACCTCGCTGGGGTTCATCATCAGCTACGAGGAGACCCTGAACATCGGCAAGCAGATCATCGGCGTGCTGGGCAACCCGATCCAGGTCTACGTCGTGATCGCCGTGCTGTTCATCGTGGTGAACTACTCGCTGTCGAAGCTCGCCCAGTACGTCCAGCGGCGGCTCGCCAAGGGCCGCACGACCGCAGGCACCCCGGCGCAGAACCCGCCGCCGGCGGCCGTGATGTCCCAGGCCGAGGGTGGCGGGGGTATCTGATCAACACGAGTTCGCTGATATCGGGGTATTCCGGCACTCGGGATGCCCCGATATCGCGTTTTTGGTGTGCAGCGGCGCGGGTCGGACGACTCGGCGATGGACTGGCATCACCCTTGCAATGCCGTAGGACATCGGCCATGATATTCACGTCCTTGAGCGGGCTTCACATCCCACTCTGGACCACACGGGGATCCACGCTTTAGCGGCAGCAACTCTTGCTGTCGTTTCCAGCCTGCTTGGCGCTCCGTCGTGGCATTTCCAAGCCACCGGTTGGTGGGCGCCGCGGCACAGATACGGTTTCGTGGCGTTCGCGCGCACCGCCGAGGGCTTGGCCAAACGGGGGCTCTGACGAATAATGGCTGGTTCAGCCGTTCCTGCCATTGTGGCGTAGAGGCTCCTCCCTGCCCAGTGAGGAGAAGCATGCGCGTACGACACGTGATCGCTGCGGCCATGGCGGGCGCTGCCGCCATGGCGGTCGGTGCCACGCCCGCCCAGGCAATCGACCGGGGCGACTCGAAGGCCGCCTGCAACAGTGGCGAGATCTGTTTCCAGTGGCTCTACGACAACTTCTCGACCAGCTCGTACCAGCGACACTTCTGGTACAACGACTCCAACCACGGTGACGACTACTGGTCGAACCTCCCGGACCTGTCCCCGGCCTTCGTCATCGCCAACGACGCCGAGGGCCTGTGGAACCGGGACAGCAGCTGCGCGGTGACGCTCTACGACTTCGCCAACTACGGCACGGCGTACACCGTCTTCCCACGTGACTTCCGGGCCGGCATCAGCCCGCGTAACAACTCCCACAAGCGCTGCGCCTGAGCGTCAGTGGCGGGCACATTCCCAAGATTGTGCCCGCCACGCCCCAGGGAAAGTGGCCCCTTGAGGAGAAGGAATGATCCGTCGTAGGCGTGGAAGAATCGCGTGGCTGACAGCCCTCACCACCTTACTGTTGCCCGTCGCCGCCTGCTCCGAATCGGCAGCGGAACCGCCGGCGGACCTGGCCGCCGCGAAGTCTGACCAACCATTCTCGCTGTTTCTCGGCGAGGAGCTCGGTCAAATCGACTATGCACAGTTGAAGGTCCGCAACAAATGCCTGGCGAAGGCTGGCTACCCGCAGAATCTCAACATCATGCTGGGGCGGCCCCAAAACCCCTTCCGGCACCTCGTCGTCACCGCTCGCACGTTCGGTCCCACCTCCGCCGAGGAAGCGAAGCGCATAGGTTTCGGTCGGGACTCGCTGGCCGCCCCGCCCACGGTCCTGAGCTTCGACCCCAGCTATGACAAGGCGTACGAGGAGTGCACCGACAGCGCCTGGCGGGAGTTGTCCGACGACGCCAAGAAGGTCTACTACGGCTACTTCGATCTCGGCAACAAACTGAGCCAGCCGCTGTCCGGAGCGGTCAACGAACGGACGGGCGCGACGGCCTGGCGAGCGCTGCTGTCGTGCCTGGCGGGCAAGGGTCACCGGCCGCAGAACGAGCAGGAGTTCCTCCGTACGCCGACCCCGGCGCTCTTCGGTGTGCCGGTCGGTGTGGATGCCGCCGAGGGCCTCGACCGGTGGAAGCCCAAGCAGGTGCCGGGGACCGTCGAGGTAGGGCCGGCGGTGCCCGCGACCCAGTACCAGGCCGGCCCGGCGGAGAGCGCACTCGCACTCGCCTGGTTCGAGTGTCGCCGCGACACCGGCATCGACAAGCAGCAACTCGACGTGGCCGTGCAGGTCCAACGGGAGCTCGTCACCAAGTACGAGTCCTCCTTCCTGGAGCTCAACCCGCAGGTCACTCGCATCGCGAAGCAGGCCGCCCAACTGATTGGCGCACCGTGACACCCGGCAAATCCCTCGTCGGTCGGCGGCGACGCTCGGTCCTGCTCGTCGCGCTCTTCCTGGCCTCCGTCCTGCTGGTGACGGTCGGCGCGGTGCTGATCGGCCCCACCCTCCGGTCGCCGGACCAGCTGGCCGCCGACGCCGCACCGCCTCCGCCCTCGCCGGTGACCGCCTCGGTGGAGCGCCGCAAACTCGTCGAGCCGGTCGTGCTGCGGGGGCGTCTACAGCCCGGCGCGAGCGTGCGGGTCTTCGCACCGGCCGCAGCACTCGGCCCGAGCAGCGTGGTGACCAAAGTGCTGGCGCGCAACGGCGACCGGGCCGTCGAGGGCCGGGTGCTGGTCGAACGGTCCGGACAGCCGATGTTCGCCCTGGCGCTGCCGTTTCCGCTCTACCGTGACCTGACGGCTGGTGCGCGCGGTCCGGACGTGGCCGAGGTGCAGCGGGCACTGCGACGGATCGGCTACACCGTGCCCACCTCGGGGGTGCTCGACAGCACGACCCGACGACAATTGACCAGGTTCTACCGCGACCGGGGCTACCAGGTCGGCGGGGCGGCCACCGGGAACGCGGTGCTGCTGCCGCAGTCCGACGTCCTGCTGATCGACCGCTCCGGTCGCCGCCTCAGCACCGTGCACGCCCGCGTCGGGCAGACGTTGGTCGACCCGAAGGCACCGTTACTGGAACTCGACGGTCAGGCTCCCACCATCGTGGCGACCGCGGCCGTGGAACAGGCCGCCCTGCTCCGGCCCGGTCAACAGGCGGACGTCACCGACGACCTAGCCGATGCTCGGACGAAGGCAGCCGTCGACACGGTCGGCACCGATGCGGTCACCGGGTCGGACGGCCAGACCGGCATCGAGGTGCGTTTCCGGTTCACCGAGGCGGCGCTGACCGGGGATGCGAATCGTTCGGTACGGCTGGACGTGCGGACCTCCGCCGCGGCGGAGGTGCTGGCGGTGCCGGTCACGGCCATCTACTCCCGCCCGGACGGCTCCACCTTCGTGACGGTGGTGACCGATGCCAACGACACGACGGATGTCACCGTGACCACCGGACAGACCGCCGGAGGGTGGGTGGAACTGCGGGAGCCGGCTCCCGCACCGGTGGCCGCCGGCGTCAGCGTCATGGTCGGCGAGCAGACCGAGGGCGGCTGATCCGTGCTGAGCCTGCGGGACGTATCGCGCACCTATCAGGACGGGCAGCCCGTGTACGCGTTACGCGCCACCAATCTTGAGGTGGAGACCGGCGACTACGTCTCGATCACAGGCCCGTCCGGGTCGGGCAAGTCGACCCTGCTGAACATCCTCGGACTGCTCGACGTACCCACCACCGGTTCGTATCGGGTGGGCGCGGTGGAGACAGCCGACTGCGGGCCCAGCACCCGCGGCGCGATCCGCGGCCAACTCTTCGGCTTCGTCTTCCAGGCGTTCCACCTGCTGCCGGGACGCACCGCCCTGGAAAACGTCGAGCTCGGAATGCTCTACGGGCCGCAGGGTCGCCGACAGCGCCGGCTGATGGCAGCCGAGGCGTTGGAGCGCATGGGCCTGGCCAACCGCATGACCGCCGATCCGCGACAGCTCTCCGGTGGCGAGAAGCAACGGGTGGCGATCGCTCGCGCGGTGGCGGCACGGCCACGAGTGCTCTTCTGTGATGAGCCGACGGGCAACCTGGACACCGCCAACACCGCTGTCGTGCTCACCGTGCTGCGTCAGCTCAACCAGGAAGGGTTGACCCTGATCGTGGTCACGCACGACGCGGAGGTCGCGACCGAGGCCCATCGCCGCCTCCGGGTCACCGACGGCCTCGTGGAGGAGGCGTGAAGGCGAGTCTGCGTCCCGTGCGCCAGGACATCGCACAACTGGGGATCCAGCGATCCCGGATGCCCGTACGCGACCTGCTGTGGGAGGCGGCCCTCTCCGTACTGAGCCATCCCGGCCGCTCGCTCGTCACCGTGATCGGCACGATTCTCGGTGCGGCGGCCTTCGTGGCGAGCCTCGGCCTCGGCTCGACCCTCAACCAACAGGTTTCCGCCGCCTTCGACGCACGTCGTGCCACCGAGGTGCTGGTGCAACCGGAGGATCCGGAGCTGACGAAGACCTGGCTGGGCGATGCGGCCCTCGACCGGCTCACCCGGCTCAACGGGGTGGTGGCGGCAGGACGACGGGTGAGTCTCGGCGAGCAGCCGATGCGCCGGACGATCGACTCGTTGGCGGCCCCGACCGGCGTACCGCTGATCGGCGCCGATCCGGCGGCGCTGCGGGTGATGGCACCCCAACTGACCGTGGGGCGCAGCTTCGGCGACTTCCACGAGCGCGACGCCACGCAGGTGATCATGCTCTCCGACGCGGTGGCACGTCAGCTCGGAATCCACCGCACCGGTGTCGCGATCTTCGTGGCGGACAAGCCCTACACGGTGATCGGCATCTTTCACGACGTGATCCGGCGACCCGAGGCGATGGCAGCCGCCATCGTGCCCTTCTCCGTGGCCAGCCGCCTCGACGAGGCGGCCGGCGGTCAACCGGCGACCAGGGACGTACTGGTGGAGACCGCCCCTGGAGCAGCCCAACTCATCGGACGGCAAGCACCCCTCGCACTGCGCCCCGAGGCCCCGGCTGAGCTGCGCGCCGTGGCACCGCCCGACCCACGTACCCTCCGCCGGGAGATCGAGGACAGCACCACCAGGTCAACTCTCCTGATCAGCGGCGTCGCCCTGCTGATGGGTACCGTCTCGATCGGTAACGCCGCAACGGCCGGCATCGCCGCACGCACCGGTGAGATCGGCCTCCGCCGAGCGGTCGGCGCCCGGCGGCGTCACATCTTCGGCCAACTGGTTCTGGAGACCGCGGTCCTGGGCGGGCTGGGCGGTGCGATCGGCGCCCTGCTGGGAGTGCTGGCGACCTCCGTCGTGTCGATCGTCAACGGATGGGCGCCGGTCATCGAGATCCGGTCCGCCCTGGTCGCCTGCGCGATCAGCACGGTCGCCGGCCTGCTCGCCGGTCTGGTTCCGGCGGCCCGAGCAGCCCGCGTGCCCCCGGTGCAGGCACTACAGCGATAACCACCGGGCCTTGCCCGCGTCCACCCCGGTCTGCGTCGCGCCGAAACCAGACCAGGCCGGGGGTCGGATCAGCGGGCGATCTCGGTGACCCGGGACTCGCGGACCACGGTGACCCGGATCTGACCCGGGTAGGTCAGCTCCTCCTCGATCTGCTTGGCCACGTCGCGGGCCAGCACGGCCGCCCCGATGTCGTCGACGTCGTCCGGCTTGACCATCACCCGGATCTCCCGGCCGGCCTGCATGGCGAAGACCTTGTCCACGCCGAGCTTGCCCGCCGCGATCTCCTCGATCCGCTCCAGCCGCTTGACGTACGCCTCCAGGCTCTCCCGACGCGCGCCCGGCCGACCGCCGGAGCACGCGTCGGACGCCTGGGTGAGGACGGCCTCGATGGTCTGCGGGGGCACCTCGTTGTGGTGCGCCTCGATGGCGTGCACCACGTCCTCGTGCTCGCCGTACTTGCGGGCCAGGTCCGCGCCGATGATGGCGTGGCTGCCCTCCACCTCGTGGGTGAGCGCCTTGCCGATGTCGTGCAGGAACGCCGAGCGTTTGATGATGGGCACGTCCAACCGCAGCTCGGCGGCCATGATGCCGGCGATGTGCGCGGTCTCGACCAGGTGCTTGAGCACGTTCTGCCCGTACGAGGTGCGGTAACGCAGTCGACCGAGCAGGGTCACCAACTCCGGGTGGATCTCGGTGATGCCGACCTCGACCAGGGCGTCCTCGGCGGCGCGCAGACAGAGCTGCTCCACCTCCTGCCGCGCCAGGTCGTAGACCTCCTCGATCCGGTGCGGGTGGATCCGCCCGTCCAGGACCAGCTTCTCCAGGGTCAGCCGGCCCACCTCCCGGCGGACCGGGTCGAAGCAGGAGAGCAGCACCGCCTCGGGAGTGTCGTCGATGATCAGGTTGACCCCGGTCACCGACTCGAAGGCGCGGATGTTGCGCCCCTCCCGACCGATGATCCGCCCCTTCATCTCGTCACCGGGCAGGTGCAGGACGCTGACCACGCTCTCCGCGGTCTGCTCGCTGGCGACCCGCTGGATCGCGTCCACCACGATGTGCCGGGCCCGCTGCTCGGCGGTGTTGCGCGCATCGGACTCGATGTCCCGGACGAGCAGCGCCGCCTCCCGCTTGGCCTGCGTCTCGATGGCGTCGACCAGCTCCAGTCGCGCCGACTCGGCGGTGAGCCCGGCGATCCGCTCCAGCTCCCGGCGGCGCAGTTCCTCCGACTCGGCCAGCTCGATCTCCCGCTGGGCGAGCGCGGTCTCGCGGGCGGCGAGGGCGGCTTTCGCGGCGGTGAGCTGCCGCTCCCGCTCGGCGAACCGTTCCACCTCCTCGGTGTGCATCCGCTCGCGCTCGTCCATCCGCGCCGCCCGACGTTCCACCTCGGCGGCCTGCTCCCGGGTGGTGGCGGCCAGCACCGCGACCTCCCGCTCGCCACTGCGCCGGGCTGCCGTGCGCAACTGTTCGGCGTCCGCCTCGGCCTGCTTGTGGGCGCGCTCCAGGACGGTGTCCGCCTCGGCCCGCGCGTCGTCGAGGACCCGACGCGCCTCGGCGCGGGCCGCCTTCGCCTCGGCCTTCGCCGCCGCCGCCTCGGTACGAGCCGCGGCTGCCGCGGACTTCGCCACGTCGATCGTGCTGTTCGCCTCGTCGGCGGCGGTCCGCAGGGCGGCGAGGGACTGCTCCTGGCGGTCCTTCTCGGCGATGAAGGCGGGATCTTCCGGGGCCGGCGCGGCGCCCATCCGGCGCAGTGTCCGGATGCCGACCAACACGGCCCCGATCACCACCACCGCGAGGACGAGGACGGCCGCGAGGAGCACGACGTCGAAGGCGTTCATGCCGGGACCCCGTCGGGTCTACCGGTGAACCTGTGCCGCCGCCCCGCCATGGCCGCCTCCCCTAACGTCGAGACCGCAGCGACCGTGCCGGGGCACACTCCTGCGGCTGTGGACGCCCGACCGGAGCGGCTGGCCGTGGGTAGCTTTCTCCGCCGGCGGTGCCCGTGGGGGCAGCGTCGGCGACCGGGTGCAGTTGTCGCAGCGTTCCGGACCGGCCTGTCCGGAACTGCCGCCAAAGGCCGCGGAGTCGGCCAAAGTGATGCTGTTCTGTTACGCGATCTATGTTGTGCGCTTAGCCTGCGATGGTCGGGCAATGTGAGCCTGTATGGCGAGGCTAGGTCGCCGGGGGTGCTCTGGTCAAGGACTCATGATCAAACCCCCCGAACGGAGAGAAGTTGAGTCGTCACCGCGTGCTGATGCCGTGCCGGACACGAGGGGACAAACTCCGCGAGGCGTACGAGCCGTCAAACACGTCACGCCTGCTCAACCCGGGCCTAACCGGCCGTCGGGTGCCATTCGGCCACGGCACACCGGTCGGTGGGCGGGTGTGACCCAACCGTCCAACTGGGCGGACACCCCGCGGGGCGAACGGCACGTCAGTCGGAGGAGCGACCCTCGCGCTCCAACTCGCCCTCGGCATCGGCTAGCGCGTCGGCGTCAATCTGCTCGGCGAACTCGGCCGCCTCGGCGCTCTGCGCGGCGAGCGCGTCCTTCACCGCCCGGATGGCCACGCCAGGCGGGTAACCCTTGCGGGCCAGCATGCCCACCAGCCGGCGGAAGACCGCGTCCGGCTCCCCTCGGGCGGTACGCAGCTTGCGCTCCACGAGACCACGGGCGGTGTCCGCCTCGGTCTCCTCGTCCAGCTCACCCAGCGCCTCGGTGGCCACCTCACCGTCCACGCCCTTGCGGCGCAGCTCGTTGGCGAGTGCCCGGCGAGCGAGGCCGCGCCCGGCGTGCCGGCTGGACACCCAGGCCCGAGCGAACGCGGCGTCGTCGATGATGCCGACCTCGTCGTACCGGTCGAGCACCTCGGCGGAGACCTCCTCGGAGATGCCCCGCTTGGCCAACGCCCCGGCCAGCTCGGCCCGGGTGCGGGGCCGGACGGCAAGCTGGCGCAGGCAGATCTCGCGGGCCACCTCGGACTCGTCGCGCGGTGTGGACGCCGGCTCATCCGCCGACGACTCGGCTCGGCGGCTCCGGCGGGGACGCGGCGGATCAGCGGCGTCGCCCGTACGAGGCGGACTGGCATCCCAGCCCCGCCCCGTACGAGCGCGTCGTCCTGCCATCGGTCAGCGACCGGTCAGAAGTCGACCGGCGGCAGCTCCGGGCCACCGGCGGCGTCACTCGCGCCGACCCCGACGCCGAGCTTCTCCAGGATCTTCTTCTCGATCTCGGCGGCCACGTCCGGGTTTTCCTTCAGGAACTCCCGGGCCTTCTCCTTGCCCTGCCCGAGCTGGTCACCGTCGTACGTGTACCACGCACCGGACTTGCGGATGATCGCCTGCTCCACGCCGACGTCGATCAGCGAGCCCTCACGCGAGATGCCCTTGCCATACATGATGTCGAACTCGGCCTGCTTGAACGGCGCGGCGACCTTGTTCTTCACGACCTTGACCCGGGTGCGGTTACCGACCACGTCGGTGCCGTCCTTGAGGCTCTCGATGCGTCGCACGTCGAGCCGGACCGAGGCGTAGAACTTCAGCGCCCGACCACCGGTGGTGGTCTCCGGGCTGCCGAACATCACGCCGATCTTTTCCCGCAGCTGGTTGATGAAGATCGCCGTGGTGCCGGTGTTGCTGAGCACACCGGTGATCTTCCGCAGCGCCTGGCTCATCAGCCGGGCCTGGAGGCCCACGTGACTGTCGCCCATCTCGCCCTCGATCTCGGCGCGCGGCACCAGGGCCGCCACCGAGTCAATCACGATGATGTCCAGAGCGCCGGAGCGGATCAACATGTCCGCGATCTCCAGCGCCTGCTCGCCGGTGTCCGGCTGGGAGACCAGCATCGCGTCGGTGTCGACGCCGAGGGCCTTCGCGTACTCCGGGTCGAGCGCGTGCTCGGCGTCGATGAAGGCGGCGATGCCGCCGGACCGCTGGGCGTTGGCCACCGCGTGCAGTGCCACAGTGGTCTTACCGCTGGACTCGGGACCGTAGACCTCGACCACCCGGCCACGCGGCAGACCGCCCACGCCGAGCGCCACGTCGAGCGCGATGGAGCCGGTCGGGATCACCGCGGTCTGGATGACCGGCCGCTCCCCCAGCCGCATCACCGAGCCCTTGCCGAATTGCTTGTCGATCTGAGCGAGAGCAAGGTCGAGTGCCTTCTCCCGGTCAGGCCCTGCTGCCATGGTTGCCACCCCTGCCTTCGCCGGCGTCTTTGCTGAGCTTCGCGTCACGCGGACACGCTAGGCGCTAGGTCCGACAGAAAACCAGCCGACGGGCCGCGAGCTGTGGACGAGCACCCCGCTGTGGACAATAGCCGAACAGGTGTACGACTCGACAGGCGACACGCGGAAGCGGCGAAAAGGCTGCTCAGCGTAGTCGCGCGGGCACGCGGTCGGGGTACGCGGCGCAGACCGCCCGCCACACCACCTGCGTCCGCTCGCCCGCCGCCAGTGCCTGCTCGATGGTCCGTCCGCCGAGCTGCGACAGCACCTGATCGCGGGCGATGCTGGCCGCGTAGCCGGGCCCGAACGCCTCGTCCAACCGCGCCCAGAAGTCGGTCAGCCGCACAGTGATCAGCCCTCCTCGTCCGGTGCCCCGGTCGGCACCGGGCGCAACGCTAGCGCCACCAGGGGCGCCGTCGCGACCGCCGCGAGCAGGGTGAGCACGGGATATTCGGCGATCTGCATGACAAACCCGCTGGCCACGGCGGCGCCGGCCCCGGCCAACCCCATGATCAGGTCGGACAGCCCCTGGACGCTCGGCCGCACATCCGCCGGCACCGACTCGGACAGCAGGGTCGAACCGGCCACCATCGTCCCCGACCAGCCCAGCCCGAGCAGGACCAGACCCACCGAGAGTCGAGGGGTGTGGTGCCCGGCGGTGCCGGCGACCGCGCAGGCGGCCAGCAGCAGCCCGACCCCGCCGAGGATCACCGCCCGTCGACCGAGCCGGTCGGTGAGCCAACCGACCACCGGGGCGAACGCGTACATGCCGGCGATGTGCAGACTCAGCACGACGCCCACCAGCCGCAGCACGTCGGCGTCGGCGTGCGACTCACCGAGCCGGACCGGGGTCATCGCCATCACCGCCACCATCACCAGGTGACCCACCGCCACGGCGGCGATGCCGAGCCGGGCGGCGGGCTGCCCGCGTACCACCGACCAGGCCGCACGCATCCCGGCGCCGCGCGGCGGGCGCTCCTGGACCGGCGCGGCGGCCGGCGCCGGGCCACCGGCCGCGGACGCGTCGGCCGCCACCGCGCCCGCCGCCGCGTCGGCGACCGGCGGCCGGTCGGCGGCGGGCGCCCCGGCCGCCGCGAGCCGCCGCGCGGTGAGCAGCGGGTCGGGGCGGAGCAGCACGAGGAGTACGCCGCCGGTCAGCACGAACGCCACCGCGCTGAACGCGAACGGGCCGGCCAACGGGGGCAGCCCCCAGCCGGTGGTGACCCGGTCGGCCAGCGCGGCGAAGTTCGGCGCGGCCACCGCACCGATGGTGGTCGCCCAGACGATCAGGGAGAGCTGACGCCCCCGGCGGGCCGGCTCGGCGAGATCCACGGCCGTGTAGCGGGCCTGCAGGTTCGCGGCGGTGCCCCCGCCGAAGAGGAGCATGCCGAGCAGGAGCAGCGGCACCGAGCGGGTGGCGGCGGCCAACACCACCAGCAGGCCGCCGACCGCGCCGACCGCGTACGCCAACACCAGGCCCGGCCGGCGACCGTGCCGGGCCATGATCCGGGTGACCGGGACGGCGAGCAGCGCCGCGCCGACGACGCCGGCGCTCTGCGCGACCCCGGCCACCGCGGTACCGGCGATCCGGGCGGCGAGCAGCGCGCCGACGGCGATGCCGATGGTCACGCCGACGCCACCGATGATCTGCGTGGTGAAGAGCAGCCGCAGGGTGCGCCGCTGGATCGACGTGACATCCGGGCCGGCGGCGGTACGCGGCGCGGTCAGGTCGGTGGCCATCGGTGCTCCTCGGGACGGTGGTGACCCATCCTCGCGCACCCACCGCGCCGCCCGCCGCCCGCCGCCCACCCGACCGCCGCCCGACAGCCCGCCCACCCGACCGCCGCCCGACAGCCCGCCCGCCTGACCGGCCGCCTGACCGCCGCCCGCCCGTCAGCCCCGGCGCACCCGCGACCTCGGACCGGCCCGCGACGGTCAGCTGGCCAGCACCCGCTGGTGCAGCGCGGAGACCGCCGAACGTGCCGCCACGAACGCGCCGTGCTGCCAGGCCACCTCGTGGCTGAGCCAGTCCCCGGCGAAGTAGACCCGCCCGGCCGGCTGGAGCAGCAGGTTGTATCCGGGCGTGCCGTACCGGGGCGAGGTCCAGGCGCCCTCGATGTAGCGGGTCCGGTCCCAGGCGTGGGAGTACGACGTGACCAGCTCGCTGCGGTACTTGTCGCCGTGGATCTTCACGCCCTGGCCGACCGCGCGCTCGCGGCGCTGCTCCGGGGTGAGCGCGCTGTACGCCCGAGCGTTCGCCCCGGTGTTGTAGTAGCCGACGACCAGGCCGCGCTTGCCGTGGAAGCCGTAGGACGGGTACCAGATGTGCGACAGGTCCAGATCGGTCTCGGTGATGCCGCCGTAGATCCGTTGATCGGTCTCCCACCAACGGCTGCGGTACTCCAGTCCGATCTTTCCGGCGGCGGTGACCGGAAAGTCGGCCAGGGCCGTGGTCACCGCCGTACCGAGGTTGTGCGGTACGCGGGCCATCAGGTGCGGCGGCAGCGCCGCCACGCAGTAGTCGGCGGTGATCTGCGCCTGCCGGCCGCCCTGCCGGTAGGTCACCTCGACCCGGCTGCCCCGGTCGGTCACCGCGGTCACCTCGGCGTCGAGTCGGATCCGGTGCGGGCCCACCGCCCTGGCCAGGGCCCGGGGAATCTGGTCCATTCCGCCGACCGGCTGGAACATCAGCATGGCCTGGTCGTAACCGAACTCGAAGGAGAAGTACCGGCCGACGTTGCTGGCGAAGACGTCGGAGAGCGCCGGCGGCGTGCCGAGCGGGCTCCCCACGTCGTTGCCCGCCCCCGGGTAGGCGAGGTAGCCACGACGGTTGGTCCCGGTGTACGCGAAGTCGCTGGTCCGTCCGCCGATCGCGCCGAAGCTCTGTAGGAACGACAGCAGCCGGTCCCGGTCCTCGGTGGTGAGCCGGGCGTCCAGCGCGCCCTGGTCGGTGGCCTTCGCGAGCAGTTCCGAGACGTAACCGAACACGTCGGCCTTGGCGGTGCGGTACCGGATCGGTGCGGTCATCCCGGCGGACTCGTTGTAGATCCAGGCATCGGCGTTCTGGTTGGTGAAGACCTCGATGGGTACGCCCAGCTCACGGCAGTAGTCCATGGTGACCATCCACTGTGCGATGCGGCCCGGCCCGGCGTTGAAGTAGACCCCGTCGGAGAAACCGGCCCGCTGGGTGCGTCCGTCGAGGTCGGTCTCGACGTCGCCGCCCCGGATGGTCAGGTTCCGCCCACCGACGCGGTGCCGGGCCTCCAGGATGGTGCAGTGGTAGCCCGCCTTGCCCAGTTCGTACGCCGTGGTGAGCCCCGCGATGCCGCCGCCGAGCACGACCACGCTGGCACCCGACCGCCCGGTCAGGGAGAAGTCGGAGCGCTCCGGCGCCCGGAATTCCGGGGTCGACGAAGCGGCCGCGCTGGGAGCCAGCCCCATCGCGCCCATCGTGGCGAGCATCGCGCCGGCTCCGCCGCTGATGCCGACGGCGCGCAGGAACCCACGCCGGCTGACCATCGACTGCGTCTGATCGCTCATAACGGCCTCCCCAACAAGATCGACTCGCATGAGTCTGCAGAGAGGCTGTTACGTGGATCGCGCGATGCCGTTTCCGGTAGGTATCGGGCTCGCCAGCGGCGTGGAGGCCGCACTCGCGCAGCCCCCGCGGGTTGCTGTCCGCATCGGCAGCCGCGTGCCGGTGCCGAACGCGGAAACTCGCTGGGGGCCGGGACGGCCCACGTGCGACAGTTCGACTCTGCCGATCGGCAAGGAGGTCCTGACATGCCTCTGCTGCGAGTCCGCGTCGACAGCGACCGGAGCACCGCTCGTCGCGTCCTGCAACTGCACCAGGAGGGCAGGAACCATCACGAGTCGCGGGAGGCGGCCCGGGAACAGGTGTGGCGTCAGGGCCGCACCCCGGCCGGTGATCCGATCTTCGTCGGCGTCACGAACGGCAGTCAGCACGTGCAGTTGCTCTACGACGTCGAGGTCTACTCCGACACGGCTTCCTGAGTGCTCCCGCCGGACCGGTCCGGCGGCTCGGGACGACGACTGCCCGCCGTGTCCGGCAGGGTCACGACGAACGGGTGGTCCGCCGCCGTCCGGCGATCGCGCGGGCAGCGACGGTGAGGTCGGTTACCAGCCCCTCGTACGCCTTGTCCTGGTCGTCGGCGCGCAGCACCGCGGACGGGTGGATGGTGGCCAGCAGCCGGGTCGGCGGTGCGTCGGCCCGCTTGCCGGCGTCGTCCACCGGCACCCCCCGGAAATCCTCCGGGTGCTGGGCCGACTCCGGCCAGGGCAGCAGCTCGCCCCGCTGCCGGGTGACCCGGAAGGACGGGCCCAGCAGCGCCTTGGCGGCGGTCGCGCCGAGCACCACCACGATCTCCGGACGCAGCCGGGCGAACTCGGCGACCAACCACGGCCGGCAGGCGGTGATGTGCACCTGGTCCGGGGTCTGGTGGATGCGCCGCTTGCCGCGCAACTCGAAGCGGAAGTGCTTGACGGCGTTGGTCAGGTAGAGCTGTTTCGGGTCCAGTTGGGCGTCGTCGACCGCGCGGCGCAGCAGCCGCCCGGCCGGGCCGACGAAGGGCAGCCCCTTCTGGTCCTCCATGTCGCCGGGCTGCTCGCCGACCAGCACCACGCGGGCGCTCTCGTCGCCCCGGCCGAAGACTGTCTGCGAGGCGTCCCGGTACAGCTCACAGCCCCGACAGCCGCCGGCGGCGGTGCGCAGGTCGTCGATGGTGTCGGCGTCGGGCGGAATGAAGCGCTGGGCGCCCGGGGCGCTCCCGGTCTGCTCGGCCATGCCGACTGTTATATACCCGTTCGGTGCCCAGTGCCGGGTACGCCCCGGCGCTTCGCCGCGGTCGATATCGGCTCGCTGGCCGAGGGTGGCGCCGCCCGCTGCGGGTCAGTAACCGCCCCCGCCCCCGTCGCCGCCGGACGCGAGCGCGATCAGCACGATGACGATGATGATGATCGCCACCGCGATGGCGATCCAAATCCCCTTACGAGCCCCAGAAGAAGCCATGTCCCCACACCTCCGGGCGCCGCATACCCGTCCCGACCGTCCCGAATCCCCGCGATCTTGCACTTCCTGTCCCGACCAACAACCACAGGTCTGACATTTCGTCAACACATACCGCAAGATCGCGGGGGCGGGCGGGGGTGGGGTGGGGGTGGGGTGGGTCAGGTGGGGAAGCCCTGGGTGGGGGGTGGATTTTCGGCTTGGGCCAGGGCGGCGGCCAGGGGGGCCAGGTCGGCGGGGTCCAGCGAGCTGACGGTGACGCGCAGGGCGGGCGGGGCGGCGATCCGGTAGAGCGCGCCGGGGGCCACCGCCCAGCCGGCGTCGCGGAGCGCGGTCACCGTACTGGTCTCGTCCGTCACCGGCAGCCAGACGTTGATGCCGCTGCGGCCGTGGGCGGTCAGGCCGTGCTCGGCCAGCGCGGCGAGCAGCCCTTCGCGCCGCTGTTCGTAGCTCTGCGCCGCCCGCCGCACCAACTCGGTGACCGCCGGGTCGCGCCACAGGGCGAGCACCAGGCGTTGCAGCACGGTGGAGACCCAGCCGGCGCCGACCCGGGCACGGCCGCTCACCCGGGCCACGGTCGTCTCGTCGCCCACCAGCACCGCCAGCCGTAGGTCGGGGCCGAACGGCTTGCTCACCGAGCGGAGGAAGGCCCAACTCGCGGTCGCGCCGGCGAGCGGGTGCAGGGGTACGCGGGCCAGCTCGGCCGCGTGGTCGTCCTCGATCAACAGCAGGTCCCGCCGGCCGGCGAGCAGCGTCCGCAGCGCCTTGGCGCGGGCCGCGGAGACGGCGGCGCCGGTCGGGTTCTGCGCCCGGCTGGTGACGATCAGCGCCCGGGCTCCGGCGGCGAGCGCCGCGGCCACCCCGGCGACCAGCGGTCCCTCGTCGTCCAGCGGCACGCCGATCGGGCGCAACCCCAGCGCGGCGACCAGGTCGAGCAGGTTGGCCCAGCCCGGATCCTCGACCGCCACCGCGTCGCCGGGGCGCAGGTGCGCGCCGAGCAGCCGCTCGATGCCGTCCAGCGCCCCACCGGTGAGAGTCAGCTCTCCGGCCGGTACGCCGTCGGCGCGCAGCCGGGCGCGGGCCGCCTCCGCCAGTTCGGGCAGCACTCCGGCGTCGGAGTAGCCGACCGACGGACCCCCCTCGGCGGCGAGCGCCGCCAGGTGCGGGCCCAGCGGGGGCAGCAGCCGGGGGTCGGGTTCGCCCCGGGACAGGTCTCGGGCGCCGGACAACGGTGCGGGGCGCAGCGCGGAGCGTCGGGCGGCCACCGGCGGGCGGGGGCGTACCCGGGTGCCGTGCCGACCGGCGGTGGCGAGCAGGCCACGCTGGCGCAGCTCCTGGTAGGCGCGGGCGACGGTGGCGGGGCTGACGCCCAACTCGGCGGCGAGTGCCCGCACGGGCGGCAGGGCGGCCCCGGGCGGCAGGGCGCCGGTACGGATGCCCGACTCGATGCTGGCCGAAATCTCGACGGCTGTCGAACCGGTGAGCTGATAGCGTGCTGACACAAACAAGAGATTGTACTAGAACAAAGGGGCGCGCGCATGTATCCACCCACCGCCCGGACCACACCCCACCGCTCCCGCGACAGGATGAGCTACGACGAGGCCGCCGCCCACGCCGTGCTCGACGAGGCGTACGACTGTGCGCTCAGCTTCACCGTCGACGGCCAGCCACGGGTGCTGCCCACCCTGCACGTCCGCGTCGGCGACACGCTCTACCTGCACGGCTCCACCGGCAGCCGGCCGCTGCTCGCCGCCCGGGGCGACGACGGGCTGCCGGTCTGCGTCGCGGTGACCCTGCTCGACGGGCTCGTCTACGCCCGCTCCCAGTTCCACCACAGCGCCAACTACCGCTCGGTCGTCGCCCACGGCACCGCCCGACTGGTCACCGACGAGCGGGAGAAGCTCGCCATGCTCACCGCGCTGGTCGAGAAGGTCGGCCCGGGACGCAGCGCGGCGACCCGCCCGCCGAGCCGTCGCGAGCTGGCCGAGACGGCCGTACTGGCCCTGCCGCTGCGCGAGGTGTCCGTGCGGGCCCGCGCCGGCGGGGTCCGCGAGGACGAGGCCGATCTGCACCTGCCGCACTGGGCCGGCGTACTGCCGCTGCGCCTGACCGCCGGCCCACCCGAGCCGGACGCCGGGGTCACCGCGCCGCTGCCGGCGTACCTGCGCACGGCCCGCACGCCCTGGCACGATCCGGTGCCGCTGCACGGCGAGCACGTCCGGTTGGAGCCGTTGGAGCTGGCGCACACCGACGAGCTGCACGCCGCCACCGCGGACGCGGAGGTGTGGCGGCACCTGAGCGTCGCCGCGCCCACCGCGCCCGCGGACACCGCCGAGGTGATCGCCACCGCCCTGGCCGCCCAGCACCGGGGTGAGCGGGTGGCCTGGGTGCAGCGGTGCGCGGCGACCGGGGCCGTGGTGGGCAGCACGTCCTTCTACGAGATCGACCCGGAGCGGCGGGCGGTGGCGATCGGGCACACCTTCCTCGGCCGACCGTGGTGGCGTACCGGGATCAACACCGAGGCGAAGCTGCTGCTGCTCGGCCGGGCCTTCGACGACCTGGGCGCGGTACGGGTGGCCTGGCACACCGACATCCGCAACCTTCGCTCCCAGGCGGCCATCGAACGGCTCGGCGCCACCCGGGAAGGGGTGCTGCGGATGCACCGGCAACGCCCGGACGGCTCCTGGCGCGACACCGTGCAGTACGCGATGACCGTCGACGAGTGGCCGAACGCACAGGTCAGGCTGCGAGAAAGACTTCTGCGGACGGCACCGGTGGCGTGATGATGGCGGGCGTGCTGGGGATCACCGACATCTGGACGTACGTGCTGGGCACCGTGGCCATCATCCTGCTGCCCGGGCCGAACTCGCTCTTCGTGCTCTCCACCGCGGCCAAGCGGGGCGTCACGGTCGGCTACCGGGCCGCCGCTGGCGTGTTCGTCGGCGACGGGGTGCTGATGTTCCTCTCCGCCGCCGGGGTGGCGTCGCTGCTCAAGGCGTACCCGCCGCTGTTCCTGGTGATCAAGTACGCCGGTGCCGCGTACCTCGGTTATGTCGGGGTGACCATGCTGCTCGGCGCCGCGCGGCGCTGGCGCGACCGCAACGACCCGAGCACCCCGCGGCTCATCGACGCCGCCGACCCGTCGGCGATGCGCAGCCCGTTCCGCAAGGCGCTGGTGATCAGCCTGCTGAACCCGAAGGCGATCCTGTTCTTCGTCTCGTTCTTCATCCAGTTCGTCGACCCGGGTTACGCCTGGCCGGCGCTGTCGTTCCTGCTGCTCGGCCTGATCGCCACCGCGACCAGCGCGCTCTACCTGACCGCGTTGATCTTCGCGGGCACCTTCCTGGCCACCCAGTTCCGCCAACGCCGCCGCCTCGCCGCCGGCGGCACCACCGCGGTAGCCGCCCTCTTCCTGGCCTTCAGCCTCAAACTGGCCACCGCCAACGCCAGCTGAACCACCGGGGCGGGGGTGGGTGCGGGCGGGCGCGGGCCGGGTGGGTCAGGTGCCGTCGCCGCCGGAGCCGCCGCCGCCCACCCCGGCGCCGCCGGCGGTGCCGCCCAGGCCGTAACCCGGTCGGATCGGCTCGTCGGGATGGCGGCTGACGTGGGCTGACCCCGCGATCTGCGCGGACCAGTCGGCGTGCGCGGCGGCGGCGGCGTGCCGGTTGATCGCCTGGCGGATCCAGCCATCCACGGTGGCGACCCAGTCCCGCCGGCCGGCGTCCTCGTGCCAGATCCGGAACCGGCTGATGCTTTGGTGCGTGATGCCGGCCAGCGCCAGCCTGCGGTCCATCCACAGGATCGCCTCCAGGCCCGCCGAGTTGGTCACGAAGATCACCTCCATCTCGGTGATCGGACCGGCGTAGAGCGGCCCGACCCAGTAGCCCCAGCGCTGGTGCAACGGCAGTGTGTGTTCCACCCCCGGCAACCCGCCCTCGACCAGACCGGACTGGCGGATCATGAAACCCAGCGTGTCCAGCGCCGCCAGCACGTGCTGCTGGGTGGGGATCGGGTGCACGAAGACCGGCACCATGGCCCCCTGGTCGAGGTCCGGGTCGAGCGACACCTCGGTACGCAGGCCCATCCGCAGGCTCAACAGCGGCACCCCGCCGAAGGTGGTCACCGGGGTCTCCCACGGCAGCGGCAACGCGAAGTCGACCGCACGCCGTCGACCGGCCGGGACGACGAACCGGCCGGCGATCGGCAGTTGGTAGAACTGCATGAGCCGCCGGGGCCCGTCCGGGTCGTCCGGCTCGACGGTGCTGACCAGGCCGAGTCGGATGTGCCGCACCAACACGTCGTCCAGCCCGGCCGCCAGGGTCACCCGGCCGGGCAGGCTCAGGCCGGGGCGGGTGCTCGGGTTGGGGAGCGTGGTCTGCACGGACAGCCCGGTCCCGCCGGACTCCGGTGACACCCCCGTCAACCGCACCGCGCGCCCCCTCCCGGCACGGGGCAGCACACCCCGCACCAGCCGCGCCTACCCCGTCGAGGTGATCTCAAGCCCGCCGACGTGGAACGGGCCGCCATGCCCAGCGTCGACCCGGCCGCACCTCTGCGGTGCGGCCGGGTCGGCGGGTCAGCGCAACCGCCGCCCGCGCGGCACCGTGTCGGTCTCGTCGTCGAACTCCCCGATGACCTCCTCCAGCAGGTCCTCCAGAGCCACGAAGCCGATCGGTCGGGCCGGGCCACCGCCGTTGCGGACCAGCGCGAGCTGCGACTGCCGGGCCCGCATCGCCGCCACCGCCTCGGTCACCGACGACGTGGCGGGCAGGGTGAACGCGGGCGTCATCAACTCCCCGGCGGTGGCGACCCGGCCGGTGGTGACCACCCGTACCGCCTCCCGGACGTGCACGAGGCCGCACACGTCGCCCGCCTCGTCGAGCACCGCGAGCCGGGATCGGCCGCTGTCCCGGCTGACCTCCTCGATCCGTCCGGCCGGGTCGTCCCGACGGACGGTGACCATGGTGGCGAACGGTTCCATCACCTGCGCCACCGACGTGCCCTGCAACTCCAGCATGCTGGTCAGCAGTTGGTGCTGCTCGGCGCCGAGCAGCCCGTGCTCACGGGACTGCTCCAACAGGATCCGCAGCTCGTCCGGGCCGTGCACCTGGGCGAGCTGGTCCTGCTGGTTGACGCCGACCAGCCGCAGGATCGCGTTGGCCAGCGCGTTCAGCGCGGAGAGCACCGGCCGGGAGACCCGGGCGAAGGCACGGAACGGCAACGCGAGCAGCGTCGCCGAGCGCTCCGCGTCGGTGATCGCCCACGACTTCGGCGCCATCTCCCCCACCACCAGGTGCAGGAAGGTCACCACCCCGAGGGCGAACACCAGGGCGATCAGGTGACTTGCCGCGTCCGGCAGGCCCACCGCGTGCAGCAGCGGGCTGAGCAGGTGCTCGATCGCCGGCTCGGCCAGCGCGCCGAGACCCAGCGTGCACAGCGTGATGCCCAGCTGCGCGCCGGCCAGCATCAGCGACAGCTCGCGTACGCCGTCCAGCGCGGCCCGGGCCGCCCGACCACCGTTCGCCGCCGCCTGCTCCAGGCGGTAGCGCTTGCTGGCCACCAGGGCGAACTCGGCGGCCACGAAGAACCCGTTCAGCGCCAGCAGGATCACCGAACTGAACAGCGCGATCCCCGGGCTCATCGGTGCTTTCCCTCGTTCGCGACCGCGGGGCCCGCAAGCTCGCTCCTCGCGCTCATGCGGTCACCTCCGGCTTGGTCAGCTGCAACCGCACCGAGTCGGCCACGTGCCGATCGACGGCCAGCACCTCGACCAGCGCCCGAGGCTCGTCCTCGTCGTCCTCGCCGTCCGCGCCCTCGGGCAGCAGGCTGATCTCCAGCCGGTCACCGACCTCCGGCACCCGGCCCAGCTCCCGCATCACCAACCCGGACAGCGTGTCGTACTCCGGGGCCTCGGGCAGGGCGATGCCGGTGCTGTCGGCGACCTCGTCGATCCGCCAGCGGGCCGGCACCACCCAGGACCCGTCGTCCTGCCGGGCCGGTGCGCGCTCCGGCGGGTCGTCCTCGTCCCGGATCGGGCCGACCAACTCCTCGGCGATGTCCTCCAGCGTGATGACGCCCGCGAAACCGCCGTACTCGTCGACCACGCACGCCATCTGCCGATGCCCGGACCGCAGCCGGTCGAGCACCGTGGGCAGGGGCAACGTCTCCGGTACGAGTAGTGGCGGCCCGGCCACCGCGCTCACCGGAGTGGTGGCGCGCTCGTCCGGGGGTACGCCGAGCACGTCGGCGATGCCGACGATGCCGAGCAGGTCGTCGACGCCCTCCGCACCGCGCACCGGGAAGCGGGAGTGACCGGTGTCCAGCAGCTCGACGACCCTGCTGACCGGTTCGTGCGCCCGTACGGTGTGCACGTCGACCCGGGGCACCATGGCCTCCCCGGCGGTCAGCTCGCGGAAGTCCAGACCCCGGTCGAGCAGCGTGGACATCTCGGCGTCGAGGCTGCCCTCCTCGCGGGACTCGGCGATGATCTGTTCCAGGTCCGCCGGGGTGGCGCCACTGGGCAGTTCCTCGATCGGCTCGATGCCGACGCGTCGCAGCAGACGGACCGAGGCCCGGTCGAAGAGCCGGATCAGCGGCCCGGCGACGGCCAGGTAGATCAGGGTGGATCGGCTCAGCGCCCGGGCCAACTGCTCGGCCCGCGCGATGGCCAGGTTCTTCGGGGCCAGCTCACCGAGGACCATCTGCACGATGGTGGCGATGACCAGGGCCAACGTCACCGACAGCGGCAGGCTGACCGCCTCGCTGACGCCGGCCACGCCGAGCAGGTCGGCGAGGCCGCCGCCCAGGTACGGTTCGGCGACGTAACCGACGAGCAGCGCGGTGACGGTGATGCCGAGTTGGGCTCCGGAGAGCATGAAGGAGAGCCGGCTGGTGACGGTCAGGGCCCGGGCGGCGGCCTGATCGCCGTCATCGGCGAGCTGGCGCAGCTTGCCCCGGTCCACGGCGACATAGCCGAACTCCTGCGCCACGAAATAGCCGGTGGCGGCAGTGAGAACAATGATCAAAAGGAGACCAACGACGATCAACACGGGTCGCTCAGGGCTCCCGGGGTCGTCGGTACGGGGATATGCCGGGCACGACCCGGCTGGCTACTGCTGCCCTCCTGGGCAGAAGAGTCGATCATGCCGCTATTTTATCGGCGCTGGCTGGGACTCCGCTGGGGGTGGGCCGAAGGAGCGAATCATCCGGTTCACCGGGCGACCCAGGTCGTCACGCCGGCCCCGCCGACCCGCCACCCGACCCGCGTTCGGCCAGCTCGTCGGCGTCCAGCAGGCCCCGGTCGAGCCGCCCCGACCGGTACGCGGCCCGCCCGATCATCTGTGCCGCGACCGGAGCCGCCGCCAACTGGAAGACCGCCACCAGCAGGACCATGCCCAGATCCGCCGCGGACCGCAGTCGCAACGCGATGCCCAGCAGCAGCAGGAGCACCCCGAGCACCTGGGGCTTGGTGGCCGCGTGCATCCGGGACAGCGCGTCCGGGAAACGCAGTACGCCGATCCCGGCGGCCAGCCCGAGCAGCGCCCCGGCCACCAGACAGGCGGCGCCGAGCCAGTCCGCGATCGTCGCGATCACTGCTGCTCCCGGACGGCGAAGCGGACCAGCGACACCGATCCCACGAAGCCGAGCAGGGAGAGCACCACCAGTACGGGCAGGGTGCTGGCGTGCCGGTTGACCGCCGCTTCGGCGCCCACCGCGCCGACCATCGTGGCGAGCAGCATGTCCGCGGCGATCACCCGGTCCACCAGCGACGGGCCCCGGTAGAGGCGGGTCAGCGCGAGCAGCGCGGTCACCGACAGCAGAACGGTGAGGACGACGGCCAGGAGCGTGGTCACGGGCGGTTTCCCTTCTCGGACGAGGCGACGTCGAGGTGGCGCAGTTCGGCGGTGGAGCCCACCGCCCGGACGAGTCGCCGCTCGACGGCGAGCGTGCGTTCCCGGGCCACGTCCAGGTCCGCCGGGCCGTGGGTGTCCAGCACATGCAGGTAGAGCGTTCCGGAGTCCCGGTCCACCTCGAGGATCAACGTGCCCGGCACCAACGAGACCGCCTCGGCGGTGAGCGCCAGGTTCAGGTCGGTGGACAACCGCAACCGGACCGCGATGATCGCCCCGCGCGGCCGGTAGCCGGGCTGCACGGCGATCCGGGCGACGTGCAGGCTCGCGGTGACCAGCTCGACGGCGAACCGACCCGCGAACACCAGGAGCGCCCACGGCCGCAGCCGGCCACCGAAGCTGACCGCCGGCAGCGGGAAGAAGATCAGCACCGCCACACCCACCACCAGGCCACCGACCAGGTTGGCCCAGTTGATGTCACCCCAGAGCAGGTTCCAGACCAGCACCAGCCACCCGAGTGCCACCGCCCGGTCCCGCCAGCGCCCCAACCGGCCCGGCAACGCTTCCGGCCGGCCGGCGGTCCCGGCCGTCGGCCGCGAGCCGGTCACGGCACGCCGCCCGGCAGCACGGCACGGACGTACGGGGTACGCAGGCGCAGGTCCGCCGCCGCGTCGGCGGTGACGTCGAAGAGCGGACCGGCCAGCACGGTCAACGCCAGCCCGAGGGCGACCAGGGCCACGGTGGCCCCGACCATCAGCCTCGGCAGCCGGACGACCGGTTCGCTGGTGGCGAGCCGGGGCGCGCGCCAGAAGGCGATGTTCCACACCCGGGACGCCACGTACAGGGTGAGGAGGCTGGTCAGCGTGCCGGCCGCGACCAGCACCCCGGGCAGTGGACCGCCGACCGCCACCCCGGCCTGGAGCAGGCCGAGCTTGCCGAGGAAGCCGGAGAACGGTGGCACCCCGGCGAGATTCATGGCCGGGACGAAGAAGAGCACACCGAGCAGCGGCGCCACCCGGCCCAGCCCGCCGATGCGGCGCAGGTCGGTGCTGCCGGCACGCTCTTCGACCAGCCCGGCGACGAGGAACAGCGTGGTCTGGATGGTGATGTGGTGCACCACGTAGAAGATCGCGCCGGAGAGCCCGGCGGCGGTGCTCAACGACACCCCGAAGATCATGTAGCCGATGTGGCTGACCAGGGTGAACGAGAAGAGTCGCTTCAGATCGGACTGGGCCACCGCGCCGAGGATGCCGATCACCATGGTCAATCCGGCGACGACCATGAGCAGCACGTCGACCCGCCCACCGGGAAACAGCAACGTCTCGGTCCGGATGATCGCGTAGACGCCCACCTTGGTCAGCAGACCCGCGAAGACGGCCGTGACCGGGGCCGGCGCGGTGGGATAGCTGTCCGGCAGCCAGGCCGACAGCGGGAAGACCGCCGCCTTGATCGCGAAAGCCAGCAGCAGCATCAGCTCCAGGGCCAGTCGGACACCGCCGGGCAGCTCGTCGAGGCGCTGGGAGAGCTGGGCGAGGTTCAGCGTGCCGGTGGCCGCGTACACCAGACCCAGCGACGTCAGGAAGATCATCGAGGCGAGGATGCTGACCACCACGTACGTCGACCCGGTCCGGATCCGGGTCTCGGTGCCGCCCAGGGTGATCAGCACGAAGCTGGCGGCCAGCAGGATCTCGAACCCGACGAACAGGTTGAACAGATCACCGGCCAGGAACGCGTTGGTGACACCCGCGGTGAGCACCAGGTACGTCGGGTGGAAGATCGACACCGGGCTGCTCTCGCTGGTCTCGCTGCGCCCCTGGCCGATCGAGTACAGCAGCACGCACAGGGTCACCGCCGAGGACACCACCAGCATCAGCGCGGCGAGTTGATCGGCCACCAGGACGATGCCGACCGGCGCCGGCCACGCCCCGACCGCCACCACCACCGGCCCATGCCGGTACGCCTGCACCAGCAGCAGCACCGCCACCGTGAGCGTGCCACCCAGGCACAGCACGCTGATCGCACGTTGCAGCCGGGGCCTGCCGGCCAGCAACAGGGTCAGCGCCGCGCCGAGCAGCGGCACCACCACCGGCAGCGGCACCAGAGTGCTCATCACGCCTCATCCCCGCGCCGCAGCCGACGACGGGCCGGCTCGGGATCGACCTGTTCCGGGTCGCCGTCCGGGCCCTCCCCACCGAGGTCGACCGCGCCCGCCTCGCGCCGACCGGCCCGACGAATGATCTGCCGATCCTCCAGGTCGTCGGGCACCTCGTCGTCGCCGGAGAGATACCAGCTGCGGTACGCCACCGCGAGCAGGAACGCGGTGAACCCGAACGTGATCACGATGGCGGTCAACACCATCGCCTGCGGCAGCGGATCACTCATCCGCCGCACCGGCCCGGTGCCGACGACCGGCGCCCCGCCCGACCGGCCGCCCAACAGAATCAACAGGTTGACCCCGTTGCCGAGCATGATCACACCAAGCAGGATTCGGGTCAGGCTGCGTTCCAACAGCAGGATCACCCCACAACCGACCAGCACCGCGACGGCCAGCACCAGCACCAACGTCGGCCCCGCGCCACCCGCCGTCACCGTGACACCTCTGTTCGCGACTGCGGGGCTCGCAAACCCGGCTCACTCCTCGCGCTCACGCCCGCTCTCCCTTGTCGACGGCAAGGCCGCCGCTTGCCGTACCGGTGGCCTCGATGTGCCGGTCCACCTCGGCCCCCAGGCTGCGCAGGATGTCCAGCATCAACCCGATCACCACCAGGTACACGCCGATGTCGAAGAAGAGCGACGTGACCAGATGGACGTCGCCGATCAGCGGCAGGGCCCAGTCGACCTTGGCGCTCTCCAGGACCGACCCACCCACCAGTAGTGCCACCACACCGCTGCCCACCGACACCGCCAACCCGGCGCCGAGGATCGCGCCGGCACCGATCGGGGCCGCCTCGGTCAGCTCGTACCGGCCGCCGGCCAGATAGCGGACCACCAGGGCGAGGCCCGCCACCAGACCGCCGGCGAAGCCGCCGCCCGGGGCGTTGTGCCCGGAGAAGAGCAGGAACAGGGAGAACAGCACCACGGTGTGGAAGATCAGCCGGATGACCACCTCCAACACGATCGAGCGACGCTCCTCGTAGAGGGTGGGGCCGCCGCGCAGCCACACCGGCCGGCCCTGCCCACCCCCCTGCTGGTCCGACTCGGCCCGCTGCGGCCGCGGCCCGGTGCGGGACCGCTCGAAGATCAGACTGGCCACCCCGGTCGCGGTCACCACCAGCACCGCCAGCTCGCCCATCGTGTCCCAGGCCCGGATGTCGACCAGGGTCACGTTGACCACGTTGCGGCCGTACCCGTGCACCACCGCCAGATCCGGGAAGGCGGCGGAGATGTCCGGCGCCCGGCGGGCCGCGGCCGCGGTGAGCGCCAGCCCGGCGGCCACCACGCCCGCCGCGACCCCGATCGCGCGGCGGACCCACCGGGTGCGGCGCAGCGGGCGGGCCGAGAACCGCTCCGGCAGGCGACGCAGCACCAGCACGAAGACCGCGATCGTCGAGGTCTCCACCAAGAACTGGGTGAGCGCCAGGTCGGGTGCTCCATGCAGGACGAACAGCATCGCCGTGCCGTAGCCGGTCACGCCCACCAGCAGCATCGCGGTCAGCCGGCGGCGGGCACCGACCGCCAGCACCGCCGCCACCGTGATCACCAGCACGACCACCGGTTGCAGCAGGGTGTCCCAGAGCGGAATCCGAGCCCGCCAGGGGCTGGCGGAGACCATCGCCGTACCGGGCACCAGCACCAGGGTGACCAGGATGACGCCCAGATACTGCGGCAGGGAGCCACGCTGGGTCGCGCTGGTGACCTCGATGGCCAGCCGGTCGAACCGGCCCACCAGCCACTCGTACCCCTGGTTGCCCCCCACCGGCGACCGGAGCCGGGCCAGCACCGGGGCGAGCGGCCCGCGCACGGCGAAGAGCAGGCCGCCGCCGCCGAGCGCCAACACACTCAGGCCGAGCGCCGGGGTCGGTCCGGACCAGAGCGCCAGGTGCGCGCCGACCCCACCGAGCAGATCGGCGTACGGGCGTAGCAGGTCGTCCAGCACACTCGCGGCGGGCCCGGCGAGCAGACCGACACCGGCGAGCACCGCGGGTGGGACCAGTAGCGACGTGGCGATCGCCCCCGGCGGCACGGGCGTCACCCCCGGCCGGTCGGCGAACGCGCCCCAGAGGAATCGGGCGCTGTACGCGACGGTGAGCACCGTCCCGGCGACCAGACCGGTGAGCAGCGCCGGTTGGTCGGTGAACGCCCCGAACACCGCCTCCTTGGCCACGAAGCCGACCAGCGGCGGCACTCCGGCCATCGACGCCGCGGCCAGCACCGCGACCACGAACAGCGGCCGGGACCAGTGCCGCACCCCGGACAGCTCGCGCAGGTCGCGGGTGCCGGCACCGTGATCGATGATGCCGACCACCAGGAACAGCGCCGCCTTGAACAGCGCGTGTGCCAGCAACATGGCGGTGCCGGCCAGGGCCGCGTCCGGGGTGCCCGAGCCGGTCACCGCGACCAGCAGGCCGAGCTGACTGACCGTCCCGTACGCCAGCAGCAGCTTGAGGTCGGTCTGGCGCAACGCGGTCCAACCGCCGATCAGCATGGTGACCACCCCGGCGACCTGCACGACCGGCCGCCACGGGCCGACCGTGGCGAGCGCCGGCGCGAGCAGCCCGACCAGGTAGACGCCGGCCTTGACCATGGCGGCGGCGTGCAGGTAGGCGCTCACCGGCGTGGGTGCCGCCATCGCGACCGGCAGCCAGGAGCTGAACGGCAGCACCGCCGACTTGGACAGCGCGCCGGTCAGGATCAGCAGCACCGCGCCCACCAGGTACCCGCCGCCGGGCAGCGGCTGCCCGGCGATCTCCGACCAGCGGTAGGTGCCGGCGTGCTCGCCGAGCATGATGAACCCGACCAGCATGGCGAGCCCGCCCAGCGTGGTGACGGTCAACGCCTGGGCCGCCGCCCAGCGGCTGGACCGCCGTTCGGTGCTGTGCCCGATCAGCAGGTACGAGAAGATCGTGGTCAACTCCCAGCCGACGTAGAGCAGCAGCAGGTCGTCGGCGAAGACCAGGACGAGCATCGCGCCGGCGAAGGCGACCAGCACCGCGGCGTACTGCGCCAGCCCGGTGGAGCCGGCACTGAAGTAGCGGGCGCTGTAGATCAGCACCAACGCGCCGACGCCGCCGATCAGCAGCGTCATCAGCCAGGAGAGCGTGCTGAGCCGGAACGCGATGTCGAGGCCCAACTGTCGGATCCACGGGTACGTCTCGACCACCGCCCCGCCGTCGGCGACGACCGGGGTGCGGGCCACCGCCCAGCAGAACGCGGCGGCCGGTGCCAGCGCCAGCGGGTAGCACGCGCGCGGACCCCACCAGCGGACGAGCAGGGGCGCGGCGAGGGCCGCCACGAGATGGAGGACGAGCAGTACCAGCACCTGCGCTCCCGATCGACGTGGCCGACGCCGTGGCAGCGGTGGCGCCTAGCAGCGATCAGACGCCAGTTCGTTCCCGGCCGGGCGATTTTGCCGGAATTCGCCCGAACCCCACCCCAACCCCACCCCGCTCCTCCGCCGTTGATCAAGAGGTTTGCGTCAGCCTCGCCCCGGCTCCTGACGCAAACCTCTTGATCAACACGGGAACAGGCGGGGTGCGTCAGCGCAGCAGCGCGTTGCCGATGGGTTGCGCGTCGTCCGGCGCGGGGCGGTCGCGATGCAGCTCGGCCAGCAGGTCGAGGCGGCCGAGCTGACGGACGACCCGTTCGACCACCCGCTCCGCGGCGGTCAGTGACCGCACCGCGAGCAGACGGCCACGGCTCTCACGACGTAACACGAAGTAGTGGACGGCGACGCGGACCTGCCCCCGGTCGGCGGCACTGGCGTGGGCGGTGCACAGGACCAGCTCGCGCAGGCAGCGGGCGAGACGTTCGGCCAGCTCGAGCTCGGGGCCGTGCAGTCCGGCGCGGAGCGCGGCGAGGTGGCTGTCGACCTTGCGAATCAGCACGTCGGTGCCCGGTTCGACGGTGTGCTGCTCGCCGGCCATCAAATCCCCTCACCCCGGTTCGCGTTGCGAGTGAAGTTACTTTATGTTGCTCCTTAGAAGCAAGCAGTTAAGTGAGACTTAACGTATTAAGCGCACGTTCCACGCTTTTTGCCTTTTGTTGGCTCATTCCGTCGCGAGGTCGCTCGTCGTTGTCGTACCGGAGGAGCAGGATGGACCGGTGACCGAGGCAGACGCAGCCGGCGGCACGGTGCTCGCCGGGTTCGGCCCGGCGACCCGTGCCTGGTTCGACGCCGCCTTCGCCGCGCCCACCGCCGCACAGACCGGCGCCTGGCGGTCGGTCGCCGCCGGTCGCAACGCGCTCGTGGTGGCACCCACCGGCTCGGGCAAGACGCTCGCGGCGTTCCTCTGGTCCCTGGACCGACTGGCCCGCGAGCCCGCCCCGGCCGAGGCCCGCCAGCGGTGCCGGGTGCTCTACGTCAGCCCGCTCAAGGCCCTCGCCGTCGACGTGGAGCGCAACCTGCGCGCCCCGCTGGCCGGCATCCGGCAGGCGGCCACCCGGCTGGGCGTCGCACCGCCCGACATCACCGTCGGCATGCGCACCGGCGACACTCCCGCCGACGAGCGACGAGCCTTCACCCGCACCCCGCCCGACATCCTCATCACCACGCCCGAGTCGCTGTTTCTGCTGCTCACGTCCGCGGCCCGCGATTCGCTGCGCGGCATCCAGACGGTGATCGTCGACGAGGTGCACGCCGTGGCCGGCAGCAAACGCGGCGCCCACCTCGCCCTCTCCCTCGAACGCCTCGACGAGCTGCTGCCCACCCCGGCGCAGCGCATCGGCCTCTCGGCCACCGTCCGGCCGATCGACGCCTGCGCGCAGTTCCTCGGCGGCGCCCGCCCGGTCGACGTGGTGCAGCCGGCCACCCCGAAGACCATCGAGGTCAGCGTGCAGGTCCCGGTGGAGGACATGACCCGCCTGGACGAGCAGGAACAACCCTCCGAGGACGACCTCGGCGGCCCCGGGCCGCGTCGGGCGTCGATCTGGCCGGCCGTGGAGGAGCGGGCCTTCACCCTCATCGGGCAGCACCGCTCGACGATCGTCTTCACCAACTCCCGGCGCAGCGCCGAGCGGCTCTGCGCCCGGCTCAACGAGCTGGCCGCCGAAGCGGTCGCCGCGGCGTCCAACGAAGGCGCGCTCGACGTACCCGAGGGGTCGCCGGCAGGCGACCACCCGGCGGTCGACGACGGCCCGGCCTCCGGCGCGCAGCGGTGGGGTGGCCCCGCCGGTCCGCTGCGCAACCGGCCGCCGGCCGAGGTGATGGCCCAGGCCGGCGCGGCCACCGGGGCGGCACCCGTGATCGCCCGCGCCCACCACGGCAGCGTCTCCCGGGAGGAGCGCAAGCACATCGAGGAGGCGCTCAAGTCCGGCCAGCTGCCGGCCGTGGTCGCCACCTCCAGCCTGGAGCTGGGCATCGACATGGGCGCGGTCGACCTGGTGGTGCAGATCGAGGCGCCGCCGAGCGTGGCCGCCGGGCTGCAACGGGTCGGCCGGGCCGGGCACCAGGTGGGCGCGGTCTCCCGGGGCGTGGTCTTTCCCAAGCACCGCGGCGACCTGCTCTCCTGCGCGGTGGTCGCCGAGCGGATGACCGACGGCGCGATCGAGGAGCTGCACTACCCGCGCAACCCACTGGACGTGCTGGCTCAACAGATCGTCGCGATGGTGGCGCTGGAGCCGTGGGCGCTCGGCGACCTGGCCGTGCTGGTCCGCCGGGCGGCGCCCTTCGCCGAGCTGCCCGACTCGGCGCTGCACGCCGTGTTGGACATGCTCTCCGGCCGCTACCCGTCCACCGCCTTCGCCGAGCTGCGCCCCCGACTGGTCTGGGACCGGGCCACCGACCTGCTCACCGGCCGCCCCGGCGCACAGCGGCTCGCGGTGACCAGCGGCGGCACCATCCCCGACCGGGGGCTGTTCGGGGTGTTCCTGGCCGGCGCCGAGCGGGCCGCCCGGGTCGGCGAGCTGGACGAGGAGATGGTCTACGAGTCCCGGGTCGGTGACGTCTTCCTGCTCGGGTCGTCCTCCTGGCGGATCGAGGAGATCACCCCCGACCGGGTGCTGGTGTCGCCCGCCCCCGGGCAGGCCGCGCGCATGCCGTTCTGGAAGGGCGACCAGCTGGGTCGGCCGGTCGAGCTGGGCCGGGCCATCGGCGCCCGGGTGCGCACCCTGCTCCGCCAGAGCGACGAGGCGGCTCTGACCACGCTGCGCGACGGCGGGCTGGACGACTGGGCCGCCGGCAACCTGATGGCGTATTTGCGCGAGCAGCGGGAGGCGACCCGTTCGCTACCCGACGACCGCACGGTCGTTGTCGAGCGGTTCCGCGACGAGCTGGGTGACTGGCGGCTGGCCGTGCACAGCGTTCTCGGCGCCCGGGTCAACGGGCCGTGGGCCCTCGCGGTGGGCCGCCGGCTGGCCGAGCGGTACGGGATGGACGCCCAGGTGATGCCCTCCGACGACGGCATCGTGGTGCGCCTGCCGGACACCGCCGACGAGCCCCCCGGCGCCGACGTGGTGGTCTTCGAGCCGGACGAGATCACCCAACTCGTGGAGGAGTCGGTCGGCACCTCCGCCCTCTTCGCCGCCCGTTTCCGGGAGTGCGCCGCGCGGTCACTGCTGCTGCCGCGCCGCGACCCGCGCCGCCGCCAACCGCTCTGGCAGCAACGGCAACGCGCCGCGCAACTGCTCGACGTCGCCCGCGAGTACGCGGACTTCCCGGTCACCCTGGAGGCCGCCCGGGAGTGCCTCCAGGACGTCTTCGACCAGCCGGCGCTGTCCGGGCTGATGCGCGACCTGGCCACCCGCAAGGTCCGGCTGGTCGAGGTGGAGACCAGCGCGCCGTCCCCGTTCGCGCGGTCGCTGCTCTTCGGCTACGTCGGCGCGTTCCTCTACGAGGGCGACGCCCCGCTCGCCGAGCGCCGCGCCGCCGCGCTCGCCCTGGACTCCACGCTCCTCGGCGAGCTGCTCGGCCGGGTCGACCTGCGGGAGTTGCTCGACCCGGCGGTGCTCACCGAGACCGATCGGCAGTTGCGGTGGCTGACCGAGCAGCGCCGTCCCCGCGACGCCGAGGACGTCGTCGAGTTGCTGCGGGTGCTCGGTGACCTGAGCGACGCCGAGTTGACCGAACGGGGCGTGCCGGAGACCTGGCTGCGCGAGCTGGAGGCCACCCGCCGGGTGCTGCGGGTGCGCATCGCGGGCGAGCAACGCTGGGTGGGCGTCGAGGACGCGGCCCGCCTGCGCGACGCGCTCGGCGTGGCGCTGCCGGTGGGGGTGGCCGAGGCGTACCTGGCGCCGGTGGCCGACCCGCTCGGTGACCTGGTGGCCCGCTACGCCCGCACGCACGGGCCGTTCGCGGCGGCCACCTGCGCGGCCCGCTTCGGGCTCGGCGTGTTCGTCGTCGAGCAGGCGCTGCGCCGACTCGGCGCCACCGGGCGGGTGGTCTCCGGGGAGTTCACCCCTGATTCGGCCGGCGCCCAGTGGTGCGACGCCGAGGTGCTGCGGATGCTGCGCCGGCGCTCACTCGCGGCGCTGCGCCGGGAGATCGAGCCGGTGCCGCCCCGGGCGCTGGCCACGTTCCTGCCCCGCTGGCAGCAGGTCGGCTCGTCCGCCCGAGGGGTGGAGGCGCTCGCCGCCACGGTGGAGCAGTTGCAGGGCGCGGCGGTGCCGGCGTCCGCCCTGGAGCGGTTGGTGCTGCCCGCGCGGGTCGCGGACTACTCCCCCGCCCAGCTCGACGAGCTGTGCGCGAGTGGGGAGGTGCTCTGGGCGGGGTCGGGCGCGATCTCCGGCGGTGACGGCTGGATCACCCTGGCGTACGCGGACGCCGCGCCGCTGCTGCTCCCGCCGCCCGACGAGGCGTTGACCCGTACTCCGCTGCACGACGCGGTGCTCGACGCGCTCGGTGACGGGCAGGCGCTGTTCTTCCGCCCGTTGGCCGACCGGGTCGGCGCGACCGACGACGCCGCGCTGACCGGGGTCATCTGGGACCTGGTCTGGGCGGGGCACCTCACCAACGACACCCTCGCCCCGCTGCGCGCGGTGCTGGGCGCCGGCGGCGCGCACCGCGCACGGCCGTCCGCGCCCCGCACCCGTTACCGGCGGCCGGGTCGGGTGGCGCTGCCCACCCGAGGTGGCCCGCCGACGGTCGCCGGCCGCTGGTCGCGGCTCCCGGATCGGGACCTCGACCCGACCCGGCGGGCCGCCGCGCTCGCCGACCTGCTGCTGGAGCGACACGGGGTGGTCACCCGCGGCGCGGTGATGGCCGAGCAGGTCGTCGGCGGCTTCGCCGCGGTCTACCCGGTGCTGTCGGCGCTTGAGGAACGCGGCGCAGCCCGCCGGGGTTACTTCGTCGAAGGGCTCGGCGCGGCGCAGTTCGCCGTACCCGGTGCGGTGGACCGGCTGCGCGCGCTGGCCGAGCCGACCGACGGCGCCCGGGGCCGGGGCGCGGCGGCCACCGTGCTCGCCGCGACCGACCCGGCGAACCCGTACGGCGCGGCGCTGCCCTGGCCGGAACGGGTCGTCGACTCCGGCGACGGGGCCACCCCGGCCACCGGGCACCGGGCCGGCCGCAAGGCCGGTGCCCTGGTGGTACAGGTCGGTGGCGACCTCGTCCTCTACGTCGAACGCGGCGGCCGGACGCTGCTCTCGTTCAGCGACGACGCCGACCCGCTCGCCGCGGCCGGCAAGGCGCTCGCCGACGCGGTCCACTCCGGAGCGTTGGGGGCGATGTCGGTGGAGCGGGCCGACGGCGAGGCGGTGCACTCCTCGCCGCTGCGGGACGCGCTGACCGCCGCCGGCTTCCGGGCCACTCCGCGTGGGCTACGCCTGCGCGGCTGACGCGCCCGAACGCGCAACGGCGACCCGGTCACATTCGACCGAGCGGTATACCTGTGAGTCATATCTATGCCTCAGAGGTATACCGCTCATCGCAGCGACATGCCCCCGGCATCGCCGCCGCCACCACTCAACGCAGGCCGTCGAGGACCTTCTGGTAGCGCGGCCGGTCGGCGGCCGGGGTCTTCGCCTCCAGGTAGTTGAGCACCACCGCGCCACGCCGGTACGACTGGCCGCTCCAGGTCTCGGCGATGTCGCTGGCGCTGGTCTCGTCCGGGAACACGTAGACGGTGACGCCGTCGGTGGCGACCAACTCGGAACACCCCAGGCCGAGGCCGTCCGGCCCGCAGTCGACCGAGCGGTCCTTCGGGTGCGACACCTTCAGGCCCGCGGCCCGGAAGGCGTCGACGACCTGCTTCGCACCCGGCGCACTGGCCGGACGCTTGGGTAGCACCGCCGGCGGCGGGCTGGCCGCACGCCGCTCCGTCGGCCCCTGGCTGGCGGTCGGCGGCGGGCTCGCGGCGGCGACATCGGGCGAGGCCGGGGTCGTCGGCGCGGTCGAGGTCGACTCGGACGAGGCCGACGGGGCCGCTTCCGGGCGACCATCGTCGTCACTGCCACAGCCGGCGGCGAGCGCCACGGCGACCAGCAGGATTCCGATCGCGGGGAGGTTCCGTGTTGTCACCAGGGCAGTCTGCCCAACGCCAACCGGTGGCGGGAGGGGCCGGTCGGCCACTGCGCTGTCCCGTATCCGCCACCCCGTTCCACTAGCCTGCGGGGATGTCCGCCGTGCCCTGGATCTCGCTGACCACCGACTACGGTCTCGCCGACGGCTTCGTGGCCGCCTGTCACGGGATCATCGCCCGGATCGCGCCGACCGCCCGGGTGATCGACGTGACCCACCTGGTGCCGCCGGCGGACGTCCGGCGCGGTGCCGCCGTGCTGGCGCAGACCGTGTCGTACCTGCCGGTGGGGGTGCACGTGGCGGTGGTCGATCCGGGGGTGGGCACCGCCCGGCGGGGCGTCGCGCTGGCCACCCCGGGCGGGTTGCTGGTCGGCCCGGACAACGGTCTGCTGCTGGACGCGGCCACCGCGCTCGGCGGGGTGACCGACGCGGTCGAGCTGACCGAGCCACGTTGGCTGGCCGCCCGGGTGTCCGGCACGTTCCACGGCCGGGACATCTTCGCGCCGGTGGCGGCCCGGCTGGCGCTCGGCGCGCCGCTGGCCGAGGCGGGACCGCCGGTGGACCCGGCGGGGTTGGTCCGGTTGCCGACGCCGACGGTGACCCGGGACGCCGAGGGCTTCACCACCGAGGTGTTGACCGTGGACCACTTCGGAAACGTCCAACTGGCCGCACCGCCGGAGTTGCTCGATCCGCTGCCGGCAACGCTCCGGGTGGGCCCGCCGGGATCCGCGCCGGCCCTTCCGGCGGCGCACGGTCGGACCTTCGGCGACGCCCCGGCCGGTGGCCTGGTCGTGTACGTCGACTCGGCCGGCCTGGTCGCGGTCGCGGTCAACGGCGGGCGGGCCGCGGACGTCCTTCAGGTGTCGCCGGGGGACCTCCTGCGGGTATCGGGGTGATGTTCGACTGTGGAATGCTTCTCCGGTGGGTGAGCATGTGGTTCCTGTGGGCTGTCCCTGCTGTGCGTCAAGGACCGGCGGGGGGACCTGCCCCGTCTGTTTCTGGACCGACGACGGCCAGACCGACGCCGACGCCGACGCCGTCCGGGGTGGCCCGAACGGCGACCTGAGCCTCTCGCACGCCCGACTCAACTACGCCGTCTACGGTGCCAGCCACCCGCGCTACCAGGACATGGTGCGCGCGGCCCGCCCCGACGAGCGCCCCTGACGCGACGCCCGACGGGGCCAGCCTGGTTCAGCAGGCCGGCACGCTGCCGCCGTACACGGTGGAGATGTACGCGTGGCTGACGTACTGGCCGCTGGCCAGGCGGTTCCAGCGGGTGGTGGTGCGGTACGGCCCGGCGACCGACTGGCCGATGACGTAGCACTGGATCGGCACGTGGGCCAGCCGGGCGGCGAGGCCACGGGTCGAGGACGACGTGCTGGGTCCGGTACGGATGTTCAGCGGTCCGTCACCGACCACGCCGCGCGGCCCGCCCCCGGTCCACAGGTAGGCGACGTCGACCCAGGCGTTGGTGGTCAGCCGCAACCCGTCCCAGAACGTGCCGTCGGCGAGGTCGACGCCGGCCGGGTTGAGCACGGTCCGCCCGAACTGGTCCCGTCCGCCGTTGTAGCCGGACTGGTACGCGGCCTGCGCCTCGGGCCGGCCCTGCGGCAGGGTCTTCCAGTTCTCCCGCACCGATGAGGGGTTCCAGTAGTCGTCGCGGGTGTTCCACGGCCCGACGTCCCAGACCGGGGCGTACTCGCAACGGGAGCCGCTGGTCGTGCAGACCCGAACGGTGTAGTCGCCGGTGTTGAGCGGGGAGAGACTCCGCCGCGACGGCAGCGCCACGAAGTGGTCCCGGGGTTGGACGGTACGGCCGTTGGCGGTCAGCTCGCCGACCAGCCCGATGCGGGTGGCGTACACCCGGTAGATGCGACCGGGTGTGGCGGCGGAGACGGCCGCCGTCGTGTCGGCGGTGAACCGCACGCTGCGTACCGTCGCGGTGGCGCCGCCATCGGGGGCGGTGAGGACCACCCGGGTCTGGACCCGGGTGACCGGCCGGTCGAAGACCGCGCCGGTGGTGGCCGCCCGCCATTCCGTCCAGCCGGCGGCCCGCCAGCCGCGGACCTGCGCCTCCACCGTCGCCCCCGTGGGGACCGCGGCGCTGATCTCGGCGCGGACCCGGGTGGCCGGCCGGGCGAGGGCGTGGGGAGCGGTCAGCAGCATCCCCTCGGCCACCGCGCTGTGCGGGCTACGCGCGCCGTGCCCGGTGGGTCGGGCCTCGCGCAGCCGTAGGCCGGCCGCGGTGCGTCGGACGTTGACGTCGTCGCGGTCGACGATCGTGAGGTCGGCGCTCCAGCGTTCGTCGCCGGGCGCGGCCGCGACCAGGGTGATCGGCGCACCGGTGGGTGCGGCCGGGACGGTGGCGGTGGCGGGTAGGAGCCCCGCGGCGAGCAGGAGGGAGAGGGTGGCGACGAGGGCGACGGATGGGATACGACAACAAGGTCGCGTCATGGGCATTCTCCTCAGAACACCCTGACCCTCGCATGTCAGGAGATCATGAGGAACCGGTGTACAAATAGCGACACATGCGAATCTTGCTCGAAAGAGGGAGGATGGCAGGGTGCCCGAAGGCGACACCGTATGGAACACCGCGCGCGTGCTGCACCGCGCGCTGGCCGGCGCGCGGATCACCGGCAGTGATTTCCGGGTGCCGCAGCTGGCGACCACGGATCTCACCGGCTGGACCGTCCGCGAGTCGGCCAGCCGGGGCAAGCACCTGCTGCTGCGCCTCGACGCGCCGACCGAGGGGGCCTGGACCCTGCACTCCCACCTGCGGATGGACGGCGCCTGGCGGGCGTACGCCCCGGGGGAACGCTGGGGCGGTCGGCCCGCGCACCTGATCCGGGTGATCCTGCGCAGCCCGAGCGCTGTCGCGGTCGGCTACCACCTGCACGAGCTGGCCCTGGTGCCGACCGCCGAGGAGGACCAACTGGTCGGCCACCTCGGCCCCGATCTGCTCGGCTCGGACTGGGACCCGGCCGAGGCGGTCCGTCGGCTCGCCGAGCACCCGGAGCAGACCATCGGCGAGGCCCTGCTCGACCAGCGCAACCTCGCCGGCGTGGGCAACCTCTACAAGTGCGAGGTGCTGTTCCTGCGGGGGGTGTCACCGTGGACACCGGTCGGCGGGGTGCCCGATCTGCCCGGCCTGGTGACCCTCGCGCAGCGGCTGCTCGCCGCCAACCGCGGTCGGTGGACGCAGAGCAGCACCGGCTCGCTGCACCGTGGGCAGACCAGTTACGTCTACGGCCGCCGCGCCCAGCCCTGCCGCCGCTGCGGCACCGCGATCCGCAAGGAGGAGCTGGGTGACCGGGTCACCTACTGGTGCCCGGTCTGCCAGCCCGAGCGGCCCGGTCCGGCGTCATCCGGCTGACCAGGGCACCCGTCGGACAAGACCCATCACAGAAACGGACGATTGGGTAATTCCTATCCGGCCGCCGGAGTCGCATGCTGCGGTTGAGCGCTCACCGACCGTCAGCAGAGTGCCGGGGTCCCCACGCCGGGGTGGCGGACTTCGCGCCCCGAACCCGGGGAGAGTCATGGCGATGTTCCGCAGACTCCGCTCCACCTTCTTCGAGCGGACCACCCGCGACACCGACGCCAACGCCAACGGCCGGGTGGCGTCCGTGCCGGCCACGCGTACCGCCGAGGAGGCCGTTCCGACGCCGAGCCTGGACCCGGCCGTGGTGCCCCGCTACTTCGGGCCGGTGCCGAACCACGCCCACAGCCCTCGCCCGAGGCGGGGCCCCGACGGGCAGGTGGCACCCGGGACCGGGCTGCGCAAGTTCGTCGACCCGCTGCCCGTCCCCGGTCACCAGGGCCGCGGTGACCTCGGCAGCCATCTGCCGGTGGCGGCACCGGACACGATCAGCTATCCGGGCAGCGACTACTACGAGATCGGCCTCCAGGAGTACGCGCAACGGCTGCACCGGGACCTGCCGGCCACCCGGCTGCGCGGCTACCGGCAGCTCAACCTCGGCACCGACCCGGCCGGGCACAACACCGTGGTTCCTCCGGAGCGCCCCTGGCACCTCGGACCGATGATCATCGCCCGTCGGGGGCGACCGGTCCGGGTGAAGTTCATCAACCAGCTCCCCACCGGTCGGGCCGGTGAGCTGTTCCTGCCGGTCGACGACACGCTGGAGGGTGCCGGCCTCGGCCCACTGGACGGACCGGCGCCGTACCCGCAGAACCGGGCCGTCCTGCACCTGGCCGGGGCGCAGACCGGCTGGACCAGCGCGGGCAACCCGGGGCAGTGGATCACGCCGGCCGGGGAGATCACCCCGTACCCGACCGGGCCGGGCCTGGTCCACGTGCCGGACATGCCGGCACCGGGCGCCGGGGCCACCACGCTCTACTTTCCGAACGAGCAGAGCGGCCGGCTGCTGTGGTTCCACGACAACACCCTCGGCCTGGCCCGGCTCACCGTCTACGCCGGACAGCTCGCGCTCTACCTGCTCACCGACCCGGCCGAGGACCAACTCGTCGCCGACGCGGTGCTGCCGGACGACCAACTGCCCCTGGTGATCGAGGACAAGACGTTCGTCCCGGACGACACCCAACTCGCCGCCGAGGACCCCACGTGGGACCGGGAACGCTGGGGTGCCCGGGGAAGCCTCTGGCACCCACACGTCTACCAGCCCCGGCAGAACCCGTACCGCTCCGGTGGCCGCAACCCCACCGGCCGGTGGGACTACGGCCCCTGGTCACGCACCTGCGCCCCGGACGACACCCACCCGGACGGCTGGGTGCCGAACCCGTACCACGACCCGGTGGGCGCGCCGGACGAGCCGCCGGTGAACCCTGGCGTGCCGCACCCGTCCGCCGTTCCCGAGGCGTACGGCGACACCCCGCTCGTCAACGGCGTCGCCTACCCGTACCTGGAGGTGCGCCCGCGCGCGTACCGGTTCCGGATCCTCAACGCCTGCCTGGACCGCAGCCTCAACCTCCAGCTCTACCGTGCCTGCTCGGACGCGGCGATGTGGACGGCCGACGGGGCGCTCGCCGACGGCGACGCCGGCGAGGTGCCGATGGTGCCCGCGTCGCGGGCGGCGGACCGTCCGGCGGGGTGGCCGATCGACGGGCGCGACGGCGGTGTGCCGGACCCACGCGCCGCCGGGCCGGAGTTCGTCCAGATCGGTAACGAGGCCGGCCTCCTGCCAGCCCCGGTGGTGCTGCCGAACCGACCGATCGGCTACCGCTACGACCGGCTCGACCCGACCGTGCTGAACGTCGACGGGCACACTCTGCTGCTCGCCCCGGGTGAGCGGGCCGACGTGCTCGCCGACTTCTCCGCCGTGCCGCCGGGCAGCACGCTGATCCTGTACAACGACGCGCCGGCCCCGCTGCCCGGCTTCGACCCCCGCTACGACCAGCACACCGACGGCACGGACCACAGCGCCGAGGGTGGCCCGCCCCCGACCCGACCGGGGTACGGCCCGAACACCCGTACGCTGCTCCAGTTCCGGGTGACCGGGACACCCGCGCCGCCGTACGACCTGAGCCGACTGCGCGAACGACTGCCCCTGGCGTACGCGGCCAGCCAACGCCCGCCGATCGTCCCGCAACCGGCGTACGACCCGGCGTTCGGGACCCGGACCCCGGCGCTGACTACGGTGCCGGTGCACGCCACCACTGTGACGTTCACGCCGGCGGCCGGGACCGGCCCGGTGACCCTGCCGATCGCGGTCAAGGCGGCGCAGCAGATCGTCGAGCCGGAACACGGCCGGGTGGCCGGGCGGCTCGGCGTCGGGCACCCGCACGCCGGGCCGCTCAACCCGGCGACTCTGCCGCTCGGTCCGACCGATCCGGTCACCGAGGTGCTCTTCGCCACCGACCCCGCCGTGCCGATCGGCGCCGCCACCGACGGCACCCAGCTCTGGCGGATCAGCGGCAACGTCCGGCAGACCGAACCGTTGCACATCGGCGGCTGCGACGTACAGGTGGTCAACCGGGTCGGCTGGGACGGCACGGTGCGGCTCCCGCACGGCACGGAGCTGGGCTGGAAGGGGATCGTCCGGGTCAACCCCCGGGAGGACGTGGTGGTGGCGTTGCGCCCGGTCGCCCCGGCGCTGCCGTTCAAGCTGGGCGACAGCGTCCGACTGCTCGACCCGGGTCGCCCACCCGGGACCCGAACCGGGTCGACCCCGATCAGCCCGGCGGACGGTCGACCCGCCACGGTGGTGAACCAGCTGGTCAACCTGGGCTGGGAGTACCGCTGGCACAGCCAACTCGCCGGCCATCGCGACGGCGGGATGACCCGGCCGCTGGTGCTGCGGGTGGCACCCAAGGCGCCGACCGGGCTGACCGCCACACCGGTGCCCGGCTCGGCCACCGCGCTACCCGCGATCGCGTTGGCCTGGACCAGCAACGGCGGACGACCACCGGCCACCAGCCACCTGCTGCAACGGGCCACCGACGCGACCTTCGGCGGCGAGGTCACCACGATCACCGTCGCGGCCGCCGCCACCCGCTACACGGACGCGACAGTCACCCCCGGGGTCACGTACCACTACCGGATCCGGACGGAGAACGCGGTCAGCTACTCGTCCTGGTCCAACGGAGTGCCCGCCTCGGTGCACCTGGCCGCGCCGAGCGGTCTGGTCGCGACGCTCCCGCCGGCCGCGCCGCTGCGGGTGGCGCTGCGCTGGACCAACCGGTCGTTCGCCACCGGTATCGACGTGCAGCGGGCCACCAACCCGACGTTCACCAGCGGCCCGGGCACCACGGCGATCGGGGTGGGCGACAACCACCTGGACGCGACCGTCGCACCGGACACAACGTACTACTACCGGGTCCGGACCACCTACCTGGGGGCCGCCTCGGCGTGGTCGACGGTCGCCGCGGTGACCTCGCCTCCCGCGCCCGGCACCCCGGCCGGGGTGAGCGCCACCGCCAGCGCACCGGGACCGGACACCGCGACGGTGACCCTGGCCTGGGCGGCGAGCACACCCGGCGGCCCGGGGTCGGGGTTCACCGTGCAGCGGGCGCTGGACCCGGCGTTCGACCAGGAGGTGGCCACCTTCACCGTCACCGGCCGCGGCTTCACCAACACCGGACTGGCCCGGGGCGTGACCTACCACTACCGGATCCGGTCGTTCAACGTCGTGGGCACCTCGCCGTACAGCGGGCCGGTTCTGGTGACGACGCCACCGTGACCGGCCGGCGCCGACGCGCGGCCCCGGTCAGCGCGTCGGCGCGCGCAGCGGGGTGCCGACGCCGCGCAACTCGGCAAGGGCCCCGGCGACGCCGTGCAGCAGGTCGGTCGCCTCGGTGAGCCGGTCGGCGGCCGGGTGGGCGGTCTCCGGTCGGGCGTCCTCGGCCAGGTAGCCGGCGGCGGCGACCACCAGCCGCTCGTACGCCGCCACCCCACCCTCCAGTTGGGCGGTCAGCACGGCGTGCGCCTCGGTCAGGGGCGGCCGGGCGTCCGCCGGGGCCAGCCGCAGCGCACGTTCGACGCTGGCCACCCGCGCGGCCAGGTCGCGCAACGAACGGTCGGCGGCTGCGGCCTCCAGCACCGCCGGCTCGGCCAGCCCGGTGAGCCGGGGGGCCATTCCGGCCAGGGTGAGCGCCGCCCGGTCCAGTCGAGCCCACTTCTCGCCGGCGCTGGTGCCGCGCAGCGCGATCCGCGAACGGACCCGGCGCACCTCGGCCAGCACACCGGGGCCGACCGGCAGCCGCTCGACGGCGGCGACCAACCGGGCCCGCGACCGGGCCGCCGCCTCGGCCGGGTCGAGCGCGGGGGGCGCCGGCTGGGCGGCCAGGGCACGCACGTCGATCCAGCGCCAGGCGGCAAGCGCCACCGCACTGCCCGCGGCGCCGGCCCAGGCCGCGTCGGGCAGACCGAGGCCGGCGTACGGAGTCAGCACCGCCGCGGCGCCCCCGAGCCCACCGGCCAGCACACTCCACCGGCGGGCGGACCGGCGAAGCCGACCCAGCCTGCGGAAGTACCGTGTCCGCTCGTCTGCCACCCTGACCCCCTCGGTCCGGTCGTTCAGCCGGCGGCGGTCGGGTCGCCGGTGCCCCGCTCGCGGGCCATGCTGGCGCGCAGCTCGTCCAGCCGGGCGGCGGCCGTCGGGTCGTTGGCCGGGGCGGCCTTCTCGGCCTGCGGCACGGCCGGTCGCTGTGCCGCGCCGCCGAGTTGCTCCCCCGCCATGCTGGAACGGATCTGCTCCAACCGTGCGGAGCCGGCCGAGTCGATGGTGGCCTTCTGGATTTCCAACATACGGCCCTCGACGGAGTTGCCGGCCAGTTCGGCGCGACCCATCGCGTTGGCGTACCGCCGCTCGATGCGGTCGCGCACCTCGTCGAGCGACGGGGTGGTGCCCGGCGCGGTCAGCGACGACATCGACTCCAGCGAGCGGGCCACCGTCTCCTGCATCTTGGCCTGCTCCAGCTGGCTGAGCAGTTTGGTGCGCTCGGCGAGCTTCTGCTGGAGGATCATCGAGTTGTTCTCGACCGCACGGCGGGCCTGGGCGGCGGCGCCCAGCGCCTGGTCGTGCAGGGTCTTCAGGTCCTCGGTGGCCTGCTCGGCGGAGACGAGTTGGCTGGCCAGGGTCTGCGCGGACTGCTCGAACCGGGTCGCCTCGGCCTCGTCGCCCTTGGCCCGGGCCTGGTCGGACAGCACCAGGGCCTGCCGGGCGTTGCCCTGCAACCGCTCGACCTCGGTCATCTGTCGGGACAACTTCATCTCCAGCTGACGCTGGTTGCCGATCACGGCGGCGGCCTGCTGGACCAGCGCCTGGTGCTGCCGCTGGGCGTCCTCGATGGCCTGCTGGATCTGCACCTTGGGATCGGCGTGCTCGTCGATCTTGGCACCGAAGAGTGCCATCAGGTAGTTCCAACCCTTGACGAACGGGTTCGCCATCTCCGTGGTATCCCCTCAGTAGCGTCGCTCCACCACGGCCGGGCCGGCTGGACCGACCATGACCGGCCGGTCTCCATCGTCCCAGCCGAACGCCAACGAGGCATCCGTACCGGGCGGTCGACAGCACCGGCGGCTCCTGCGAGCAACCCTACGCGGCCGGGGCCAGCCCGCCCATGGTCAACCGGATCGGCGAGGCTCAGGCGGCGCAGACCACGTCGCGGTCGCGCTCGGTCGGGCGGACGCGGGTGCTGCGCAGCGTGGCCTTGAGCGGGGAGTCCTGGCGGACGGAGACAGCGACCTTGCCGTCGGAGGTGACCTGACGGACACCCCGGCCGGTGGTCTTGGCGGCGGTCTCGGCCGGCTCGTCCTGCATCGAGACGAGCACCCCGGGCATCTGCTCGGCGAGCGCCACGGTGTCGCTCACCTCACGCAGCAACTCGGACAGGCGAGCGCCGAGGGCGTCACAGATCGCGGCGAGCAGCTCGCTGGACGGCTCCTTGTGCCCCCGTTCGATCTCGGAGAGGTAGCCGAGGCTGACGTTGGCGGCGGTGGAGACCTCACGCAGCGTGCGCTGCTGCCCCTGCCGGCGCGCTCGCAGTGCGTCACCGATCACCCGGCGTAGCAGGATCATCGCACCTCCCCCTGAGGGATACCTCGCGCCCGGCGCCTGGCAGCCGGTCGCGGCGGACCGCGCCGACCCCGAACGTCGGAGCCTTCCCGCAACCGTACCCGTTGTGGGCCCGGGCGACATCCCGCCCCGCCCGTCGGTTCGCCGCGACGGGCTCACCGGGGCACGCCGCCGCCCGTTCCCGCCCCGCCCGGGACGGCCCCGGCCGTGGCTTCTGCGGCATCGGAGTCGGAGTCGGAGTCGGTGGCGCCGGAGTCGGATTCGGCGGCTTCGGAGTCGGATTCGGCGTCGGCGGCGTCGGCGGCGTGGAGGCGCTCGGAGAGCAGGCGCAGCGCCTCGACCACCGCTGCCGCACGGACATGATCCCGCCCGCCGGCCAGGTCGAGCTGGCGGACCGTCCCGCCGTTCGGGCCGGCGACCGCGACGTACACCAGGCCGACGGGCTTGCCGTCCTGCGGCTCGGGGCCGGCGACACCGGTGGTGGCCACCCCCCAGTCCGCACCGCAGCGCCGGCGACCCCCCTCGGCCAGCGCCGCCGCCACGTCCGGATCCACCGGGCCCCGCTCGGACAGCAGGTCGGCGGGTACGCCGGCCAGGCTGCCCTTCAACTCGGTGGCGTAGACCACGAGGCCACCCCGGTAGATCCCGCTGACCCCGGCGATGTCCACGATCGAGGCGGCCAGCGACCCACCGGTGAGCGATTCGACGGTGGCCAGCGTCTCGTGCCGTTGGGCCAGCCGGTGCACGGCGCCCGCCGCCGCACTGCCCGTCTCGTCACCATCCGCCGGTCGCCCGGAACCCGCCTCCCACTGCATGAACCACTCCTTCCCCACCCACCGACCCCCAACCCTGCCGACCCAGTTGCGTCGATCATGAAGTTAGCGGCACGACACGCCGTCCCGGGTGGCAACAAATTTCATGATCAACAGGGCGGGCGACGGCCTGGCCGGCCGGAGACGGTCAGGCGGGGCGGCGGAGGCGGAGGGCCTGGGCTATGTAGTCGAAGCCGGTGGCGACCGTGACCAGAACGGCGGCGGCCATGATCCACGGGCCGACGGCGGCGAGGGAGTCCGGCATCGGCCAGAGGTACCAGGCGATGGCCAGGATCTGGAGCGCGGTCTTGACCTTGCCGCCCCGGCTGGCGGCGATCACGCCGTGCCGGATCACCCAGAACCGCAGCCCGGTGATGCCCAGCTCACGGACGAGGATCAGCGCGGTCACCCACCAGGGCAGTTGGCCGTACCAGGAGAGCAGCACCAGCGCGGCGCCGGTGAGCGCCTTGTCGGCGATCGGGTCGGCCACCTTGCCGACCGAGGTGACCAGCCCGAACCGGCGGGCGATCCAGCCGTCCACCAGGTCGGTCGCCGAGGCCACCGCGAAGATCAGGCAGGCCGCCATCCGCCAACCGGCGTGGGTCATCCCCGACATGATCACCGAGGCGGCGAAGACCGGCACCAGCACCAGCCGCAGGGCGGTCAGCGCGTTGGCCGCGTTGACGACCGGCACCACGGCCACCACCCGGCTCGGCGTCGACTCCGTCGCCCCGGTCACCGCCGCACTCCGCTCGGGCTGCCGTGACGTTCCCGGCACCGCACCACCTGGCTCCCCCGCTCCGCTCGGGCCCGCCGTCACCGTGCCGCGCCGGGCGCCGCCGAGATCATCTCATCCGGCACGGCGAGCAGGTCCACTCCTTCGGTGCCGGTCACCGTCGCGCGTACCAGGTCACCCGGGCGCAGCGCGGCCAGGTCGACCCCGCCCTCGGCCGGGGCGACCAGGGTGGTGGAGCCATCCACCTCCGGCGCCTGGTGCGCCGCCCGACCCTCCACCACGCCGTCCGCGGTCGAGTCGACGAGCACCTCGACCGTCGAGCCGAGCCGGTCCTCGGCCCGCTGCGAGCAGAGCTCGTCGGCGAGGGCGCTGAGCCGGTCGTAACGTCGCTTGATCGTCGCGGCGGAGACCTTGCCGGGCAGGCCGGCGGCCTCGGTGCCGTCCTCGTCGCTGTAGTCGAACATGCCGATCGCGTCGAGCCGGGCCTCGGTCAGGAACCGCACCAACTCGTCGACGTCTGCGCGGGTCTCACCCGGGAAACCGACGATGAAGTTGCTCCGGGCGCCCGCCTCCGGGGCCAGGGCACGGGCACTCGCCAGCAACTCCAGGAATCGGTCGGTGGAGCCGAAACGCCGCATCCGGCGCAGCACCGGCTCGCTGGAGTGTTGGAACGACAGGTCGAAGTACGGTGCCACGCCCGGGGTGGCGGCGATCGCCTCGACCAGCCCGGGGCGGGTCTCGGCCGGCTGGAGGTAGCTGACCCGCACGCGGACGATGCCGGTCACCGCGGCGAGCTGCGGCAGCAACTTCTCCAGCGCGCGCGGGTCACCCAGGTCCTTGCCGTACGAGGTGGAGTTCTCACTGACCAGCACCAGCTCGCGTACGCCGGTCTTGGCCAGCCACTCCGCCTCGGCGAGCAGCTCGTCCGGCGTACGCGAGACGAACGCCCCACGGAAGGCCGGAATGGCACAGAACGCGCAGCGACGGTCGCAGCCGCTGGCCAGCTTCAGCGAGGCCACCGGGCCGGTGTCCAGCCGTCGACGCAGCACCTGGCGCAGGTGGGCCGGAGTGTGCTCGTCGGTGTCGACGGTGCCGCGGGTCACGGTGCCGTGACCCGGCAGCGACACCCCGCTGTCGCGCCGCTGCACCGGAGTCAGCGGCAGCAGCTCACGCCGGTCGCGCGGGGTGTGCGCGGTGACCTGCTCACCGGCGACGACCGCGTTCAGTCGGGCGGCGATGTCCGGGTAGTCGTCGAAGCTCAGCACCGCCTGCGCCTCGGGCAGGCTGTCGGCCAGCTCCCGCCCGTAGCGCTCGGCCATGCAGCCCGCGGCGACCACCTTGGCGCCCGTTCCGGCGGCGGCGAGCAGGGTCTGGATCGAGTCCTGCTTGGCCTTTTCCACGAAACCGCAGGTGTTGACGACCACCACGTCGGCGCCCTCGCCGTCGGTGGTCACCTGCCAGCCGTCGGCGTGCAGGCGGGCGGCCAGCTCCTCCGAGTCGACCTCGTTGCGGGCACAGCCCAGGGTCAGCAGGGCGACGCGACGACCCTCGACGTGGTCAGCGGGAGAAGGAGAGGTGGCAGACACCATCCGAGGGTACCGGGCCGGCCTGGGAAGCCCACGCACGCGGGCTGCGGAGACGCTCGACACCACGTTTCGGTCGGCTCCGTCCCGCCCGCCGGTCAACGTGCCCCGGCGCCCACCCGGGTGAGCGCGTCGAGCAGGAAGACCTCGGTGCCGGCCAGGCCGGTGGAGCAGAAGACGGTGACCTGCTCCGCGCTGGTCCGGCCGGACTCCGCGCCGGCCAGGATGGCCCCCAGGTCCCGCAACCGCCCGGCGTACGGGGGTGTGGCCGCGAGCATCGGCGGTTGGTAGTCCGCCGCCTGGGCCGGTGAGTCGGTGACCAGCAGATCGGCGGCGTCCAGCAGATCGGTGCCGAACTCGCTGCGGTCGCGCTGCTTGAAGCCGACCGCGTTGACGTGTGTGCCGGGGCTGAGGTCGGCGGCGCGGAGCACCGGGGTGGCGCTGGTGGTGGCGAGCACCACCACGTCCCGCCCGGCGACGGCCGAGGCCGGGTCGGCGACCGCGCGGGCCGGCACGCCCAGTTCGCCACGGACCCGGGCGGCGAAGGCGTCCCGGCGAGCGGCGGAGCGGCTGTGCACCACCACCTCACGCAACGGACGGACCGCGGCGGCGGCCCAGACCTGGGTCCACGCCTGTCGGCCGGAGCCGACCACCCCGAGGGTGGCGGCGTCGGGACGGGACAGCGCGTCGACCGCGAGGCCCCCCAACCCTCCGGTACGTCGGGAGCCCAACTCCTCGCCGACCGCGACTGCTCGGATCGCCCCGGTCCGGGCGTCGTGCAGCACCACCAACTGCTCGCCCTGCGGGTGGCCGAAGGTGTCGTACGAGCGGAAGCCGTACCACTCGCCGACCAGGTGCCCGGCGGTGAGCACCAGCCGCCCGCCGTCCAGCGGCGCGGCGGCCCGCGGCGGCGCGACGAGTCGTCCCTCGTACGCGGCCAGCAGTGCGGCGCGCATGGCGTCGACCGTGGTGGCGGCGTCCAGCGCGGCGGCGACCTCGGGGTCGGCGTAGAGCAGGGTCATGATGCCGATACTGCAAGTTGAAGTCACGTAGAAGTCAACGGGCCGTGGCGCTGGTCACCGCCGCGCCGCCCGGACCGGTGCTAGCGTCGGCACCGGTGGCCCCGAATGCTCGTGGCCGCTCCGGACGAGTGGTGGGCGTACCCGGTCAGGCCAAGACGCCCCGCGTGACGTGCAGACTCGACTCGTCCCGGCGCGGCAGCCCCGGGCGCTCGCGGTGAGGTGAACGATGGCCTGGCTCGTACTGGTGATCTCAGGACTGCTGGAGGCGGCCTGGGCGATCGCCCTGGACCGCAGCGCCGGCTTCAGCCGGCCGGTCCCGTCCGTGGTGTTCGTGGTGGCTCTGCTGCTGAGCATGGGCGGGCTGTCGTACGCGCTCCGGGACATCCCCGTCGGCACCGGCTACGCGGTCTGGGTCGGCATCGGCGCGGTCGGCACCGCACTCGTCGGGATGCTGGCGCTCGGCGAGTCGGCGAGCCTGCCCCGGATCCTCTGCCTGCTGCTGGTCGTCGCGGGCGTGATCGGGTTGAAGATCTTCCACTGAGTGCCAGGTCGGCAGGCGTGACCGGCGCCCAGAATGGGTAGTGATCGATTCGTCACGACAGGCTCTCACCCGGAGGAAGACATGGCCGACATGCCGAGCACCGCCCGTCCCCGCAGCAACGCCGCCCGCATCCTCACCATCGTGGGCTTCGTCTTCGCGGTCCTGGCCCTGCTGCTCAACCCGATCATCTTCGGCGTGCTCGGCGTCATCGCGGGCGTCGTCGGCGCGGTGCTCGGTGACAAGCCACTGGGCTGGTACGCGGCCGTGGCGAGCGTCGTCGCCGCGATCATCAGCCTGGTGATCATCGGCGCATTGATCAACAACTGACCGCTCCGCCACGGCACGGGCCCGCCGGAATCCGGCGGGCCCGGCGTGCGTCCGGGGTCGACCGCCCACGCGGCCCGGGTCGGCTCCCGGTCAGTCCACGTCACCGCGCAGGCCGACCAGCACCTCGTCCAGCTCGTCCGGCTTGACCAGCACGTCGCGCGCCTTCGACCCCTCGGACGGCCCGACCACCCCCCGGGTCTCCATCAGGTCCATCAGGCGACCCGCCTTGGCGAAGCCGACCCGCAGCTTGCGCTGGAGCATCGAGGTCGAGCCGAACTGCGAGGTGACCACCAGCTCGACCGCCTGCACCAGCAGGTCCAGGTCGTCGCCGATGTCCTCGTCGATCTTCTTCTTGCTCTCCTGCGCCGGGGCCAGCACGTCTTTGCGGAACTCCGGTTCGCGCTGGTCCTTGCAGAACTTCACCACGTCGGCGATCTCGCGCTCGGTGACCCAGGCGCCCTGGATGCGGACCGGCTTGGAGGCGCCCATCGGCAGGAAGAGCCCGTCGCCACGGCCGAGCAGCTTCTCCGCGCCCGGCTGGTCGAGGATGACCCGGGAATCCGCCAGGGACGAGGTGGCGAACGCCAACCGGGACGGCACGTTCGCCTTGATCAGACCGGTCACCACGTCGACCGAGGGGCGCTGAGTGGCCAGCACCAGGTGGATGCCGGCGGCTCGGGCCAGCTGGGTGATCCGGACGACCGAATCCTCCACGTCACGCGGCGCGACCATCATCAGGTCGGCCAGCTCGTCCACGATCACCAGCAGGTACGGGTACGGGCGCATCTCGCGTTCGCTGCCCGGCGGGGCCTTGATCTCGCCGTTGCGGACCTTGCGGTTGAAGTCGTCGATGTGCCGGACCCCGTTGGCGGCGAGGTCGTCGTAACGCATGTCCATCTCGCGGACCACCCAGTCCAGCGAGTCGGCCGCCTTCTTGGCGTTGGTCACGATCGGGGTGACCAGGTGCGGGATGCCCTCGTAGCCGGTCATCTCGACCCGCTTCGGGTCGATCAGCAGCAGCCGCACCTCGTCCGGGGTGGCCCGGGTGAGAATGGACACCAGCAGGGTGTTGAGACAGCTCGACTTGCCCGCGCCGGTGGCGCCGGCGATGAGGATGTGCGGCATCTTGGCGAGGTTGGCCACCACGTAGCCACCCTCGATGTCCTTGCCGAGCGCCACCACCATCGGGTGGTGGTCGCTGGTCGCCGCCCGCGAGCGCAGCACGTCGCCGAGGGCGACATTCTCCGGGTCGGTGTTCGGGATCTCCACGCCGACGGCGCTCTTGCCCGGGATCGGGCTGAGGATCCGCACGTCCGGCGACTTCACCGCGTACGCGATGTTGCGGGACAGCTGCGTGATCCGCTCGACCTTGACGCCGTGCCCCAACTCCACCTCGTAGCGGGTGACGGTCGGGCCACGGGTGAAGCCGGTGACCGCGGCGTCCACATCGAACTGGTCGAACACGCCGGTCAGCGCCGCGATCACCTCGTCGTTGGCCTTGCTGCGGGTCTTCGCGGCGGCCCCGGCGCTGAGCATGTTGGCCGGCGGCAGGGTGTAGTCCCCGGCGAGCCCGGTCAACGCGAGCTGCTCGGCCCGGGTCGGGGCGGGCGAGTGCTCCGGCGGATCGACCGGCGGCCTGCGGCTCGCCGGCACCTTCGCCGGTGACTTGCGCGGCAGCACCATGGTCTCCTGGAGGTCCGCGCCCTCCAGGTCCTCGAAGTCGTCCGGGTCGAGCGGCGGCGGCATCCGCTTCGCCGGTCGCTTGCGCGCCGGCTTGGCGGCCGGCTCGTCCGCGTCCTCCTCGGCGGTCTCCGGCGCACCGACCAGCCCACCGGCGAGCAGACCCAACCGTTCGGGAATCTTGTTGATCGGCGTCGCGGTCACCACGAGCAGACCGAAGAGCAGCAGCAGCACGAGCAGCGGCACCGCCACCCAGGCGGTCACCGCGCGCTCCAACAGCCCGCCGACGCCCGCGCCGACCAGCCCGCCGGCGAAGTCCCGTTCCAGCGGGTCGACCGGATCCTGACCGATCTGGAGCAGCGCGGCGGTCGACACCAGCAGCGAACCCCAACCGATCAACCCGCGGCCCCGGTGCTCCGGATCGGCCGGCTGACGCATCAGCCGCCACGCCCCGATCATCAACAGCACCGGTACGACCACCGAGATCGCGCCCAGGAACAGCCGGATCGTGTCGGCCAGTCGCGCGCCCACCGGGCCCGCCCCGGACAGCCAGAGCGCCACGGCGGTGAGCAGGGCGAGCCCGAACATGAGCAGACCCGCGCCGTCGCGACGGTGCTCCGGGTCGAGGTCGCGGGCCGAGGCGGCCTGCCGGCCGGCGGCGCGCACCGCCCAGCCCATCCCGTGCGCCAGACCCATCCACAGTGCACCGACCGCGCGGCCGACGTAGACGGCCGGGCCGGGGCGCGGCGGGGTGGTACGACGTCGGACCGGCGCCCGGGTGGCCTTCTTCGCCGGTTGACGGGCACGACTGTTGGTGCCACCGCGCGGCGACGCGCCGCGCCGCCGACTCGCCTGAGAGGTACGGCCCGCCATAGAGTCACGGTAACGGTGGGGCCGGGCAGATCCCCGCTTTTCCGGGTCGTGTCCGCGCGTCGCAACACGAACCCCACCGCCGGTCGTGATATCCGCCTCAGAAGGGATGCCCCATGGCGTCGCCGGAAATCGAGGGCGATCCGGACGATCCGCTGGCCGGGCACCCTGGTGCGCTGCGTCCGCTGACCGGTGAACTGGTCGCCGCGGTGCTCGCTGCCCGCGGCCGGCCCGTCGGTCTGACCCGCGACGGCGAGCTGGTGGGCCACTTCGACGACACCATGATCTGGTTCCTCCGCGTCGGCGGGGACGGGGAGCTGCTCCAGATCCGCACCATGGTCGATCCCACCTTCGGCATCGAACGAGTGCCCGACCTGTACGCGTTCTGCAACTCCTGGAACCATGACCGGCTCTGGCCCAAGGCGTTCGTGCACGTCGACGACGACGGCCGGGCCCGGGTGTACGGAGAGGTGATCACCGACCTGGAACGCGGGGTCACCCCCCACCAGCTCGACCAACTGCTCGACTGCGGCATCACCACCGGCTGCCAGCTGGCCGTGGCGGTCCGTCGGCTGCCCGGCGCGGTGCCGTCATGACCGGCCGCGACGAGTTCACCGGCAGCCGCACCGGCACGCCACCCACCGGCGGCGGGCTGGCCCGGGGCCGGGTACCGGCGCTGGAGGCGGCGCTCGCCGACGCCCGGGACCTCCCCGACGGTCCGGCCCGGCAGGTGGCGCTGGAACGGCTCGCCGAACGCGCCGACGCGGCCGGCGACGTCCGGTCCGGGATGGACGCCCGGTTCGCGCTGATCGAGGCGTACCTGCTGCACGGGGAACGGTGGCGGCTGGTGGAGCCGGTCCGGCGCTGCCGGGCCGCCGCCGACCACCGGCCCGACCTGCTCACCGACACCGAGGCCGGGCTGCTGCTGCGCTACCAGCGGTACGCGGTGGAGGCGCTGCTCGGCACCCCCCGGGTCGGGCTGGACCAGACCCGGTCCCTGCTGCACGACCTGGCCCACCGGGTCGGCGCGGACGGTCCGGACACCCCGACCGTGGCGGAGCTGCACTGCCGGATCGCCGATCACCTGGGCGACGAGCCCACCGCCCGGCACTGGTACGAGCGCTGGTCCGGAAAACGGCCCGGCCCGGCCGGCGGCTGCCCGGGCTGCGCCTCGGCCCGCCGCGCCGAGCTGCTGACCGGCTGGGGCGAGTGGACAGCCGCGCTCACCGAACTCAGCAACTCCGACGCGGACCCGTCCACCTGCACCGACCAGCCCGAGCGGAACCTGGTCGCCGGTCTGCTGCCGGCGCTGCGTACCGGCCAACCGGAGCGGGCGGCGGCGGCACACGTGCGGGCGTACCGCCGGCACCGGCGTGAACGCGCGGCGTTCCCGCACCTCGCCGCGCACCTGCGGTTCTGCGCCCTGGGCGGGCACCTGGAGCGCGGGCTGGCCATCCTGGCCGAGCAGCTGCCCCGGTTGGACCGGCCCACCGACGACCTCGCCGTCATGGAGTTCGCCGCGGCCGGGGCGCTGGTCTGCGGGCTCGCCGCGGAGGCCGGGCTGGGCGGGCGGACGATGCCCCGCCCGGCGTACGGCGAGCGGACAGCCAGCGAACTGGACGTCACCGCGCTCGGGGCGCTGCTGTTCGGGATGGCCAGCGAGTTGGCCGGCAGTTTCGACGCCCGCAACGGCACCGGGCACCATTCCGGACGGATGGCCGCCTGGCTTGCCGAACGCCCGCTCGCGGCACCGGTCGCGCTGCCCGGTGACGACGAGACCGACGGGCCCGACGAGACCGACACACACCGGCCCGACGATGAGGTCGGAATGGGTGAGCGCGAGTTGTCCGCCCTCACCCTCGGCATGATCACCGCGGTGTTGGACGGGCGCGGCGACCAGTACCTGGTGGACGAGGGTGAGACGGTCATCGGCCACTGGGACGGCGCGGTGATCCAGTTCCGGCGGGCCGGTGAGCGCGGTGAGGTGCTGCACGCCCGCGCCATGGCCGACCGCCGGCTGCCGGCGACCCGCCGCGCCGAGGCGTACGCCTTCTGCAACGCGTGGAACCACGACCGACTGCTGCCCAAGGCGTACGCGCACGACCTCGGCGACGAGTTGGTGCTGGCCGGCGACGTCGCCACCGACCTGGCGCACGGGGTCGCCCCGGCGCAGTTGCGGGTCCTCATGGACGCCGCCATCGCCACCGGCGTCGCGTACGCCGAGGCCGTCGCCGCGCTGCCCTGACACCCCGGCGCGGCGACGCCGGCCCACCCCGGGAAGGGGGCGGACCGGCGTCAGCGAAAGTTGCTCAGACCTCGACCACGGTGGGCACGATCATCGGCCGACGACGGTACGCGTCGTTGACCCACCGCCCCACGGTCCGCCGGACGATCTGCTGGAGCTGGTGCGGGTCGGTGATGCCGTCCGCCGCGGCCCGGTTGAGCGCCTCGGTGACCAGCGGGATGACCGGGTTGAACGCCTCCGGGTCCTCGGAGAAGCCCTTCGCGGAGAGCGTCGGCCCGGCGACCACCTTGCCGGTGACCGAGTCGACGACCACGGTGGTGGCGATGAAACCACCGTCGCCGAGGATGCGCCGTTCGGTGAGCAGCGACTCGCTGACGTCACCGACGGCGAGGCCGTCCACGTAGACGTACCGGCTCTTCACGTGCCCGACCAGGCTGGCGCGGCCCTCGACCAGGTCGACCACGTCGCCGTCCTCGCAGATCACCACCCGGTCGGCGGCGACCCCGGACTCGATACCGAGCCGGGCGTGGGCGCGCAGGTGACGCCACTCGCCGTGTACGGGCATCAGGTTGCTGGGCCGGACCACGTTGAGCAGGTAGAGCAGTTCCCCGGCGGGGGCGTGCCCGGAGACGTGCACCTTCGCCACGTCCTTGTGCACGACCACCGCGCCGGCCCGGGCCAGCCGGTTGATCACCCGGTAGACCGAGGTTTCGTTGCCGGGCACCAGGGAGGAGGCCAGCACGACGGTGTCGCCGGGGGCGATGGTGATGTGCCGGTGGTCGCCGCTGGCCATCCGGCCCAGCGCGCTCATCGGCTCACCCTGTGAACCGGTGGACATCAGCACGATCTGCTCCGGCGGCAGCGTGGTCGCCTCCTCGATCCCGATGACCAGGCCGGCCGGGATGTTGAGCAGGCCGAGGTCCCGGGCGATGCCCATGTTGCGCACCATGGACCGGCCGATCAGCGCGACCTTGCGGCCGTGCTCGGCGGCGGAGTCGAAGACCTGCTGCACGCGGTGCACGTGCGAGGCGAACGAGGCCACGATGATCCGGCCCTTGGCCTTCGCGAAGATCGAGTCGAGCACCGGCCCGATCTCCCGCTCCGGCGTGACGAAGCCGGGGATCTCCGCGTTGGTGGAGTCGGACAGCAACAGGTCGACGCCTTCGGCGCCGAGCCGTGCGAAGCCGGCCAGGTCGGTGATCCGGCCGTCCAGCGGGAGCTGGTCCATCTTGAAGTCGCCGGTGTGCAGGACCAGGCCGGCGGGGGTGCGGATGGCCACCGCGAGGGCGTCGGGGATCGAGTGGTTGACCGCGAAGAACTCACACTCGAACGGGCCGAGCCGCTCGCGGCCACCCTCCCGCACGGTCAGCGTGTACGGCTGGATGCGCCGCTCGGCCAACTTGGCCTCGACCAGGGCGAGGGTGAACTGTGAGCCGACCAGCGGGATGTCGGGCTTGTGAGCGAGCAGGTAGGGCACCGCGCCGATGTGGTCCTCGTGGCCGTGGGTCAGCACGATCGCCTGGACGTCGGCCAGTCGGTCCAGGATCGGACCGAAGTCGGGCAGGATCAGGTCCACACCCGGCTGCTCGACGTCGGGGAACAGGACCCCGCAGTCGACGATCAGCAGCTTGCCGTCGTACTCGAAGACGGTCATGTTCCGACCGATGGCGCCGAGCCCGCCGAGCGGGATGATCCGCAAACCACCTTCCGGCAGCGGCGGGGGTAGTTCCGCCTCGATGTGCGCCTCGGTCACGCGTCCACCTCATTCTGCGACGCCGTCACTCGGCGTCCATCGTGTCGTTCGATCATTCGGGCAGCTCCAGGCCCGCTGCCGCGAAGTCCGCGCGCAGCTGGGCGATCTCGTCGTCGGTGGCGTCCACCAGCGGGGGTCGCACCGGGCCGGCCGGCAGGCCCAGCGACGCCAGGCCGGCCTTCACCAGGATGGCGCCCTGGGTGCGGAAGATGCCGGTGAAAAGCGGCAGCAGCCGCCGGTGCAGGGCAAGCGCGGCCGGCATGTCCCCCGCGTCGTACGCCTCGATCATTTGTGCGGTCAGCGCCCCGATGAAGTGCGTCGAGGTGCCGACCACGCCCACGGATCCGACGGCCAGCGCCGGCAGGGTGAGGGCGTCCTCGCCGCTGTAGAAGGCGAGGGTGGTCCGGCTGGTGACCCAGCTGGCGGCGGCCAGGTCGCCCTTGGCGTCCTTGACCGCGACGATCCGGCCGTGCTCGGCGAGCCGGACCAGCGTCTCGGTGTCGATCGGCACGCCGGAGCGGTGCGGGATGTCGTAGAGCATCACCGGCAGGCCGGTGGCGTCGGCCACCGCGGTGAAGTGTCGCAGCAACCCGCTCTGCGGCGGCTTGTTGTAGTACGGGGTGACCACCAGCAGGCCGTGCGCGCCCGCCTTCTCGGCGGCGGCGGCGAGCTCGATGGTGTGCCGGGTGTCGTTGGTGCCGACACCGGCGATCACCTTGGCGCGGTCACCGACGGCCTCCGCCACGGCCCGGATCAGGTGTTCCTTCTCCGCGTCGGTGGTGGTCGGCGACTCGCCGGTGGTGCCGTTGACCACCAGCGCGTCGTTGCCCTGCTCGTCGACCAGGTGGCTCGCCAGCCGGGCGGCACCGTCGAGGTCGAGGGAGCCGTCGGGGGTGAACGGGGTCACCATGGCTGTGATCAGCCGGCCGAAGGGGCGGGACGCCGGTCGGGCCGCGGCGTCGAGGTGGTCGTGCGTCATACCCTCCAACCTAGCGGACGACCAGCCGAGGCCCGCCGGGGAAGGGCTCAGGACGCCTCGTGCGGGCTGGCCGCCACTTCGGTGCCGTCCGGCAGCGTCGAGATCACGAAGTCGGCGAACACGTTCGGGGCGACCCCCTGGAGCTGGCGCAGGCACTCCACGGCCAGCTCACGGATCTCCACGTCGGCGTGCTCGGTGGCCCGCATCGCCACGAAGTGCCGCCAGGCCCGGTAGTTGCCGCTGACCACGATCCGGGTCTCGGTGGCGTTGGGCAGCACCGCCCGAGCCGCCTGCCGGGCCTGCTTGCGGCGCAGCGTCGGGTTCGGCTCGTCGGAGAAGCGCTGCTCGAGGCCCTCCAACAACTCGGTGTACGCCCGGACGCTCGCCTCGGCGGCCTCCACGAACTTCTTGTGCAGCTCCGGGTCGTCGGCGATGACGGCCGGCTCGACCATGGCCGCGTCCCGCTCGGGGACGTAGCGCTGGGACAGCTGGGAGTACGAGAAGTGCCGGTGCCGGATCAGCTCGTGCGTGAAGGAGCGGGACACCCCGGTGAAGTAGAAGGTGACCGACCCGTGCTCCAGCACACTCAGGTGGCCCACCTCGAGAATGTGCGCCAGGTAGCCGGCGTTCGTGGCGGTCGCCGGGTTCGGCTTCTTCCACGACTGGTAGCAGGCCCGGCCGGCGAACTCGGCGAGCGCCTGGCCACCCTCGGCGTCGGTCGACCACGGCACGTCGTCCGGGGCCGCGAATTGGGTCCACGCGATCAACTTGACCTGGGGCTGCACCATGTCCGGCATTCCTGGGACTGTAGTAGCCGGCGGTCCCGCACCCAACTCGGGCTCGCGGTGCAGAAACCGCCCAGCTACCGCAAAATCACCTAACCCCTCCGCACCACCGGGGCTCCAGGTGTCCAAGGTCTCGACAGGCTCGCCGACGCGCTGCCGGTCCTTGTTCATCTTCTCGGCTGCCTGTAGGGCTGCCCCAGATCTGGGGCAGGCGCTGCGGGCCTCCCGCACCTAGACCCCGCCCCCGCGTCGCCCCACATCTGGGGCAGCTCGACAGGGGCACAGCAAGGTCCCACTCCCCTCAACGAGAGACGCGCGCCGGCCCCTCCACCACCGGAACGGCAGCCACCAGTGGCCCTCCCGACGGTCAGACGTAGAGCGAGGTGAACGGCGCCCAGGGCAGGTTGCGCAGGACCGAGAAGGCCAGCCACGCGGCCAGGAAGCCACCGATGACCTTCGAGCTGATCCGCAGCTCGGGCAGTCGCCAACCGAACGCCTGACTTCCCGCCCAGGCCACGAAGAGGTACGCGAGGAACGGCAGCGCGAAGACGAACAGGAAGTGGTGCCGGGCGGCGGCCGGCAGATCGCCGTGCAGCACGTACCAGAGGGCGCGGGTGCCACCACAGCCTGGGCAGTCCAGCCCGGTGGTCAACTTGAGCAGACAGGTGGGCGCGGCATCCGGGTCGGCGTGGGTCGGGTTGCTCAGCAGCGCATAACTCATGCCGACGGCGACGCAACCGACCGCGGCCAGCGGCACCGCCCAGCGCGGGGAGCGCTCGTAGAGTCGCAGCACGAACCGGGTGAGCCGGTCCGGCTCCGGCGCCGCGTAACCGCCCGGCGGGGTCGCCGGCCAACCCTGCGGCACCGCGCCGCCGGAACCCGCGTCGGCCGACGCCGTGTGGACCGCCCCCGGGGCGGGCTGCGGCTGGTCGACCGGTCCAGGAGCGCTCGTCACGCGCTCACGGTACACCGGACACGCCGGCCAACGCGGCGGTGAGCGGACCGGCCAGGTCGCCGCCCGCAGGCGGTGCCACCGCGTCCAGGCCGAGCCATCCGGCGAGCCGGTACAGCTCGGCGGCGAGCGCCACCGCGGTCTCCCCCGGGGCCGCGCCCGGTTCGAGCCAGGCGGCCGGGACCAGCAGCACCCCGGCCTTGCGATCGGCCTTCAAGTCGACCCGCGCGGTGAACCGGTCGCCCTGCAGGAACGGCAGCACGTAGTAGCCGTAGACCCGCTGCGGCGCCGGGACGTAGATCTCGATCCGGTAGTTGAAGTCGAACAGACGCTCGGTGCGGGCACGTTCCCAGATCAGCGGATCGAACGGGCTGACCAGGGTGTTGCCCCGCACCCAGCGGGGCAGTCGGGCGGACGCGTGCAGCCACGCCGGCTGACGCCAGCCGGCCACGGTGACCGGCACCAGCTCACCGGCCTCGGCCAGCTCGGCGACGGCCTGCCGGGCACCGGCCAGCGGCAGCCGGAAGTAGTCGCGCAGCTCCGGCTCGGCGGCCACCCCGAGCGAACGTGCGGCGAGGCCCACCAGCGTGCGGTACGCCTCGGCGTCGGTCGGGGTGGGCGCGGCCAGCACCGCTGCGGGCAGCACCCGCTCGGGCAGGTCGTAGCGGCGGGCGAACGAGGTGGTGCGCTCCGCGGCGGTCACCTCCCCGGCCCAGAAGAGGAACTCCAACGCCCGCTTGACCGCCGACCAGTTCCACCCCCAGTTGCCGGTCTCTCGGGGCGCGTCGTGCTCGATCTCGGCGGCGGTCAGCGGCCCTCGGGCGGCCACCTCGTCGCGGACCCAGGCGACCAGCTCCGGCTGCTCCTGGGCGATGCGTCGCATGCCGCCCCAGGACTCGCTGTGCGCGCGGGCCATCCGCCAGCGCAGCAGCGGGTGCAGCTCGACCGGCACCAGCGACGCCTCGTGGCCCCAGTATTCGAAGAGCTCACGCGGGCGCCGGTAGGCGGCCTGGTCGAGCAGCGTGGTCGGGTAGGGCCCGAGCCGGCTGTAGAGCGGCAGGTAGTGCGCGCGTTGCAGGACGTTGACCGAATCCATCTGGATCAACCCGACCCGGCTGAGCACCCGACGCAGGTGCCGGCGGGTGGGCACCCCGGCCGGCGCCGGGTCGGCGAAGCCCTGGGCGGCGAGCGCCACCCGGCGGGCCTGGGCGAGCGAGAGTGATTCCGGTGCGGTCATCGTCGGCGACCCTAATTCATCGGTACGACGTCGGTGCGGGAAGCTGGACGTGACGACCAACGGGGCATAGAACGGTGCAATGCTGACCATCCGTCGGGAGGAGCCGGACGACGCCGAGGCGGTCGCCCGGGTGCACGTGCACGGCTGGCAGGCGGGCTACGCGGGCTTCATGCCGGACGAGGTGCTGGGGCGGCTCAACGTGGTGGCCTGGGCGCAGCGCCGTCGCGACGTCGGCACCGCCGATCCGGAGCACCCGTTCACCACCCTGTTGGGCGAGGCGCAGGGGTCGGTCGTGGGTTTCACCACCTTCGGGCCGTACCGCCGCAACCAGGACCGCGACGACCTGGACCCGACGGTCGGCGAGCTGCTGGCGCTCTACGTGGAGCCGGCGTGCTGGGGTGACGGGACCGCCGCCGCGCTGCTGGACGCCGCCCGCGCCGGTCTCACCGAGCGGGGTTGGACCGGGTACCGGGCGTGGGTGCTGGCGCAGAACCGGCGGGCCCGCCGCTTCTGCGAGCGGGCCGGCCTGTCACCGGACGGTGAACGGTCGACCTACCAGGTGCCGCTGGCCGGCGGGAGCCCTCCGGTCGGGCTCGTCGAGCTGCGGTACGCCGGACGCCTCGACGGTTGACCCGTCCGGGCCCAGCCACCGGCGGATCGGCAGGAAGGCCAGCAGCGCCAAACTGATCCACACGTAGGCGTTGCTGCCCAGGAAACCGTCGACCCCGGTGAAGTCCTTCTCCCAGAACCAGACGGTCCGGCTGATCAGCAGCGCGTACCCGATGGTCGCGGCGACCAGCAGCACCCGCCGTCGGCGGCCGGCCGGGGCGGCCATCGCGTTGTCGACCAGCAGGATCAGCGCGGGCAGCAGCCAGACCAGGTGGTGCACCCAGGTGACCGGGCTGACCAGGCACATCACCGCGCCGGTCAGCGCCAGGCCGGTCGCCTCGTCGCCGGCCGCGACGGCGGCTCGCGACCGCCAGGCCCACAGCGCCAGGGTGCCGAGCACCAGCAGCAGCCAGAGCACCGTGTTCGGGTGTTCCGGGTCGAGCCGGGCGACCACCCCACGCAGCGACTGGTTGGAGACGAAGGCCAACTCGCCCACCCGCCCGGTGTTCCACAGCGCCTCGGTCCAGAACTCCCGGGACGCGTCCGGGAAGAGCGCGCCGGCCAGCAGCGACACTCCGGCGGCCGTGCCACTGGCGGTGAGCGCCGCCCGCCACCGCCCGGTCACCAACAGGTAGACGATGAAGACGCCCGGGGTCAGTTTGATCGCCGTGGCGAGGCCGATGCCGACGCCGGTCCACCGGCTGCGAGCCGGCAGCAGCCGCAGCAGATCCACCGCCACCAGGAACAGCAGCAGCGTGTTGACCTGGCCGAAGTTGACCGTCTCCCGCATCGGCTCGAACGCGGCGGCCAGGCAGAGCGCCACGGCGAGGGCGAACCACCGGGTCCAACCGGCGCGGCGGGCGATCGGGTCGACCAACCACCAGATCAGCACAGTGGTGGTGGCCACGCTGGCGAGCACGCTCACCACGATCGCGGCCGACCACGGCAGGTACGCCATCGGCAGCATGACCAGCGCCGCGAACGGCGGGTAGGTGAAGCCGTACTGGGTGCCCGGCTTGAGGTAGTCGTAGATCTCCCCGCCGTCGTGCACCCAGAAGGTCAACGCGCCGTAGTAGACCTTCAGGTCGAAGAAGCCGTGCCGGACGGCGGCGACGGCGAGGAACCCGGCGACCGCCGCGGCGAGCACCACCACCCCGACGACCTGCGCGGTCGTCCTGTTGGCACCCTGCGCCACCGTCGTCTCCCCCGCCCTGCGTAGGCTTCCGTCCCATGGCTCTCGGGTACGTCCGCCCGGCGCGTCCCGAGGACGCCGGCGAGATCGCACGCATCCAGCTCGCGACCTGGCGGGTCGCGTACCGCCGGATCCTGCCTCGGCATGTGCTCGACAACCTGGACGAGGCGTTCCTCGCCCGGCGGTGGAGCGCCGCCGTGCTGGAGCCGCCCTCCGGCGCGCACCGGGTGCTGGTCGCCGTCGAACAGGCCGAGCAATCGTATCTGGTGGGGTTCGCCGCCTCCGGCCCGGCCGACGGCGAGGCGTTGGCCCCGGGCGAGCCGGCGGACGCGCTCGGCCCGGATGTGGCCGCGGTGACCGACCTGCTGGTCGAGCCGCGCTGGGGCCGGCGGGGGCACGGCAGTCGGCTGCTCGCCGCCGCCGTCGACCTGTGGCGCGAGGACGGGATGAGTCGGGCGGTGGCCTGGGCGTTCGACGGTGACGAGGCGACCCGCAAGTTCCTCACCAGCACCGGGTGGGAGCCCGACGGGGCGGCCCGCGCGCTGGACGTCGACGACATGCTGGTGCCGCAGGTGCGCCTGCACGTGGCCGTTCCGACGGAGAAGGTGCCGACCGAGTGAACCGGTGTGGCGGCCCCGCGTGGGGCCGCCACACCGGACGGGTCAGCCCTTGTCCGAGCCGTCGTTGGCGTCGCGGACGAAGTACCGCTGGAACACCACGAAGATGATCGCCACCGGGATGGTGGCCAGCAGCGCGGCGCCGAGCTTGAGCGGGTACTGGGTGCCCTTGCCGAGCGAGCCGCTGACCAGGTCGGCCAACCCGCGCGGCAGGGTGAACAGGTCCGGGTCCTGCACCGACACCAGGCTGTGCGGGAATTCGTTCCAGGAGCCCTGGAACGACAGGATGGTGAGGGTGATCAGCGCCGGTTTCGCCATCGGCAGCACGACCGACCAGAAGGTACGGAAGATGCTGGCCCCGTCGATCCGGGCGGCCTCCTCGACGCTGATCGGGATCGACTCGAAGAACTGCTTCATGATGAACACGCCCGCCGCGTCGGCCAGCAGCGGCACCACCAGACCGGCGTAGCTGTTGTAGAGGCCGAGTTGGTTGAGCACCAGGAACTTCGGGATCAGCAGCACCACCCCGGGCACCGCCATCACCGCGATGACGGCGGCGAACAACCCGCCGCGACCCCGGAACCGCAGCCGGGCCAACGCGTACCCGGCGAGCGAGTCGAAGAACACCCGGCCGACGGTGACCAGCACCGTCACCAGCAGCGAATTGCCCAACCAGAGCGGAAAGTTGGTGCCGGCGAAGATCCGCTCGAAGCCGGCCAGCGTGAGCGGGTCCGGGAACGGCGACAGCGGGTTGGCCGCCGCGTCCGGCTCGGTCTTGAGCGCGTTGCCGATCTGGATGACGAACGGGTAGAGGAACACCAGCCCGAAGAACACCAGCGTGGCGTACCCCAGGAAGCGGGTGGCCAGGGTGCGGGCCGCGCGCTCGTCGCGCCGCGCGGGCGCCGCCGCCGGGCGGTCGGTGAGCACGGCCATCTCAGGACCTCTCCGGTACGCGTCGACGCCACCAGCCGCGCCGCGGCCGGTCGGTGTCCCGTTCGGCCAGCGCCCGGCGCTGGATCAGCGTGAGCACGATGATGATCAGGAACAGCACGAAGGAGATCGCCGCGCCGGAGCCGTAGTCGAAGTCCCGGAAGGCGGTCCGGTACGACAGGTAGGCCGGGGTGAGCGTGGTCTTGGCCGGGTCGCCCTGGCTCATCACGTACACCTGGTCGAAGACCTGCCAGGAGCCGATCAGACCGAGGGTCAGCACCAGGAACGTGGTGGGCCGCAGCATCGGCAGGGTGACGTGGCGCAGGCGCTGCCACCGGGACGCGCCGTCGAGCATGCTCGCCTCGTCCAGTGTGACCGGCACGTTCTGCAGCCCGGCCAGGAACATCAGCATGAAGGTGCCGGAGGTGGTCCAGATGACCAGCGTGATGATCGAGATCATCGCCACGCTGGGGCCGGCCAACCAGTCCCACCAGGTCAGTCCGAACGGGCCGCCGCCGGTCAGTGCCGCCGGCGGCGAGTCGACGCCGACCACGCCGAACAGCAGGTGCAGCACGCCCCGGGAGTCGGCGAACCACTCCGGCCCGTCGATCCCCACGAAGCCGAGCAACGCGTTCACCGCGCCCGAGTTGGCGAAGAGGAACAGGAAGACCACGCTGATCGCGACGGAGCTGGTGACCGAGGGGAAGTAGAAGGCGCTGCGGAAGAAGCTCTTGCCCTTGAGCATCCGGTTGTTGACGATCAGCGCCAGCCCGAGCGCGAGCACGGTCTGGGTCGGTACCACGATCGCCACGTAGTAGATGTTGTTGCGGACGCTGGTCATGAAGTCGCGGCGGGCCAGCCCGTCCTCGGTGAACAACTGGGTGTAGTTGTGTGCGCCGACGATCGGAACGTCGCCGGTGAACGGGCTGCCCTGGCCGTTCCAGTCGGTCAGGCTGACCCAGAACGCCATCAGGATCGGCAGCAGCAGGAACAGCCCCAGAATGACGATCACCGGCGCGACGAAGAGCCAGCCGGCGAGGTTCTCGTTGCTCCGGATGCCGCCCTTGCGTCGACCCGGGCCCGCCCCGGTCGCGGTCGCCACGGCGGTCAGTGTCTCGGTTGCCATCTTCCCTCCCCTCCTCTCTCGGGCCGACATGCGGCGGGGCCCCGGCCGTTCGCCGGGGCCCCGCCGGCACCTCAGCTTCCGCCGAGCGCCGCCTTGGCGTTCTTGTCGAAGTTCTGCAGCACGGTCTGCGGATCACCGTTCGCCAGCCCCTGTAGACCGGTGTCGAGGTCCTTGAGGACGCTGTCCATCTTCGGGGCGTTCACCGGGCCCTGGGCGTACGCGACACCGTCGATGAACACCTTGTCCGCCGGGAAGGCGGCCGTGTACTGGTCGCGGGCGGACTGGCGGGACGGCATGACGCCGAACGCCTTGGCGAAGGTCATCTGCTGCTCGCCGCTGGTCATCGCCTCGACGAACTTGATCGCCTGCTCCTTGTACCTGCTCTTCGCGGCGATGCCCCAGCACTGGGTGAAGGAGAGCGTGCCCTGCCCCTTGGCACCGGCCGGCAGCGCCACCACCTTGTACTTCACGTTCGGGAAGTCGTTCTGCAGGGCGCCCTTGATCCAGTTGCCCTCGATGGTCATCACGGCCTTGCCCTTGCCGAACGCCTCACCAGACCAGCCGGCGTCGAGCTGCTTCGGGTACTTGGCCAGGCCGGTGCTCAGCATGGTCTTGACGTACTGGAGGGCGGCCAGGTTCTCCGGGGTGTCGGCCGTGGGCTGCTTGCCGTCCTTGCTCATCAGCCAACCGCCGTTCTGCACCAGGAAAGCGCCGATCCGGTCCCGGGTGTCGCCGAGGGCCAGCGGGACCTGCCCCTTGGCCTTGATCTTCTGGGCGACCGCGGTGAGCTGCTCCCAGGTGGTCGGGATGTCGGCGTCGGTCTGCCCGGCCTTGGTCCACAGGTCGGTGTTGATCTGAAGGGCCAGGGTGGAGAAGTCCTTGGGCGCGCAGTAGAGCTTGCCGTCGTACGTGAACGTGGTGCGCAGGCTCTCGTAGAAGTCGCCCGAGTTACTGACCTTGTCGCCGTACGGCTCGAGGGCCCCGACGCTCGCGTAGTTGGCGAACTGGGCCGCGTCCACGTAGAAGACGTCCGGCGGGGTGCCGCCGGCGAGGGCCTGACCGAGTTGCTGGGTGAGGTCCTGGGCCGGCGTGACGGTCGCGGTGTTGCCGGAGCTGCCGGCCCACTTCGCCGCGGCGTCCTGCACGGCCTTGGTCTCGGCCTCACCGGACGAGCCGATCATGATCTGGAGGCTGGCCGGACCGCTGGACTGGGCGGCGTCGCCGGACGAGTCGTCGAAGCCGCTGCCGCAGGCGGCGGAGCCAAGAAGGGCGACGGCGGCGAGGCCGGCCACCGCCGCTCGGGTGATGGTTCGAGGTGCCATTGGTTTCTCCTGGTGGGGGGTGTGACTACGCGGTGTGCCGCAGGGCCAGCGAGGGCTGGAGCAGCACGGGAGTGGGCGTCTCGTGGTTGCCGTCGAGGACCCCGGTGAGCAGGTCCACGCAGCGGGCGGCGGCCTCGCCGAGCGGTTGGCTGACGCTGCTCAGCCCGACCGCGGCGGCCACCGGCGTGTCGTCGAAGCCGATCACCGACACGGGCGGGTCGACGCCGCGGATCGCCTGGAGGGCGCCGAGGGCCAGGGAGTCGCTCGCGCAGACCACGGCGCTCGGCGCCACGGCCACGAGCAGGTCCCGCATCAGGCGTTCACCCTCGCCGATGCCGTCCTCGGTCTCCCGGTGCAACCCGCTCGGATCGACGTCGGCCGCGAGCAGCGCGTCGCGCCAGCCGGCACGCCGGTCGTCGCCGACGCCGGAGCCGACCGGCCAGCCGATGAACGCGACCCGTCGGTGGCCGGCCTCCAGCAGGTGTCGGGTGGCCTGGGCGGTGCCGGCGGCGCCGTCCACGTCCACCCAGGGGTGCGCGTCGAGCGCGTCCCAGGGGCGGCCGAAGGTCACGAACGGCACGTCCCGGTCGGCGAGCCATTCGGTACGCGGGTCGCCGTACTTGGTGCCGACCAGCACGAACGCGTCCAGCTCGTAGGTGCCGAGCAGGTCACCGTAGGTGGCGATCTCCCGCTCGTCGTCGGTGGCGGTATAGAGCAGCACCCGGTAGCCGGCGGCGTCGGCGGTCTCGGTGAGGCCGTGCAGGAAGCGGTCGAGCACGGAGCCGTTGATGCCGTCGCGGGTCGGTTCGATCCGGGCGGCGATGAGGCGGGACCGGCCGGTGCGCATCTGCCGGGCGGCCTGGTTGGCCCGGTAGCCGAGCGCCTTGATGGCGTCCTCGACCCGCTCGCGGGTCTCCTGCCGCACGATGTGCGGGGCGTTGAGCACGTTGGACACCGTCTGCCGGCTCACTCGGGCGTGCCGGGCCACCGTCGCGATGGTCACCTTTTCGGCCACTTAATCCCTCTCGCCATCTTGAACGATCCAATCTGGATAAGGCAGGATTAGATCGTTCAAGTTTCTGGAATGTTTCGCACTTTGCACCGCCAGGGGCGCGTTGTCAAGACGTCCGCCCCGCACCCCGAGGATCTGGAGCCACACCGTGATCGAACGCCAGCTGCAACCCCTCCTGCACGAGTTGGCCGGGGTGGTCTTCGCCCCGACCAGCGCGCTGGGGGACGCGACCGGGCAGATCCGCCCGACCGGCGTCCAGGGCGTCTTCCACGCCGACGCCCGGGTGCTCTCCCGCGCCGAGCTGCGGGTCGACGAACGGGAGCTCGAAGGGCTGACCCGCGGCGACGACGGCCCGCACGGCGCACGCTTCGTCAGCCTGGCCCGCTGGCTCGGTGACCCCACGCCCGACCCCACCGTCCGCGTCGACCGGGTCCGCCGGGCCACCCGCAACGGCCTCACCGAAGAGCTGCGGATCGTCTCCACCGCCACGGTCGGCGTACGGGCCACCGTCACCATCGACCTCGGCTGCGACCTGGCACCCATCGAGGTCGTCAAGTCCGGTGCCAACGCCGACCCACTGGAGGCCAAGACCGGCCAGCCGGGCACGCTCACCTGGTCGGCCGGCGGGATCACCGTCACCGTCACCGCGCCCGACGCCGACGTGCTCGCCAATGGTGAACGGGCCACCGCGCCCCGGCTCGCCTGGCCGGTCGAGCTGCCCCCCGGCGGCGAGACCGTGCTGCGCTGGCAGCTGACCGTCGAAGACCCGCGGGCCGTCGTCGTCGGCCCGGCCGGCGAGCCGGAGTGGTCCCGCCCCGAGGTGACCGCCGACGACCGCCGCCTGGTCCGGCTGCTCGACCGCAGCCTGGCCGACCTGCGCGGCCTCCGACTGGCCGAGACCGGCTCACCCGCGGACGTGTTCCTCGGGGCCGGGGTGCCCTGGTTCCTCACCCTGTTCGGCCGGGACAGCCTCTGGGCCGCCCGGATGATGCTGCCGCTCGGCACCGACCTGGCCGCCGGCACCCTGCGCGTGCTGGCACGCCGGCAGGGCACCCGGATCGACCCGACCACCGGCGAGGCCCCCGGCAAGATCCTGCACGAGCTGCGCCGGCACGAGGTCGCCCTACCCGAGAACGGGCTGCTCCTCCCACCGGCCTACTACGGCACCGTCGACGCCACCATGCTCTGGGTCAACCTGCTGCACGACGCGTGGCGCTGGGGGATGCCCGCCGAGCAGATCGAGCCGCTGCTGCCGCACCTGGAGGCGGCGCTGCGCTGGCTCGGCGAGCACGCCGACCCGGACGGCGACGGCCTGGTCGAATACGTCGACACCACCGGGCACGGACTGTCCAACCAGGGCTGGAAGGACTCCGGTGACGCCGTCCGCTTCCACGACGGCTCCCTGGCCACCGCGCCGATCGTGCTGGCCGAGGTGCAGGGGTACGCGCACGAGGCGGCGGTGAACGGCGCCGCCCTGCTGGACGCCTTCGGCCGACCGGGCGCCGACCGCTGGCGCGAGCACGCCGCAGCGCTGGTCGGCCGGTTCCGGCGCAGCTTCTGGGTCGACGGTCGCCACGGCCCGCAACCCGCGCTCGCCCTCGACCGGGACAAGCGGCCCGTCGACTCGCTGACCAGCAACATCGGCCACCTGCTCGGCACCGGCCTGCTCGACCGCGACGAGGAGGCCCAGGTCGCGCACCTGCTCAGTACCGACGTCCTCGCCGGTGGGTTCGGGCTGCGCACCATGGCGACGGACGACGCCGGCTTCAGCCCCCTGTCGTACCACTGCGGTTCGATCTGGACCCACGACACCGCGATCGTGCTCGGTGGGCTGGCCCGCGCCGGGCACCGCGAGGCCGCGCTCGGCCTGGCCGACGGGCTGCTCGCCGCGGCCGAGGCGTTCGACTACCGGCTGCCGGAGCTGTACGGGGGCGACGACCGCTCGGTGGTCAACCGCCCGGTGCCCTACCCAGCCGCCTGCCGACCGCAGGCGTGGGCCGCGGCGGGCGCGGTGCTGCTGCTCCAGGCCGCCACCGGGCTCTACCCGGACGTACCGGGTGGCACGGTCCAACTCAACCCGCTGGCGGGAGCCGAACTCGGCGCCGTCGCGGTCGACGGCTTCCGCGTGGCCAACACCCCGGTCCAGGTGTCCGTGGACCGCACCGGCAAGGCCACCATCACCGGCCTCCCCACCCCGGTAACCCCAACCCTGCCCACCCAACGCCACCAAACAACCCAAACCCTCCCCCACTAACCCCCCACCCGACCCCCCGCCCCGCCCCGCCCCGCCCCGCCCCCACCCCGACCCGCCCCACCCATCCCGCCCCGCCCCGTCCACCCCATCCGTCGATCATGGAGTTGTGGTGGGCAAGAGATCTACGTGCGCCCCTTTTGCGGGGCACCACAACTCCATGAGCGACGCCGGTCAGGGCGGGGACGGGGTGGGGCGGGGTGGGGTGGGGGGCGGGTCAGGGGGTTTGTTCGGCGATCAGCTCGTCGTCGTCCATGGCGCCGGTGGGGTGGAAGCCGAGGGAGGCGTAGAGGGCGGCTGCCGGGGTGTTGTCCGGGTGGTACGAAAGGCGGACCGGGGGGTTGCCGTCTCGGGCCGCCAGCCAGGGGGCCAGCGTCTGCACGGTGGCCCGGCCGACGCCCCGGCCCTGCTCCGCGGCGTCGATCAGCATTCCGCCGATCCAGTGCGACCCGTCGTCGTCCACGCCCCACATGACGTGGCCGACGACGGTTTCGTCGGCGTACACCGCGAGCGAGGTCCACACCTGCGAGCGGCTACTCAGCAGCAGGTACCGCGCGCCCAGCGCGGCCACGAACCGGCGCTGGTCGTCGCGCGGGGCGACGTCGGCCACCGCCCGCCAGTTGTCGTCGTCGACCGGGCGCAGCGTGATCCGCCGCCCGGCCCGGTCCAGGTGTCCCGCATCGATCATCGCGGCAGCCTAGGACCGGCCCGGACCAGGAGCGAGCAGTTTCCGGCCGCACACCCACCAGGCGCGCACCCACCAGGCGCCCGCTCGGGTGAGTCAGTCGAGCAGGGCGTCCAGGCCGACGGTGAGTCCGGGGCGGTTGCGTACCGCCCGGACGGCCAGCAGCACGCCGGGCATGAAGGACGCCCGGTCGTACGAGTCGTGTCGGATGGTCAGCGTCTCGCCGGTGGTGCCGAACAGCACCTCCTGATGGGCGACGAGGCCGGTGGCCCGCACCGCGTGCACGCGTACCCCGTCGATCTCCGCGCCGCGCGCACCTGGCACCTCGTCCTTGGTGGCGTCCGGCACCGGGCCGAGACCGGCCTCGGCGCGGGCCTGGGCGATCTGCCGGGCGGTGTGGGTGGCGGTGCCGCTCGGGGCGTCCAGCTTGCGCGGGTGGTGCTGCTCGATGATCTCGACGGACTCGAAGTGTCGGGCGGCGCGCGCGGCGAACTGCATCATCAGCACCGCGCCGATGCCGAAGTTCGGGGCGATGACCACGCCCACCTCGGGCTTGTCGGCGAGCCAGCCGCGCACCTGCTCCAACCGCTGCTCGGTGAAGCCGGTCGTGCCGACCACCGCGCTGATGCCCTGCCCGATGCACCACTGGAGGTTGTCCATGACGACGTCCGGCGTGGTGAAGTCGACGACCACGTCGGCGGCGGCGACGGCGGAGCGGCTGTCGCCCTGGTCGATCGTCGCCGCCAGGGTGAGGTCACCTGCGGCGTCGACCGCCTTGCAGACCTCGATGCCCATCCGGCCGCGCGCACCCAACACGCCGACCCGCAGCGGCTCAGCCGGGGTCTTCTCCTGCTCGTCAGTCACGGGGCACAACCTATCCCAACCAGGGCGCGCCCCGGCGGCGGGACCGGCGGCGACAGCCCTCAGACCGCGAAGTCGCCCGCGCCGAACGGGCCCACCACGGCCAGCGACATCGGTCGGCTGAGCAGCTCGGCGGCGAGGACGTTGACGTCCTGCACGGTGACCTCGTCGACCCGGCGGAGCAGCTCGTCGACCGGCATCAGGTCGCCGTAGAGCAGCTCACCCTTGGCCAGCCGGCTCATCCGGGAACCGGTGTCCTCCAGACCGAGCACGAAGGAACCCTTGCTCATTCCCTTGCCCCGGGCCACCTCGGCCTCGGTCAACCCGTCGGCGGCCACCCGGGCCAGCTCGGCGCGGGTCAGGGCCAGCACCTCGTCCACCTTGCCGGGCGCGCAGCCGGCGTAGACGGCGAACAGGCCGCTGTCGGCGTACTGGCTGGCGTAGGAGTAGACCGAGTACGCCAGGCCGCGCTGCTCTCGGATCTCCTGGAACAGGCGGCTGGACATGCCGCCGCCGAGCACGTTGTTGAGCACGCCGAGGGCGAAGCGCCGATCGTCGAGCCGGTCGATGCCGGGGCAGCCGATGATGACGTGCGCCTGCTCGGTCTCCTTCGGCTCGACCAGGGTGGTCGCCGGCTTGGTGGGTACCGCCGGGGTCGCCGCGCGGTGCGGCGCGGGGCTGGCCGGGTCGCTGTCCAGTGGGGTGCCGCGCACGGCCTGGCGGACCAGCTTGACCACCGCGGCGTGGTCGAGGTTGCCGGCGGCGGCGATGACGATCTGCGGCGCGGTGTAGCGACCCCGGTAGAAGTTCTGGATCTGCCGGCGGGTCATCGGGGTGACGGTCTCCGCGGTGCCGGAGATCAGCCGACCCAGCGGGTGATCGCCGTAGACGGCCTGGACGAAGAGGTCGTGCACCTCGTCACCCGGCTCGTCGTCGTGCATGGCGATCTCTTCCAGGATCACGCCACGCTCGGTCTCGACGTCGGCCGGCTCCAACAGCGAGTCGGCGACCAGGTCGCACATGACGTCGATGGCCAGCGGCAGGTCCTCGTCCAGCACGCGGGCGTAGTAGCAGGTGTATTCCTTGGTGGTGAAGGCGTTGGTCTCACCACCCACCGCCTCGATCTGCGAGGAGATCTCCAGGGCGGTGCGCTTGTGCGTGCCCTTGAAGAGCAGGTGCTCGAGGAAGTGCGCGGCACCGGCCTGCGGGCCGGTCTCGTCGCGCGAGCCGACCGCCACCCAGATGCCGAACGACACGCTGCGCATCGCCGGGATCGCCTCGGTGAGGACGCGCAGACCGCTGGGCAGCACGGTACGTCGTACCGTGCCGCCCAGCGGGTCGTCGCTGAGCGTCCGGGTCACCGCGCGGGCGGTGCCGCCGGAGCGGCCCGCCCCGGTGTCCCGGGCTCGACTCTCCTGGCTGGCTCGCCAGCCGGGGGCCACCCCCCGTCGATCCGGTGGAAACGGCGCGCTGATGGCCCGACTCACGTCTTGCTCCCGGTTCGACGAGGGGTGGGTGATGCGTGGTACGACGATCAGCTGTGCCGGGTCCGGCGGCGCGGACGCTCGCCGCCCTCGCCACCCTCGCCGCCGCCGTTGCCGCCCTCGCCGCCGCGCTCCGGGCCACGACCGCCACGGTCGCCGCCACGCTCACGGTCACCGCGGTCACGCGGGCCCCGGTCGCCCCGGTCCCGACCAGCCGGTCGGTCGCCGCCGGCGGCCTCACCGGCGGCCGGAGCCTCGGAGCCCTCCGGGCGGACCTTGTCGAGGTAGATCTTGCCGCGGGCGTCGATGTCCGCGATCTCGACCTCGACCCGGTCACCGACGTTGAGGAAGTCCTCGACGCGCTCGACCCGCTTGCCGTCGCCCACCTTGGAGATGTGCAGCAGGCCGTCACGGCCCGGCAGCAGCGAGATGAACGCGCCGAACGCGGCGGTCTTGACCACCGTGCCGAGGAACCGCTCGCCCTGCTTCGGCAGCGTCGGGTTGGCGATGCCGTTGATCCGGTCGACGGCCGCCTGGGCCGACGGGCCGTTGGTGGCGCCGACGTAGATCGTGCCGTCGTCCTCGATGGAGATCTCGGCGCCGGTCTCGTCCTGGATGGCGTTGATGGTCTGCCCCTTCGGGCCGATCACCATGCCGATCTTGTCCACCGGGATCTTGACGGTGGTGACCCGCGGCGCGTAGTCCGACATCTCGGCCGGAGCCTCGATCGCCGCCTTCATCACGCCGAGGATGACCTGCCGGGCCTCGTTCGCCTGCTGCAACGCGGCGGCGAGCACGTCCGACGGGATGCCGTTGAGCTTGGTGTCGAGCTGGAGCGCGGTGACGAACTCCGGCGTGCCGGCGACCTTGAAGTCCATGTCACCGAACGCGTCCTCGGCACCGAGGATGTCGGTCAGCGTCACGTACTGGGTCTTGCCGTCCACCTCGTCGGAGATGAGCCCCATCGCGATGCCGGCGACCGGCGCCTTCAGCGGAACACCCGCGGAGAGCAGGCCCAGCGTCGAGGCGCAGACCGAACCCATCGAGGTGGAACCGTTGGAGCCGAGCGCCTCGGACACCTGCCGGATGGCGTACGGGAACTCCTCGCGCGACGGCAGCACCGGGATCAGCGCCCGCTCGGCGAGAGCACCGTGGCCGATCTCGCGACGCTTCGGCGAGCCGACCCGGCCGGTCTCACCGGTCGAGTACGGCGGGAAGTTGTAGTTGTGCATGTAGCGCTTGCGGTTCTCCGGGGACAGCGTGTCCACCATCTGCTCCATGCGGAGCATGTTCAGCGTGGTGACGCCCAGGATCTGGGTCTCGCCCCGCTCGAACAGCGCCGAACCGTGCACCCGGGGCAGCACGCCGACCTCGGCGGTCAACGCCCGGATGTCGCGCGGGCCACGCCCGTCCATGCGGACCTGCTCGCGCAGCACGCGGTTGCGCACCTCAGACTTGGTCAGCGACCGGAAGGCGGCGCTGAGCTCCTTCTCCCGACCCTCGAACCGAGCGCCCAACTCCTCGGCGACCCGGGCCTTGACCCGGTCCAGGGCCTCCTCGCGGTCGGCCTTGCCGGCGATGGTGATCGCCTCGGCCACGTCGGCGCGAGCCAGCTCGGAGACGGCGTCGTAGACGTCGTCCTGGTAGTCCAGGAAGACCGGGAACTCGGTGACCGGCTTGGCGGCCACCTCGGCCAGCTCGCTCTGCGCGCGGCACAGCTCGCGGATCGCCGGCTTGGCGGCCTCCAGGCCGCTGGCGACGATCTCCTCGGTCGGGGCGGTGGCGCCGGCCGAGATCAGGGCGACGGCGTTCGGGGTGGCCTCGGCCTCGACCATCATGATCGCGACGTCGCCGTCGTCGAGCGTGCGGCCGGCCACGACCATGTCGAAGGTGGCGCGGGCCAGCTCCTCCAGGGTCGGGAAGGCGACCCACTGGCCGTCGATGTGGGCGACGCGGGTCGCACCGATCGGGCCGGAGAACGGCAGGCCGGACAGCTTGGTCGACATCGAGGCGGCGTTGATCGCCACGACGTCGTACGGGTGCTGCGGGTCGAGCGCCAGGATGGTCTCGACGACCTGGACCTCGTTGCGCAGGCCCTTGACGAAGGACGGGCGCAGCGGGCGGTCGATCAGCCGGCAGGTGAGGATCGCGTCCTCGCTGGGCCGACCCTCGCGGCGGAAGAACGAGCCGGGGATGCGGCCCGCGGCGTACATCCGCTCCTCGACGTCGACGGTCAGCGGGAAGAAGTCGAACTGCTCCTTCGGGTGCTTACCCGCGGTCGTGGCGGAGAGAACGACCGTCTCGCCCAGCTGGGCGATGACGGAGCCGGCGGCCTGGCGGGCCAGCCGGCCGGTGGAGAAGGTGATCTCGCGGGTGCCGAAGGACCCGTTGTCGATCACGGCGGTGCGGGATTCGGTGCCGAGTTTGGTCTCGGTCATGTGCTGTCGTGCTCCTTCGCGTCGTGGGCCCACGACATCGGGGAGCTGCTCAGCCGGCCGGTCTTCGATCGAAGCGCCCGGGTGGCCGGCATGATGCCGGGGTTCCCGGGGGCCACTACCGGAGACCGGTACGCTGACCGGCTCCCTCTCGGGTGGTCGCGCGGCCCGTGTTTCCTCAGGTGGGACGCGGTACGGGGGAGCGGCCGTCCGGCCACTCCCCCGTCACGTCACCGGCGCAGACCGAGCCGCTCGATGAGCGACCGGTAGCGGGCAATGTCCTTCTTCTGGACGTAGTTGAGCAACCGACGGCGCCGGCCGACCAGCAGCAGCAGCCCACGGCGGCTGTGGTGGTCGTGCTTGTGCACCTTCAGGTGCTCGGTCAGCTCGGCGATCCGCTTGGTGAGGACCGCTACCTGGACCTCCGGCGAACCGGTGTCGCCCTCGGCGGTCGCGTACTCCGCGCGGATGCTGGCCTTGGCTTCCTGATCGAGCGCCATGTTCTCCCTGTTTCAGTGGGTTGATCAAGTGGGTGTCCGTCGTCCCGGTGGACCGGGAACGGACCGGTACCTCGCACCCGCGGCGTCGAGCAGGCACGCGAGGCCCCACGCCGGTCACCCGACGTCCCGGCAAGACTACCAGCACTCGCCGGTAACACCCGGCGAAGGGCCTCGGTGGCGCCCGGTCACCCCCGCGCCGATCAGGCCAGCGCGCGCCGGGTGCGCTCGACGTCCTGATTCATCTGGGCGATCAACGGCTCGATCGAGTCGTACCGGATCTGACCGCGCAGGTGCGCCACAAAGTCCAGGGCCAGCCGCTCGCCGTACAGGTCGCCGCTGAAGTCCAGGGCGTACGCCTCCACCCGCCGCTCCCGGCCGGAGAAGGTCGGGTTGGTGCCCACGGAGACCGCGGCCAGCAGCGGCTCACGCTGCCCACGGCGGATCAGGCGGGCCGCGTACACCCCGTCGGCGGGCACCGCCGCGTACCGGTGACAGAGCAGGTTGGCGGTGGGGAAGCCCAGCTCCCGGCCCCGCTGGTCGCCGCGGACCACGACGCCCTCCAGTCGGTGCGGGCGGCCGAGCGCGCCCGCCGCCGCGCCCACGTCGCCCGCGTCGACGCAGGAGCGGATGTACGTGGAGGAGAAGACGGTGCCGTCCTCGGCGACCAGCGGGCCGCCCTCCACGCCGAAGCCGAAGGTCTCCCCCAGCCGTTGCAGCAGCGCCACGTCGCCGGCCGCCCGGTGCCCGAACCGGAAGTTGCCGCCGACGACGACCAACGCCGCGTGCAGGTGCTCGACCAGGACGTCGTGCACGAACTGCTCGGCCGGCACCCGGGAGAACTCCGGGGTGAACGGCACCACGCAGAGCACGTCGACGCCGAGCGCCTCGATCAGCTCGGCCTTGCGGGCCGGCTCGGTGAGCACCGCCGGGTGCGAACCGGGGCGGACCACCTCGGCCGGGTGCGGGTCGAAGGTGACCACCACCGACTGCACGCCCAACTCCCGCGCCCGGGCCACGGCGTGCCCGATCGTCGCCTGGTGCCCCTTGTGCACGCCGTCGAAGACGCCGATGGTGACCACCGAGCGTCCCCACCCGCCGGGCGCCGCGTCGTAGCCCCGCCACCGCTGCATGCCGTTCCTCCCTGCTGTCCCGCCGGCCGGCGGGTCGACACCGCCGGCTGCGGGCCGGCGGACCTGCGCCCCGCCGTCAGGCCGGGGCGAGCACGATCTCCGCGCGAGCCCGCCCGTCCCGCTCGCTGACGATAGCGATCAGGCCGCCTGCCGGCCCGAAGACGGCGTACGGCCCGGCGAGGCCGGTCGGGTCCAGCGGGCCACCGTGGGCGAGCACCCGGGCCTCGTCGGGGGTGGCCTCCCGGCGGGCGAAGAACCGGTCGGCCGCCGCGTCCAGCGGGAGGTTCACCACGTCCGGGGCGCGCTGCTCCAACTCGTCCAGGGTCGCCGCCTCGGCGAGGGTGAAGCCACCCACGGCGGTGCGGCGCAGCGCCGTGAGGTGCCCGCCGACGCCGAGCGCCAGGCCCGCGTCCCGGGCGATGGCCCGGATGTACGTGCCGGAGGAGCAGGTCACGTCGACGTCCACGTCCACCACGTCCGGCTCGGTACGACGGATCGCCAGCACCGCCAGCCGGGAGATGGTGACCCGCCGCGACGGCAGCTCGACGCTCTCCCCGTCGCGCACCCGCTTGTACGCCCGCTGCCCGTCGATCTTGATGGCGCTGACCGCGCTCGGCACCTGGTCGACCTCGCCGCTCAACCCGGCCAACGCGGATTGGATGGCGTCGTCGGTGACCTGACCGGCCGGCGCGGTGGCGATCACGTCGCCCTCGGCGTCGTCGGTGACGGTGCTCTGGCCGAGCCGGATGGTGCCGGTGTAGCTCTTGCCCGCGCCGATCACGTAGGTCAGCAGCCGGGTGGCCCGGCCGACACCGATCACCAGCACGCCGGTCGCCATCGGGTCGAGGGTGCCGCCGTGCCCGACGCGCCGGGTCTTCGCCAGTCGGCGGATCCGCGCCACCACGTCGTGCGACGTCATGCCGCCGGGCTTGTCGACCACGATCAGACCATCGGTGCTCACGTCGGCCAAGCCTGCCAGATGACCCGTACCCCGGAGTGCGTGGGCGGGCCCACCGTGACCCGAGCCTCCGCACTCCGTTGCCGAGACGAGGCGTGGGTTCGGCGGTTTGTCGCGCGGGGCAGCCGGCGAACCCCTGCGGGTGCGAAGATCATCGACCCGCTAGCCTTCGCCCTGAGATCAGGACCACCGATGACCTCCGACCGACCTCCGGGCCACGAGCACCGCGCTCGGGTCGATCTTCCGGACTGGATGCGGCATCCGACGCCCCGGCGGCGGACACCGGCACGCTACCTCGACGACCTGATCGAGAGCTGGCCGGCTCTGCGGGCCGCCCGCCGGGCGGTGTGGCACTGGCGCGGCCGGACCCGGTGGAGCGAGTCGCATCCGCACCTCGTCGCCGTGCTGTCGTTCGCCGTGGCCGCCGTCCTCGGGACCGCGTTGGTGACCGGCGCCTATTACCTGCTCGCGCTGGCCACCAGCGGCGAATACTGATGGAGGAACCATGGAGAACACGTCGCCGGAGCCGGTCGACCCGTCGCCGCCGGTAGCGGTCGCCGAAGTCAACCCGGTGCAGCTACCGGAGTGGCTGCGGTCATCGCAGACCGAGCACCAGCCCACCGGATGGGATCGGATCCGCTTCTTCTCGGCCCGGCACAACTGGGCGCTACTGCTCGGCTTCGGCCTGGTGCTGACTCTGCTGATGGTCATCGGCGGGGTGGTGTTGGTCGGTCGGGTCGCCGACGGTGTCAGCGCGTCCCCCTCGGCGAGCCCCACGCCGAGCCCCACCCCGCCGCTCAGCAGGGTCGGCGAGCCACGGGACCTGTTCGCCGGGTCGCCGGCGGCCACCTTCAAGCCGGGTGAGGAAGCCGTGCGCGTGCCGGCGGCCAGGGGCACCGGGCCCTTCACCGCGGCCCAGGTGCGGACCGCGCTGGAGTCGGTGCGCAAGGCACTGATCGAGAGCCGGCTCGACATCTCGATGTTCATGGGGGACCCGGAGCCGTTCCTGGCGCTGCTGGCCCCGGACGCCCGCGAACAGCTCCGGCCGGACTTCTCCAACAACAGCTTCCTGCGGTACGCGACCCGGATGGCGTCACCGTCGGAATGGGAGCCTGGCGCCCGGGCCGACGGCCGGATCAGTTACCGGGCCACCGAGGAGAAGGGGATCCGGCTGCTGGAGGTATCCACCGAGTTCGTGTGGGCGTACCCGTTCGACGTGGACTCGCGGGCGCCCGCCGGCGCCCAAGTGGTGGCACTTCGCGACCGCGTGGTGTGGCAGGTGCCGCACCCGGACGACGTGCCGGCTGCCGCTCGTGGTCTGTACATCGCCTCAGCCGAGGTGGTGACCTGGAACGCGGACTGCGCCCAACTGCGCGACGGCTGGGTCCGGGAGCAGTACTGGTTGGCTGACCTGCACGGGAAGCGGCTACCCGCGGGCGACCCGGGCGCGATCTTCGACCTCGACGCGCCCGCGCCGACCAGCACGCGCTGCTGACCGGCGGGCGGCCCCGGCGACCCAGGTCAGCGGACGGCCCCGGTCACCGCCCAGCCGCCGGTGCGTAGTCGCAGCAGCAGGGCGACCAGTCGGATCACCACGAACAGGGTGAGCCCGGCCCAGATGCCGCCCAGCCCGAGGTCGAGCACGTACGCCAGCCAGATGGCCGGCAGGAAGCCGCCGAGCGCTGCCACGATGGTGAGGTTGCGCAGGTAGCGCACGTCGCCGGCGCCGATCAGCACACCGTCGAGGGCGAAGACCACCCCGGCCAGCGGCAGCATGACGACGAACCACGGCCAGGCCACCATGGCCTGCTCGCGTACCCCCGGGTCGGAGCTGAACCACGACGGCACGACGCCGGCGCCGGCGGCGATGAGCAGCGCGAAGCCGACGCCACAGACGCCGCCGAGCAGCCCGATCCGGCGGGCGAGCGCCCGCGCGCCCAGGTCGTCGCCCGCGCCGAGCGCGGCGCCCACCAGGGACTGCGCGGCGATGGCGAGGGCGTCGAGCACCAGCGCGGTGAAGAACCAGAGTTGCAGGGCGATCTGGTGGGCGCCGACGGCGGCGGCGCCGAAGCGGGCGGCGACGGCGGTCGCGGACAGGAAACTGGCCTGGAACGCCAGCCCACGGATCAGCAGGTCCCGGCTGAGCACCAGCTGCTGGCGGATCACCCGGGGCTGGGGCCGCAGCGACACCCGCTCACCGACCAGGGCGGCGGCGAAGAGCACCCCGCAGAGCGTCTGCGCGGCGACGTTCGCCACCGCCGAGCCGACCAGCCCCAGCCCGCCGGGGTAGACCAGCAGCGGGCAGAGCAGCGCGGAGAGCAGGTTGGGGCCGAGCACGAAGTACAACGGGCGGCGAGTGTCCTGCACGCCGCGCAGCCAGCCGTTGCCGGCGGCGGCGAGCAGCAGGCCGGGGGCGCCGACGGCCGCGATCCGCAGCCACTGCGCGGCGGCGTCGGCCACCTCGCCACCACCGCCGGCGAGGGTACGCGCGAGCGCGCCCCCGCCGAACTGCATGCCGATCGCGATCAGCAGGCCGACACCGAACGCCAACCAGGACGACTGGACGCCCTCGGCGACCGCGGCGGCCCGGTCGCCCGCGCCGAACCGACGGGCCGCCCGCCCGGTGGTGCCGTAGGCGACCACGGTGCCGACCCAGGCGGTCAGCGTCATGACCGTGCCACCGACGGCGAGCGCGGCGAGTGGCACCCGGCCGAGGTGACCGACGACGGCCGTGTCGACCAGCACGTAGAGCGGCTCGGCGGCGAGCACCACCAGAGCCGGCAGGGCGAGGCCGGCGATCCGCCGAGGCGAGGCGGCGCGGTGCGTGCTGGCGGCGGTCTGGCTCATCGCCGCCGATCCTGGCACGACTGCGGTAAGGATCGCAATCCCGCTCAGGACTTACCCCTCGACGTCCGCCTCCTCCGGCCGCGCCGACCCGAGGGGAATCAGCGCCGGACGGGTCGGATCACTGACGGGTGTCCATCGACGTCTGCAACGCACGGCGGGCCTGCTCGCGGGCGTCGTCGGTGGTGGTCTCGGGCTTGGGCTTGTTCGGCATGGTGACGCTCCTCTTCCAGGGCGCGAGCCGCCGGCAACGCGGCGACCCTCACGGGCGGTCGTGCTGAGCGCCCCACGGCGGTCCGGGATTACCGGAGCAGCCGACTGGGCAGCGTGAGCCCGGGTCGGTCCGACCCTGGAGGGAGGCGGCACGGGGTGTGGCACCACCGCCCATGACCTGCGCCGTCAGGCGGCGCCGGCCCTCTCCCAAGCTATCGTTCAGGTCCACATGCTGCTCACGGTTCCCGCCATTTGGACAGTTGGCAACCCGGTTCAGCGGGCCAGGAAGTGCCACCCCAGCCACCACCAGAACCCGAACAGTCCGATCCGGCCCACCGGCACCGAGCCCACCTCGTAGCGCATCACGTACGCGCAGACCTCGCCCAGGGTGGGGATCCGGGAACCCTCCCGCCGGGCCATCCACTCCACCACCGCGAAGAGGGCCAACGCGGTGACGAACCCGCCGATCGCCAACGCCCGCATCATCGCCGCACCAGCCCCCAGAACGCGGCCAGCCAGGCGAACCAGGCCGCCGACCGGGTCAGGTGATCCTCCAGGAGCGGGTCGGCCAGCCGGGAGAAGGTGGGAAAGTCATCGCCGGCAGCCAGCACGAAGGTCGCGCCCTCGAAGACCCCGAAGACCACCACCGGCACCGCCCACCAGGCCGCCCCCGCGCCCAGCCGGCGGGGCGCCGGTCGGCGGGGCACCCGGTTGCTCAGACCGAGCCAGATCAGCACGCCACCGGTGCCGAGGGTGAACAGATTCGCCTCCGTGGAGAAGGACGCGAACCGGCCACCCACCAGCGACAGGCAGACGAGAACGGGGACGGAGACGGCGGGCCGGTCCCAGGCGCGGGGGGCCTCCACGGTGAGGTCGTGCGGCTGCTCCATCCCGCAATTCTTCCCGGTCTCACGGAGCGCGGGAAGACCAACACCCCCCGGAGCTGACCCTGATCTTCCACACCGACCAGATCGACGGCGATGAGTCCGGTGTCAGCCGGTCAGCGCCGCGTCCAGCTGATCCCGGATCGCCTCGACCACCTGCTCGACGGTGCCGCGACCGGTGAACCCGGCGGCGAACGTGTGCCCACCACCGCCCAACGCGACCGCCACCCGACTGACGTCCACCGCGCCCTTGCTGCGCATCGACACCGCCCACTCGGTGGGTCTGGTCTGCTTCACCACGCAACTCACGTCCGCCTCGGCGGTGCAGCGCACCGAGTCGATCAGCGCCTCCAGCACGTACGGCCGCTGGTCGTGGCGGGCCAGGTCGTCGAGCGTGGCGAAGGTCCAGACCAGGCCCCGACCGCCGGCGGCGGCCGGCTCCAGCCGGGCCCGGCCGAGCACCTCGCCGAGGAGGCGGACCGCGCCGAAGGGTCGGGTGTCGAAGACCCGCCGGGAGATGTCACCGGGCGAGATGCCGGTCGCCAGCAACCGGGCGGCCATCTGGTGCACCGCCGGGGTCGTCGCCGCGAACCGGAACGAGCCGGTATCCGTGGTCAGTGCCACGTAGAGGCACTCGGCGATGGCCGGATCCACCACCACCCCGAGCCGGGCCAGCAGCTGTTCGGCCACCACCGACGTGGCCGCGGCACCCGGGTCGACCAGGTTGACCGTGCCGAAACCGGGGTTCGAGGCGTGGTGGTCGAGCACCAGCGCGGCACCCGCCGACGACAACCGCCCGGACAACTCGCCGAGGCGCGACTCGCTCGCCGCGTCGAAGCAGATCACCAGATCGGGCGCCGGATCGGCGGCGTCCGCCGGGACCAGCAGGTCCAGACCGGGCAGCCCACGGAACGGATCCGGCACCTCCGGCGGCCCCGGAAAGGTCGCCTGCAGATCGCGTACGCCGAACTGCCGCAGGCCCAGACCGAAGCCGAGCATGCTGCCCAGGGCGTCGCCGTCCGGGTTGACATGGCAGATCAACAGCACCCGCGCGGTCGGCGGGAGCGCCCGCACCAACGCCTCGGCCGCGGCCCAGTCCGCCTCGGCGGGGCCGACCCCGGCTGCCCCGGCGAGCGGGACGCTGGCGGTGCTGGTCACCGCGTTTCCCCACCCCGCGGGGTCTCCTTGACGTCGGTGGCCTCGTCGGCCTCGTCCGTCTCGTCGGCCTCGTCCAACTCGTCATCCACCCGGTACGGCTGGGCCTCACCCGCGTACTTCGCCTGGGCGGCGAGCCGCTGCACCTCGGCGTCGGCGTTACGGGCGGCGGCGAGCAGGTCGTCGATGTGCTTGACCTGGTCCTGCACGTCGTCCAGAACGAACGTGAGCGTCGGCGAGTGACGCAACCCGAGCGCCTTGCCGACCGTGCTGCGCAGCAGCCCCTTCGCGCTCTCCAGCGCCGCGGCGGTGTCCGCCTGGGCCACCTGGTCACCGAGCACGGTGTAGAAGACCGTCGCGTCGCGCAGGTCAGCGGTAATCCGGGCATCGGTGATGGTGATCATCCCGAGCCGCGGGTCCTTGATCTGGCTCCGCACCACCGACGCGACCAGCTCACGCACCCGTTCCGCGTGCCGGCGTACCTTGGCCGGATCAGACATCTCGCCACCTCCACGGCGTCCTGCTCCCGGTCGGCCGGCGGCCCGCAGGCCGCCGGCCGACCGGCCAACATCTCGAACACTACCTTCGCGGCCACGCCGGTCGCCCGGCACAGCCGGCACCGTGGTCAGTCGTCGTCCACGCCGTAGAGCCGGCGCCGGACCGACAGCAACTCGACCTCGGGGCGACTCGCCACCAGGCGCTCACAGGAGTCGAGCACCTCGCGGACGTGCGCCGTCTCGGCGGCCACCACGGCCACCGCCAGCTGCGCCCGACCGTGCAGGTCGAGCGCACCCACCTCGGCGGCCGACACCTCGAAGCGGCGCAGCGCCGCCACGATCGGCCGTACATATGATCTCTTGGCTTTGAGCGACCGGGAGTCGCCCGGCAGCAGCAGGTCGAAGACCGCGGTTCCGGTGAACATCGCCCCGGACGATACCGCCAACCCGCCCCGCATGATCAAGGGGTTTACGCCGTTCGGCGTAAACCCCTTGATCAGCGTGTCACTGCCGGATCAGGCGCGAACCTTCTCCCGCATCTCGAAGGTCTCGATGACGTCGCCGACCTGGACGTTGTTGTAACCACCCAGGGTCAGACCACACTCGAAGCCCTCGCGGACCTCGGTGGCGTCGTCCTTGAACCGCTTGAGCGAGGTGATCGTGAGGTTGTCCGCCACGACCGTCCCGTCCCGCAGCAGGCGAGCCTTCGCGTTGCGTCGGATGATGCCCGACCGGACGATGCAACCGGAGATGTTGCCGATCTTGGACGAGCGGAAGACGTCGCGGATCTCCGCGGTGCCCAGCTCGGCCTCCTCGTACTCCGGCTTGAGCAGGCCCTTGAGCGCTGCCTCGATCTCCTCGATGGCCTGGTAGATGACGGTGTAGTACCGGATCTCCACGCCCTCGCGGTCGGCCATCTCACGGACCTTGTTCGAGGCCCGCACGTTGAAGCCGATGATCGTGACCGGCTCGGACGAGGCGCTCGCGAGCATGACGTTGCTCTCGGTGATCGCGCCGACGCCCCGGTCGAGGACCTTGAGCTGGACCTCCTCGGGGATGTCGAGGTTGAACAGCGCGTCCTCCAGAGCCTCCACCGAACCGGAGACATCGCCCTTGAGGATGAGGTTGAGCGAGGTCTTCTCGCCCTCCTTGAGCTGCTCCATGAGCGTCTCGAGGGTGGCCCGACCACGGGAGTTGGCGAATGCCGCCGCCCGCCGCCGTGCCTGTCGCTGCTCGGCGATCTGCCGCACCGTGCGGTCGTCCGCCGCGGCGAGGAACGTGTCACCCGCGCCGGGCGGCGCGGTCAGACCCAGAACCATGACCGGACGCGCCGGCCCAGCCTCGGAGAGCTGGTTGCCGTTCTCGTCGAGCATGGCCCGGACCCGGCCGTGCGCCCCACCGGCGACGATCGAGTCGCCCGCCCGCAGCGTGCCCTTCTGCACCAGCACCGTCGCCACCGCACCGCGGCCCTTGTCCAGGTGTGCCTCGATGGCCACACCCTGCGCCGGCCCGTCGATCGGAGCGGTCAGCTCCAACGACGCGTCGGCGGTCAGCAGGACGGCCTCGAGCAGCTCCTCGATGCCGATGCCGGGCTTGGCTGCCACGTTGACGAACATGGTCTCGCCGCCGTACTCCTCGGCGACCAGGCCGTACTCGGTCAGCTGCTGGCGGACCTTGTCCGGGTTGGCCTCCGGCTTGTCGACCTTGTTGACCGCGACCACGATCGGCACGTCGGCCGCCTTGGCGTGGTTCAACGCCTCGATGGTCTGCGGCATCACGCCGTCGTCGGCCGCGACCACCAGGATCACGATGTCCGTCACCTGGGCACCACGGGCACGCATGGCGGTGAACGCCTCGTGACCGGGGGTGTCGATGAAGGTCACCGCGCGGTCCACACCATCGTGCGGCACGTGCACCTGGTACGCACCGATGTGCTGGGTGATGCCACCCGCCTCACCGGCCACGACGTTCGCCTTACGGATCGCGTCGAGCAGCTTGGTCTTACCGTGGTCGACGTGACCCATGACGGTCACCACCGGCGCACGGCTGACCAGACGCTCCTCGGCCACCTCCGCGTCGAGGTCGATGTTGAACTGCGCGAGCAGCTCGCGGTCCTCGTCCTCCGGGCTGACGATCTGGATGTCGAAGCCCAGGTGCTCACCCAGCAGCTGCAGGGTGTCGTCAGAGCAGGACTGGGTCGCGGTGACCATCTCGCCCAGGTTGAACATCTCCTGGACCAGCGAACCCGGGTTAGCGTTGATCTTGTCGGCGAAGTCCGACAGCGAGGCGCCACGGGAGAGCCTGACGACCTGACCCTGACCCCGGGGAGCACCCGAGCTCATGGTCGGAGCCGACAGGTTGTCGAACTCCTGTCTGCGCTGCTTCTTGGACTTGCGACCGCGCGTCGGCCGGCCACCCGGACGCCCGAAGGCGCCCGCGGCGCCGCCGCCACGGCCACGGCCGCCGGCACCCGGACGACCGCCACCGCCGGCCGGAGCACCCGGACGGAAACCGCCACCGGGAGCACCGCCACCGCCGCCGGGACCGCCACGGTAGCCACCGCCACCGCCGGCACCCGCGCCGCCACCGGGGCCACCGCGGTAACCGCCACCGCCGCCGGCGCCACCGCCGGGACCGCCACGGAAACCGCCGCCACCGCCGCCGGGACGGCCTGCGCCGCCACCGGGACGACCAGCGCCACCGGGGCCGGGACGACCGGCCGCCGGACGCTGGCTCGGCATGGACGCCGGGCTGGGCCGCGGCGGCATGGAGTTCGGGCTCGGCCGCGGCGGCATGCCCGCCGGGCTGTTGGGCCGGGGACCACCCGCACCGGCGGCCGGGGGCCGCTGCTGCTGGCCACCCTGGATGCCGAACGGGTTGTTACCGGCACCGCGCGCCGGCGGACGACCGCCTGGCCGCGCACCGGGACCGGGAGCCGGCGTGCTCGGACGAGCTGCCGGCGAACCGGGACGGGGCGGCATCGCCGCGGGACCCGGCCGAGGGCCGGGACGGTTGCCGCCGTCTGCCGGAGGCTCCCGACGGACGGGGTTGTCCCGCTGCTGCTGGCGGGCGGCCTGCGCGGCCTTGACCGCGGCCTCCTGCTCAGCCTTCAGCGCGGCGGCACGCGCCTCCGCGGCCGCCACCTCGATGTCGTGGGCACTCGCCGGCTTGGCGACCGGGGCCGCGGACTGCGGCGCACCGGGCACCGGACCCTTGGGCTTCGGACCGGGTGCCGGCGCGGCCGGCCGCCGAGGCGGCATCGGCTTGGCCGAGACCCGGGGCGCGCCCGGGGTCGGGGATGGCGTCGGGGTCGGGGTTGACGCCGTGGTCGGCGCGGGCGCCGACGGCGCGGCGGCCGGAGCCGGAGCCGGAGCCCCGGCGGACGCGACGAATGCGTTACGCAGCCGCCGGGCGACGGGCGCCTCGACGGTGCTGGACGCGGACTTCACGAACTCGCCCATTTCCTTCAGCTTGGCGAGAACGGTCTTACTCTCGACCCCGAGCTCTTTTGCAAGCTCGTGTACGCGGGCCTTGCCTGCCACTGCACTCCTCACTCCGAGGTCGTGCGGGCAGCACCCGCAGCGACCTCACTCGTGCACTTGAAGCCTGGTCATTTCAGGGACTTCATCGTGTGCTCATGTCGGTCGTCCTACCCTGCTAGCGACCCTCGCCCGGTCGGGCTGACCGGACGTAGTGGTTGGCGCATCGACGTGCTCCGCCAGCACACCGTGGTCGAGGACCTCGGTGCTGCGCAGCGCACGCCCAAAGGCGCGGCGCCGCACCGCCAGCGCGAAGCAGGCCGGATCCGGGTGCATGTTCGCTCCCCGACCCGGCAGCCTGCGGAGCGGGTCAGGCCGGAGACTGTGACCAGCCTCGTCCCTGACCGCGACGATCCGCAGCAATTCGCTGGCCGGCGCACGTTGCCGGCAACCCACACAGGTGCGCTCCGGCTGCGCGCGTCGTACCACTGGAGGAAGTCTACCCCTAGCTGCCCGAGATCGCGCCGCCCGGCTCCCGCACGTGATCAGTTGCCCCACGCGCTGCCGGTGCGGTCTGCTCCGCGTCGGACCGAATGTCGATCCGCCAACCGGTCAATCGGGCCGCAAGACGGGCATTCTGCCCCTCCCGGCCGATCGCCAGCGAGAGCTGGAAGTCCGGAACGGTGACCCGGGCGGCCCGACCCGCCAGGTCGACCACCTCGACCCGCAGCGCCTTGGCCGGCGACAACGCGTTGCCGACGAAGGTGGCCGGGTCGTCCGACCAGTCGATGATGTCGATCTTCTCACCGTGCAGCTCGCTCATCACGGCCCGCACCCGCTGGCCCATCGGGCCGATGCAGGCGCCCTTGGCGTTCACCCCGGGGGTGGTCGAGCGGACCGCGATCTTCGTGCGGTGGCCCGCCTCGCGGGCGATCGCGCCGATCTCCACGGTGCCGTCGGCGATCTCCGGCACCTCCAGCGCGAACAGCTTCTTGACCAGAGCCGGGTGCGACCGGGACAGGGTGATCTGCGGCCCGCGCATGCCCTTGGCCACGTGCACCACGACGCAGCGGACCCGCTCGCCGTGCGCGTACCGCTCACCGGGCACCTGCTCGGACTGTGGCAGCACGCCCTCCAGCTTGCCCAGGTCGACGCTGACGATGCCCTTCTCGGTACGCGTCTCGTGCGCCTGCACCACGCCGGTGACCAGGTCACCCTCGCGGCCCACGTACTCGCCGAAGTGCACCTCGTCGGTGGCCTCCCGCAACCGCTGGAGGATGACCTGCTTGGCGGTCATGGCGGCGATCCGGCCGAAGTCGTGCGGGGTGTCGTCCCACTCCCGCACCAGGCTGCCGTCGGAGTCCATCTCCTGCGCGTACACCAGGGCGGCGCCCGACTTGCGGTCGATCTCCACCCGGGCGTGCGGTTCGGCACCGTCGGTGTGCCGGTAGGCGGTCAGCAACGCGGTCTCGATCGCCGCGAGAATCGTGTCGAACGGGATCTCCCGCTCGCGCTCGAGTGCGCGCAGCGCCGCGAGGTCGATGTTCACCTCTCCTCGTCCTCCACATCATCTTCGTCGTCGATGTCGTCTGAATCGTCGATCTCGTCGGAATCGTCCGCGTCGTCGAACTCGTCGTCCGGCTCACCCAGCTCGGCGAGCCGGGTGAACTCGACCTGCACGCGGCCGGGGCCCAGCTGGGCGTACGCCCAGGTGGCGCGGCCGGCGTCGGTCTCCAGGTGCACACCCTCGTCGTCGGCCGCGACCACCCGGCCGGTCAGCTGACGGTCACCGGCGGGCTGCTCGCCACGCTGGCCCGGCAGCGCGGTCGCGCCCCGGACGGTGACCTTGACCAACCGGCCCACGTTGCGCCGCCAGTGGCGGGGCAGGGTGAGCGGCCGGTCGACGCCGGGCGAGCTGACCTCCAGTTGGTACTCGCCGGCGACGATGTCGCCGCCGGTCTCCTCCGCGGCGTCGAGCGCGGCCGAGACCGCGCGGGAGACGTCCGCGACGGCGTCCAGGTCGATCCCGCCGTCGGCGTCCACCATCACCCGCACGACGTGCCGGCGACCGGCCCGGGAAACCGAAAGGTCCTCCAGGTCGTAGCCGGCGCCGTTGACCACCGGCTCGATCACGGACCGCAGTCGGGCCCGCCGCGCGGCGAGGTCACCGCCGCGGGGACCCGCGGCGTCGCGGGGTCGACCCGTCGGCCTGGTGGCACGGCCACGCTGTGTCATCTCCGCACCCTCTCCCTGGTCGACGGGGACCCGTCGTCCCGCCATGCCGGCACGCCACCGGAGTGGACACGCCGGTGGCTGCGCAGAGCGTAACGCGCCTGCCCGTCGGCGGACCGGGCGGCGCACCGACGCCGGTGACCCCCGCGGCGGCGCGAATGGTGTTGACTTGGCCGGTGGGGATCGGCAGAACGACACAGCGCGACCAAGCATCCGGACATTCCCGGCGAAAGCTCCTGAGCGCCGGGGCACTGCTGGTGCTCGGCGGTGCCGTGACGCCGCTGACCGGCTGTGATCTTTTCGACCGCGACGACCAACCAGCGCCACCGCCCGACCCGCTGCGACCGATGGTGGACGAGTCACTCGCACTGGCTGCCGCGTACCGCACGAGCGCGACCGCCCACCCCGACCTCGCCGACCGGCTCAACCCGATCGCGGAGGCGCACACCGCGCACGCCACCGAACTGGCCCGGGTGATCGGCGTGACTCTGCCGTCGGCGGCTCCCACCGCGACCACCGCGCCGGCGGCCGATCCCGCCGGCGCGCTCACCGCCCTGCGCGCGCTGGAGAAGACCGCGCAGCAGTCCGCCACCGCCGCCTGCGCCGCCGCGCCAGCGGAACGGGCGGCGCTGCTCGGGTCGATCGTCGCCGCCCGGGCCACCCACCAGGAGGCACTGAAGTGAGGCAGCCGTCCGCCGGGGAGGCGCTCGCCTCCGCCCTGTCCGCCGAGTACGCGGCCATCTACGCCTACGGACGCATCGGTGTCCGGCTCAGCGGCGCGGCGCGGGACGCGGCACACCAGGCGGAAGCCGCCCATCGACGCCGGCGCGACACGCTGGTGGTGCAGCTCACCACAGCCGGTGGTGTGGTGCCGCCGGACCGCGCCGGGTACGCGCTGCCGTACCCGGTCACCGACCGGGCGAGCGCGCTGCGGCTCGCCGCCGAGGTGGAGGAGCGCACGGCGGCGCACTGGCGTGCCGCTCTGGCCTCCACCACCGGCGCCGACCGGGACCAGGCACTCGCCGCCCTGGTGGAGTACGCCGTGCGGGCCACCCGATGGCGCAGGACGGCCGGGCAGACCCCACTGACTGTCCCGTTTCCCGGTCGACCAACCTGAACCGGTCCGCTCCGGTTGCGGTACGCATACCAGGTATGCATACTCCGTTGCCATGTCCATCCGTCACGGGTTGCTCGCCCTGCTCGAACGCGGCCAGATGTACGGCTACCAGCTGCGCGCCGCGTTCGAGGAGTCGACCGGCTCGACCTGGCCCCTGAACATCGGGCAGGTCTACACCACCCTGGCCCGGTTGGAACGCGACGGTCTGGTCCGCCCGCTGCCGGAGAGCGAGGCCGGGCAGCGCCCGTACGAGATCACCGACGCCGGACGGGCGGATCTGGCGCTGTGGTTCGCCACCCCGATCAGCCGCACCGACCGCCCCCGCGACGAGCTGGCGATCAAGCTGGCGTTGGCGCTGACCACCCCCGGGGTCGACGTCCGCTCGGTGGTGCAGGCCCAGCGCAGCGCGACGATGCGGGCCCTGCAGGAGCTGACCCGGTTGAAGTACGGGAGCGAACGACCGGAGGACCTGCCCTGGCGCCTCGTGCTGGACTCGATGGTGTTCCAGGCCGAGGCCGAGGTGCGCTGGCTGGACCACTGCGAGACCAGTCTGGTGCGACACCAGCCCAGTGGCCCGGCGCCTCCCGCTCCCCGACCCGCTGACGCCGACGCGCGGGACGCGGCACGATGGGCCGGCGAGGAGGCGCGACGGTGAGCGGGTCGGACGACGCGGTGCTGGAGCTACGCGCCGTCCACCGCACCCACGGCGCCGGACCGGCGGCGGTGCACGCGCTGCGCGGCGTCAGCCTGGTCGTACGGCCCGGCGAGCTGGTCGCCGTGATGGGGCCGTCCGGCTCCGGTAAGTCGACGTTGCTGGCTCTCGCCGGTGGGCTGGACCGTCCGTCCGGCGGTGAGGTCCGGGTCGAGGGGCAACCGCTGGCGGCATTGGACCGTCGCGGGTTGGCCCAGCTGCGCCGACGCCGGATCGGCTACATCTTCCAACAGCTCAACCTGCTGGGCAGTCTGAGCGCCCTGGAGAACGTGGCACTCCCGCTGGAGCTGGACGGCACCAGTGGACGGCGGGCCCGCGCGCTGGCCAAGATCGCGCTCACCGAGGTGGGCCTGCCCGCGCTCAGTGACCGCTTCCCCGACCAGCTCTCCGGCGGGCAGCAGCAGCGGGTGGCCATCGCCCGCGCGCTGGTGGGCGAACGACGGTTGGTGCTCGCCGACGAGCCAACCGGGGCACTGGACTCGCAGACCGGTGAGGCGGTCCTGCACCTGCTGCGCCGCCGGATCGACGCCGGGGCCGCCGGGGTGCTGGTCACCCATGAGGCGCGACACGCGGGCTGGGCGGACCGGGTGGTGTTCCTGCGCGACGGCGTACTTGTCGACACGACGGCACCGCTGGGCAGCGTCGAGCAGCTGCTGTCCGGCAGCGACCGGTGACCGTCCGCCGTACGACGCGGGCCCCTGGTCGGGTCGACACCCCCACGGCCGCACCGGTCCCACCGCCGGCCCGGATCGGCCGACGGCGGTTCGCCGAGCTGACCGGCTCCTGGCGGGCGGCGCTGCGGATCGCCCGGCGGGAGTCCCGCCGCTTCCCTCGGCGGACCGTCCTGGTGCTCGCGATGATCGCCCTGCCGGTGGCGGTGCTGGCCTTCCTGGCCGCGAGTTACGACATGGCCGAGCTGACCCCGTCCGAACGCGTCGACCGCCGGCTCGGTGTCGCCGACGCGCAGTTGCAGTGGATCGCCAACGCCCCGGTGGGGCAGGACGAGTGGGGTGAGGGCTGGTACACCCGCGACGGCGAACCTCCCGCGATGGTCACCGCGGCCCAGCTGACCGCACTCCTCGGGCCGGGCAGCCGGGTCACCGAGGTGCGTCCGTACGTCCCGCTGACGCTGCGCGGTCCGGACCGCGACGAGGACGTGGACGGGCGGGTGCTGGACCTCACCGACCCGTTGGCGCGCGGGCTCGTGCGGTTCCGGGCCGGGCGGGCGCCGCAGCAACCCGGCGAGGTCGCGGTCAGCCCGGCGGCGCTGCGTCGCCTGGGTCTGCGCCTCGGCCACGCGGTGGCCGCCGCCGACGGGAGCAGGGCGTACACGGTGGTGGGGGTGGTCGAGTTCCCCGACGACCTCGGGCCGGTCGTGGCGCTGCACCCGGGGGCCGCGCCGCCGAACGGCCCGGAGCCGGACAGCATCTGGCTGGCGGACCTGCCCAGACCCGTGGACGCCGCACTGAGGTCCCGGCTCAACGACCGGGGAGTGGTGGTCTCCGCCCGACACCCGATCGGCGCCGGGTCCGGAACGCAGCGGACGCGGCTCGGCTCGATCAGCGGAAGCGACACCAACGACCTGAGCACCGTCGTCCTGATCGCCGGCCTCGGGCTGCTGGAGGTCGTCCTGCTGGTCGGGCCGGCGTTCGCCGTCGGCGTCCGTCGCCGACGGCGGGATCTGGCGCTGGTCGCGGTGGCCGGCGGGGACGCCGCCCAGCTTCGCCGGGTCGTGCTGGCCGACGGCGTGGTGCTGGGGGTGCTGGGCGCCGCCGCCGGTCTCCTCGTCGGCGTCGGCGCGGCGTTCGCCGGTCGCCCGCTGGTCGAGCAGTACGTCTTCGGCGCCCGCTTCGGCGGCTACCGCTGCTGGCCGACCGCGCTGGTGCTGCTCGGTGGCGTCGCGGTGCTGGCCGGAGTGCTCGCCGCGCTGGCACCGGCCTGGACCGCCGCCCGGCAGGACGTCAGCGCCGGGCTCGCCGGACGACGCACCCCGGCGGCGTCCCCGGGTCGGTGGCTGGCCCTCGGGTTGGCGCTGGTGACCGGTGGGGCGGGGCTGGCGGCGTTCGGGGCGACCCGGACCTCCCCGGCGGTGATCCTCACCGGGCTGATCCTCGGCGAGTTGGGCCTGGTGTGCTGCACGCCCACGCTGATCGGGGCGCTCGCCCGCCTCGGCCGGGTGCTGCCACTGGCGCCCCGGATCGCGTTGCGCGACGCCAGCCGCAACCGGGCCGCCGCGGCACCGGCCATCTGCGCCGTGATGGCCGCCGTCGCGAGCAGCGTGGCGCTCGGCGGTTACCTGGCCAGCGACGGCGCCCGCGACGCCCAGGGCTACCAGCCGGTGCTGCCGACCGGTCACGTGCTGGTCAACCCGAACGATCCGGCCCGGCAGCCCACGCTGGCCCAGGTCGTCGACGCGGCCCGGAGTCAGCTCGGGGTCAGCGCGGTCGTACCGGTGCAGACGCCGAGCTGCGGAACGGCGGGCACCGGCTACTGCGACATCGCACCGGTGCTCCCGCCCGAGCAGGTGTGCCCCTGGCAGCCCGGGGATCGCCTCTCCGAGTCGCACCGCCAGCAGGCCCGAGCCGACCCTCGCTGTCGGATCCGCGAGTCCGACCACTTCGGCGGCTGGGTGGCCCCCGGTGTCGACGACGGGACCGCGTTACCGCTGCTCACCGGTGCGGATCCGGCGACGTCCGCCGCCGCCACCGCGGTGCTGCGCGCCGGCGGCGTGGTGGTGACCGACCCGCGCTACCTGCACGACGGTCTGGTGACCGTGCGGGTCAGTGAGGTGGACGCCGGGTTGGACCGACCGACCACCGCCCGCGACTTCCCGGGGTACGCGCTGCCCCGGGCGACCGGCCAGTCCCGCCTGCTGCTGTCCGCCGCGGCGGCCCGACAGCTCGGCCTCACCTGGTCCTCGACGGGCTGGGTGATCGGCACCACGACCGCGCCCGACGACAAGGAACAGGAGCGGTTCGTCTCCGCCCTGCGGCCCTTCGGGACGCTCAGCCTGAGCGTGGAGTACGGCGGCGCTCCGCGCGACATGTCGCCGCTGCTTCTGCTGCTCGCGGCGGCCGCCGGTCTGATCACGGTGGGAGCGGCGGGCATCGCCACCGCGCTCGCCGCCGCCGAGGGGCGCGCGGAGTTGACCACCCTCGCGGCCGTCGGCGCGGCGCCGGCGGTACGCCGGCTGCTGGCGATCTGCCAGGCCGGCGTGATCGCCGGTCTCGGCTCGGTGCTCGGCATCGTGGCCGGGCTCGGCACCGACGCCATCGTGCTGATCTCGGTGAACCGACAGTACGCCAGCGCCTGGCCGATACCCGATCCGTATCCTTTCCTGGTGCCGTGGCCGGCGCTCGGGGTCCTGGTGCTGGTGCCGGTGGTGGCGATGCTCGGGGCGGGCCTGTTCACCCGGGCCCGGCTGCCGATCGAACGGCGACTGGACTGACCGTGCGGCTGGCGGGGCCGGTCGACGATCCGGCGCCCGGCCGGTCGACGATCCGGCGCGTACGGGGGTGCCGGCGGGACCGGGCAACCGGCAGACTGATCCGTGTGTCAGTGCTCAGAAACGTCGTCCGTCGAGCCGGCCATCATCGCTGGTTCGGTGCCGCCGCGCGCCTGCTGGTTCCGGCCGACCGGGTGGTCGGTCGACTCACCCGGGGGCGGGTGGTCGCGCTCGGCCTGCTCCCCTCTTTGGTGATCACCACGACGGGACGCCGGTCCGGTAAGCCCCGCAGTAATCCGCTGCTCTACGTGCCCGACGGCGACGCATACGTGGTGATCGGCTCCAACTGGGGGCAGACCCACCACCCCGGCTGGGCCATGAACCTGCTCGCCGATCCGGCCGCCGAGGTGGACGTGAAGGGCCGGCGGGTCGCGGTGCGCGCCGAGCCGGCGACCGGCGCCGAACGGGACCGGTTGTGGCAGCTGCTGGTCGCCGCGTGGCCCGCGTACCGCACCTACGTGCAGCGGGCCGGCGGCCGGGAGATCCGCATCTTCCGGCTGGTACCGACCGGGCGCGGCGTGCCCGCCGGCCCGCAGTCGGCTGGCTAGGCTGACGCTTCGTAGCGAACGAAGGCGGACCCGTGAGCGCGAGGAGTGAGCCGGGGTTGCGAGCCCCGCAGTCGCGAACAAAGGCGGACCCGTGAGCGCGAGGAGTGAGCCGGGGTTGCGAGCCCCGCAGTCGCGAACAAAGGCGGACCCGTGAGCGCGAGCAGCGAACAGGGCGGTGGGTACCGGGGCCTCGACGATCGACGGTGGACGGTCGCGGAGCGGGTCGCCGAGGCGGCTCGGCGACGGTTTCCGGCCGAGGTGCTCGCGATCGCGGTGCACGGGCCTCTGGCACACGGTGACGACGACGGCGGTGGGGACCACGAGGCGGGCATGTTGGTGGTCACCTACCAGCCCGGGACAGGTCCGCCGCCGGCGACCCGCCGGGTGGACGGTGTGCTTGTCGATCTGACCGTCGCTGCCGCCGACGACTACCTGGCCCAGGCTCGGGTGCTCTCCCCGCTGTGGCCGCTGACCGCCGACAGGTACGTCACCACGCAGGCGTTACACGATCCGACGGGCTGGTTGCGGACGCTGCGCGACGAGCATCTCGGCCGGTTGGCTCGGGCCCGGCCGGCGGAGTTCAGCACCGCGGCCCGGCAGGCGTGGTACAGGGGAAGCGCGGCGCACTCCCGTGCTGCCCGGCTCGCCGAGTGGTACGAGACGGACCAGGCGCTGCTGATGCTCGGGGAGGCCCGGCTGGCGGCGGCCACGGTGACCGGTCTGTTGAGTCGCACCTACTTCCGTGACCCGGGGGACGCGGTGCGGCGCACCGGGTTGGCCGGCGCGGACATGACCGAGGTGGGCGCGGTGCTGGCCCGGCAGGCCGAGGAGTTGGCCGCCCGTGGTCGGGCGGTCGACGGCACGGTCGACGAGCTGCTCAGCGCCTGAGGCGCGTCACAGCCCACCCGGCACGCCGATCAGCGAGCCGATCAGGTAGGTGGCACCGGCCGCCGCGGCGCCCAGCAGCAGTTGGCGCAGCCCGCTGGTCCACCAGGGACGGCGGGTGAAGCGGGCCACCACGGCACCGGCGGCGAACAGCCCGAGCCCGCCGACGGCGAGCGCCAGCCACAGCGCGGTGGCGCCGAGCAGGTAGGGCAACAGCGGGACCAGCGCGCCGACGGAGAAGAACAGGAACGACGAGATCGCCGCGGCCCACGGGCTGGGCTGGTCGTCGGGGTCGACGCCCAACTCCTCGCGGACATGCACCCGCAGCGCCTCCTCCGGGTCGCGCCGCACCGCCTCGGCGACCTGGGTGGCGAGATCCCGGGGCAGGCCCCGGGCGACCCACGCGTCGGCCAACTCCCGGGCCTCCGCCTCCGGGTGCCGTTCCAGCTCCCGTCGTTCCTTGGCCACCTCGGCGGCGACCTGCTCGTTGGCGGAGCGCACGCTGGTGTACTCGCCCAGCCCCATCGAGATCGCACCGGCCACCAGGCCGGCGGTGCCGGTGAGCACGATGTTGTGGGGCGACACCCCGCCGCCGCCGACACCGGCGATCAGGGCGATGTTGGTGACCAGGCCGTCCATCGCGCCGAAGACGGCCGGGCGCAGCCAGCCGCCGGAGACGTCCGCGTGGTGCGCCTCGCGCAGCGCCGCCGGGGTGTCGGTCACGGCGCCAGCCCTTCGTTCGCGACTGCGGGACTACGCTTCGCCGCGTTCCTCGCGCTCACGGCGCCAGCCCTTCGTTCGCGACTGCGGGACTTCGCTTCGCTGCGTTCCTCGCGCTCACGGGAGGGTCAGGATTTCGTGGCCGTCGTCGGTCACCACGATGGTGTGCTCGAACTGTGCCGTCCACTTCCGGTCCTTGGTGACCACGGTCCACCCGTCGTCCCACATGTCGTACTGGTAGGTGCCGAGGGTGATCATCGGCTCGATCGTGAACGTCATGCCCGGCTCCATGATGTCGGTGGGGCGCGGGCTGTCGTAGTGCGGCACGTACAGGCCGCTGTGGAATGCCTCGCCGATGCCGTGGCCGGTGAAGTCGCGGACCACGCCGTAGCCGAACCGCTTGGCGTACGACTCGATGACGCGGCCCACCACGTTGATCTGCCGACCCGGGGCGACGGCGCGGATGCCGCGCATCATCGCCTCGTGGGTCCGCTCGACCAGCAGCCGGGCCTCCTCGCTGACCGCACCGACGCAGAAGGTGGCGTCGGTGTCGCCGTGCACCCCACCGATGTACGCGGTCACGTCGACGTTGATGATGTCGCCGTCCTCCAGGACCGTGGAGTCCGGGATACCGTGGCAGATGACCTCGTTGAGGCTGGTGCAGCAGGACTTCGGGAAGCCCTTGTAGCCGAGCGTCGACGGGTACGCGCCGTGGTCGCAGAGGAACTCGTGCACCACCTTGTCGATCTCGTCGGTGGTCACGCCGGGCTTGCAGTGTTCGCCGGCCAGCTGGGTCGCCTGGGCGGCGAGCCGGCTGGCGATCCGCATCTTCTCGATGGTCTCCGGCGTCTGCACGTGCGAGCCACGCCACTGGAGCGGGCGCTTCTTGCCCACGTACTCCGGGCGGGCGATCTGGGGTGGCACCGGTCGCATCGGGGAGAGCGTGCCTGGTGTCAGCGGCGGACGGACGGTCATGCCGCAAGCCTATCGCCGGGGCCGCTGGTGACCCGCGCCACGGCCGTCCGGTGGGGGTTGTTGCCCTGCCAGGGTGGCTGTGCCATGGTGTCTGCGTGGATCAAGGGGGAGCACCGCCCGTCTTCTCCGCCAGCGCGGAGATCGATGGTGATCACCTCCACGTGGTGGTGGCCGGTGAGGTCGACATGGCGACCGCGGACACGATGCTCCAGACCGCGTTGCGCGAACCCGCCAGGAAGATCACCCTCGACCTGAGTGCGGTCACCTTCTTCGACTCGGCCGCCATCCACGCCCTGGTCCGGCTCGCCCAGCAGTTTTCCGGCACGCTCACCGTTCGTCCGTCCCGACAGGTGCGTCGCGTGCTGGAGATCTCCGGCCTCGGCGAGCAGAGCTGGCTCGAACCGGCCTGAGACGCCCCGGCCGCCGTCGGACGCGCGGTCAGTCCCGCAGCTGCCGGCGCAGCGTCACCTCGGTGCCCTCATCGGTACGCCGTACCGACAGCTCGCCCAGCGCCCTGATCAGGGCCAGGCCGCGACCCCGGAAGCCGGAGCCGGTCGACTCCCGCCACTGCCCGCTGTCGCGCACCGTGGCCGTCACCGTCCGACCCTCGATGGCAACCTCCACGCTGATCATGGCCTCGGCGGGGTGCACCGGGTGCTCGATGGCGTTGGCGGCGGCCTCGGAGACGGCGACGGTCAGGTCGAACAGGTCGGTCTCACCCACGGCATGCGCGACCAGGAAGTCCTCCAGCCGCTTGCGCAGCACGCTGAGCCGGGTCGGGTCCGCCGGCAGCCGCAGCGCGAAGCGGTTCAGCTCCGCCGCCTCCAGGGCGAGGACCGCCACGTCGTCGCGGCGCGGTCGACCGGAGACCCGCTCCACCACCGCGTCGATCAGGTCCGCCACGTGCTCGCTCGGGCCGGCCGCGTCGACACGCAGCTGGGCCAGCGCCGCGTCGATGCCGAGCTGACGGTCCTCGATCAGCCCGTCGGTGTAGAGCAGCAGCCGACTACCGGCCGGCAACTCACCCTCGACCGACTCGTACGTCGCGCCGGGGAGCGCGCCGACCGGCGGGCCGAGCGCCCGGTTGTGCAGGAACGCCACATCGCCTCCGGTGATCAACAGTGGGGACGGGTGACCGGCGCTCGCGAACCGTAGCCGACCGGTGCGGGGGTTGAACAGCAGGCACACCACGGTCGCGAAGGATCGGCCCTCGGTGGAGCCGACCAGCCGGTTGAGCCGGGTCAGCGACTCACCCGGATCGAAACCCTCCAGCACGTACGCCCGCAGCGCGTTGCGCAGTTGCCCCATCGCGGCGGCGGCCCGGACACCCTTACCGACCACGTCGCCGATGACCAGCACCAGTTCGTCACCGTTCAGGGCGATCGCGTCGTACCAGTCGCCGCCGACCTCGACGTCGGCGCTGCCGGGCAGGTAGCGGCTGGCCACCACCGCGCCGGGCAACTGCGGCAGCGACCGGGGTAGCAGGCTGTGCTGCAGGGTGGTGGCGATGCGGTGTTCGGCCTCGTAGAGCTGGGCGTTCTCCAGGCGCACCCCGACCAGCCGGGCCAGCTGGGTCAACGCGGCATCGTCGGCCTGCGCCTCGTCACCGGCCGCCCGCCAGACCCGCAGCTCACCGAGCCGCTCACCGGTGGTGCCGGTCAGCTCGGCCACGAAGGACGGATCGGTGGCGGTGGTGCCGCCGGCGTCCGCCTCGGAGCGCGTCTCGGCCGCGGTGACCACCACCCGCGCCGCCTCGGCGAGGCTCAACGCGTGCCGGGCGGCGACCTGGAGCACGTCGGCGGTGGATCGGGCGGTGTTCACGGCCACCGCCGCGTCGGCGAGCGCCCGGAGCCGGCGGATGATCTGCCCGCGCAGCTGACCCAGCTCCACGTTGGCCCGCACCCGGGCGATCAGCTCCTGCCCGGAGAACGGCTTGGTGAGGTAGTCGTCGGCGCCGACGGAGAGACCGGCGACGGCCTCCGCGGAGCCGGCGCGGGCGGAGAGCAGGACGATCGGCACATGCCGGGTACGCGAATCCGCGCGCAATGCGCTCACCAGCCCGAACCCGTCCAGCCGAGGCATCATCACGTCGGTGAGCACCAGATCGAACCCGCCCTCGCGGGCCAGCGGCAGGGCTTCGAGCCCGTCGTTCGCGGTGACCACGTCCCAGGTCGGTGAGAGCAGCCGGATGACGTGCTCCTGCAGATCGACGTTGTCGTCGACGACCAGGATCCGGCCGGCCGGGGTACGCGTCGCCGGCTGACGGTCGAGCTCGGGTGTCGGCGCGACACCGGCCCACAGCGCGGTCTCCGCCACGAAGAGCCGGGCCTGCTCGGGCTCGCCCAGGGGCAGCGGGTCGAACGCCGCCACCCGGTCCGCCGGCAGGTGCGCCGAGCCGAACGGAACGGTCACCGTGAAGGTGCTGCCCTCGTCGACCTGGCTGGTCAACCCGACCTCACCGCCGTGCATCTCGACCAGCTCCCGGACCAGCGCGAGGCCGATGCCGGTGCCCTCGTGGGTGCGCGCCCGCACCCCGGCCACCCGGTGGAACCGTTCGAAGACGTGCGGCAACTCGTCCGGCACGATGCCGATGCCGGTGTCCGTCACCTCCAGTCGGGCCGCGCCTTCCACGGCCCGGACCCGCACCCGGATCTCGCCGTCGAAGGTGAACTTGACCGCGTTCGACACCAGGTTGAGGACGATCTTCTCCCACATGTCCCGGTCGACGAAGACCGGCGTCGACAGCGGCGGACAGTCCACCACCAGTCGCAACCCGGCCCGGTCGGTGGCCGAGCGGAAGGTACTGGCCAGCCGGGCGGTGTAACCGGCGAGGTCGGTGGGCTGGTAGCGGGCGGCGAGCCGACCGGATTCCAGTCGGGAGAAGTCCAGCACGGTGTTGACCAGCTTGAGCAGGCGCAGCGCGTTGCGGTGCATCATGGTGAGCCGGTCGGTCTCGGCGGCGGGCCGCTCCGGGTCGGCCAGCATGTCCTCCAGCGGGCCGAGCACCAGGGTCAGCGGGGTGCGGAACTCGTGGCTGACGTTGGCGAAGAAGTTGGTCTTCGCCCGGTCCAGCACGGCCAACTCGGCGGCGCGAGCCCGTTCCTGCTCGTACGCCCGCTGAGCGCCGACCGCCCGGGAGATCTGGGCGGCGACCAGGCCGAGGAAGTCGCGGTAGTCGTCGCCGAGCGGCAGTTGACGCGCCACGCCGACGACCAGCGCGCCGACCGTCTGGTTGGTCGCCGTGAGCGGCAGCACCAGCGCGTGGTCGGCGGCGTCGTCCGGCAACACGTCGAGCAGACCGGCCACCTCGACGGCCCCCGGCGCGCCATCGGCGGTCAACCGGGCCAGCATCTGCGAGGTCGCATCGCTGGAGGGCGGGGTGGTGCCGGTGCAACCGGCCAGGGTGAGCTGGCCGCTGTCGTCGGCCAGATAGATCAGGGCGAACGGCACGTCCGCCCGGTGCCGGCTGAGCACCCCGGCGGCGGTCCGCCCCAGTTCCACGGCGCTGAAGATGTCACTCAGCTCGGCGCCCAGTTCGGAGAGCGCGCGCAGCCGGCGCTCGCCGAGCACCCGCCCGGTGGTCTCGCTGACAATGCAGTAGACGCCACTGACCGAACCGTCGTCACCGCGGATCGGGTCGTACGAGACGTTGAAGTAGGTCTGCTCGACGAAGCCGTGCCGGTTCAACAGGAAGGGGTGATCCTCGCCGCGATAGGAGCGCCCGGTGCTGCGGACACCGTCGAGCAGCGGACCGAGCACCGCCCAGGTCTCCGCCCAGTGGGTGCGGGCCGGCTGGCCGATCACGTCCGGGTGCTTGTCGCCGATGGTCGGCCGGTAGGCGTCGTTGTAGAAGGCGCGTTGCTCGTCGCCCCAGAACATGACGATCGGCGCGCTGGAGGCGAGCATCATGCCGACCGCGCTGGACAGCGCCGGGGGCCACTGACCGGGCTCACCCAGGGGGCCGGAGGACCAGTCGAAGCGGGCCAGCCGGTCGCCCATCTCGCCGCCGGCCGCGAACGCGGCCGCCAGCATCGGAGGGGTCTCACGGCCGGACAGGTCGGCATGCCCGACGTCCGCGCCCCCCTGGGCCGAGCTCATGCAGCCTCCCGCTCCGGCCGTACCCCTCGACCGTTGATCTTCACCCGCCGTGCTCCGACTTGTACCCCAGCGGACCAGCAACGTAACGCATCACGACACGTGGACGCTGGTTACGCACACCTGAGCCGTCAGGCACCGGACAGTGCGCACGGTTGGGGGCGTCGAACGGCGGTGGCTGGGCGCGCCGACGAGTCAGAAGACAGGCAGCCCATCGATGCTCGCGGCGTTCTTGGTGGCCCGGTAAACCACCAGGTCGTCGGCGCTGCGGCGGGAGTGTGAGGTGAGTAACAGATCACGTTCGGCCCGGAAATCCATCAACGGCACCGCGTAGCCGCAGGAGTCGCTGACCCGCTCCACCTCGACCGTGATGACCGCGCGGACGGCGTGCACGTCCGGCGGCGCGGGAAACTCGGCGAGCCGATCGGCGAAGGCATCCTCGGTGACCGCGACGCTGCTGCCCCGGCCGTGCAACCGGACGATCTTCGGCGGCCCGTCGAAGGCACAGAACATCAGCGTGATCCGACCGTTGTCCCGCAGGTGGGCGATCGTCTCCGCGCCGCTGCCGTGGTAGTCGAGATAGGCCACCCGGTGCGGGCCGAGGATCACGAAGGTGCCCCGCATGCCCTTCGGCGACACGTTGACGTGCCCCTCGGCACCGGACGGCGCGGTAGCCACGAAGAAAAGCGGCTGAGCCGCGATGAAGTCACGCAGACGACCGTCGATCTCCGGATAGACCTTGCCCATGCGCCGATCCTCCCACCGGCCCCGGCGACCGACGGCGGCGATCTCAGTCACACCCGCTGGCCGGCGGCCCGTACCAGCGCGGTGATCGGGCGGGGATCGCGTTCATTCTCCGGATGCCACTGCACCCCGAGCACGAACGGCAGGGCCGGATCCTCCACCGCCTCGATCACCCCGTCCCCCGCCCAGCCGGTCACCGTGAGCCGCCCCGGATCGGCGACCGCCTGATGGTGGTACGAGTTGACCCGGTCGACTCCCGCCAACACCCTCGCGGCCAGGCTTTTCGGGGCGAATCGCACCGGGTGGGCGCCGTACACGCCGGGCGCCGGGCGGTGCGCCTCGTGCCCCACCACGTCGGGCAGGTGCTGGTGCAGGGTGCCGCCGTACGCGACCGCCAGCAACTGCATCCCCCGGCACACGCCCAGCACCGGCAGTTCGGCGGCGAGCGCGGCGGCCAACAGGGTCAGCTCACCGGCGTCCCGGTCCGGCCGATCCTCGGTACGCGGATCGGGCGGCTGGCCGTACCGCCCCGGGCCGACGTCCGCGCCACCGGCCAGCAGCAGCCCGTCGAGGACCGCCAGCACGTCCGCGTCCACGTCGTCCGGCGGTAGGACCACCGCCCGACCACCCGCTACCGTCACCGCCCGGGTGTACGCCTCCGGCACCAGCACCGCCCGCACACCCCGCCAGGCCGCCCAGTCGGCGGGCTCGACGTACGCGCTGACCCCGATCAACGGCCTCCTCGGCGCCGGAATCGTTCGCCACTGCGGGGCTCGCAAACCCGGCTCACTCCTCGCGCTCACAGGGGAGTGACGTAGGCGCCCGTGATGCCTCCGTCGACCACGAACTGCGCGGCGGTCATGAACGAGGCGTCGTCGCTGGCCAGGAACGCCACCGCGGCGGCGATCTCCTCCGGTTGCCCGAACCGACCCATCGGCACGTGCACCAGCCGACGGGCGGCCCGCTCCGGGTCGGCGGCGAACAGCTCCAGCAGCAACGGCGTGGCCACCGGGCCCGGACAGAGCGCGTTGACCCGGATGCCCTCGCGGGCGAACTGCACCCCCAACTCCCGGGTCATCGCCAGCACCCCGCCCTTGCTCGCGGTGTACGCGATCTGCGACGTGGCCGCTCCCATCAACGCCACGAACGAGGCGGTGTTGATGATCGACCCCTTGCCCTGCCGACGCATGTGCGGGATGGCGTACTTGCAGCACAGGTAGACGCTCGTGGTGTTGACCCGCAACACCCGCTCCCACGCGTCCAGACCGGTGTCCAGAATGGAGTCGTCGTCCGGCGGTGAGATGCCGGCGTTGTTGAAGGCGATGTCCACCCGGCCGTGCCGGTCGACCACCCCGTCGAACAGGTCGCGTACCGCCGACTCGTCGGCCACGTCGGTGGCCACGAACTCGCCGCCGCACTCCTCGGCGGCCTTCGAACCGGCCGCCGCGTCGATGTCCACGCAGACCACCCGGGCCCCCTCGGCGGCGAACCGCCGCACGGTGGCCAACCCGATGCCGCTGCCCGCTCCGGTGACCACGGCCACCCGGTCCTGCAACCGACCCTGCACTGGCGTCACTCCTCTGTCGCGATGAACACGTTCTTGACGTCCGTGAAGGAGTGCAACGCGTCCGGGCCCAGCTCACGGCCGAGCCCGGACCGCTTCATCCCGCCGAACGGGGTCCAGTAGCGCACCGAGGAGTGCGAGTTGACGCTGAGGTTGCCCGCCTCGACGGCGCGGGCCAGGCGCAGGGCCCGACCCACGTCCCGGGTCCAGATCGAGCCGGACAGGCCGTACTCGGTGTCGTTGGCGAGCCGGACCGCGTCGGCTTCGTCGTCGAACGGCAGCACCGAGACGACCGGGCCGAAGACCTCTTCGCGCCAGTGCCGGTCGGCCGGCGAGTCGGCCAGCAGCACGGTGGGCGCGTGCCAGAAGCCGGAGCCGTCGGGGCAGGAGCCGGTGAAGGCGACGGTCGCCCCGGTCAGGTAACCGGCGACCCGGTCCCGATGGGCCGCCGAGATCAGCGGACCCATTTCGGCGGTGTCCCGGGACGGGTCCTCGACCCGCACCGCGCGGACCGCCGGTTCGAGCAGTTCCAGGAACCGGTCGTACACCGAACGCTGGACCAGGATCCGCGACCGCGCGCAGCAGTCCTGGCCGGCGTTGTCGAAGACCGCGCCCGGCGCGGTCGCGGCGGCGCGTTCCAGGTCGGCGTCCGCGAACACGATGTTCGCGCTCTTGCCGCCCAACTCCAGGGTGAGTCGCTTCACCTGGGCGGCGCAGCCGGCCATGATCCGGGTGCCGACCTCGGTGGAGCCGGTGAAGCAGACCTTGCGGACCGCCGGGTGACTGACGAACCGCTCCCCCACCACCGAGCCCTCGCCCGGGATCACGGTGAACACGTCCTCGGGCAGACCGGCCTCGCGGGCCAGGTCGGCCAGGCGCAGGGCGGTGAGCGGGGTGAGTTCGGCGGGCTTGAGCACCACGGTGTTGCCGGCGGCGAGGGCCGGGACGAAGCCCCAGGCGGCGATCGGCATCGGGAAGTTCCAGGGCACGATCACGCCGACCACGCCGAGTGGCTCGTGGAAGGTGACGTCCAGCCCGCCGGGCACCGGGATCTGCCGTCCGGTCAGCCGCTCGGGCGCGCCGGCGTAGTAGTCCAGGACGTCGCGGACGTTGCCGGCCTCCCACCGGGCGTTGCCGATGGTGTGCCCGGAGTTGCGTACCTCCAGCAGGGCCAACTCGTCCACATGCGCGTCGACGACGGTGGCGAACCGGCGCAACAACCGCGCCCGGTCCCCCGCCCCCACCTTCCGCCAGGTCTCGAACGCCCGGGCCGCCCGGGAAATAGCCGAATCGACCTCGTCCAGGGATGCCCCCCGAACCTCCCGAAACCCGACCCCCGAAGCCGGATCAACAACCACCGTCACGTCCCCCACCCCCCTCGCCGCCGATCATGGAGTTGTGGTGCCTCGCGTAAGCCGCAATCCACCGCACTCCGGCCACCACAACTCCATGATCGACCCCGGACATCGCGGTCGGGCGCCCTCAGAGGCGCTCGAAGCCACGGGTCAGCTCCCAGTCCGTCACCGCCGCGTCGTACGCGGCGATCTCCACCCTTGCCTGGTTGGCGTAGTGCGCCACCACCTCTCCGCCGAACGCCTCGCGGGCCACCGCCGAGTCTTCCCAGAGGGCCAGGGCGTCGCGCAGGGTGCCGGGGACGCGCTCGGCCTCCGGGTCGTCGTACGCGTTGCCGGTGCACTCCGCACCCAGCTCCAACTCGCCGTCGATGCCGTGCAGCGCCCCGGCGACCAGCCCGGCGATCGCCAGGTACGGGTTGACGTCCGCGCCCGGCACCCGGTTCTCCACCCGCATGCCCTGCCCGTGCCCGACCACCCGCAACGCGCAGGTGCGGTTGTCCACCCCCCAGCGCAGCGCGGTCGGGGCGAACGAACCCGGCTGGTAGCGCTTGTAGGAGTTGATGTTCGGGGCGAAGAGCAGGCTGAACTCCCGCATGGTGGCCAACAGCCCGGCGAGCACCCGCTGCCCGGTCGGCGACAGGTGCGCCGGGCCGTCGCCGAGCATTGCCGACGAGCCGGATGAGTCCCGCAGCGAGAAGTGGATGTGGCAGGAGTTGCCCTCCCGCTCGTTCGGCTTGGCCATGAAGGTGATCGCCATCCCCTCCTGGGCGGCGATCTCCTTGGCACCGTTCTTGTAGATCACGTGGTGGTCGGCGCAGGCCACCGCCTCGTCGTACCGGAAGGCGATCTCGTGTTGCCCGAGGTTGCACTCGCCCTTGGCGCTCTCCGGGGTGAGGCCGGCGGCGGCCATCTCGACGCGGATGCGGCGCAGCAGCGGCTCCACTCGGGCGGTGCCGAGCAGCGAGTAGTCGACGTTGTACTGGTTGGCCGGGGTGAGGTCCCGGTAGCCGCGCTGCCAGGCGTCCTCGTACGAGTCACGGAACAGCACGAACTCCAACTCGGTGCCGGCGTACGCGGTCAGCCCGTGCTCGGCCAGCCGGTCCAGCTGTCGGCGCAGGATCTGCCGGGGCGAGGCGACCACGTCACCGGAGCCGTCGAGCCAGGTCAGGTCGGCCAGCAGCATCGCCGAGCCGGGCTGCCAGGGCATCCGGCGCAACGTGGCGAAGTCCGGCACCATCGCGAAGTCGCCGTAGCCGCGATCCCAGCTCGACATCGCGTACCCGTCGACGGTGTTCATGTCGACGTCCACGGCGAGCAGGTAGTTGCAACCCTCGCTGCCGTTGGCGACCACCTGGTCGAGGAAGTAGGGCGCGTGGAACCGCTTGCCCTGCAATCGGCCCTGCATGTCGACGAGGGCCAGCACCACCGTGTCGATCTCACCCTCGGCGACGGCCACCCGCAGTTGTTCCAGCGTGAGCGGAGCTTTCCTCATTCGCGGGCCTCCATCACCAAGGTCTACTGGCAAACCGGATCACCGTCAATGCCCCCGGCGGCAGGTACGGCAAACCCGGCGGGACGGCGGCGCCGCCGTCCCGCCGGGTGCCGGTCAGGCCGGGCCGTCGACCGCCGCCGGGTCGGCCGCCGCGGGTTGCTCGACGGTACGGACCGGGCCGGTGAACCACCTGCGGGCCGAGGCGTACCACCAGACGGCGACCACCAGCAGCACCCCGCCGACGGCCAGCGGCGCGTAGTTCACCGCGGACCAGGTGAACCCCTCGTTGCCGGGCACGCCGGCGGGCACGATCGGCAGCACGAAGTAGACGGCGATGATCGCGATCTCGATCACCGCGACCCAGCCCAGCAGCTTGTACCTGCGACCGAGCGTCCACGGCCCGGGCACGAACCGGTCGCCCATCCGCAGGCGCAGCGCGATCGGGATGAGGAACGACAGGTAGAGCCCGAGCACCGCGACGGAGACGACCGCGTAGAAGGCGATCGGGATGCCGGCGGAGCTTTCGTACAGCGCCGGCAGGGTGAGCACCAGGCCGGCGAAGGTCGCGCCGATGATCGCGTTGACCGGGGTGCCGTTGCGGTCGACCTTCGACCAGAGCCGCCATCCGGGCACCGCCCGGTCGCGGCTGAACGCGTACGCCATCCGGCTCATCGACGTCACGCAGCTCATGCCGCAGAAGAACTGACCGATGGTCGAGATGATGATGACGACCTTGAAGAAGACCGGGGTGAGCGCGGACTCGAAAATGGCCCCGGAGAAGCCACCCGCGGCGTTGACCGCCTCGACGTCGGTGGCCGCGAAGAGGAACGCCAGCAGCAGGATCCAGCCGCCGACCGCCGAATAGAAGATCGACTGCCAGAGTCCGCGGGCAGCCGCCTGCGACGCGCCCCGGGTCTCCTCGGAGACGTGGGCGCAGGCGTCGAAGCCGGTGATCGTGTACTGGGTCAGCAGGAAACCCAGCGGCAGCACGTAGAACCAGAACGTCAGCCCACCGATGTCGCCGTCACCGAAGCCGGAGTTGTTGAACCGCTCGGTGAACACGAACTGGAAGCTCTGGTGGTTGTCCGGCACCAGAACCAGGATGGCCACCACGACGGCCGCGCCGGCCACGTGCCACCAGACCGAGACGTTCTGGAGTACGTCGATGATCCGGTGCCCGTAGATGTTGATCAGCCCGTGCAGCACCAGGATGATCACGAAGAGGACGAACGCCTGCCGCAGCGTCCCGGCCCAGCCGTCGAAGAGTGCCGACAGGGTGAGGTTGAGGAACGTCGCGCAGCCGTAGTCGACCGAGGCGGTGACCGCCACCAGGCCGATCAGGTTCAGCCAGCCGGTGAACCAGCCGTGCACCGGGCGGCCCATCGTGGCCGCCCACCAGTAGATCCCGCCCGCCGTCGGGTACGCCGACACCAGCTCCGCCATGCAGAAACCGATGATCAGGATGAACAGTGAGATCAGCGGCCAGCCCCAGGAGATGGCGACCGGCCCGCCGTTGTTCCACGCCTGACCGAAGGTGGTGAAGCAGCCGGCCAGGATCGAGATGATCGAGAACGAGATGGCGAAGTTGGAGAAGCCACTCCACTTGCGGCGCAGCTCCTGTTTGTAGCCGAGTTCGGCGAGCCGTCGGGCGTCGTCGTCCATCGGTTGCTCGGCGGTCGGCACGGGCGTCGTGGCCACTGCACACCTCCCTGAGGTGGTTCCGCGTGCGAGTGGGCAAAGTGTCGTCCCGGCCGATCAAGGCGGTCAATACGTAGTCGGTGGGAATCTCACCGCCGTCGGCCTAAATGCGTTGCCGTCCGGCCGCCCCGGCCCGCATCCTGGACCGGTGACCAGGCCCGATCAGGGCCCACCCCGGGCGCTCGGACCGCCCGACCACGGTGGCGCGGGGCACGCCTCTCTCTCACGTACGGCGCTGCGCCGTACCCGACAGTGCCCCGCGCCCCCTTCCCCTCGTGATCAAGAGCTTTGCGTCAAACGGGGCCCGAATTCTGACGCGAACCTCTTGATCAACGCGGGGGCGGAGGGGGAGGGGGAGGGGGGAGGGGGAGGGCGGGAGGGGGAGGGCGGGAGGGAGAGGAGGGGGCGTCAGGTCAGGAGGAGGCCGGCTACCCAGAGGGCGGCCACCAGGAGGCCGGCCAGGAACTCGACGAGCATCGACAGGCCGGCGGCCTTCAGGGCCTGCAGGGTGGACGGCCAGGCGAGTTGGTTGCTGCCCAGCCGCAGCCGTTCCGCCGCCCACACCCCGGCGACGAAGCCGAGCACCAGCCCCACGATCGGCACCACGAAGAACCCGATGATGCCGAGCACCCCACCGGCGAGCAGCGTGGACGTCGGCACGCCGGTGCGCTTCAGGTTCCGGCCCGGCCACGCGTACTTGATCACGGTGCCGCCGGCGGTGACCAGGGTGGCGGCGGCGAACACCGCCCAACCGCCCGGGCCGGCACCGCCGAAGACCGCCCAGACCAGCACCCCACCCCAGCACAGCGGCAGCGCCGGCAGGCCGGGCACCACCACGCCGGCCAACCCGGCCAGGATGGCCAGCCCGGCCACCACGGTCACCGCCGTCTGCGAGTCCGTCAGGTCCACGCCGTCGCCTTCCGTCGCCACCACCCGGGCCGGAACGGTGGCCCGCTCACGCCAGCACCCCGTCGCGGAGCCGGGCGGTTATCGCGTCGGCCGGGACCGGCGCGCCGAAGTATCGGCCCTGCCCGGTGTCGCAGCGCAGCGCCCGCAGCCGTTCCGCCTGCACGCCCGTCTCCACCGCCTCGGCCGTCACCCACAACTCCAGGGCGTGCGCCAACCGGACCAACGCGTCGACGATCCGTTCGTCGCGGTGGTCGGCCACCACGTCGGTGCCGTCCGCGCGGATGCCCTCCACGAACGGGCCGGCGAGCTTCAGGCAGTGGATCGGCAACCGCCGCAGGTACGCCAGGTTGGAGTACCCGGTGCCGAAGTCGTCCACGGCCAGCCGGACGCCGAGCGCGGCGAGCCGGTGCAGGCTACGCAGCGGCTCACCGGCGCTGCCCATCACCGCGCTCTCGGTCAGCTCCAGTTGGAGCAGCTCCGCGGGCAGCCCGCTGGTGTGCAGGGCGTCGGCCACGGTGTCCACGATGGTCGGCTCGTCGGCCTGCCGCGCCGCCAGGTTGACACTGACCACGAGCCTGGCGTCGGGGAACTCCCGCCACCATCGCTGGGCGTCCGCGCAGGCCTGCCGCAGCACCCACTCGCCGAGCCGGACGATCAGGCCGGTCTCCTCGGCGAGGCCGATGAACCGGTCCGGCCCGATCAGGCCCAGCTCCGGGTGCTCCCACCGGACCAGCGCCTCCACCGCGAGCATGCTGCCCTCCAGCAGCGACACGATCGGCTGGTAGTGCAGCACGAACTCGCCCCGGTCCAGCGCGGCGGGCAGCCCGGCGACCAGCGCCGAGCGGGCGATGTCGCGGGCGCCGCGCTCGGGGTCGTAGAGCGCCCACCGGCCCCGACCCGCCGCCTTGGCCCAGTAGAGCGTGGTGTCCGCCGCCTTCATCAGCTCAGACGCGCTGGTCTCCGAGATGGGGCACTGCACGATGCCGACACTTGCCGAGACGGCCAACTGGTGGTCACCGACGTGCACCGGAGCCGCGACGGCGGCCAGCGCGGCCTCCGCGACCGCGATCGCGTCGTCGGTGTCGTCGCCACCGTCGACGAGGATCACGAATTCGTCGCCACCCATCCGGGCGACCAGGTGGCCGTGGTCGGCCACGCACTCGGCCAACCTCCGGCCGATCATCACCAGCAGCCGGTCACCGAGGTCGTGGCCGAGACTGTCGTTGATCGCCTTGAAGCCGTCCAGGTCGAGGAAGCACACCCCGACCCGCTGCCCGGCGCCCGCGGTGTCGAGCACCCGCCCCAACGTCTCGAAGAACAGCGTCCGGTTCGGCAGCCCGGTCAGCGGGTCGTGCAGCGCCTGGAACCGCAGCCGCTGCTGGAGTTCGTACCGCTCGGTGATGTCTTCGATCATCGCGACGGTGAAACGGGGTCGGCCCTCGTGCCGGATCAGGGAGACGGCCAGATCCGTCCAGACCACGCTGCCGTCCTTGCGGTAATAGCGCTTCTCCACCCGGGCCGCGTCATGCTTGCCCTCGATCAGCTCCTGGTACAGCTCCCACATCCCGACGGCGTCGTCGGCGTGGAACAGCCCCGCCACGTTGATCTCGCGCAATTCCTCGATCGAGTAGCCGAGCATGTCGGCGAACGCCTGGTTGACGTCGATGATCCGACCGTCCACGCCGGCGATCCCGATCCCGATCGCCGCGCCGGTGAACACCGCCCGGAACCGGGCCTCGCTCTCGCGCAGCGCCTGCTCGACCTCGTCGCGCGCCTGCCAGGCCGACCGGGCGATCCGCTCCTGCTGGCTGAACGTGCGGTCGCGCAGCGCGCGGGCGAACCCGGCGGCCAGCCCGCCCTGCAGCGCCGCGATCCGGTCGGCGAGGTCCGCCGGTCGGTCACCGTCGCCCAGGACCTGGCGGGAGAAGTCCGCACCGAGCGCGTGCAGCGTCCAGTCGAGGGCCTGCGGCTCGGTGAGGTGCGCCTCCACCAGCGCCCGCCCGATCTCCTCGGCCGGACGGGCGGTGAAGGGCTCCGCCCGCACCGTCTGGGCCAGCCGGATGGTGTGCACCAGCAGCAGCCGCTCGGTCTCGGCCAAGCTGAGCGGCACGAAACCGAGACGGCGAACCGCGCGGGCCCACTCGGCGGCGTACCCCTGGGCGTCGGCCCGGCCGGCGGCGACCCCTGCGGGGTCCGGGACGGCGGCCACGGAATCAGCCGGCGGGCTGGTCGTACCGGGCGACGCCCCCGAAGGCGCCGAACCGTTCCGGGTGCTCGTCCACGTCGGACGGTGCGTCGGGGCGCCAGAGCGGCATGTGCACCACGCCCGGCTCCAGAACCGTCCAGTCGCCGAAGAAGCCGGTGACCTGTGCGCGGGAGCGCAGGGTGATCTCGGTGTCGGTCCGGGCGGAGAGGCGTTGCGCGTCCAGCATCTCCTGCGGCTGATCCTCGAAGGTGGAGTGCGAGATGACCAGGAAGCTGCCCGGCGCGGCGACGTCCCGCAGGGCGGCCAGGATCTCCTCGGGACGGTCCGCGTCCGGGATGAAGTGCACCACCCCGGCCAGCAGTATGCCCATCGGTCGACCGAAGTCGATCAGCCCGAGCTGTCGGGTCTCGGCGAGGATCCGCTCCGGCTCCCGCAGGTCGGCGTGGATGACCCCGGTCAGCTCGTTGCCGGCGAGCAGTTCGCGGCTGTGCGCGACGGCCACCGGGTCGATGTCGACGTACACCACGCGGGCCTTGGGGTTCACCCCCTGCGCCACCTCGTGCACGTTGCCCACGGTGGGAATTCCGGAGCCGATGTCGAGGAACTGGTCGATGCCCGCGTCGAGCAGCACCCGGACGGCCCGGCGGAGGAACTCCCGGCCCGAGCGCATGGTGGCCGCGAGATTCGGGGTCATGCTGGCGATCTGCTCGGCCAGCCGCCGGTCGATCTCGAAGTTGTGCGCCCCACCCAGAAAGTAGTCGTACACCCGGGCCGCGCTCGGCCTGGTCAGATCGATCTCGGTCGGCAGTCCGTCCGGCATCAGCGTGCTCCCCAGTTCATCGCCGCGGCGCGGGACGGCACCGGTGCCGGTGCGTGCCGCGGGCACGCGCGAGCACCGGTCGACCCGCGGGTCGTGTGGTGTGGACCACTCTAGGCGGCTGACTCCAGCAACAGCGAGATGCCTTGACCAACGCCGATGCACATGGTGGCCAGAGCCCGCCGGCCCCCGCGGCGGCGCAGCTCCAGCGCGGCGGTCAACGCCAGCCGCGCGCCGCTGGCGCCGAGCGGATGCCCCAGCGCGATCGCGCCGCCGTTCGGGTTGACGTGGTCGGCGTCCACCGGCAACCCCAACTCGCGCAACACCGCCACGGACTGCGCGGCGAACGCCTCGTTCAGCTCCACCACGTCCACCGCGCCCAACTCGACGCCGACGCGGTCGAGCAGCTTGCGGGTGGCCGGCACCGGGCCGATGCCCATGATCCGGGGTGGCACGCCGGCCGCCGCCGCGCCACCGATCCGGGCCAGCGGCGTCAGGCCGTACCGAGCGACCGCCGCCTCGCTGGCCACCAGCAACGCGACCGCGCCGTCGTTGACGCCCGAGGAGTTGCCGGCGGTCACCGTGCCGCCGTCGCGGAACGGGGTGGGCAGCGCGGCCAGCTTCGCGAGCGTGGTCTCCCGGGGGTGCTCGTCGACCTCGACCAGCCGGGTCTCCCGGCGACCGGCCGGCACGGACACCGCCACGATCTCCTCGGCGAAGCGGCCGTCGGCCTGCGCCTTCGCCGCGCGCTGCTGTGAGCGGTACGCGAAGGCGTCCTGCTCGGCCCGGCTGACGCCGTACTCGGCGGCCACGTTCTCCGCCGTCTCCGGCATCGAGTCCACCCCCCACCCGTCGCGCATCAACGGGTTCACCAACCGCCAACCGAGGGTGGTGTCGTACACCTCGGCCGAGCGGGAGTACGCCGACGTCGCCTTCGGCATGACGAACGGTGCCCGGCTCATGCTCTCCACTCCCCCGGCGATCACCAGCTCCGCGTCCCCGGCGACGATGGATCGGGCGGCGGTGGCGAGCGCGTCCAGGCCCGAGCCGCAGAGCCGGTTGACCGTGCTGCCCGGCACCCCCTCGGGCAGGCCGGCCAGCAGCGCCGCCATCCGGGCCACGTTGCGGTTGTCCTCGCCGGCCTGGTTGGCGCAGCCGAGCACCACGTCGTCCACCCGCGCCCAGTCCACCGACGGGTGGCGGGCGACCAGCTCACGGATCACGTGGGCGGCCAGGTCGTCGGGGCGGACGCCGGCCAGTGCGCCCGCGTACCGGCCGATCGGGGTGCGGACACCGGCCACCAGGTATGCCACGGTCATCGCGAGTCCTTAGGGGTGCAGACGGCGGGGGTGGGGCACGCCCACCGGGTCGCGAGGGCTGCCGGCGCCAGGATATCCGCGCCGGCAGCGGATAGGTTGACGGCATGGCTCGGGCCCAGTTCAGCGCAGAGACCAGCGGCGGCGGCGCGTTCGTCCGCCAGCCGAACCGGTTCACCGGTCGGGTCACCGCCGATTCGACCTCGCCGCCGGGCGGCGGCCCGGACGAGCAGGACCGCTGGCCCCTGGAGGCCGGCCGCTACCGGCTCATCTGGTGCCGGGCCTGCCCGTGGGCGCACCGGGCGCGGATCGTGCGCGGTCTGCTCGGGCTGGACGACGCGATCTCGCTGGGCACCGTCGACCCGATCCGGGACGAGCGCGGCTGGGCCTTCGCCCTCGACCCGGACGGCTTCGACCCGGTCCTCGGCGTGAGCTTCCTGTCCGAGGCGTACCTGGCCACCGACCCGGACTACACCGGCCGGGTGACCGTGCCGGCGCTTGTCGACACCCGGACCGGCCGGGTGGTCACCAACGACTACCCGCAGCTCACCCTCGACTTCTCGACCGAGTGGCGATCGCTGCACCGGGCCGGGGCGCCGGACCTCTACCCGGAGGCGCTGCGCCCGGAGATGGACGCGCTGATGGCCGAGATCCACACCGACGTGAACAACGGCGTCTACCGGTGCGGGTTCGCCACCTCACAGGCGGCGTACGACGAGGCGTTCCGGGCGCTCTTCGCCCGGTTGGACGTGCTCTCCGAACGGCTGGCCGGGCAGCGCTACCTGATGGGCGACGCGATCACCGAGGCCGACGTGCGGCTGTTCACCACGCTGGTCCGCTTCGACGCCGCGTACCACGGGCACTTCAAGTGCAACCGCGACAAGCTGACCGAGATGCCGGTGCTCTGGGCGTACGCCCGGGACCTGTTCCAGACGCCGGGTTTCGGCGAGACCGTGGACTTCGACCACATCAAGCGGCACTACTACGGCACGCACCGGGAGATCAACCCCAGCGGCATCGTGCCGCTCGGGCCGGACGAGTCCGGCTGGGGCATCCCGCACGGGCGTGGCTGAGCCGGGCGGGCCGGCCGTCACGACCGCGTCGACCGCCCGCGGCGACGTCGCCCGCCGCGCCGCCGGGTCCGCGGGCGCAGGCTGCATCGTCGCCGGTGCGGTGGCGGTGACCCTCGCCGTGGTCGCCGGTCCCGGTCCAGGGCTCACCGGGTACGTCAGTGAGGCGGGCATCGCCGGCAGCGAGCACGCCTCGACGTACCGGATCGGGATTCTGGCCCTCGCCGGCGCGTTGCTGCTGATCGGCGCGGCGCTGCCCCCTGGGGTGTGGGCGGCGGCCCCGGCGTTGCTCGCCACCGGGGCGGTGTTCACCGCCGTGTCCGGCGCGGTGACCTGCTCCGACGGCTGCCCGCTGCCGCCGTTCGAGCGGGCGACGGCGGCGGATCTGGTGCACGGCGGCGCGAGCATCGGGGCGACCGCGGCGGTGGTCTTCGCCATGATCACGCTCGCCGTGTCGGCGTCGGCCGGCGCGACGGTCCGCCGGCTGGCCGGCGTGGCCGCCGCGTTGGCGCTGCCGCTCTGCGCCGCGGTGGGGCTGGCGATGCTCGTCATCGGCCGGGGCCCGGTGGTGGGCGTGCTGGAACGGCTGATCCTCACCGTGGCGGTGCTGTGGGGCCTGAGCACCGCCACCACGCTGGCCCTCTGTAAGGAGCCTCACCCCGTCGGGTCCTTCCGATGAGCGGAAATCGGCGTATCGTCGGCCAACGATGACCAACGTCTGGGGCCTCACTGTCCGCCTGTATGTCGATCTCCGACTGCAGGCCAGTGGCATCTGTCCGGGCTAGCCGCGTTCCCACGCCTACCCCGATCGGACCGGACAATTGGATACATCCTCATGCCCTTCAGCCTGCGCAAAATTCCCTTCTCCGTGCAGATCCTGCTCGGCCTCGTGCTCGGCGTCGCGCTGGGCTTCCTGGCCCGCACCAACGACCTGAGCTGGCTCACCAGCACCCTGCACACCGTCGGCAGCCTCTTCGTCCAGCTGCTCAAGCTGGCCGTGCCGCCGCTGGTCTTCACCGCCATCGTGGTCAGCGTGGTCAGCCTGCGCGGCGTCGCCAACGCCGCCCGACTCGCCCTCAAGACCCTGCTGTGGTTCGGCATCACCGCGCTGATCGCGGTGAGCATCGGCATCGGCCTCGGCCTGCTCACCAACCCGGGCAAGGGCGTGACCCTCGACCTGGGTGGCGCCGCGCCGCCGAAGAACACCGGCTCGTGGACCGACTTCCTCACCGGCATCGTGCCCACCAACCCGGTCGGCGCGTTCGTCGAGGGCAACGTCCTCCAGATCGTCTTCCTCGCCGTCGTCATCGGTGCCGCCGCCCTGCTGGTAGGTGACGCCGCCGAGCCGTTCGTGGCGCTGAACCGCTCCCTGCTGGAGATCGTCCAGAAGGCGCTCTGGTGGGTCATCCGGCTCGCCCCGATCGGCACCCTCGGCCTGATCGGCAACGCCGTCGCGTCGTACGGCTGGGACCTGCTGGCCCCCCTCGCGAAGTTCACCACCGCCGTCTACGTCGGCTGCGCCATCGTGCTGTTCGTGGTCTACCCGCTGGTGCTGATCCTCGCCGGCCGTCTCAACCCGCTGCGCTTCTTCGCCGGCGCCTGGCCGGCGATCCAGCTGGCCTTCGTGTCCCGCTCCTCGGTCGGCACCATGCCGGTGACCCAGCGCTCCGTCGAGCGCCTCGGCGTGCCCCGCGAGTACGCCTCGTTCGCGGTGCCCTTCGGCGCCACCACGAAGATGGACGGTTGCGCCGCCATCTACCCGGCGCTCGCCGCGATCTTCGTGGCCCAGGTGTTCGGTGTGCACCTCGGCGTCGGCGACTACCTGCTGATCGCCTTCGTCTCGGTGGTCGGCTCGGCGGCCACCGCCGGCCTGACCGGCGCGATCGTGATGCTCACCCTGACCCTCAGCACGCTGGGCCTGCCGCTGGCCGGCGCCGGCCTGCTGCTGGCCATCGACCCGATCCTGGACATGATCCGCACCGCCACCAACGTCGCGGGGCAGGCCCTGGTGCCGACCGTGGTCGCCGCCCGCGAGGGCACCCTCGACCGCGAGGCGTACGAGTCCGCCGGCCGGCGTGACCTGACCGACCCGGAGCCGGTCGCCGAGCCCCGGCCCGAGTTGGCACCTCTCCCCGCCTGACCAGTTCACCCATCCGGCGACGGGCCCCTCTCCCCGGGGGCCCGTCGCCGTGTCGGAGAGGATGACCCCATGAGTTCCCTGTTCACTCCCCTGGCCCTGCGCGCGGTCACGGTGCCCAACCGGATCGCCATGGCGCCGATGTGCCAGTACTCCGCCGGCCCGGACGGTCTGCCCACCGACTGGCACCTGATCCACCTGGGCAGTCGCGCGGTCGGCGGCGCCGGTCTGGTGCTGACCGAGGCGACCGCCGTACTCCCCGAGGGTCGGATCAGCCCTCAGGACACCGGGCTGTGGTCCGGTGCCCACGTCGACGCCTGGCGGCCGGTGACCGCGTTCGTCGCCGCGCACGGCGCGGTGCCGGCCGTGCAGCTCGCACACGCCGGCTTCAAGGCCTCCACCTACCGGCCGTGGGCGCCGGAGCGCGGTGGCGTGCCGGACGCCGAGGGCGGTTGGACGCCGGTCGCCCCCGGCGCGGAGCCGTTCACCGCCGGCTACCGGACGCCGACCAGCCTCGACGAGGCCGGCATCGCCGGTGTGGTCGAGGCGTTCGCGGCCGGTGCCGAGCGCGCGCTGGATGCCGGCTTCGCCGCCGTGGAGATCCACGCCGCCCACGGCTACCTGCTCAACGAGTTCCTCTCGCCGCTGACCAACCACCGCACCGACGCGTACGGCGGCGACCGGGTCGCCCGGATGCGGCTCACCCTGGAGGTGGCCCGCGCGGTGCGCGCCGCGGTCGGCGAGGACGTGCCGGTGCTGACCCGGATCTCCGCCACCGACTGGGTCGAGGGCGGCTGGACGATCGAGGACAGCGTGGTGCTCGCCGGTGAGCTGGCCGCCGTCGGCGTCGACCTGGTCGACGCGTCCTCCGGCGGGGTGAGCGTGGACCAGCGCATCCCGCTCGGCCCCGGCTACCAGGTGCCGCTGGCCGCCCAGATCCGCCGCGAGGCCGGCGTCCCGACCGGAGCGGTGGGCCTGATCGTCGAGCCCGAGCACGCCGAGCAGATCGTCGCCAGCGGCGACGCCGACCTGGTGCTGCTCGGCCGGGAGTTGCTGCGTGACCCGTACTGGCCGCGCCGCGCCGCCGCGAAGCTCGGCGTCGCGTACTCCGGGCCCGCCCAGTACGCCCGCGCCGCCTGATCCACGCGGTCGGGCGGCTGCTCCCCTGAGCAGCCGCCCGACCGTCGGCGCGACTCCGAGCCCCTCAGCCGGCCAGGTGCGACCAGTCACCCTCCAGGTCCTGCCAGGTGCCCTGGGCCGCCACCGTGCCACCGAGCAGCACCACCACGTGGTCGGCCCGGACCAACGCGGCGCGCTTCGCCGTCGAGCCGACCACGGTCACCCCGTGGCCGCGCAACGCCTGCCACAGCGCCAGCTCCGTGGTGACGTCCAGCGCCGACGACACGTCGTCGGCGACCAGCAGTTCGGTACGCGGCGCGAGCGCCCGGGCCAGCGCCAACCGCTGCAACTGCCCGCCGGAGAGCCGGGTGCCCTTGTGCCCGATGAGCAGACCCAGCCCGCCGCCGGCGGCGGCCAGGTCATGGTCGAGCTGGGCGGTGCTGACCGCCCCGGCCGCGTCCACCTGGTGCCCGAGCGCGATGTTGTCGGCCACCGTGCCGGAGAGCACCCGGGGCAGCTGACCGACGTAGCCGACCTGGTTGGGCCGCAGGAACAACTCCGGCTCGGTGACCGGGTCGCCGTTCCAGGCCAGCTCGCCGGTGTGGTGCACGATCCCGGCCAGCGCCCGCAGCAACGAGGACTTGCCCGACCCCACCGGCCCGACGACCAGCACCAACTGCCCGCGCTGCACGGTCAGGTCCACGTCCCGGACAGCCACCGTACCGTCGGAGTGCACCACCCCGAAGCCGCGCAGCTCCAGCCGGCGCAGCGGATGCCGGGGCGGCATGGTCGGCGCGGGCGCCGTCCCGGCGGTCAGGTCGACCTCCGGCACCCCCGCGGAATAGGTGCTCACCCCGGTCATCGCCACCGTGCGCCGGGTCCAGACCCGCGCCGACGGCAACTGCGAGATCAACGACGCGGTCGTCCAGGCGAACCAGCGGGCCGCGCCCAGGGTGGACACGGCAACCAGCACCGCCCCGGCGGAGAGTGAGCCGTTCAGGTAGAGCGCCCAGGCCCCGATCGGCAACAGCCCGCTGGCCATCGACGGCGTCGAGCGCGCCCACACCTGCACCGAGATCTCCCGCCGCTGCCGGTCGCTGCGCAGCACGTCCAGGCCCGCCAGGTGGCGCAGCACCGCCGCGGTCGCGCCGGCGAGCTTCACCGTCCGCGCCGCGGAGAGCGCGGAGACCAGGGCCGTGGCGAACGCGGCCCGCGCCGCCACCGTCGCCCGCGCCGCGCGCTCCAGCTTCGGCCCGAACAACGTCGCGGCCAGCCCCGAGACGACCATCGTGCCGAGGAAGAACAGCCCCGGTACGACGCTGCCGGTGACCGCCGTCATGGCGACCACGAGCACCAGCGCGACGGTCTGGTCCAGCACGTTGTCGGCGAGTTGGACCACCCGTTCGGTGTCGCCGCCCTGCGCCACCACCTCGGCGGGGGTGTGTGAGCTGACCCGGCGCGGCCCGGTCTGGCCGTGCACCAGGCGCAGGCCGATGCGCAGCATCTGCCGCACCCACCACTGGGGGAACCAGACATGGGTGTAGAACGGCAGCGGCAGGGTGACCAGCAGCCCGGCGACGATCCCCACCGCGGGCAGGTACGGGTTGCCGGTCCCGTCGACCAGGTCCGCCCAGAGCCACGGCAGCACCGGCCCGTCCAACCCCAGCAGGCTGAGCCCGAGGAACAGCGCGATGGCGGTCGCCCCGTAGCGGGGGTCGTTGAGACAGAGTCGGAAGATCTCCCGCAGCGTCCGGGCCGGCGGCACCGGTGGCAGCGGCGGCGGGTCGGCGCGGGTCGGCCCGACCGGTGCGGCCTGCCCTGTCGTCACGATCGGCTCGGCCCGCCCGGCCGGCTCAGCCGGCTCGGCCCGCCCGGCCGGCTCAGCCGGCTCGATCCGCCCGGCCGCCCGAGCTTGCGCGACCGGCTCGACCGGGGCGGGCGTCGGCTCGCTCGGCCAGGCGTCCGACGGGTCGGGCCCGACCAGCAGGTCGGTGCCGAGGCCGACGCGACCGGCCGGCGCCACCGTGGCGTACGCGGCGGCGTGGCTGGTCGCCAGCAGCTCGGCGAAGCGGGTCGACGTCTCCATCGGACCGGCCTCGACCACCGCACCGTCGGCAAGCACGACCACCTCGTCGCAGCGGCGCACGGAGGAGAGCCGGTGCGCGATGACGATGCCGATCCGGTCGCGCAGCAGTCGTTCGGTGGCCCGCTGCACCCGCGCCTCGGTGACCGGGTCCAGCCGCGCGGTGGCCTCGTCGAGAATCACCACGTGCGGGTCCCGCACCAGGATCCGCGCGAACGCCACCAACTGCTCCTGACCGGCGGAGAGCACGTGCCCGCCCTCGCCCAGCCGGGTCGCCAACCCGTCCGGCAGCTCCGCGATCCAACCGGCCAGCCCCAACTCGTCGAGCGCCCGAGCCGCCACGTCGAGCAACTCCGGGTCGAAGAGGGCGACGTTCTCGGCGAGCGTGCCGGCCAGGATCTCGGTGCGCTGCGGCACCAGCGCCACCCAGCGACGCAGCTGCTCGACGTCCAGGTCACACAGGTCGGTGCCACCGAGGAAGACCGTGCCCGCTGGCACGTCCACCGCCCGGGTGAGCACCTTCGCCAGAGTCGACTTTCCCGAACCGGTCCGTCCGATCAGCGCGTACGAGCGGCCGCGCGCGAAGGTGAGGCTGAGCCCGCGCAGCGCGGCCCCCCGGCCACTCTGCTCGTATCCGAAGGTCAGGTCTCGAATGCGCACGTCACCGTCGCTCGGGCTGGCCCCGCCGACGGGTTCCTGCCGAGCCTTCTGGAGCAACTGCACCCGAGCCCACGCGCCGAGAGCCTCCTGGATCTCCGGCACCATCCGACTGACATGTTCCGCGGTCGCCCCGAAGGCCAGGGCGAGCAACCAGATGGCCGTGAGCCGGGCCGCGTCGATCCGACCCGTCGCCAACGCCCAGGCCCCGCCGAGCACCACCACGCCGATGCCGGCACGGATCGTCGCGGTGGCCACCGTCGCCACCCGCGCGGACAACACCCAGACCACGCTGCCCCGGGAGAGAACCGCGGCGGCCCGCCGGGCGTACAACCGCAACACGTACGGCCGGGCGAGACTGGTACGCACATCGTCCTGGCCGTGCACCGCCTCCTCCATCACGGCGGCCAGGTCGGACCACGCCTCCTCCTCGGCCATCCGAGCCGGGCCGATCCGCGCCGTGGGCCGACGCAACCCGATCCCGAGCACCACCGTGAGCAGCAGCATCGCGATCCCGGCCGGCCACCACACGGCCAGCGCCACCACCATCGACAGCAGGCCGACGCAGAGCCCCTGGGCGAGCCGGGTGCCCTGGTTACGGATCGCCGACGCCACCTGGTAGACGTCCCCGTCGATCCGGTCCAGCAACTCGCCCACCGGTGTGGTCTCCAGGGTGGGCAGGTCCTGCCCGAAGGCGACACGGCACAGGCGGCGGCGCACGTCGGCGGACCAGTCGGCGGTCAGACCGGCCATCAGCAGGCTCACCGCGAGGTCGCTGAGGACCACGACGACCAGCGCCGCCGCCAGCACGGCGAAGAAGCCAGCCGAGCGATGCACCAGCACCGCGCCGGCCAGCGCCGACGCGCCCGCCTGCCCCACGGCACCCAGCACGATGAGGACGACCACGATCGTCATACGACGGGTCGAGGTACCCCACAGATCACGGAGCAGGCGCATGGAAAGTCCTCCGGGACGGGGGTGGCGGAGACCTCAGCCTGCCGGCCCGAAACTGCCAACTCAACCGATTTTCCGGCTGTGAGCAGGGCATCAACCGATCCGGCTCGGTCGGTCCGGCGGATCACCCGCCGGGCGTTTTGTCTGATAAGCCGGGCCTGGCCGTGTCACGGCGCGAGCAAACCTCGTGATCGACTCGGGTTTGGTGAAGTCGGGGTATCCGGGAGTCCGGGATGCCCCGACTTCCGTAAAGTCGAGTGGATCACGCCGCTGCGACCCGACTTCGCTTGGCATAGCCGCCCGGCTCGGGGGGTTTTGTCCTGTGACCGGTCGCACCCGTGGGCCGGAATCGTGGCCGGCCCGGGGTCGTTGCACACCCTGACGATCGCAGCACCACCGGCCCGCTCCCCCCTCACGGGGTGCAGGTCGCGCGGGTTGGAATGCCAGCCCACGCCGGGTCGTTGCGGTCCCCACGACCGACCGGACACCGCCACAATGAGGTGCCGGCAGGTGGGCCACGGAATGACCCCGGCCCCCGGGACGTTGCAGTCTCCACGGCCAAGCCGTTGCAGTCCCCAGCCCCCTTCGGGCACCGCCCGAGCTAGGGGCCAGCCCCCGGGAATGACCCCGGCCCCCGGGTCGTTACACACGGTCCCGGCGCCACGAGCCCCCGCTCGTCAGGCCGCCGACCCCGACGCCGAGTAACCG